>NZ_BOMZ01000026.1 GCF_016862455.1 Actinoplanes utahensis
GACCGATGAACGGCGTCGGGACGGCCCGGGGATACCGGGTCGGCCGGACGGAAACGGTCGCGGGCGGGACCGGCCGGCGAGGTGGGCCGGATGCCCGGTCCTGCTGAGCGTGCATCGGGCGAGACCGGGCGGGCCCCCGACGAAACCGGTCCCGCGGTCGCTGCCGCGCCCCGCACGCCGGGCGGCATGGACCGGGCTCCCGGCAGTTCCGGCGGGTTGCCGGAGAGCGGGACGCCCCCGGCCGCCCCCGGCGCCTGCCCGGGGAACGTCTGCCCGGACGGAGCCGGATCGATCTGACGACGTCCGCCGCCCGTTTCGGGGCCGACGACGGCCCGTCCACCCTGCTGAGGCCCGTTGCGGCGCGCGCCGGGCGGCATCTGACCGGGCACGCCGGTTCCCGGAGCAACCTGACCGGGCGGCATCGCACCCGGCGGAATCGGGCCGGGTCCAGCGCCCGGAGGCACCTGACGCTGCGCGGCACGAGACGAGATCTGCCCGGGAACCGTTCCCGGCGGGGTCTGAACCGGCCGAGCCTCCGGCGGCATCTGACGCGATGCGGCAGCCGGCGACACCTGTCCCGGAACCGTGGCCCGCGGCATCTGCCCCGGGGCACCACCCGGGGGAATCTGCCCCGTTCCAGGACCCTGGGGCATCTGACCCGGGGCCCCACCTCGCGGCATCTGCCCGGGAGGACCACCCGAAGGGACCTGGCCCGAAGCAGGGCCTTGAGGCATCTGACCCGGCACACCGCCCCGCGGCATCTGCCCAGGAACACCAGCCGGGGGAACCTGGCCCGGAACGCCGCCGGGCGGCATCCGCCCGGGACCACCGGGCCCCGGCGGGGTCTGGCCGTGCGGAACCGCGCCTGTGGGCCCCCGGCCCGGGGGCATCGTGCCGCCCGCGACCGGGCCTACCGCATTCTGACCGGGCGGCACCGCACCGGCACGCTGACCGCCGGGAACGACACCAGGCGGCACCTGACCGGGCCGCATCCCGCCGGGCGGCGCCTGTCCGGCCGGCGCCACGCCACCACGCGGACCCGGCGGCATCTGACCAGGCGCGCTCGCACCGCCGCCCGGACCGCCGGGCATCCGACCGGGCGGGACCGACCCCGACGGCATCTGCCCGGGCGGAACCGCACCGGCACGCTGACCGGCGGAAGACTGAGCAGGGGCGCCGGCACGCTGACCCGGAGGCACCTGACCGGGAGGACCGACGGCCCCCCGGGTGGCCGGTGCGCCCTGACCGGGGCCGGCCGGCATCGCCGGGGGAACCTGTCCGGGACCGCCCGGGCCGACCGGCCCGGAACGCTGCCCCGCGGGACCGGCCGCCCCGGGAACCGGACGCTGCCCATCCCGGCCCGGCGGCACCGGTCCGGACGGCGCTGCCGCCGGAGGGATCTGGCCAGGGGCGGCGCCCCGCGGAACCGGACCGGACCGGGACGCCGGTCCCGGTCCGCCGTTCGGCCGGCCACCGGTGGGGTCGCCGTCACCGCGGCCGGGTGCTGCGGCGAAGTCGTCCTGGCCGCCGGGAAAGGCGAAGTCCTCGTCGGGAACGTCGTCCGGTCCGGGCGCGGCCCGGCCGGACTTGCTGCTGCGGGCCTCGCCGGGAAGGGCGCCGGGGCCGATCGCGCCACGGTCGTGTTTCGCCGTACGCAGATCGTCGAGCCAGCCGGTCTCCTCCTGCGGCACCTCCACGGGAGCAACCGGCTGCTCGGCGCGGCCCCCGCGCCCGAAGCGCCGGCGGTTCTTACCGCCCTGCCCTTCGCGCGGACCGGCGTCGTCGTCGGGCCGATCGGAACCCCGCCCTGTCACCGCTGTTCCTCTCCGGCGCTGTCGCCGCTCTCGTCATCACCCTCGGCACCGGCCGCATCCGGGCTCCGCCCGGCCGTCCCTGCCTCGTGCCGCACGGCGCGCGGTTCCGGAGACCGCTCCGCCGCGCCACCGCCGGCCGATTCCGACCCGGCACCGGCAGCGCTCTCCGCACGACCGGAACCTTCAACACTTTCCGCCACGTCTTCGTGACGTGCTGCAACCGATTGCCCGGCCGCCGGTTTCGAGTCCGCCGACGACTGTGACTCATCCGCGGCCCGAGCACCACCCGCCGCGCGGTCCGGCACCCCCGCCGAAGCGGTGACTCCCCTGCTCACCGGGCCCGAATTGAATTCCCCACTATCCGCCGCGGAAGGCTCGCCCGGCGCCCCGGATCCGTTCGAGGAGGAGGCGCTGCCGGCCCGGTCCACGGCGTCCACAGCGCCGCCTCCGGCCGTACCGGATCCGCTCGGAGAATCGCCGCCGACCGCACCCGGAAGGCCCACCGCGCCCCCAGCCGCACCGGCTCCACCCGCGGAAGCACCGCCGGCAGCCACCCCGGGGGCGGCCGAGGAGGAAGAGGTGGCCGACGAAGGGCGGGACGAGGGGCCGGAACCCCGCACGATCCGCCGCAACCGCGGCACCCGCTCCGCCACCGCCCGCTCCGCACCGTGATCGGTCGGCCGGTAGTAGTCGGTGCCGACGAGATCGTCCGGAACGTACTGCTGGCGCACCACACCCCGCGGATCGTCGTGGGGGTAGCGATATCCCCGCCCGTGACCGAGCCCTTTCGACCCCGGATAGTGCGCGTCCCGCAGGTGGGGCGGCACCGCGCCACCGCGACCGGCCCGCACGTCGGCCATCGCCTCGGCGAGGGCCGTGGTGACGCTGTTGGACTTGGGGGCGGTGGCCAGGTGCACGACGGCCTGGGCGAGGTTGAGACCGGCTTCGGGCAGGCCCACGTTCTGCACGGCCTGGGCGGCGGCGCTCGCCACCAGCAGTGCTTGCGGGTCGGCCATGCCGACGTCCTCGCTCGCGAAGATCACGATGCGCCGGGCGATGAACCGCGGGTCCTCGCCGGCGACGAGCATCCGGGCCAGGTAGTGCAGGGCCGCGTCGGGATCGCTGCCGCGCATGCTCTTGATGAACGCGCTGATCACGTCGTAGTGGGCGTCGCCGTCCCGGTCGTAGCGGACAGCGGCGACGTCGACCGCCTTCTCGGCGGTGGCGAGGTCGATCTCGGGCGCGTTCTGGGCGAGCGCGGAGCCGGCCGCGGCCTCGAGGGCGGTGAGGGCCTTACGGACGTCGCCGGACGCCAGCCGTACCAGATGGTCCTCGGCGTCGGGGGAAAGCGTGACCGCGCCGCCCAGCCCGCGCTCGTCGGTGACGGCGCGCCGGATGAGCCGGCGGACCTGGTCCTCGCCGAGGGATTGGAGGGTGAGCAGCACGCAGCGGGAGAGCAGGGGCGAGATGACCGAGAAGTACGGGTTCTCCGTGGTGGCCGCGAGCAAGGTCACGGTCCGGTCCTCGACGGCGGCGAGCAGCGAGTCCTGCTGGGTCTTGCTGAAGCGGTGCACCTCGTCGATGAACAGGACGGTGGGCGGGCCCCCGTAACGCCGCTCGCGCCGCGCGGTGTCGATCACGGCGCGGACGTCCTTGACGCCGGCGGTGAGTGCGGACATGGCGACGAACTTGCGATCGGTGGCGTTGGCGACCAGGTGCGCGATGGTGGTCTTGCCGGTGCCGGGCGGGCCCCAGAGGATCACCGACATCGGGCTGGAACCGGTGACGAGCTGGCGCAGCGGGGCGCCGGGGGCGAGCAGATGCTCCTGCCCGATCAGCTCGTCCAGCGAGGCGGGCCGCATCCGAACCGGCAGCGGGGCGTCGTCGGCGGGCCGGCCGAATCCGGCGGCCCGCGCGTCCGGCGCGGCGGGAGACGCGTCCGGCGGCGCGAGGGAGAAGAGCCCTTCCGTATCCATCACGACCGACAGTACCGGCCTGTCGAGCATGATCCGAAACGCCACCTGTCACCCTGTGGAAAGCTCCCGAGCAGCCACTACGGCCTCACGCAGCGTGTCCGAAACGACCTCCGGCCCGACCCGGGGCGGGGTCGGGCCGGAGAGGCCGGAGGCTGGCGGCCGGCGGCCGCTCGGGTCAGCCGCGGCCGGGACGGCGGCCGTAGAAGCGGCGGCCGGAGGAGCCGGTGCCCGCCCCGGCGCGCGGGCCGCTGCCGACACCGGCCAGGTACAGGGCCAGGAGCAGCAGGCCGATCGTCGTCAGGGTCGGGACGTTGAACAGCACGGGGGCGCCGAAGTTGGTGTTGAGCAGGTCGATGAGAAGCGAGATGCCGAAGATCACGGCAGCGGCGATGGCGAGCATCAATTCCTCCGGGGGGTATCTGAGAGCCTGTGAACTCGCTGATACCCGAATGCCCGTCGTTCTGAAACGCCGAAGGCCGGTTTCCGGGAGCGTTCGGCGGAAACCGGCCTTCGCGGCGGGCCGACGTCAGTTCGAGTGCTGCACCGGGGCGGCCTGGCCGTCAGTGCCGGGCGTGCCGGCGGTGGCCTTCGGCTTGGCGTCGATACCGGCCTCGAGCCGCTGCTGTGCGGTGATCGGGGTCGGCGCGGTGGTCAGCGGGTCGAAACCGCCGCGGGTCTTCGGGAACGCGATGACCTCACGGATCGACTCGTTGCCGCTGAGCAGCATGCAGGTGCGGTCCCAGCCGAGCGCGATGCCGGCGTGCGGCGGCGGGCCGTACTTGAACGCCTCGAGCAGGAAGCCGAACTTGTCCTCGGCCTCCTCCGTGGAGATGCCGAGCAGGTCGAAGACCCGGCTCTGCACGTCGCCGCGGTGGATACGGACGGAGCCGCCGCCGATCTCGTTGCCGTTGACGACGATGTCGTACGCGTACGCGAGGGCCTGGTCGGGCGCCTCCTCGAAGCGGCTCTCCCACTCCTCGTTCGGCGACGTGAACGGGTGGTGCACCGCGTGCCAGCCACCGTCTTCGGTCTTCTCGAACATCGGGGCGTCGACGACCCAGCAGAACGCCCAGGCCGACTCGTCGATCAGCTTGGCCCGCTTGGCGATCTCGATCCGGGCCGCGCCGAGCAGCTCCTGCGCCTCGCGGCGCTCGGTGGCGGCGGCGAAGAAGACCGCGTCGCCGGGCTTGGCGCCGACCTGGTCGGCCAGGCCGGACAGGTGCTCCGGCGACAGGTTCTTCGCGACCGGGCCCTTGGGCTCGCCGGTCTCCGCGTCGAGGACCACGTAGGCGAGACCGCGGGCGCCCCGGGCCTTGGCCCAGTCCTGCCAGCCGTCGAGCTCCTTGCGGGTCTGCGAGGCGCCGCCCGGCATGACGACCGCGCCGACGTAGCCTCCGGCGTCGATCGCGCCGGCGAACACCCGGAACGCGGTGCCGCGGAGGTACTCGGTCAGCTCGACCAGCTCGACGCCGTACCGCAGGTCGGGCTTGTCGGAGCCGTAGCGGTTCATCGCGTCGGTCCAGGTGATCCGCGGGATCGGCAGCTGCACCTGGTAGTCGGCGAGCTCGCTCCACAGCTTCGCGACGATCTCCTCGCCGAGCGCGATGACGTCGTCCTGGGTGACGAACGACATCTCGATGTCGAGCTGGGTGAACTCCGGCTGGCGGTCGGCGCGGAAGTCCTCGTCGCGGTAGCAGCGGGCGATCTGGTAGTACCGCTCCATGCCGGCGACCATCAGCAGCTGCTTGAACAGCTGCGGGGACTGGGGCAGCGCGTACCAGGTGCCGGGCTGGAGGCGGACCGGGACCAGGAAGTCGCGGGCGCCCTCCGGCGTCGAGCGCGTCAGCGTCGGCGTCTCGATCTCGTTGAAGTCGTGGGCGTGCAGGATCTCGCGGGCGATCTGGTTGGCGCGGCTGCGCAAGCGCAGCGCCTTCGCCGGGCCGGAGCGGCGCAGGTCCAGGTAGCGGTACTTGAGCCGGAGGTCGTCGGAGGCGGTGATCGTGTCGTCGACCGGCAGCGGCAGCGGGGCCGCCTCGGACAGCACGGTCAGCTCGCTGGCGACCACCTCGATCGCGCCGGTGGCCAGCTCCGGGTTCTCGTTGCCGGCCGGGCGGGCGCTGACCTCGCCGACGACCTTCACGCAGAACTCGTTGCGCAGCGCGTGCGCGTCCTCCTCGCGGAACACGACCTGCACCACGCCGGAGGCGTCACGGAGGTCGACGAAGATGACACCGCCGTGGTCGCGCCGGCGCGCGACCCACCCGGCGAGCGTCACCGTCGTGCCGGCGTCGCTCGCGCGCAGAGTGCCGGCGTCATGGGTACGGATCACGGAAACGTCTCCTAACAGGGTTCGCGGGGCGCACCCGACATTCTGTCAGGAGCGCCGCGCGCCCAAGTCACCGCTCTCTACTTCTCCCTACCGCAGCACCCGCCATGAGGTCGCGCGCAGGCCCGCGGCGCCGGAGCCGCCGACGTCGACGATCTCCACGAGCACCAGTTCGGCCGGCTCGGCGGCGGTGAGCACGCAGAGCGCGGTGCCCTTCGTGACCTCCACCTCGAGTCCACGCCCGAGCGGGCTGGTGCGGATGGCCCGTTCGCACGCTTGCGCGTCGCTGTCGGCGCCGGCCTGGCGGCTGCCGCCGGCGGCTCCGGCGCCCAGGCTCCATCGGGGCGGCATGCTGCCGCAACGGCTCTCGTAACGGAGGTCCGCGACGTTCTCGGCGGCGTCGGCCCGGGGTTCGTCCAGATCCAGGTGTACGACCGCGGCACAGGCCGGATCGAGCCGCAGTGACTCCTTGGCATAGGAGACCGGATAGGTGACCGGTTCGAGTGGCCGGGCCCGTTCCGGCGCCGGGGCCGGGACCGAGGGGGCCGGGGCGACCGCCCTGACCGTCTGGAACGTACGCCAGGAGAACAGCCCGGCCGCCGCGGCGGTGAGCAGCGCGAGAACACTGATCAGCACCGCCGCCGTCACCCCGGCCCGGCGCGGCGGGGCGGCGCCGTCCGGTTCGCGGTCGTCCTCCGCGGGTGGCCCGGCGACCGGCGCGCCGGCCGGCAGGAGCGCGCCGAGCGGTTCGGTCGGGCCCTCCTGCCGGGTCAGGACCGGCGGAGCACCCGAACCCTGCCGGGGCGGGCCCGGCGGAGCACCGGGACGGCGCTGGGGCAGGGGCGAGGCGGCGCCGGGGGCACCAGGGAAAACCGACATGACGGACTCCAGGGGCGCAGCGGATGAGGCGCTCAATCAACGTAGACAGGATTGATCCAGCAGGCCATCCCCCGCCCGGGGCACCCGGCTCAGCGGAACTCCGCGACCACCTCGATCGTGCCGACGATGTGGTCGTTGAACTCCTCGAGCTCCTCGGCCGGGACCCACAGTTCCAGGATGGAGTCGCCTCCGGCCTGCCGTACCGGGTACCGCTCGGCGAACGCGGCGTCGACCTCGAACCGCGTCACGTATCCCATGCCGGACGCCGGGACGTTCCAGTCCCGGGCGATCATGGTCGCGTACTCCTCGTTGAGGACCGGGTAGAAGATCGGCTGGTCCGGCAGCCGTGGCGGCCACCGCCGCCAGCCGCTCTCCTCGACCAGGGCGAGCTCCTTCGGCCCGGTCGGCCGCCACAACGTCATCGTCTTCACGGCCGGCAGTCTGGCAGGAGGCAGTCGATCACCACATCCGCTTTCCGGCGCCACCGCGGGTCTGCGAGGCTTCCGTGGTGAGCACAGCGGAAGGGGAGCCGAGCCGGCCACCGGCTCCGACCACCTGGACGACGCGGTGTAGACCGTGCCGGCCCTGGCCCTGACCGACGTGGGCCGGGAGCGGGAGGCGGTCTCCGTCGCGGTCGGCGCGCCGGCCCGCCACCTGCCGCAGTACCGGCGGTCGATGGCGGAGTACGCCCGGCTGCTGGTCGAGCCGCCTCAGAAGTAGGTGTGCAGCACGTCCACGACGTGCCGGTCCTCGTCGACCACCGGGATGTCCCGCCATTTGTCGAAGGCGGTGCAGGGGTGCGAGATGCCGAACCGGATCAGATCCCCCGGCCCCAGATCGGCGCCGTCGACGGCCAGGTACGTGTGGTGATCGTTCAGTCTGGTCACCGACAGCCCGGTGGCCGCCTCGACCGTCCCGTCCCCGCGGCGGATCTCCATCGGCACCGGCAGCCCTTCGTCGAACGGCGCGTCCCGCTTGCCCATCCCGGCGAGCGCGAGCCCGGGCTCCGGCGTGGACAGCACCTGGGCCCAGATCTCCAGCGCCGCCGCGAGCGGCCCCTCCCCCGGCACCCGCAGGAACGGGGTCTTCTCCCGGTAGAACCCGTCGTCGTGGGTGACCGAGGCGCCGCTGCGCAGGATCAGCCGTGCCGGGCTGGTCAGGCCGGCGAACCGCTCGGCGACCCGGTCGAACCACGCGCTGCCGCCGGCCGACACGATCGGCGCCGGTGGCAGGAGCCCGGCATCGGCCAGCCGGGTCACTCCGGCGACCAGTTCGTCCAGGAAGGCGTCCACGTCCTGCTGGTCGTGGAGCTGGCCCTCGTACCCGGTGACCCCGGCCAGTTCGAGGCCGGGCGCCGCGGCGACGGCCCGCGCCACCGTCTCCAGCTGGTCCAGGCCCCGCACCCCGGTACGCCCACCCGCGTGCCCCAGCTCGACCAGGATCCGCAGCGGCCCGCCGGTCGCCGCCGCCGCCCGCACTCCGGCGACCGAGTCGGCCTGGAAGTAGACCTCCCAGCCGGCGGCGCTCTCGTCCGCCAGCCAGCGCAGCGCGGCCGGGTCGAGGATCTCGTTGGCGATCAGCACCCGTTCGATGCCGAGCCGCCGCATCACCAGCGCCTGGTTGGGCGTGGCCACGGTCATGCCCCACGCCCCGGCCCGCATCTGCGCGTCGAGCAGCGCCGGCGCCATCGTGGTCTTGGCGTGCGGCGCGAAGTCGAAGCCGTGCCGCCGGGAGTACGCGGCCATGGTGGCGATGTTCGCCTCCACCGCGGCCTGCCGCACGGTCAGCAGCGGCCAGGTGAACCCGCCGCCGAAGATGCTCGGGCGCTCGGCGGCGATCTCGGCCACGCTCCGCGAACCGGAGGGCTGCCAGAATCCCTTGCTACGCCAGTCGATGGTCACACCGGCACCTCTCTTCTCAGGCGGATTCTCTATAACGGACGTCATGCTGCCGGACACCTTCACGCGGACCGTCGAGAACTGCTGGGGTGACGACGGCCGCCGCTGGCTCGCCCGGTTGCCGCTGGTCACCGCGGAGGTGATGCGCGACTGGGAGCTGGAGCCGGCCGGGTCCCTGCCGCTGAGCATGAACTGGGTGGGCCGGGTGCGCCGGGCGGACGGCACGACGGCGGTGCTCAAGCTCGGCGTTCCGGAGGCCGGCCATCTGGCGGACGAGGCGACCGCGCTGGAGTGCTTCGCCGGGCACGGGGCGATCAGGGTGCTGGCCCGCGACGACGCCCGCGGCGCGCTGCTGCTGGAGGAGGCCCGGCCGGGCGAGCAGCTGCGCGGCCTCGTGCCGCACCGGGATGCCGACGCGACCGCCGCCCTGATCGCCGTGGTGCGCCGGCTGCACCGGCCGGCGCCCGCCGGGGTGGCGCTGCCCGAGCTGTCCGGCCGGATCCGCTCGTTCCGTGACCATCTGGTGCGCTTCCCGGGCGACGACCCGATCCCCCGCCACCTGGTGCAACGGGCCGCCGGCCTGTTCGAGGAGCTGTGCGCGACGGCGACCGGGCGGGTGGTGCTGCACGGCGACCTGCACCACGACAACGTGCTGTCCGCGGAGCGGGAGCCGTGGCTGGCGATCGACCCGCACGGGGTGATCGGCGATCCGGGGTACGAGATCGGCGCGCTGCTCTACAACCCGGACCCGGAGGGCACCGACGACACCGTCCTCGCTTTCGCGGCGGCCCGGATCGAGCAGCTCGCCGACGGGCTCGGCATGCCGTACGAGCGGGTGCTGGCGTGGGGTTTCGTGCAGGCGGTGCTGTCCGAGGTGTGGACGTTCGAGGGCGACGGCGCGGTCACCGGCCGCCCGTTGCGTCTGGCCCTGCGGCTGGAGCCGCTGCTGCCCGGTTAGCGTCACCGCAGGTCCGCGGTCATCTCGCGGAGTTCGGCGAGACGATCGTCGAGGGTACGGGGATGGCCCGGCGCGTCCGGCCGGGCGTCCCACGGCCGCGGCCCGGACAGCGGCCGGTAGTTGACGCCGAGCGCGTCCAGGCGTGCCAGATGGTCCGACAGCCGGGCGGAGAAGTCGGCGAAGTCACGCTCGGCCGGTCCCCACATCACCTCGGCGAACGCGCACAGCCGGGGGAACGCCATGTATTCGACCCGCCGCAGCGACTCCATGTGCTCGGTCCAGATGTTCGCCTGCGCGCCGAGGACGAGCGGGTCGGCGGGCGGCTCGTAGTCGTGGACGTCCCGGAGGGTGAGCAGGGTGCCGACCGGCGTCGGCTCGTCCGGGTGGTCGGACTGCCGGTAGTCGAGGTAGAGCCGCACGTCGGGGCACGCGACGACCTGATGGCCGACCCGGGCGGCGATCAGCGCCGGTTCGGTGCCGCGCCAGGCGGCGATCACCGCGCCGGGCGGGGCGCCACCGGCCAGGATCTCGTCCCAGCCGTAGACCCGGCGGCCCCGGGTCGCCAGGTGCGCGGCCATCTCGGCGGTGAACGCGGCCTGCAGCTCCCGGCCGCCGGGCCATTCCACGGTGGGGCACTCGTCACCGCCGATGCCGATCAGCTCGGAGCCGAAGACGTCGCAGACGTGGTCGAGGACCTGCCGGCAGAAGTCCAGGGTGGCGGGTGTCAGGTTGAGCACGTGCTCGGAGATGCCCCAGCCGGTCCGCACCGGACCGGCGAATCCGTTGCCGAGTTCCGGGTACGCCGCGATCGCCGCCTGCATGTGCCCGGGCATGTCCACCTCGGGCACCACCGTGATGTGCCGGTCGGCCGCGTAGGAGACGATGCGGCGCAGGTCGGCGGTGGTGTAGAAGCCGCCGTGCGGGCGGCCGTCGTACCGGCCGTGGATCCGGGAGCCGAGCATGCTCTCGGCACGCCAGGAGCCCACCTCGGTCAGGCGCGGCCACCCCGGCACCTCGATGCGCCAGCCCTGGTCGTCGGTCAGGTGCAGGTGCAGCACGTTCAGCTTGTGGAAGGCGAGCAGGTCGACGAAGCGCAGCACGTCGTGCACCGGCATGAAGTGGCGGGCCACGTCGAGCAGCACGCCCCGCCAGCCGAACCGGGGCGCGTCCTCGATCCGCACCCGCTCGACCTCGCCCTCGACGGCGTCCACCGGCAGCAGGCGGCGCAGGGTCTGCCTGCCGTAGAAGAGCCCGGCCTCGGAACCGCCGGCCAGCTCCACCCGGTCGGACGTGCAGTCCAGGACGTAGCCCTCCCGGGGCAGGGACGGATCGATCCGGGCGTGCTCGTCGCCGGGCCGGACCGGCACGGTGCCGTGCTCCGCGCGTACCACCGCAAGGGGTTTGGGGATCAATCCTTCACCGC
This sequence comes from Actinoplanes utahensis, assembly GCF_016862455.1. Classification (GTDB taxonomy): domain Bacteria; phylum Actinomycetota; class Actinomycetes; order Mycobacteriales; family Micromonosporaceae; genus Actinoplanes; species Actinoplanes utahensis. The sequence goes on from NZ_BOMZ01000026.1 coordinate 11,275, forward strand.
CCCGCCGAGGCCGGCCACCAGGCGCCGGCGCACCACCAGGAAGAAGATCAGCACCGGTACGGTCATCAGCGTCGACGCCGCCATGATCGCACCCCAGTCGTTCTCGTCGGGTTTGAAGAAGACCAGCAGCGCCATCGGCAGGGTCTGGAGGTCGGCTTCGCTGATGATGAAGGTACGCGCGAACAGGAAGTCGTTCCACGCGTGGATGAAGGAGAACACGCTGGTGGCGGCAAGTCCCGGGGCGACCAGCGGCAGCAGGATCCGCCACAGCACGGTGAACCGGCCCGCCCCGTCCAGCTGGGCCGCCTCGTCGAGCTCGTCGGGGATCGCCTGCACGAAGCCGCGCAGCATCCAGATCGCGAACGGCAGGGTGAACGCGGTGTGCACCAGCACCAGCGACCCGAGGGTGTTCAGGCCGATCCCGGGCACCACCGTGCCGACGTCGCGGACCAGGAAGAACAGCGGGATGGTGAGCGCCTCGATCGGCACCATCTGGGCGATCAGGAAGGTGACCAGGATGGTGGTGCGGAACCGGAACCTGAACCGGGTCAGCGCGACCGCGGCCAGGAACGCGATCAGCCCGCTGATCAGCACCACGGCCAGCGCGACCAGGACGCTGTTGAGCAGGTAACGGCCGAAGTCGTTGACGGCCAGGACCCGGCGGAAGGCGTCCAGCGACGGCGCGAGCGTCCACGGCTTCTGGTCCAGGGACTGGATCTCCCCGGCCGGTTTCACCGCGGCCAGGACCATCCAGTAGATCGGGAAGACGGTGATCAGGGCGATCACCACGGCTGCCGCGTCGAGCAGCCGGCGGCCGGCTCTCACAGTTGTTCCCCCGATCGGCGCAGGGCCCTGAGGTAGACGAGCGTGACGGCCAGCAGGATCAGCATCATGACCACGCCGATCGCGGCGCCGCGGCCGTACTCGCTGGAGGCGAAGGCCTGCTGGTAGGCGTACACGTTGAGGGTGAGGTTCTGACCGGCCAGGCCACCGCCGTGGGTCATCACGTAGATCTGGGTGAACACCTTGAAGTCCCAGATGATCGACTGGATGACCACGATCGCCAGGACCGGCCGCAGCATCGGCACCATGATCCGCCAGAAGGTGCGCCAGGCGCCCGACCCGTCCAGGGCGGCGGCCTCCAGCACCGACTTCGGGATCGCCTCGATGCCGGCGTACAGGGTGACCATCACGAACGGGAAGGACGCCCACACCACCACCGCGCCGACCAGGCCGAACGCGGTGTACCTGTCGTACATCCAGTTGAAGCCCTCGATGCCGAACAGCTGGTTGACGAAACCGAGGTCGGTGTCGAACAGGAACATCCAGGTGGTCGAGCCGGACACGGCCGGCACCGCCCAGGCGGCCAGCGCGGCCAGCGACAGCAGCAGCCGCGGGATCCGGCTCACCCTGGTCAGCAGCACCGCGAGCCCGGCGCCGACGGCCAGGGTGGCGAGCACGCAGGCGGCGGCGAACAGCACCGTCGCGCCCAGCACCGACCAGAACCGGTCGTCGCCGAACAGCCGGGTGTAGTTCTCCGCGCCGACGAACCGGGTCGGCCGGCCGCCGCTGACCTGTGCCTGGGTGAAGTCCAGCACGGAGAGCAGGCCGAGCTGGTACATCGGGTAGAGGAAGAGACCGCCGAGCACCACCGCGGCCGGCAGGAGCAGCCACAGCGGTGCCCGGGTGCGTACTCGGCTCACTTCTTGAGGGCCTCGTCGATCAGCTTGGCGGCCTCGGTGGTGGCCTCGTCGACGGTCGCCTTGCCGGTCGCCACCTTCTGGATCATCGTGGGCAGCACCGCCGAGGCGTCGATCTTGCCCCAGCCCGGGTCCAGCGGGACGAACCTCGTACCGGCGTCGATGGTGTCGATGAACGGCTTGACGAAGGCGTCCTTGGCGGCGACCTCGGCGCTGGCGGACTTCAGGGTCGGCAGGTTGCCCATCGCGTCGTACATCTTCGTCTGGTACTTCTTGCCGGCCAGCAGCGTCAGGAAGTCGGCGGCCAGGGCCGGGCGCTGGGCGTTCTTCATGATGCCGAGGTTGTTGCCGCCCGCGAACGCCGGCGCGACCGAGCCCGCGGTGAGACCGGGCAGCGGCACGACCGCGTACTCACCCTTCGCGGCGCCCGCGTCGACGGCCGCCCGGTTGAAGTTGCCGAGGATGCCCATCGCCGCCTTGCCGCTGGCGAACAGCTCGACGGTCTTGCCGCCGGTCAGGTCGGCGCAGTTCTGCGGCGGGCAGTTGTCCGCGGCGATCAGGCCGGTGTACGCGGTCAGCCCGGCCCGCGACTGCGCCGAGTCGATCGAGGTGATGTCGCCGCCGTTGGCCCAGACGAACGGCAGCGCCCCGAAGGTGTACTTGCCGCCGACCGCGACCCCGAACATCTCCGGCTTGCGCGCCCGGACCGTCTTCGCCGTGGTGGCCAGCTCGGCGAGGGTGGCCGGCGGCTTCAGGCCGAGCTCGGTGAACACGTCGGTGCGGTAGTAGAGCGCCCGGACGCCGAGGTACCAGGGCACGCCGAGCAGGGTGCCCTGGTAGGTGGCACTGGCCTTGGCGTCGGCGGCCAGGTCGGCGCCCTCGGACCAGCCGGAGACGACCGGGCCGACGTCGGCGAGACCGCCGGCGACCGCGTACTCGGGCAGGTCGGTGTTGCCGTACTCGACGACGTCCGGCGCGCTGGCCGGGTCGTTGAAGGCGCCCTTGAACCGCTCGCTGCGGGTGTCCACCGGGATGTACTGCACCTCGACCGAGGTCTCCGGGTGGGCCGCGGTGAACTCGGTGATCGCCTCCTTGACCACGGCCTCCTTCGGCGCCCGGTTGGGCTCGTCGAAGAGCCAGACCTTGAGGGCGCCGGTCGTCGGGCCGCCGCCGGAGGCGGTGGTGGCCGGGGCCGACGTGGAAGGGGCGCAGGCGGTCATCGTCACAGCGAGGGCGGCGGCTGCCGCGAGTCGCAGTCTCATGTGCACACTCCATACGAACTAGGTTCGTTAATAGTTCGTTTCAGTGCGCCCTAGCGTGCGGCCCTCACCAGGCCGTCGTCAACCCTCGAATCTCCGTTTTAACGCCGGAAACAGGAACGTGACTTGACCGGGCGGCCACGGGTCGGACACGCTACGACGGCGAATAACGAACCACTTGAGAACGGGGCGGGCGAGATGGTGATCGGATTGGTGCTGCACGCCGGTCACCGGGCCCGGTTCGAGGACGCGGCACGCACCCTCACCGGCGTCGAGTTCGCCTGGGCGGTCTACGAGCGGGAGGACGAGATCCGCGACCGGGTCGCCGGCCTGCTGCGCGAGCACCGGCCCGACGGCCTGCTGCTCGGTCTGGTGCCGTACGCCCGGGCCCGCGACCTGATCCCCGCCGACCTGCCGTTCACCGTCACCCGCTCGGCCGCCCTCGACCTGGCGCTGGCCTGGGCCCGGGCCCGCGGCAACGGCTGGCCCGCCACCCCGGTCAGCGTCGACACGTTCGCCGGCGAGACCGTCGACGAGGTGGCCGCCGCGCTCGGCCTGGACCGGACCGCGATCGCCGCGCTGCCGTTCGAGGCGGACCAGCCGATCAGCGAGGTCGTCGACTTCCACCGCGAGCAACTGGCCCGCACCGGCGCGCCGTACGTGATCAGCGTCCGGATGGGCGTCGCCGCCGCCCTCGACGGGCAGACCGCGGTCCTGCACGCCCTCGCCACCCCCGGCACCATCCGCGCCGACCTGCACGAGCTCGCCCTGCGGATCCGCAACAAACGGGCCGACGGGCAACGCTTCGCGGCCGGCCTGTTCCTGGTCGGGCGCCCGGAAGCCGGTGCCGACCTGGACCGCGCCCGGGTCGGCCTGCAACACCTGCTGCTCAACACCCCCGAGTTCGCCGAGGCCTGGATCGACCATCGCGGCAGCCGCGGGGTGCTGGTCTTCGCCCCCGCCGCCCTCTTCGAGACCGTCACCCACCAGTGGGTGGGACTGCCGGTGCTCGCCGAGGCCCGCGACACCCTCGGGGTCCGGGCGGTCGCCGGATTCGGCATCGGCGGATCGGCCCGGCTCAGCGTCACCCTCGCCGAACGGGCCGCGGCCCGGGCCGAACAGGACGACGACCCCGGCGCCTACCTGTTCACCGCCGACGGGATGACGATCGGGCCGATGGGGGCGACCGGGGTGCCGCTCGCCTACTCGTACCGGGAACACGGCGGCCTGGAGCACCTCGCCGCCCGGGCCGGCCTCAGCGCGGCCACCCTGTCCCGGCTCGCCGCCATCGAGAAGAGCCTGGCGGGCCGCCCGCTCTCCCCCGGCGAACTCGCCCGCACCCTCGGCATCACCGACCCCAGCGGGCGCCGCCTGATCCGCAAACTCACCGCGGCCGACCTGGTCGAGGAGACCGGCAGCGCGCAGGAACACCGCAAAGGCCGCCCCACCCGCCTCTACCGGCTGACCATCGCCGGCGCCCTGGAGACCGCCCGATGACCTGGGACCTGCTGCTGACCGGCGCGGAGCCCGGCGACATCGCGGTCCGGGGCGGCCGCATCGCCGCGGCCGGGCCGGACCTGCCCCGCGACGCGCACCGGATCATCGACGTCACCGGCCACCTGATCACCCCCGGCCTGATCGACGTGCACACCCACGTCGGACCCGGCTACTGGGGCATCGACCCCGACCCGGTCGCCTGGTACTCCGGCGTCACCACCTGGGTCGACGCCGGATCCGCGGGCGCCTACACGGTCGCCGGGCTGCGCCGGGTCGCCCAGACCACGTCGGTGCGGGTACGGGCGCTGCTCAACATCTCCGCCGTCGGGCTCGCCGGGCGCACCGGGGAGAGCCGCGACCTGGCCAACTGCGACGTGCCTCTGGCCGTCGACGCGATCCAGGCCAACCGGGACCTGTTCCACGGCATCAAGGTACGCATCGACCGGGAGACGGTCGGTGCCAACGGGGTCGAGCCGCTGCGGCGCGGGCTGGCCGCCGCCGAAACCTGCGGTGTGCCGGTGATGGTCCACATCGGTACCGCGCCGCCCACCCTCGACGACGTCCTCGACCTGCTCCGGCCCGGCGACCTGGTCACCCACTGCGCCAGCGGCATCGCCGCCCCGCTCGGCCCGGCGGTCCGCGCCGCAGCCGACCGGGGCGTGCTGCTCGACCTGGGTCACGGCTCCGGCGGATTCGCCTTCGACGTCCTCGAAGCGCAACTCGACGCCGGGCTGCGGCCCTACACCGTCTCCACCGACCTGCACGCCCGCTCCCTGCACGGGCCGGTCTTCGACCTGCCCACCACGATGGCGAAACTGCTCGCCGTCGGCGTGCCGCTGCCCGAGGTGATCGCGGCGGTCACCACACACCCGGCGCGGGCACTGGATCTGCCCGGCGGCACGCTCACGGTCGGCGACCCCGCCGATTTCGCGATCTTCGAGGTACGGGCGGAGCCGCTCACCGTCGTCGACGCGCACCGGCAGACCCGCACCTCGCCGGTCCGGCTGGTCAACGAGGCCACCTACGTCGCCGGCCGTCCCCTCCCGCCGCGGCTGCCCGCCCCACCGGCCCCGTGGATCCCGCTCACCGACGCCCAGCGCGCCGCCCTGACCCGGCGCGAGCGCGACATCCGTGCCCTGCTCGCCGCACCCCTGGTGGAGGCGGACGGCCTGGCCGAACAGTTCCCGAGACAGTGAACCTTTCCGAAACAGCGAACCGAGGAGAGACCCCATGCCCAAGCGTGCCGTGATGACCGACAAGGCGGCGCCGCCCGGTGGCCCGTACTCGCACGCCGTCGTCGCCGGCGACACCATCTACCTGGCCGGGGCGGTCCCCGCACTGCCGGACGGCACCTGGGTGACCGGCGGCTTCGCCGAACAGGCGCACGCGGCGTTCCGCAACCTGGCCGCGGTCGCCGAGGCGGCCGGCTCCAGCCTGGACGACGCCGTCAAGATCGGTGTGTACCTGCGCGACTTCGACGACTTCCCGGCGATGAACGAGATCTACCGCGAATACATCAAGGGCGAGCACCTCCCGGTCCGCACCACCATCCCGGTGGCCCTGGTCGGCTTCGACATCGAGATCGACGCCGTCCTCTACACCGGCGCCTGAGTCCCTTCGCCTGGCGCCGAGCCGGGCACACCGTTCTGAGGCGGCGGGTAACCGGGCACTCTCCGGGGTAGAGCAACATCCATGTCTTCTCCCGGAGAGCTGCTCGGTGGACGGTACCGGCTGGACGATCGCATCGCCGCCGGCGGTATGGGCGAGGTCTGGCAGGCGACGGACACCGTGCTCGGCCGGGCCGTCGCGGTCAAGACCCTGCTCGCCGACCGGGCCACCGACCCCGGATTCCAGCGCCGGTTCCGGCACGAGGCCCGCGCCCTCGCCGCGCTGCGGCACTCCGGTGTGGTCGCCGTCTACGACTTCGGCAGCACCGGGAACGAGGACGCCTACCTGGTCATGGCCCGAGTCGACGGGCGGCCGCTGAACCAGGTCCTGGCCGGGCGGGGCCGGCTCACCCCCGACGAGACCATGTCGGTCGTCGCGCAGGCCGCCCGCGCCCTGGAGGCCGCACACGCCGCCGGGATCGTGCACCGCGACGTCAAACCCGGCAACCTCCTCGTCGAACCGGACGGTACGGTCGTCCTCGTCGACTTCGGAGTGGCCCGCTCCGCGCACTCCGGCACGGTCACCGGCGCGCGGGAGGTCGTCGGCACCGCCCTCTACATCGCACCCGAGCAGGTCACCCGGCAACAGACCGGACCGGCCGCGGACGTCTACGCGCTCGGCGCTCTGGCCTACCACTGCCTCGCCGGACATCCACCGTTCCAGGGCGACAACCCGATCGCGGTTGCCCTGCAGCACATCGAGGACGAACCGCCACCGCTGCCGGCCGACATCCCGGCCCCGGTACGCGACCTGGTCCGGACCGCGCTGTCCAAGAACCCGGCGGCGCGTTTCGCCTCCGCGGGCGCGATGGCCGACGCCGCCGACGCGGCCGTCTCCGGCACCGGCTCCACCGGCACGGACGCCACCCCCGCCGGCAGCGGGGCCACTCCTGCCGGCGGCAACACGGCAGCGAACGGCGCCACCGCGGAGGGACTGGCCGCCACCAGGGCAGACGCGCCCTGGTTCGGCATCGCCGGAGTCCCCATGGCCGACGACTCCGACAGCTTCCCGCCCGCCGGAACCCTTCCACCCTCGAACGGCTCCCCGGCCGATGGAAGCCTCACCCCCTCAAACGGCTCCGCGGTCGGGGCAGCCACTTCCGGCCCGGGCGCCACCGGCCTCTCACCGGAACCGGCGTCAGACGTCGGGTATGCCACCGCTGCGGGCCCTCACTCTCCTGATCAAGCCGGGTCGAGCACGGTCGGCGGGGGCCCGGCGGAGACCCGCGACTCGGCCTCCACTCCCGCGGCGGACGGTGACGGCCCGGCGGCGACCAGGGCCATCCCGAAGGACGCGGCCTCCGCTGCCGTCGCGGCGGCCGCAACGCCGCCGCGTCCGACCGCATCACCGGGACGAACGGCGATATGGGCGCCGGACCGCGCGACGGCCGACACCGCCGGAGCGCCCACCGCCGGAGCGCCCACCGCTGGAACAGGCGCGACCGGAACAGGCGCGGCCCGAGCAGGTGTGGGCGGTGCCGCCGAGCCGGCGGCACCGGAACTCGTGGCGCCGGATACAGCGGGAGCCGGCCGGCGACGCCGTCGGTTGCCGGTTCTGCTGCTGGTGGCGGTCGCCGTGCTCGGACTGGGTGGGCTGGGCGTCGCCGCCGCGCTCGGAGCGTTCTCGAGTGACCCGGCTCCGACACCCGGCGCCCCGGCCGCACCGGCCGTCTCCGGGCCGCCGGCCACCGGCGGGAAGAGAGCCGGCCAACCGGCCGGCGACCCGGATCAACCGGCGAACACGCAGCGCACGCAGACGAAGCCGACCCGCACGGGCGGTCCGGCAGCGACGCGGCCGGCCGAGACGGCGGCCACTCCGGCCGGCGGAGAGACGGGCGGCCAGACCGGCGGCCAACCCGGCGGGGAGACCGGAGGCGGCGAGACGGGTGACGGTGAGACGGGTGACAGCGAGACCGGCGGCGGTGAGACAGGCGGCGGTGGAGCCACCACGGCGCCGCCTGCGACGGACCCGACACCGGGCGGCGAGGAGACCGGCGGATCCGACGATAACGGGACGAACGATAACGAAAACGGCTGACCGCCTCGCCGCTGGGGAAGATGCGGGGGTGCGGTTCATCCGGCTGGTTGTCAGTGCTGTCTCCGCGGCGCTGAGACAGCCGTCCGTGTCCTTGCGACGCCCGTGCCGTGCGTGAAAGCTGGGCGCGGCTGACATAACGTTTTCGATCAAGGCATGAGCTCCGGTGATGGCCGACTTCCGAGTCAGCACTGACAACCACCCGAGGGGTGACCGTGCGGGGCATGCAGGACTGGCACCGGAGGACGGCCGTGCCCGGACGCCCGCCACAACCGCAGGGGTAACCGCACGAAGCAAACATCAGTGGCACCGGGAGACGACCGCACGCACACGCCGCCGCAGCCGTGGGGGTAGCCGTGCGGGGCATGCATGAGTGGCACCGGGGGACGGTGGTGAGGGGGCGCGTGCCGCGGCTGCGGGGAGGCACGGGACGGTGCGTGGCCCGTACCGCCGAAGGGTGAGAGAAGCCCGGCGGACCGGAAGTGATCGGCGTGGTGCAGGACGGGGCGCCGCCGCGGCGGGTGACGGCGGGCATCGAATGCGGCGGATGCGTCGTAAGCTGCGGGCATGCCCGATGCGGGAGAGTCGCTGGGCGGGCGATACCGGCTGGACGAGCTGATCGCCTCCGGTGGCATGGGCGAGGTCTGGCGCGGTACGGACACCGTGCTGGGACGCACCGTCGCGGTGAAGGTGCTGCGCGCCGGGCCGGCTGCGGAGACCAGTTTCCAGCGGCGGTTCGAGCACGAGGCGCGGACCATGGCGGCGTTGCGGCATCCCGGGATCGCCGCGGTGTACGACTACGGCACCACCCCGGCCGGCGCCTACCTGGTGATGGCCCGGATCGACGGCGAGTCCCTGAAGCGGCGGCTGGAGGAGCGCGGGCCGCTGTCCCCGGCGGAGACGATGTCGGTGGTGGCGCAGGCGGCCCGGGCGTTGCACGCCGCGCACCAGGCCGGGATCGTGCACCGCGACGTCACCCCGGGCAATCTGATCATCGAGCCGGACGGCAACGTGGTGCTCGTCGACTTCGGGGTGGCCCGATCGACGACGTCGGAGACCCTGACCGGCGCCCACAACATCATCGGCACCGCCTGCTACATGGCTCCCGAGCAGGTGTCCAAGCAGACCATCGGCCCGGCCACCGACCTGTACGCGCTCGGCGCCGTCGCCTACCACTGCCTCACCGGGCAGCCCCCGTTCACCGGCGGCGACGCGGTCGCCATCGCGTTGCGGCACCTCACCGAGGAGCCGGCCCCCCTGCCCGCGACCGTGCCCCCGGCGGTCCGCGCCCTGGTGGAACGCGCTCTCGCCAAGGATCCGGCGGACCGCCCGCCCTCGGCGGCGGCGATGGCGGCGGCCGCCTCGGATGCGGGCGGCGCCGAGTCCGGTGACGCGGTTCCGCTGGCCACGGAGGTGGTCACCGCGCCGATCCCGCGCCGGTCGCCGGTCCCCGTGCCGCGGCCGTGGCAGCCTCCGGGCCCGCCGCCTGCGGCGCCGTTCGCCGGTACGCCGCGGCATCCGGCACGCTGGGTCGCGCTGCTGGTCACGGTGCTGGTGCTGCTGACCGGGACGGGCGCGGCGATCGGTCTGGCGGATCCGTTCGGCTGGTTCTCGGTTCCGCCACCGGTCATCCCGTCGGCGGCCCCGTCGGCGGCCCCGTCGGACTCGGTGACGCCGTCTCCGACGCGCCCGGCTCCCGCCGCCACCACCACGGCCCGGAAGAATCCGCCGCCGGCCCGCACCCGCACCCGCACGTCGAGCCGCACCCCGGAGGAACCCGATCCGGGTGACTCCACCTCCGACAGCGAGCCGGTGGAGCCGCCCGGCGGCGAGGATCCGGGCGGCTCGGGTCCCCCGCCCAGCTAGGCGGCCCGGCGGAGAGGGTCAGGCGAAGACGTCCTGCTGGTAGCGGCCGGCCGCTTCCAGGGAGCGCAGCCACGCCTCGGCCTGTTCGGCGGTGGCGCCGGTGTGGCGGCGGAGGATGGCGTACAACTCGGTGCGGACGGCGGGCGCCATCCGGGCGCCGTCTCCGCACAGGTAGATGTGCCCGCCCTGATCGAGGAACTCCCACACCGCGTCGCCCTGCTCGGCGAGGGCCTCCTGGACGAACCGGTGCCACCGTGCTGCGCGGCGCCGGTCTGCCCGAGCCCGAGTTCGAGCGCACCGGCGCGGTCCTGGTCGCGCTGGTCGGCGGGCTGCTGCACACCGAGGTCAACGGGACGATGCACCGCCCGATGGGCGCCGACGACACCGGTTTCGCCCTGGCCGTGGAGCTTTTGATCGACGGAGTCGCCGCAAGAGTGTTTTGATCACAGAGGGGTTACACGCCCGAAACTTCCCCCTGAGAGCATTCCCGGGCGCGATCAGGAGGTCCCTTTTGTTCCTCAGCCAGCACGAGCAGGAACGCCTGCTCATCCACGTCGCCGCCGACGTCGCCCAGCGCCGCCGCGATCGCGGCCTGAAGCTCAACTATCCCGAGGCCACCGCGATCATCACCGCCTTCCTGCTGGAAGGCGCCCGGGACGGCCGGACCGTCGCCGAGCTGATGGACTCCGGCCGCCGGGTGCTCACCCGCGACGACGTTCTGGAGGGGGTGCCCGAGATGCTGGCCGAGGTGCAGGTCGAAGCCACCTTCCCGGACGGCACCAAGCTCGTCACCGTGCACGGGCCGATCTCGTGATCCCCGGCGAGATCCTCTTCGGCGACGGCGACATCGAGATCAACGCCGGGCGTACGACGTGCGCGCTGACCGTCCGCAACACCGGCGACCGGCCCGTGCAGGTCGGCTCGCACTTCCACTTCGCCGAGTCGAACGCCGCCCTCGACTTCGACCGCGAGGCCGCCTGGGGGCACCGGCTCGCCATCCCGGCCGGCACGTCCGTGCGGTTCGAGCCCGGCATCCCGCGGGACGTCACGCTCGTCGCGTTCACCGGCAACCGCATCGTGCCGGGCCTGCGCGGCCTGGCCGCCGGCCCGCTCGACAGGAACCCTGCGCCGCCCGCGCACGACCCCACCGACATCGAGCCGGCCGGTTCCCTCGACGAGGACACCGGCGAGGGCGAGCACAACGGGAGTCCCCGATGACGTTCCTGGATCGGCGCCGCTATGCGGCGCTCCTCGGGCCCACCAAGGGTGACCGGATCCGGCTCGCCGACACCAACCTGCTGATCGAGATCGAGGAGGACCGCAGCGCCGGTCCCGTCCCCGGCGACGAGGTCGTCTTCGGCGGCGGCAAGGTGATCCGCGAGTCCATGGGCCAGTCCCGCGCCACCCGCGCCGAGGGCACCCCGGACACCGTCATCACCGGCGTGGTGGTGCTCGACCACTGGGGCATCGTCAAGGCCGACGTCGGCATCCGCGACGGCCGGATCGTCGCCATCGGCAAGGCCGGCAACCCGGACACCATGGACGGCGTGCACCCCGGCCTGGTCATCGGCGCGGGCACCGAGATCATCGCCGGCAACGGCAAGATCCTCACGGCCGGCGCGATCGACAGCCACGTGCACCTGATCAGCCCCACGATCCTGGACACCGCGCTCGCCGCCGGCATCACCACGATCATCGGCGGCGGCACCGGCCCGGCCGAGGGCACCAAGGCCACCACCGTCACCCCGAACGCCTGGCACCTCGCCCGCATGCTGGAGTCCCTCGACACCTGGCCGATCAACGTGCTGCTGCTCGGCAAAGGCAACACGATGTCCGCCGAGTCCATGTGGGAACAGCTGCGCGGCGGCGCCGGCGGGTTCAAACTGCACGAGGACTGGGGCACCACGCCCGCGGCGATCGACGCCTGCCTCAAGGTGTGCGACGCCTCCGGGGTGCAGGTGGCGATCCACACCGACACGCTGAACGAGGCCGGGTTCGTCGAGGAGACGCTGCGGGCCATCGCCGGGCGGTCGATCCACGCCTACCACACCGAGGGCGCGGGCGGCGGCCACGCGCCGGACATCATCACCGTGGCGTCACAGCCGAACATCCTGCCGTCGTCGACGAACCCGACCCGGCCGTACACCCGCAACACCCTCAGCGAGCACCTCGACATGCTGATGGTCTGCCACCATCTGAACTCGGCGGTGCCGGAGGACCTGGCGTTCGCCGAGAGCCGGATCCGGCCGTCGACCATGGCCGCCGAGGACTACCTGCACGATCTCGGGGCGATCTCGATGATCGGGTCGGACTCGCAGGCGATGGGGCGGGTCGGTGAGGTGGTCACCCGTACCTGGCAGACCGCGCACGTGATGAAGGCCCGCGTCGGATCCCTGCCCGGCGACACCGCGGCGGACAACAACCGCGCCAAACGCTACGTCGCGAAGTACACGATCTGCCCGGCGACCGCACACGGCATGGCCGAACAGGTCGGCTCGGTCGAGCCCGGCAAACTCGCCGACCTGGTCCTCTGGGATCCGGCGTTCTTCGGGGTCCGCCCGGCGCTGGTCCTCAAGGGCGGCATGATCGCCTACGCGCAGATGGGCGACGCGAACGCCTCGATCCCCACCCCGCAGCCGATGCTGCCGCGGCCGATGTTCGGCTCGTACGGCGTGGTGCCGGCACAGACCTCCCTCGCCTTCGTCGCCCCGGCGGCCATCGACGCCCTGCTCAACGACCGGATCGGCGTCAAACGGGCACTGGTGCCGGTGGCCGACACCCGCTCGGTGGGCAAAGCCGACATGACCCTCAACGACGCGATGCCGCACATCGAGGTCAAAGCCGACACCTTCGAGGTGCGCATCGACGGCCAGGTCATCGAACCCGACCCGGTCGACGTGCTCCCGATGGCCCAGCGCTACTTCCTCTTCTAGATGAGCCTGGCCACGTTGTTGCTGCTCGCGGACGGGCGGCTGCCCTCCGGCGGGCACGCGCACTCCGGCGGGCTGGAACCGCAGATCGCCGCCGGGCGGGTCCGTGACGTCGGTGGGCTGGACGGTTTCCTGCGCGGAAGACTCGCCACCGGCGGGCTGGTGTCGGCGGCGTTCGCGGCGGCGGCCTGCGGTGACGTCCACCGGTGCGCCGAACTCGACGCCGGTCTCGACGCCCGGACCCCCTCGCCGGCGCTGCGGAAGGCGTCCCGTGCTCAGGGCCGGGCGCTGCTGCGGGCCGGCCGGGCGATGTGGCCGATCCCCGACGTCGGGCGTGCACCCCATCAGCCGGTCGCGCTCGGCGCACTGGCCGCGGCTGCCGGGCTGACGCCCGCCGAGGCCGCGGTCGCCGCGGTACACGGCACGATCACCGGCTCGGCGAGTGCGGCGGTCCGGCTTCTCGGTCTTGATCCGTACGCGGTGCACGCGCTGCTGGCGCGGCTCGCCCCTGATTGTGACCGGATCGCGGCAGCCGCCGCGGAACGGTCCAGCGACCCGGTCGACGACCTGCCGGCCGCGGGCGCTCCCCTGCTCGACATCGGCGCCGAGCACCACGCCACCTGGGAGGTGCGTCTCTTTGCATCCTGAACTGCACGAACACGGCCCTGACGAGGTTCCGCACACGCACCCCGAACCGGGCGTCGACCCGCACGCCCCACTGCACACCGGGCCGCGCGCGCTGCGCATCGGCATCGGCGGCCCGGTCGGCTCCGGCAAGACCGCGCTCGTCGCGTCGCTGTGCCGGGCCCTCGGCGAGGAACTGCGCCTGGCGGTGGTCACCAACGACATCTACACCACCGAGGACGCCGACTTCCTGCTCCGCAACGGCGTGCTGCCGGAGGAACGGGTACGCGCGGTGGAGACCGGCTGCTGCCCGCACACCGCCATCCGCGACGACATCTCGGCCAACCTGGACGCCGTCGAGGACCTCGAAGCCACCCTCGGGCCGCTGGACCTGGTGCTGGTCGAGAGTGGCGGCGACAACCTGACCGCCACGTTCAGCAAGGGCCTGATCGACCAGCAGATCTTCGTGGTCGACGTGGCCGGCGGCGACAAGGTGCCCCGCAAGGGCGGCCCCGGCGTGACCACCGCCGATCTCCTCGTGATCAACAAGACCGACCTGGCCCCGCTCGTCGGCGCCGACCTGTCGGTGATGGACCGCGACGCCAGGGCCCGCCGCCACGACCTGCCGACGGTGTTCCTGTCCCTGGCCGAGGACAAGTTGGCCACCCCGGTCGCCGACTGGATCCGCGGCCTGGTCGCGGCCCGCACCACCCCCGCCGGTGCCTGACCCGTTCCCGCCGCCCTCGGCGCCTGACCTGCCCCCGCCACTACCGGTATCCCCGGCCCACCGGATCCGACCGGCCGCCCAGTGTGCCGGCAGTGGCGGCAGCCTCGTCACCGCCGGCAGGACTGATAGCAGCCCTGCCAGCGATGACACCGCGGGTGAGAGCGCGACTAGCGGTATCGCCGCTCGTCGCAGCGCCGCGGGTGGCAGCACCGCGGGTGGCAGCGCAGCTAGCAGTAACCCCGCTGGTGGCAGCGCCGTCGACGATGCCGCCACGACTACCACCAACGCCACTAGCAGTAACCCCGCCAACGGCCACACCGCCGGCAATCCCGCCACGACTACCACCAACGCCATTAGCAGCAACCCCGCCAACGGCAACACCGCCGGCGATGCCGCCGCGGTCACCACCAGCGGCGCTAGCGGTAACCGCGGCGGCTTCCGGTTGGCGGGGGTGCACTGATGCGGGCAGAGGCACGGGTCGTCGCCGAGGCTGACGGGCGCGGCGGAACCCGGCTGGCGGTGCTGCGCGGGGAGTCGCCACTGCTGCTTCGCCGGACCGGACCGCGACAGCACGACGGCGGGGTGACGGTTCACCTGGTCGGCGGGGCGGCCGGACCGTTGCGCGGGGACGTGCTGCGGCTGGACGTGGAGGTCGGGCCGGGCGCCCGGCTGGAGATGCTCAGCGTGGCGGCGTCGCTGGCGCTGCCCGGACGGCCGGCCCCGGCGTCGGTGCTGACGGTAACCGCCACGGTTGCCGCCGGTGGTTCGCTGCGCTGGCTCCCGGAGCCGCTGATCGCCGCAGCCGGCTGCGAGCACGTGGTGGTGACCAGGGTGGACGTGGCCGAGGGCGGCTCGCTGCTGTGGCGCGACGACCTGGTCTGCGGGCGGCACGACGAGCCTTCCGGGGCGGTCCGGGCGGACACCGTGATCCGGTACGGCGGCGTCACCCTCTACCGGCACGAACTCACGGTCGGCCCGGGCGCGCCGGGCTGGGACGGCGCTGCGGTGCTGGGCGAGGGCCGGGCCATCGGGACACTGGTGGCGGCGGGGGCGGACCTTCTCGAACCGGGCGTTCCCGGAGCGGGCGCGGCCGTGATGCCGCTGGCCGGACCGGGCTCGCTCGCGACGGCGGTCGGCACCGACATCCGGGCGGTGCAGGCAGTGCTCGACCCGCTCTGCCGGACGACGCTCCCGGCCGGGGTCGCGGCATGACCATGACGGCATACCGCCGCTGCGGTGACCGGCAGCCCGGCAAGCGCCTCGGCGTACCACCGAAGGGTTGGCCGCAAGCCGGGTAGACCGCGAGCCCGTGGCGTACCAGCGAAGGGTTGGTCGCAAGCCGGGTAGGCCTGGGTCAGCGGCGCAGCGCTTCCACCGGCTCGATCCGTGCCGCGCGGTACGCCGGGTAGGCGCCTGCCAGCACGCCGGTGGCCAGGCCGATCAGGGGGGCCAGGGCGATCGCCAGCGGTTCCGCGATCGGGGTCCAGCCCCGAACTCCCGCGGTCGCGACCACGGTGACCACGCCGAGGCTGCAGCCGAACAGGCCGCCGAGGGTGCCGAGCGCCGCCGACTCGGCGAGGAACTGGGCGGCGATGTGCACGCCGCGGGCGCCGACGGAGCGGCGCAGGCCGATCTCGCCGACCCGTTCCAGGACGGCGACCAGTGTGGTGTTGGCGATGCCGACCGCGCCGATCACCAGGCACACCCCGGCGAGCATCAGCAGGAGCACGCCGAGATCGCCGTCGACCTGGTCGCGGAGGGCGCGCGGGTCGGGCGGGGCGACGGCGGTGAGCATGTCCGGCGCGTCGGGGCGCAGGGCGAGCGGGACCTCGGCGGCGACCTGGCGGGCCGCGCCGGCCTCGGTGGCGATCAGCATGCGGGGGCGTTCCTCGCCGGGTTCCGCGCCGATGGCGGGCGCCGAACCGGCCGGGATGATCACCGACACCAGCAGGGCCGGCATCCGTTCGACGGCGTCGACGATGCCGATCACGCTGTACGGCACGTCACCGATGAACACGGCGGGGCGGGCCGCCAGCGAACCGATGCCGAGTTGCCGGGCGATGCCCGCGCCGAGCACGGCGACCCGTGCCCCGGCCTGCTGGTGGTAGGCGTCGAAGGTACGCCCGGCCGTCATCCGCGGGGTGACCGCGGTGAACAGCCCGGGGGTGACGGCCAGCACCGGGATCGGCTGCCCGGCGGCGGCCGCGCCGACCGGGGCGGCCCGCACCCCGGCGCCGGGGACCGGCCACCAGACGCCGCCACCGACGACTCCGTGCACGCGGGCGAGCCGGGACTCGGCGTCGTCCGGGAACGGGGTGGACGCCAGGCTCGGGTCCTGAACGCCCGCGTCCTCGACGGTCACCTCGGTGGCCGCGAGGGCGTCGAACCGGCTGCCGATCTGCCCGGACGCGGTCGCGGTGAGCCCGAGCACGGCCACGAACGCTCCCACGCCGAGGACCGTGCCGAGGCAGGTGAGCAGGGACCGGCCGGGCCGTTGCAGGATGCCGGCCAGCGCCTCGGCGATCAGGTCACGGACGCTGAGCCTGGTGGGCTCGACGATCACGACAGCACCCCGTCGATCCAGGTGGGACGCGAGATCGTCACGACACCACCCGGCCGATCCGGGTAGGACGCGAGATCGTCACGACACCACCCCGTCGACGATCCGGATGGTGCGTGAGCCGCGTGCCGCCACCACCGGATCGTGGGTGATCACCACGATCGTCAGCCCCTCGGCGTGCAGGCCGGACAGTGTCTCCAGCACGGTCTCGGCGGTCGCGGTGTCGAGGGCCCCGGTCGGTTCGTCGCAGAGCAGCAGGCTGGGCCGGGTGACCAGGGCGCGGGCGATCGCCACCCGCTGGCGTTCGCCGCCGGACATGGTGCGCGGCAGGGCGGTCCGCCGGTGGTCCAGGCCGACTCGGCTGAGCGCGTCCCGGGCCCGGTCGCGGCGCACGGCTGCGGGCACCCGGTGGTAGAGCATGGCGAGCGCCACGTTCTCCTCGGCGCTGCGGTTGGCGAGCAGGTGGAAGGACTGGAAGACGAAGCCGATCCGGCGGCCGCGCAGCGCGGTCCGGTCCCGGTCGGGCAGCGGGCCGGTGTCGACGCCGTCCAGTTCGTATCGTCCTTCGGTGGGCCGGTCGAGCAGCCCGGCCACGTTGAGGAAGGTCGATTTGCCGGAGCCGGACGGGCCCGCCACGGTGACCATCTCGCCGTGCTCGATCACCAGGTCGCAGGGGTGCAGCGCGGGTACCGGCGGCGGTCCCGGATAGGTCCGGCCCACTCCGGTGAATCGGATCACCGGTCCGGTCACGAGCCCACCAGCACCGTCTGTTCGGGCTCGAGCCGTGCGCCGCCGACCGGGGTGACCTGCACGAACCCGTCCCCGACCAGGCCCGGTGTCACCTCGACCCGGGTTCGGGCGTCGCCGTCGACGACGGTCACCGAGGTTTTGCCGTCGGCGCCGGCCGAGACCGCGGCGAGCGGCACCACCAGCACTTCGGTGCCGCTGGACGCGGCTGTCACGGTGAGCCGGACGTCTTCTCCGGCGAGGGCGGCGTCGAGCGCTCCGGCCGGCGCGACCACCATCTCGTAGCCGGCCTGGGCGGGTTCGGCGGCCGCGCCCGGCTCACCGTCCTGCCCCGGCTGCGCCGGTGTGTCGGCCACGGCTTTGACCGCGGCGTCGGCGGTGGTTCCGGTGGTCTCGGCGAGGATCTCCACCGGCATCCCGGGGCGGATCAGATCCTTCTGGTACGCCGTGAGCCGTCCCGTCACCACCAGCCGCCCGGCCGCGACGGTGAGCAGTGTGTCCTTGGCCTCCGCGCCGACGGTGGCGGTCACCTTGTCGACGCGTGCCGGGAATCCGCTGAGGAACACCGTCTCCCCGGCCGGCACCATCGGCCCGGTCCGCCCGGCGACCCGGTCGCGTTCCTCCTCGGCTGCCGCGAGGTCCTCCTCCCGGTCCTGGACGGCCAGGGCGGCGGCCGCCTTCACCGAGGCGGGCGCGGTCCGGTGGGCGATGCGGGCGTCGCGCAGCGCCCGTTCGGCGGCGGTCAGCGCGGTCTCGGCCTGCCGGAGCAGGTCCTCGTCCTCGGGTCCGGCGGGCAGTGGTTCGTATCCCTTGGACCGGTAGAACTCGCGGACCGCCGCCTCCGTCCCGGCTCCGTAGGCGCCGTCGGAGTCGCCGCCGCTGCCGAAGCCGAGCGTGTCCAGGGCCCGCTGCAACTGGGCGACGTCCCGCCCGGTCGCGCCGGGCCGCAGGTCCCGGTAGGCCGGGATGGTGCCGGGCAGCGCGAACACCGGCCGCCCGGAGATCTCCATCAGCACCTGGGCGGGCCGGACGGTGGCGCCGTACCCGGCCCGGACCGCGGTGACCACCGGCACCGCTTCGGCGCTGCCGCGGGCCACCACGTCGACGGACTGTTCGGCGTTGACCCGGCCGCGCAGCACCACGGTGGCGGTCAGGATCCGCCGCCGGACCGGTTCGGTCAGCACCGACGGCGGTGGCGGCGCGGCTTCGGCGGCGACCTGGGCCGGTGACTTGAGCCGCGTGGACACGGCGAGCGCACCGGCGGTGACGAGCACCGACACGACGACGGCGGTGAGCAGCCGGCGCCGGGCCGCGGACGGGTTCAGCACCGGTCCGCCAGGATGTACATGTTCGTGGCCTTCCACCGCCCGTCGTACGGGCGGAGCACGATCTCGGTGAGCTGGGAGCGGTCGCCGGTCAGCTGGCCGGTCTGGAGCGCGCCGGTGGATCGGCTGTGCAGCAGCCATCCGCCGAGGTCGACGCAGTCCACGATTCGGCGGGCGTCCGCGTCGGCCTCCCATCCCTCGATGCGGTGGCCGACCCGGCCGCGGGTCACCCGGTCCGCGGTCCGGGTGGCCTCCAGGTTGCCGCGCAGGGTGGAGAGCAGCGGCTCGGCGACGTGTTCGGCCAGCAGCGGCAGGTCCGGGTCGGAGGTCTCGCCGGCCGCGGTCCAGGCGGCCCAGAACCGGTCGTACGCGACCCGGACGTCGTCCGGCAGCGCCGGTGGCTCCGGTTCGGTCCCGGCGCAGGCGGTCAGGGCGGCGGCCACCGTCAGCGCCAGCGCCGGGAGGGCGGCACGCGCGGGCATGTCAGCCGCCGGACGCCAGCAGGTCGGCGGCCCGCTTGATCTCGTTGTCGATCTGGGCCCGGCCGGCGTCGAGCGCCTCCCGGTTCCGGGCGATCAGCTGGTTCTCGTAGCCGCTCTGCACGGTGAACCAGATCTCCGCCAGCCGGGTCTGCTCCTTGCAGCGCACGTCCGCCGTGGCGACGGCTCGTTCGGCCGCGCTGGGGGCGGGCGCCCACTCCTGCCCGGACGCCTCCATCGGGGTGCGGTAGTGGTGGCCGGCGGCGGCCATGCAGGCGCTCCAGGCGGCCATCGCCTCGGTCACCCGCGGGTCGGCCTCGGTGGCCTCGCTCGCCTGCTGGCCGAGCCGGCCGTCCAGTTCCAGGTCGGCTTCGGGGCCGCCCTCGTTCAGTCTGCGGATCGCCTCGCCCTGGCAGCCGCCCTCCGGGACCCCCTTGCCGGAGATGTCGCCGAATTCGCTCTTGCCGAGCAGGACGGCCAGCTCCATCCGGTCCTGGGGTGTGCTGGTGCGGTCCGGGCCGGCGGGCTGGTCGAGGGACTCGGGGGTGTGGTAGCCGTACCGGGCGGCGTGCTCGGCGTCGACGATGCCGAGCGGAAGCCCGGTGGTCCAGCCGTTGCCGGTGGCCGGGGCCGGGGGCGGCTGGTGGTCGGTGAAGCCGAGCCGGCGCATGCACTGCTGGACGAGCAGGCCTTCGGCCCGGGCGAGGACGGCGAACTCCTCGTCGGTGTACCGGTAGGCCATCAGCGGCAGGGACCGGGCCGCACCGGCGGAGACCTTCGGCAGGGCCGAGGCGGGCGCGATGCTGGGCGGGGTCAGCGGCGTTGCGGTGTCCGGAGCGCCGCTGTCACAGCCGGCGACGAGGAACAGGGCGGCCAGCACGGCCGCCCGGCGTGGGCGGAGCACCGTCAGCAGGCCCAGGCGGTACGGGTGTTGAGCAGCGTCTCGGAGGTGTAGCCGGTCACCCTGGTCCGCCGGTTGGTGTGGTACTGCCAGTACGTGTTGCCGCTGACCGAGCTGCCGTACGCGCGGCAGTAGTGCTCGGTCCGGTGGCCGGGCTGGCCGAGACCGTTGATCACCGGGTCGCTGAGGTACTGCGAGTGGCGGATCCGCGCGCTGGCGCCGGTGTAGTCGCCGAGGGCCCGGACGGTCAGCGCGCTCGCCGGCGAGGCCACCACGAGCGAACCGGTCAACGCCAGCGTCACGGCGCCGAGCCCGACCATTACCTTACGCATAGTGCCTCCCCGTACCGGATGCGTGACCATCGATGCGGGGCTCAAGCTAGCCTCAGCGGTACGGATCGATCAACGGCTGCGTCACATGTTGGCGAGATGTCGCCATCCGCGCCGTATAGTATCGCCGGAAGTCGATGGATCAGGTACGCGTTCCAGGGAGAGTCCTTGCCGGACAACGACATTCTGACCGAGCGACAGCGAGACGTTCTGCGGCTCCTCTGCGAAGGGGCCACCGATCATCAGATCGCCGCCCGGGTGTCCGCCAGCAAGCGCACCGTGCAACGCGAGATCGTCGAGCTCCGGGCGCACTTCTCGGCCGGGTCGCGGACCGAGCTGGTGGCCGTCGCGATGCGCCGCTCCGTGCGATGAGAGGGGCGCGGGCCGGCTCCGCGCCGGCCCGCGCCCCGGGCGGTTCTCAGGCGGCGACCGCGATCGGCACGCCGTGACTGTCGGTCAGTGCCAGCCGGGTGTGCAGGCTCCCCTGCTGGGCGACCTTGGCGAAGTACTCGCTGCGCCGCCGTTGCAGACACCCCTTCCTGGTACGCGGTCCGCCGGCCGCGACGGTGAGCAGCTCCGGCGCGAGCGACGAGTTCAGGCCCTCCCGGAGCAGGCGCAGCGCCTCGGTGCGCAGCTGCGAGATGCGTGACTCGGTGACACCGAGCCGGGCCGCCACCTCGCTGAGCGGCTGCTCCTGAAGGAACGACTCCTGCACCACCTGGCGCAGGCGTTCCGGCAGCGCCTGGATGGCCTGATGCAGATAGCCCAGGCGTTCCCGCTTGAGCAGCAGGTCCTCCGGCCCGTCGGAGGTCTCCGGCACCATCTCCTCGGCCGCCCCGGTGGGGAAACCCTGCAGGCTGAGCAGGGAGGCCTTCTGCACGTCGTCCTCGACGCTGGCCAGCTCGTTGACGCCGACGCCGAGCATCTCGGCCACCTCGGCGTCACTGGGGGTGCGCCCGAGCGCCGCCGTGAGCTCCTGGCGGGCCGTGGCGGCGCGCCGGGCCCGGGCCCGCACCGATCGGCTGGCCCAGTCCTGGCCGCGCAACTCGTCCAGCAGGGCGCCCCGGATCCGGACGGCCGCGAACCGGTGGAACGGGATGCCCCGGGTCACGTCGAAGGAGCGGGCGGCGCCGAGCAGGGCCGCGAAGCCGGCTGACGAGAGATCGTCGGAGTGGACATGGCCGGGCACCCGGTTGAGCAATTCCCGGACCAGATGGCCAACCATCGGCATGTTCTCGCGGATCAGGTCCTCGATGTCGCGCGCCGAGGGCGCGTCGTGGGTGACGCCGATGGTGGCGGGGAGTTCGGTCGTGGTGGTCACGTGGTCCTCCTCGCAGGTACTAACCGGCAGGTGAATACCGGCTGACGAGAAGAACAGTGGCCGCTGAAAGGTGCAGCGGCGGCCGAACTCGGTTGTATTTGTGGAGTTTTTTCATGAAAAACCTCAGGCCCAGGCGGACCAGAACGGACCGAGGCGTTTAAACCACGAACCCGGCCGCGATCACGACCGGGTTCGAGCGAGAGGGGACGTCAGCGCAGCACCGGCGCCCGCAGGGCCAGCACCTCGGCCAGCTCCTCCTGCACCCATGCCATCCGCTGCACCGCGCAGTCCGGGTGATCGCCGAACTCCACCGCGACGCCGGCGGCACAACCGTCACTGCCGTACCGCAGGATCATCGTGGTGATCGCCTCCTCCAGAGCCGCCCGGTTGGGGCTCTGGGACGGCTGCAGGTACGAGACGAAGAGCGCCTCGGCGGCCAGGTCCTTAACTGTGCTGATCATTTCTGTCGAACTCCCCGATGTCGACGACCTGCTTGAACTCGGCTGACACCACCTTGTACCCGGGCTCTCGCCCATCATCCACTCGGGTGCCGACCGGGCCGGCAGCCACGCCGTGCAATGTGCCGTGATCCGGGGCCCGGATCGAGGCAGAAGCGCCTGTCGGTCTGAGTTCACCGTAGCGCCGCGAAAGGGTCTCCGGCTTCGGAATTTCGGCTGCCGGACACTCTGTCTGTCGTTTATCCATCCCCGGCACGGGAAGGATCTACTCGTCGTCCGCGGGACACTCGCCGGCGGCGCCGTCGTCGCAGAGCACCGGCAGCTGCGAGACCGGCGGGTTGCCGGTCGGGTCGGTCCCGCCCCCGCCCTCCACCGGCGTCGACTGCTGGTGCGACGGCGGGACCGGGTCGATCGAGTTCGACGGGCCGCCACCGCCACCGGCCGGCGGGGTCGTCGTCTTCGACGTGCTGGTGCCCGGGTTCGGCCGGATCACCGGTTTCGACGAGCTGCGGCGCGGTGTCGGGGTCGGCGTGATGTGCACCGCGCCGCCGGGACCGATCGAGACGCCCGGGGAGCCGGCCGGGTCACCGAACCGGGCGTTGCCGTCGTCGAGCACCTCGACCGGGCGGGACGGCTCGCCGGGCTCGCCGGACACGTACGTCTCGCAGGTCTTGTCGTTGAGCTTGAAGAACATCGGCGGCGTGTTGCTCTCGGTGTACCGCCCGGTGATCTGCAGGGTGGTGGTGCGCTGCGGCTGGATCGCGGCGGTCGAGGAGACCCGGACCGCCCGGTCGTCCTGTTCCAGCGCGACCTTTCCGTTGCCGGAGAGCACCTGGTCGCCGGGCATCAGGAACCACAGGTCCCAACCGGCGACCGGGATGTCGTCCCGGTTCGCGAGGGTCACCTGCGCCTTGAAGTCGCCGCCGGTGTCCGACCAGACCGCGTAACTGATCACGCATTCCCCGGACGCCGGGACCACGCTGGGGGGCGTGGCCGCGGCGGCGGCCTTCGACGGCGTCTCCGACCTGCCGATCAGGTTCCAGCCGTAGGTCAGGCCGCTGAGCACGGCGACCGTGCCGGCCACCACGGCGACCCGACGGAGCCGCACCCGCGCCCGGTTCGGCGGGCGGTCGGCGGACGGGCCGGGCGGGGGCGCGCCGGCGCCCGGCCGCAACGGCGGGCGGCCCGGCCCGGTGACCGCGGACGCGACCACCGGATGGACGGCGCCCGGATCAGTGGGACCGTCCCGGCCGACCGTGGCGGCGGCCGCCGGGCCGAACCCCGAGTACGGATACCCGGACGGGAGGATGAAGGTGTCCTCGCCGTCCTCCCAGTCCGCGTCGAAGCCGGAGGTGACCAGGGGCGCGCCGGCCGACACACCGGCCAGCACGCTCGCCGTCTCGGCGCTGGACGGCCGGTCCGACGGCCGTTTCTCCAGGCAGCGGCCGATCAGCGCGCCCACCTTGGCGGGCAGGCCGTCCACCGGCGGCAGCGGCTCGGGCTCGGTGTACTGATGGGCGCGCAGCAGGGCGGTGGTGGTGCCCACGTCCCACGGCAGCTGGCCGATCATCATCCGGTAGATCAGGAGGCCGACGGCGTACACATCGGTGGCCGGGCTGACCTGGCCGCCCTCCAGCCGCTCCGGGGCCAGGTAGGCCGGGGTGCCCATCAGGCTGCCGTCGGGGTCGGTGTCGTTCTCCCCGATCAGGGCGGAGATGCCGAAGTCGACGACCTTGGCCCCGGACGGGGTGAGCATCACGTTGGCCGGGGTGACGTCGCGGTGCACGATGCCCCGGGCGTGCGCCGACGCCAGCGCGGCCGCCACCTCGGCGCCGATCCGCACCGCGGTCGGCCAGGGCAGGGTCCGCACCCGGGCCAGGACGGCCGCCAGGGACTCGCCGTCGACGAGTTCCATCACGACGTAGGGCACGGGCTCGCCGTCGACAGTGGTGGCCTCGCCGTAGTCGTACACGTTGGTGATGTTGGGATGCGTCAGCCGCGCCGCGGCCTGCGCCTCGGCCCGCAGCCGGCGCCGGAACGAGGGATCCGCGCTGGTCGAGGGCGGCAGCACCTTCACCGCGACCTGGCGCCCGAGGACTTCGTCGAAGGCTCGCCACACCACTGACATCCCGCCGGCACCGAGACGCTCGACCAGTCGGTAACGACCGGCGAGCAACCCCGAACCGGGCAGGTCCGCCGTGCTCATGTGCCCCCACATGCGCGCTTCGAGAAAACGCCGGGCCGCACCGCCATGCCGCCCGCCGCCCGGGCGAGTCGGGCCCACCATCGGACTCCGAGCATCCCCCATCGACGGCGAGGATGTTAGTACCTATCAGTCTGTAGTTCTAACCGTCACACCACGATCTACCTGCGGATCATTACCGTCAGTGGGGGCGTCGCCGTCACTCGCACGGGTAAACCACGCCGTGCCGGTCACCACCTCTCCCACCGAATGCCCGCTTCGTCGGAACTTGCGTCGTCAACCTTGCGAGTGAGTCCACGATGGAATGGATCACCGATGGTCACCTTGACACTACGGAGAGAGATCAAGAGTGTCCATGATCTGTCAATGTGGTCAGCTCCGCGCCGGAAGCCCGGTGAGCCGGCGGGACACCTGCAGGGTCGCCCCGGGCGCCACCGACCGCAGCGGCACGAAGCCGGCCGGCACCGGCGCCCCGCCGGCCGGCGCCGCCCCGAGCTCGGCCAGGTAAGCGCGCATCGGCGCCCACGACTCGTAGATCGCCAGGACCACCTCGCCGGGCGCGGCCAGCCCCAGCGCCTCGGCCACCGCGCTGCGGAACCCCACCGCCCGCTTCGCCGTCAACTGCGGCCGGCGGGCCCGCATCTCCCGTTCGACCAGGGTGGAGACCTCCCCCGGCGCCCGGCCGCGCGGATCGGCGTCCTCGTAGAGCACCACCCGGGTCAGCCCGTCGGCGAGCACCTGCGCCGAGGCTGCCAGCAGGTCGTCACGGCGGTCGCCGGGCAGCGTGACGGCGGCCACGCAACGCTCCGGGCCCCACAACCGGTGCAGCGTGCGGAGGGTGGCCGCCAGCGCCGCCGGATTGTGCCCGTAGTCCACGAAGAGCGAGACGTCGCCGAGCCGGAACAGGGTGCCCCGGCCCGGGTTCTCCACACTCGGGTCGAACTCGGAGAGACGCTCGGCCAGGCTCTCGGGCCGGGCGCCCAGGGCCCGGGCGGCGGCGATCGCGGCCAGCGCGTTGCCGGCCATGTGCAGGGCGGCGCCGCCGTACGCCCCCGGCACGTCCGCCAGCCGCATCAGCGGCGTCCGGCGCGCCCCGGTCGCCTGCACCAGCCAGCCGTCCTCCAGCACGTACGCCGCCCCGCCGCGGGCCAGATGCTCGGTCAGCACCGGGTTCCGGGCGTCCAGCGAGAACCAGACCAGCCGTTTGCGGTCGGCCCGCACCCGGGGCCGGTCGGCCAGACTGCGCACCCACGGGTCATCGGCGTTGAGCACCAGCGTCCCGCCGTCCCGGACCCGTTCCGCCACCACGGCCTTGACGTGCGCCAGGTCCTCGATCGAGGCGAGCCCGTCCTGGCCGAGGTGATCCGCGGTGATGTTGGTGACGACGCCGACGTCGGTCCAGTCGTACCCGAGCCCGCGCCGCAGCAGCCCGCCCCGGGCCGTCTCCAGGACCGCCACCTCGACCTGTGGATCGCCGAGCACCATCTGCGCCGACCGCGGGCCGGTGGCGTCGGCGACCTGGACCGTCCGGCCGTCGATGCTGACGCCGTCGGTGCTGGTCGCGCCGACCCGCATGCCGCTGCCGCTGAGCAGGTGCGCGATCAGCCGGGTGACGGTGGTCTTGCCGTTGGTGCCGGTGATCGCGACCGCCGGGATCCGGCCGTCCGAGCCGCCGGGGAACATCGCCCGGACGATCGCGTCGCCCACGTCCCGGGACCGGCCGTGCGCCGGCGACAGGTGCATCCGCAGTCCCGGCACCGCGTTGACCTCGATCACCCCGGCGGTGACCGGCCCGGCGCCGGGCCGGACCGGGGCGGCCACGTCCGGCAGCCGCAGGTCGATCCCGGCGATGTCCAGGCCGATCAGGGCGGCGACCCGGCGGCAGAGCCGGATCACGTCGGGATGCACCTGATCGGTGACGTCCCGGCTGGTGCCGCCGGTGGAGAGGTTCGCGGTGTCACGCAGCCGGAGCACCTCGCCGTCGGCCGGCACCGAGGTGGGTCGGCGGCCCTGGCGGCGCAGCACCCGCAGGGCCGTCTCGTCCAGCTCGATGCGGGTCAGCACCCGCGAGTGGCCGGTCCCCCGGCGCGGGTCCTCGTTGGCCCGGGCGACCAGGTCGGCCACGGTGGCCCGGCCGTCCCCGGTGACGTGCGCGGCGACCCGCTCGGCCGCCGCCACCACCTCGCCGGCCACCACCAGCACCCGGTAGTCGCGCCCGTCCAGCTGCCGTTCGACCACCGCCTCCCCGCCGACCTCGGTGAACGCCCGCGCGACCTGGTCCGGCGTGGTCAGGTGCAGCGCCACGTCGCGCCCCTGCCGGCCGTGCCGCGGCTTGACCACCACCGGGCCGCCCAACTCGCCGAGCAGCCGGACGGCGTCCGCCACCGTGCCGGCGGCGCCGCCCTCGGCGACCGGGATGCCCGCCTCGTCGAGCAGCCGCCGGGTGACGTGCTTGTCCCCGGCGATGTCGACGCCGACCGCGCTGGTCCGGTCGGTCATCGCGGCCCAGACCAGCCGCCGGCGGTGGCCCCAGCCGAGCCGGACCAGGCTGAGGTCGTCGAAACGCTCCACCGGGATGCCGCGGCGCCGGGCGGCGGCGATGATCGCCCGGGTGCTGGGGCCGGTCGCCTCCCGCTCGGCGAGGGCGGCCAGGCCGGCGAGCCGCTCGGCCAGCACCCCGGTGGACGGCCCGGATCCGCCGTGCACCTCACGGACCAGGTCGATCGCGGCGGTCAGCAGCTCGCCGGGGACCGTGGACTCCGGCGACTCGTCGACCGGGCATTCCATGATCACGTCGTAGGTCCCGGCCTCGCCGGCGGCGACGGTCCGGCCGAAGCTGACGTCACGGCCGATGAGCTGGGACAGCTCGATGCAGACGTGCTCGGTGACGTGGCCGAAGTAGGTGCCGCCGCGCAGCCTGCTGACGAACCCGCCGGGCGCGCCCGCCGCGCAGTGGTGCTCGGCCAAACCCGGCACCGCCCGCAGCAGGCGCTCGGTGAAGCCGGTGACGTCGGTGGTCTCGACCCCGGTCAGGTCCGCCAGGCGCAGCCGGGCGACCACCGCGGGCCGGGAGAGATAGACGTTGGGGCCGCGGAGGCGGCGCAGGCTCTCGATCTTCATGCGGCACGTTCCCGTTCGGGTTCGGGCGGGCCGGTGACGGGTCGGCGGCCCGTGAGGTGGAAGGTGCAGCCGGCCGGCAGCACGTGGATCCGGGCTCCGGCGAGCGCGATCGGCCCGGCCGGCGGAACCCGGATGTCGGCGGCGGCGCCGGCGTCGACCACCGTCACCGCCCCGCTGCCGAGGACCTCGAAACCGTCGTTCCCGGTCAGGATGGCGGTGTCCTCGTCGATGCCCACGCCCAGTTCGTGTGGGTATTGGGCGACCGCGCTGAGCAACCGGTTCAGCCGGCCCCGCTCGGCGAAGTGCTGGTCGATCAGCACACACGGCAGGAACTCCAGGCCGGGGCCGATGCGCACGCTGTCCGCGGCCACGCCGGTCCGGTCCCCGCCGGTGATCATGGTGCCGGACATCATCGCCGCGCCCGCGCTGGTCCCGCCGAGCACCACCCGGCCGGAATCGACCAGCTCGTGCAGCAGGACGTCGGTGGCGGTGCCGCCCAGAACACCGGTGATCCGCTCCTGGTCGCCGCCGGTGAAGAAGATCCCGGTGGCCTTGCGCAGCACGGCGGCGGCCTCCGGGGCATTGGCCGCGGCGCGGCTGGTGAGACGCAGGGCGCGGACCTCGCCGGCCCCCAGAGCGTGGAACCTCTCGAGGTACGCCTTCTCGGCCGTCTCCGGCGAGCCGCTGGCCGTCGCGATGACCACGACCCGGGCCGCGGCCGCTCCGGCCAGCTCGACGAACCGGCCGAGCAGCGCGTCCCCGGCCGCGCCACCCATGATCAGAAGCCGTCCGCGAGGCGGATCGGCGCGCCCCTCCACACCGTTGAGGTTAAACGGAACAAAACTGAAACATCCGGCTTATCGCCATGCCTGGCCCGCAGGTGCACCGACCCATCCCAGCGTGTGGAGTACGGGCGCATGACCGCCGGACTCCCGCACGCACAGGGGCCGCTCGGGCGCACACGGTCACGCCGACGAGCAGGGCGCGTGGTGGGGGTGCGCCTAGCGGCCGGACTCCGCACGCGCGGAGGCCGCTCGGGCGCACACGGCCCCGCAACCAGCAGTGTGTGGTTCGGGCGCGCATAGCGGCCGAACCACACACGGTCACCCGGCGGAGACGACCGGGCGCAGGTCGGCGGCCGGCGGCTGCCAGGTCTCGGGGTCCGCCTCGACCTGCTCGCCGGAGCGGATGTCCTTGACCGTGTCGGGCTCCCCCGGGAACCAGACGAACGGGATCCCGCGCCGGTCCGCGAACTGGATCTGCTTGCCGAACTTCGCCGCCGTCGGAGACACCTCGGTGGGGATGCCCCGCCCGCGCAGCGCCGACGCGATCCGGTCGCACTCCAGGCGCCGGTCGTCGCTGGGCACGGCCACCACCACGCAGGTCGGCACGGACCGGGAGACGGTCAGCGCGCCCTGCCCGAAGAGCAGTCCGAGCAGACGTGACACCCCGATGGAGATGCCGACGCCCGGGAATCGGGTGTTGCCGACCGAGGCGAGGTTGTCGTACCGGCCGCCGGAGGTGATCGAGCCGAACCGCTCGTACCCCTGGAGCAGGGTCTCGTAGACCGTGCCGGTGTAGTAGTCCAGCCCTCGGGCGATCTTGAGCTCCGCCCGGACCAGGCCGGGAGCGTGCTGGTTGGCCACCTCGATCACCTGGGCGAGTTCGTCCAGACCCTCGTCGAGCATCGGGTCGGTGACACCGAGGGCACGGACTCGGTCCACGAAAGAGGCGTCCGTCGCCGAGATCTCCGCCAGCCTCAGGCACTGCCCGGCCTGCGCGTCGGTGGCGCCGGCCGTCTCGATCAGCGCGGCGGCGACCTTCTCCGGGCCGATCTTGTCCAGCTTGTCGACCGTACGCAGCACCTGTGCCGTGTCGGCCAGGCCCAGCCCGCGGTAGAAGCCCTCGCAGATCTTGCGGTTGTTCACCAGGATCGTGGCCGGCGGGATCGGCAGCGACCGGAACACGTCGCCGATCACCAGCGGCATCTCGGTGTCGAAGTGGAACGGCAGGGTGTCCCGGTTGACCACGTCGATGTCGGCCTGGAGGAACTCGCGGTACCGCCCCTCCTGCGGGCGCTCGCCCCGCCACACCTTCTGGATCTGGTAGCGCTTGAACGGGAACTGCAGCTTGCCGTGGTTCTCGGTGACGAACCGTGCGAAGGGGACGGTCAGGTCGAAGTGCAGGCCGAGCTGGTCCTCGCGCTTGGTGTTCTCGTCCTCCTGAAGGCGGTGCAGCAGGTAGACCTCCTTGGAGGTCTCACCCTTGGACAGCAGGGTGTCCAGCGGCTCGACGGCGCGGGTCTCGAGCGGGGCGTAACCGTACAGCTCGAAGGTGGACCGGATCCTGTCGAGGATCTGCTGCTCGATGATGCGCTGCGACGGCAGCCACTCGGGAAAGCCGGAAATGGGCACTTTGTGTCTTCTCCTACAGGAAGCGTCCGGGCGCGGCGGTCAGCTCCCGCAGGTACGGGTTCGACGCGCGCTCACGGCCGATGGTGGTCGCCGGCCCGTGGCCGGGGAGCACGACGGTGTCGTCGGCCAGCGGCAGGATCTTGTCCCGCAGGCTGGTCATCATCGTCGGCGTGCTGCCGCCCGGCAGGTCGGTGCGGCCGATCGATCCGGCGAAGAGCACGTCACCGGAGAGGCAGATCTGCTCCGCCTCCCAGGACGAGCCCGCGCCGGGCAGCCGGAAGAGCACCGACCCGCCGGTATGGCCCGGCGCATGGTCGACGGTGATCTCCAGGCCGGCGATGCTCAGCACGCCGCCGTCGGTCAGCTCGGCGACGTCGTCCGGCTCCGTGTACTCCAGACGGCCGCCGAACAGCGACGTCAGGTCGGCGCTCAGGCCCTTGGACGGATCGGCCAGCATCTCCCGGTCGGCCGGGTGCACGTAGGCGGTGATCCCGCGGGCGCCGCAGACCGGCGCCACGGAGAAGGTGTGATCGAGATGGCCGTGCGTGAGCAGCACCGCGGCCGGGTGCAACCGGTGCTCGGCGAGGGTCGCGTCGAGCCGGTCCAGCACACCGATGCCGGGGTCGACGATCAGGCACTGCTCGCCCACGCCGGTGGCGACCACATAGCAATTGGTGCCGAAGGCGTCGGCCGGAAAGCCGGTGACGAGCACGGTGGCAACCTCTCTGGAGCGGGCGCAAATCGTAACGAGCCTAGCCGGGCGGCCGCACGCCACTTTCTCAGGAGGTACCCGTACACTCTTGCGGGCGTGTGGCGTGCCGCACCCCTTGACAGACAAGGCCTTATTAAAAGGGGCACAGGGAAGGACAGGCGTTCGGTGGCTTCCAGCAAGGACCGGCAGCGCAAGCTCGCGCGGGCCAAATACGACCGGCAGCAGGCCCGCCGCGCCGAGCGTGAGCACCGTCGCCGCCGGATCTCGGCGGGCATCGCGACCACGCTCGCGGTCCTGCTCGTCGCGCTCGGTGGCGCCTGGATCGGTGGCGTCTTCGACGAGGACGCCCCGGAAGCCACCGCCGCCGACGACTGCCTGTGGTCGCCGCTGAGCACGACGAACAACACCTCCCTCAAAGAGGCCGGCACGCCGCCCACCAAGGACGTCCCGATGGACGGCACCGACACCATGACGATCACCACCGACAAGGGCGCGCCGATCGTCGTGAGCGTCGACGTCGCCGGTTCGCCGTGCGCCGCCGCCAGCTTCTCGTACCTGGCGGGCAAGGGTTTCTTCGACAACACCGAGTGCCACGAGCTGACCGCCGAGGGCGCGCTGCGCTGCGGTGACCCGAGCGGCACCGGCCAGGGCGGCCCGACCTACAGCTACTACGACGAGAACATCCCGGCCGCTCCGGCGCCTTCGGCATCGCCGAGCGCGGCCGCGACCGGCGCCGTGGTCTACCCGAAGGGCACGGTCGCCGTGGTCGGCAACCCGCCGGGCGTCAACGGCAGCCAGTTCCTCATCTTCCACAAGGACTACGCCCCCGCCGAGCCGGTCTACTCCATCCTCGGCAAGGTCACCGGCGGCATGGAGACCGTCGCCGCGATCGCCAAGATCCCGGTGGTGGCGAACGCGGGCGGCGACAAGGTCAAGCCCAAGGACAAGATCACCATCAAGACCCTGACCGTCGGTACGGCGAGCGTGGCCCCCTCGGCCGCGGCGAGCGCCGCCCCGTCGTCCAGCGTCCAGTCGTGAACGCAGAGGCAGGAAGCAGCATGGAGGAGACCGTGTCGTCGACGAAGGACCGGCAGCGCGCGGCGGCGCGGGCCCGGCTCGAGAAGGAGATGGCCGAGCGCTCGGCGGCCGCCCGTAAGCGCCGGCAACGGCAGGCGATCATCGGCTCCGCACTCGCGGTCGTCGTCATCGCGGGCGCCGCGGTCGTCCTCGTCCGGTGGCTGAACCCGAAGAAGGAGACGGCGACCGCGGCCGCCGGCGCCACCTGTAACTGGATCAAGTCGGACGAGGCCACCGGCGGCAAGGTCAAGGACACCGGCGGCACCCCGCCGACCACCGTGCCGAACTCCGGCGCCGGGACCTGGACGCTCGACACGAACCTGGGCAAGATCACGGCCGCGGTCGACAAGGCGAAGTCGCCGTGCACCGTCGCCGCCTTCGACTACCTGGCGTCCAAGAAGTTCTGGGACAACACCAAGTGCCACCGCCTCACCACCGAGGGCATCAAGGTCCTGCAGTGCGGTGACCCGTTCGCGACCGGCAACGGCTACCGCGACACCGACGGCCAGGGCGGCCCCAACTTCATGTACGCCGAGGAGAACCTCCCGGCCAACCAGAACCCGAGCTACCCGAAGGGCACCCTCGCGATGGCGCGGACCCAGATGGAAGCCACCACGGGCAGCCAGTTCTTCATCGTGTGGGAGGACATCTCCGCGGAGAGCCTGCCGCCGCAGTACACCGTCCTCGGCAAGATCACCTCTGGCCTCGACATCGTGGAGAAGGTCGGCAAGGACGGCTCGGACAACGCCAACAGCCAGGGCGACGGCCACCCGAAGACCGAGGTCAACATCAAGACCCTGACGATGACCCCGGCGTAACGAACGCCATGTGAAAAGGCCCCGGGTTCGCCCGGGGCCTTTTCTCGTCGGTAGGTGTCAGGCGCCCGAGGTGACCCGGTAGGCGTCGAAGACACCGTCGACCTTGCGGACCGCCGCAACCAGGTGACCGAGGTGTTTCGGATCGGCCATCTCGAACGTGAACCGGCTGACCGCCACCCGGTCCCGGGTGGTGGTGACCGTCGCGGACAGGATGTTGACCCGCTCCTCGGACAGCACCCGGGTCACGTCGGCCAGCAGCTTGTGCCGGTCCAGCGCCTCCACCTGGATGGCGACCAGGAAGGTGGACGCCGACGTCGGTTTCCAGCTCACCTCGACCAGCCGCTCGGACTGATCGCGCAGGTCCTCGGCGTTGGCGCAGTCCTCCCGGTGCACGCTCACCCCGCCGGAGCGGGTGACGAACCCGAACACGGTGTCGCCGGGCACCGGGGTGCAGCAGCGGGCCAGTTTCACCCAGACGTCCGAGACGCCCTTCACCACCACGCCGGGGTCCTGCGCGGAGCTGCGGTTGCGCGGCGGCCGGGTGGCGACGGCGGTCTCGGCGATGTCCTCGACCGCGCCCTCCTCACCGCCGAAGCCGGCGACCAGTTTCTGCACGACCGACTGGGCGGAGACGGTGTTCTCCCCCACCGCGGCGTAGAGCGAGGCGACGTCCGGCAGATGCAGATCGCGGGCGATCGTCATCAGGTTCTCGCCGGTGAGCATGCGCTGCAGGGGCAGGCCCTGCTTGCGCATCGCCTTGACGATCGCCTCCTTGCCGTCCTCGATCGCCTCCTCGCGGCGCTCCTTGTTGAAGAACTGGCGGATCTTCGTCCGGGCACGGGGGCTCTTGACGAAGCCGAGCCAGTCCTGCGTGGGGCCGGCCGTCGCGGACTTGGACGTGAAGATCTCGATCACGTCGCCGTTGGACAGCGGGGACTCCAGGGGCACGAGCTTGCCGTTGACCCGGGCGCCGATGCACTTGTGCCCGACCTCGGTGTGCACCGCGTAGGCGAAGTCGACCGGGGTCGAGCCGGTCGGCAGCGGGATCACGTCGCCCTTCGGCGTGAAGACGTAGACCTCCTGGCTGGAGAGGTCGAACCGCAACGCGTCCAGGAACTCGGACGGGTCGCTGGCCTCCCGCTGCCAGTCGAGCAGCTGCCGCAGCCAGGTCATCTCGTCGATGTGCGCCGGCGGGCCGACGATCGTCGCGCCCTTCTGCTCCTTGTATTTCCAGTGCGCGGCGATGCCGAACTCGGCGGTGCGGTGCATCGCGAACGTGCGGATCTGCATCTCGACCGGCTTGCCGGTCGGGCCGATGACCGTCGTGTGCAACGACTGGTACATGTTGAATTTCGGCATCGCGATGTAGTCCTTGAACCGGCCCGGCACGGGCTGCCAGTTCGCGTGGATGACGCCCAGCGCGGCGTAGCAGTCGCGGACCGTGTCGACCAGGATGCGGACGCCGACCAGGTCGTAGATGTCGTTGAAGTCGCGACCCCGGACGATCATCTTCTGGTAGATCGAGTAGAGGTGCTTGGGGCGGCCGGTCACCTCGGCCTTGATCTTCGCCGATTTGAGGTCGAGCTGGACCCGGTTGGTCACCTGGCGCAGCAGCGCCTCACGCTGCGGCTGGTGCTCCCCGATCAGGCGGTTGATCTCCTCGAACCGCTTCGGGAAGAGGGTGCCGAAGGCCAGGTCCTCCAGCTCCCACTTGATCGTGTTCATCCCGAGGCGGTGCGCCAGCGGGGCCAGGATCTCCAGGGTCTCCTTGGCCTTCTGCTCCTGTTTGGCACGGGGCAGGAAGGTCAGGGTGCGCATGTTGTGCAGCCGGTCGGCCAGCTTGATCACGAGGACCCGGGGGTCCTTCGCCATCGCCACGACCATCTTGCGGATCGTCTCCGCCTTGGCCGCGTCACCGAGCTTGACCCGGTCGAGTTTCGTCACGCCGTCGACCAGCAGCGCCACCTCGGCGCCGAAGTCGTTGCGCATGTTCTCCAGCGAGTAGTCGGTGTCCTCGATGGTGTCGTGCAGCAGCGCGGCGACGAGCGTCGTGGTGTCCATGCCCAGGTTGGCCAGGATGGTGGCCACCGCGAGCGGGTGCGTGATGTAGGGGTCGCCGGACTTGCGATACTGCCCCGAGTGCCAGCGGGCGGCGACGTCGAACGCCTTCTGCAGGGCGCGGGCGTCGGCTTTCGGATGGCTGGCACGGTGGGTCGCGATCAGCGGCTCGAGAACCTCGCTGACCTGCGTGCTCTGCCACGGGGCGTTGAAGCGGGCGAGCCGGGCCCGCACCCGGCGCCCGGTCGGCGCGCTGGCGAGACCGCCGAAGCCGTTGCCCGACTCATCGGCCGGAGCAAGAGGCTGCGTGCTTTCGAGATCGCCGGGCGTCACATCGCCCGGGTCCTGGGTCGGTTGCACCGTGCCCTCCGCCGGAGGGGCGACGTCGCTGGACACCGGCCTCCTCACAAGTTCGCCGGGATCTGTCGGCCCCGGCCCACTCGCGAGTTCGCCGGGATCAAAACCAGGTTTGGTCACCTTGGAACGCCCATCCTACCCGCACCGCCCTGCTGATTGCCCCGACCGAACCTACGAATGAGCAGGGCCGGCCGGGCGAATGACATCGAAGACGGATCAAACGGTCAAGAGCGCGTGAACCTTGTGCCCGCCCAGCCGCTCCCGGCCGTCCAGGAAACCCAGCTCCATCAGCACGGTGAACCCGGCCACCACCCCGCCGGCCTGCTCGACCAGGTCGATCGTCGCAGCCGCGGTGCCACCGGTGGCGAGCACGTCGTCGACCACCAGAACCCGCTGTCCGGGCGTGAACGCGCCCTCGTGCACCTCCAGGGTGGCCTCGCCGTACTCCAGCGCGTACGAGGCGGAGAAGGCGGGCCGCGGCAGCTTGCCGGCCTTACGGACCGGGACGACCCCGAGGCCGGTCGCGTACGCGATCGCGGCCGCCAGCACGAACCCGCGCGCCTCGACCCCGGCCACCACATCGAACGAGTCCGGCCCGTAGTGCGCGACGACGCCGTCGACGACCCTCCGGAACGCCGGGCCGTCACCGAAGAACGGCATCAGGTCCTTGAAGACGATGCCCGGTTTCGGGAAGTCCAGCACGTCGACGGTGCCACCGGCGACCAGCGCCGCCAGCTCGGGCCCGCTGTCGCCGGTCACCGGCGGGTTCTCGCTACTCACGGCGGACAGCCTAGAGGACGACGGCCCGCCACCCCGGTCGGGTGGCGGGCCGTGGAGCCGTCACGACGGTCAGGGGCGCTTGCCCCCGGGCCGGTTGACGTTGCGCTTCTGCACCGGGCGGGCGCCCGGACGCGGGGTGGTGCTGCCGGCGTACGCGGGCACCTCGTCCGAGGCGGTCATGTTCGACCGGCCGCCCCGCTCGCCCTTGGCCACGTCCTCGGAGCGCTGCGCGCGGCGGGCCAGCACCCGGGCGTTGTGCGCCTTGATCTTCGGCTCGCGGTCCTTGAGCCAGCTCAGCACCGGGGCGGCGAAGAAGATCGACGAGTAGACGCCGATGCCCATACCGACGAAGAGCACCAGGCCCAGGTCCTTCAGGGTGCCCGCACCCAGCAGGCCGGCACCGATGAACAGCACGCCGCCGACCGGCAGCATCGCCACCAGGCTGGTGTTCAGCGAACGCATCAGGGTCTGGTTGATGGCGAGGTTGGTCGCCTCGGCATAGGTCCGGGAACTGCCCGCGGTGACACCGCGGGTGTTCTCCTGCACCTTGTCGAAGACGACCACCACGTCGTACAGCGAATAACCGAGGATGGTCAGGAAGCCGATCACCGTGTACGGCGTGAGCTCGAACCCGACCAGCGCATAGATCCCCGCGGTGAACGTCAGGTCGAGCAGCAGGGAGGCGAACGCCGCGGCTGCCATCCGCCACTCGAACCGGACGACCAGGTACGCCGTGACCAGGGCCAGGAAGATCACCAGGCCGAGGATGGCCTTGTTGATGACCGTCCCGCCCCAGGCCGAGGAGACCTGCTGGTCGCTGATCTGGCCGGCTTCCATGCCCAGTTCCCCGGCGAGGGCCACCTTCGCCCGCTGCATCTGGTCCGGGGTGAGCTCCGCGGTGCGGATCTTGAAGTTCACCTCGGCGCCGTCACCGACCTGCTGGGCCGGCTTGACCTCGGCGCCCGGCTCGACCGACTCCACCGCGGTGGCCACCGCGCCGGAGACCTCCTCCTGGGTGAGGGTCTTACCCGCCACCTGCCCGGGCACGTTGAACTCGCTTCCGCCGGCGAATTCGATGCCCAGGTTGAAGCCGCGGATCAGGATCGCGCCGATGGCGACGATCACCAAGGTGGCCGCGATGGAGAACCACATCTTCCGGCGGCCGACGACGTTGAGGTTCGCCTCGCCCTGGTAGAGACGAGTGGCAAGCCCGGGACCGGCCATGTCAGGCCTCCTTCACGCGCGAGGAGACGGGCTCCTCGGTCTGGCTGCGGCGCAGAACACGGCCGAGGCCGCTGACTGTCGGCGACAGGAACGCCTTCGTGCTGGCGAGCAACGTCATGATCGGATGACGGAAGAGGAACACCACGAGCAGGTCCAGCACGGTCGAGAGGCCGAGGGCGAAGGCGAGGCCCTGCACCTGACCGATCGACACGATGTAGAGAACCACGGCACACATGATCGTGATGGCGTTCGCTGAAATGATCGTGCGCCGGGCCCGCTGCCATGCGCGCGGCACCGCGGCGCGCGGGCTGCGGCCCTCGTGGATCTCGTCCTTGAGCCGCTCGAAGTAGATGATGAACGAGTCCGCCGCCACACCCAGCGAGACGATGAAGCCGACGATGCCGGCCAGCGTCAGGGTGAAGCCGATCGAGCGGCCCAGGAAGACCAGGGCGCCGAAGGTGAGCAGGGCGGAGAGACCCAGGCTCAGGAAGATCACCAGACCGAGCATCCGGTAGTAGAAGAACGAGTAGATCGCCACCAGGCCGAGGCCGATCGCCGCGGCGAGCAGACCCGCCTCCAGCTGCTGGCCGCCGACGGTCGCGGAGACGGTCTGGGCCGGGCCGGCGGTGAAGGTGACCGGGATGGCGCCGAAGTTCAGCTGGTCGGCGAGCTCCTTGGCGCTGGCGGCGTTGAAGTCGCCGGTGATCTGCGACTGGCCGGTGAGCACGGCCTGGATGGTCGGCGCGGAGATGATCGTCTTGTCCAGCACCACGGCCACCGAGCAGTGCTCGGCGGTGCCGCCGTAGAGCATGCCCGCGGCGACGAAGCAGGCGTCGGTCTGGGTGGCCTCGTACGCCTTACGCGTCAGCGCCGCCCACTTCTTCTGCCCCTCGCTCTTGAAGTCGAGCGCGACGACCCACTGGTTGGTCGTCTGGTCCAGCTGGTGGCTCGCCTCGGCGATGTCGTCACCGACGACCTCCGCCTTGTCCAGCTTCACCTTGGCGCCGTTGTAGCAGGCGACGACCTCGGCGTCGACGGCGTCGATGGCGCCGTTCGGCCGCTGGTCGAGCTGCGCGCAGCTGATCGTCGGGACGTTGAACTGCATCTGCGGGCCGAGTGCGTTGACCTCCACGCCGGTCAGCGAGGCGAACGCCTTGAACGGCAGGCCGGCCTTCGGGTCGGTGCCGAGCTCGACCGGGGCGGTCAGCTTCTCGGCGGCGGTCCAGGCGGCCGCGCCGACCTTCTTCTCGATGGCGGCGCGCAGCTCCTTGACGTCCTGCGTGACCGGGGCCGGAGCCGCGGCGGACGCGGACGGCGCCGGGGCGGGCGCCGCGGCGGAGGCGGACGCCGCCGGAGCGGCAGCGGAACCGCTGACGCTCGGGCTCGGCGCGACCTGGCCGCCGCCCTGACCGCCGGCCGACGGGGCGGACGACGCCTTCGGCGCGGTGCCCGACGCCTTCGGAGCCGCGCTGCCGCTCGTGGCCGGGGCCGCGGCGCTGCCGCTCGGCTTCGGGGCGGCGCTGCCGCTGACCGACGGGCTCGGGGCCGGGGTCGTCGGGTTGAGCGCGCTCTCGGCCACGTCCCCGGTCACGCCGGTGAGCAGCCGGAACCGCATGTTCGCCGCGTTCGACAGGTCTTTGAGCTGGTCCTCGGCCTTGCCGGCGAGCGAGACGACGATGGTGTCGCGGCCCTGGATGACCACCTCGGCCTCGGAGACGCCGAGCGCGTTGACCCGGCTCTCGATGATCTCCTGGGCGGTCTTCATCGCCTCCGTCGTGGGCGGCTGGCCCAGCTGGGAGGCGACGTAGGTGGCCTGCGTGCCACCGATCAGGTCGAGGCCGAGCTTCGGCTCCAGCCGGTCCTTCCAGCTGCCCTTCGCGTCAGCGGCGAAGAAGACGGCCAGATACAGGACGAGGAAGACCAGACCGAGCACGCCTAGCTGGCGTCCAGGATGCATCTGTCCCTGTGGTGGTCGTGCCACGGTTCTTGGTCTCCCTGTGTTCCGGCCGCGCGACGGCGCGGCGCTATCTGTCTGTGACCGGCCGTCGACGGTCGAACGGCGGGCTGACGCACCGGTCCGGCATGATCACCGCCGGCCGGTGCGGGGGGAAATCCGGATCAGTCCTGCTTGCGCACTTCGGTGACGGGGCTCTCCGGCGATGTCGCCGCGGTCTCCTCCGCGCCGGCGGCGACCGGCGGGGCGGCGTCAGGCTCCGGAACGACCTCATCGAACTTCTGAACGACCCGGGCGATCGCGGGACGCGCGAAACGGACCTCGACACCGGGCGCGATCTCCAGGAGCACCGCGTCGTCGGCGATTCCGCGAACGGTGCCGTGCAGGCCGCCGATCGTCACGATCTCGTCGCCCGGACCGAGCGTGTTCTGCATCTCCATCGCCTTGCGGCGCTGCTTCTGCTGCGGGCGGATCATCACGAAGTACATGAACCCGAAGAGCAGCGCGATGATGATGAGGAACGAGTAATTGCCGCCGCTGGCTTGGTCAGCTGCCTGAACCACGAAGAAGGCCTTCCGTAGGCCGCGGCGCGACGAGTGGGCGGGCGCCGAGGCGATATGCAGATTCCGGATGGAACGGCGGCGAGTCTAATAGGTCAACCTGGAGATAACGAATGCGGCACACGTCACGTTCACATCACGAGGGAAAACCCTGTGCCGGACGCGGACACGACCTCCCGTGACGAGGCGAAAGCGCCGGTCGGGGCTCATGTGTCCCGGGCGAACAGATCGCCTTGGAACACCCCGGAACGCCCGTCCGCCGGGGGTGTCCGCCCCAGGTGGGCCCAGCCGGCCTCGGTCGCGACCCGGCCCCGCGGAGTCCGGGCCAGCAGCCCCGCCCGCACCAGGAACGGCTCGCACACCTCCTCCACGGTGTCCGACTGCTCCCCCACCGCGACCGCGAGCGTGGACAGCCCGACCGGCCCACCCTTGAACGACTCGATGAGCGCCCGCAGCACCGCCCGGTCCAGACGGTCCAGGCCGAGCGCGTCGACGTCGTACACCTGCAACGCCGCCTTGGCGACCGCCTCGGTGATCACACCGTCCGCGCGCACCTCGGCGAAGTCCCGCACCCGGCGCAGCAGCCGGTTGGCGATCCGGGGGGTGCCCCGGGAGCGGCGCGCGACCTCGGCGGCGCCGTCCGGATCGATCCGCACCCCGAGGATCCGGGCCGACCGGTGCAGCAGCGCGTCCAGATCCTCGTGGGAGTAGAAGTCGAGGTGCGCGACGAAACCGAACCGGTCACGCATCGGCCCGGACAGCAGACCGGCCCGGGTGGTCGCGCCGACGAGCGTGAACGGCTCCACGTCGAGCGGGATCGCGGTGGCGCCCGGCCCCTTGCCGACCACCACGTCGACCCGGAAGTCCTCCATCGCGCTGTAGAGCAGTTCCTCGGCCGGTTTCGCGATCCGGTGGATCTCGTCGATGAACAGCACGTCGCCGGGGGCGAGGCCGGTCAGGATCGCCGCCAGATCGCCGGACCGCTCGATCACCGGGCCGCTGGTGGTCCGGATCCCGGTGCCGAGCTCGGCCGCCACGATGTTGGCCAGGGTGGTCTTACCCAGGCCGGGCGGGCCGGACAGCAGGATGTGGTCGGGCGGCGTGCCCCGGCCCATGGAGGCCTTGAGCAGCAGTTCGAGCTGGTCGCGGACCCGGTGCTGGGCGATGAAGTCGGCCAGTCGCTTGGGCCGGACACTGGCCTCGGCGTCCAGATCCTCGTCATAGGCGTCCGGCGACACGAGACCGTCGCCCTCGGAGGAGGTCATCGGGTCTTGCCCAGCAGGCGGATCGCCTGGCGCAGCAGCACCGGAACGGGCGGCGCCTCACCGTCGATCGTCTCGCCGACCGCGGCGACCGCCTGATCGGCCTGTGCCGCCGTCCACCCGAGGGCGAGCACACCCTGCCGGACCTGCTCCTGCCAGGCGCCGTTGAGCAGCCCGGCCGAGCCGTTGCCGGCCGCCGCCAGCGGGCCGATCTTGTCCTTGAGCTCCACGATCATCTTCTCGGCGCCACGCTTGCCGATCCCCGGGACGGCGGTCAGGACCGCGACCTCGGAGCCGGCCAGCGCACGGCGTACCACATCGGGCTGGTGGACCGCGAGCACCGCCTGCGCGATCCGCGGACCCACCCCGTTGGCCGTCAGGAGCAGCTCGAAGAGCTGTTTCTCGTCGTCGTC
This sequence comes from Actinoplanes utahensis, assembly GCF_016862455.1. Taxonomy (GTDB): domain Bacteria; phylum Actinomycetota; class Actinomycetes; order Mycobacteriales; family Micromonosporaceae; genus Actinoplanes; species Actinoplanes utahensis. The sequence goes on from NZ_BOMZ01000026.1 coordinate 52,652, forward strand.
GGCGAAGCCGAACAGGGTGAGCGAGTCCTCTCGCACGATCAGGGTGGTCGCGAGCCGGGCCTCGGCGCCGACGCGCAGCCCGGCGAGCGTGTTCGGCGTGCACAGGACGCGCATGCCGACACCGCCCACCTCGACCACGGCGCTGTCGTGGAGGATCGCGGTGACCACACCGCGCACACTGGCGATCATCGGCTGCTCCTGCGGGCGGCGGACCTGGCTGCGGACACGGCGGCGGCCTGTGCCGCGGCCTGAAGGCGGGCGCGGGTGCCCCCGCGCCAGATGTGACAGATGGCGATCGCGATCGCGTCGGCGGCGTCCGCGGGCTTCGGCGGGGCGTCCAGTTTCAGCAGCCGGGTCACCATGGACGTGACCTGCGCCTTGTCGGCCGTGCCGGACCCGGTGACCGCCGCCTTCACCTCACTCGGAGTGTAGGTCTGCACCGGCAGCCCGGCCCGGGCGCCGGCCAGGATAGCGACCCCGCTGGCCTGCGCGGTGCCCATCACGGTCCGGGCGTTGTGCTGGGAGAACACCCGCTCGACGGCGACACTCTCCGGCTGGTGCTCGGCGACCAGGGCGGCCAGCGAACGGTCCAGGTGGAGCAGGCGCTGGGCGATGTCCTCGTCCGGTTCGCTGCGCACGACGGTGTAGGCGACGAGTCTGCCCAGCCGGCCCGGCACCCCTTCGACGACGCCGACGCCGCATCGAGTCAGCCCCGGGTCGATGCCGAGCACGCGCACCAACTGTCTCCCCTCGCGTACGTGTGTTCGACACCCTAATACCCGTACGACTTGCGGCTTCCGCCGACACGCCTCGACGATGGATGTGGGAGGTCCGCCATGCGTCTCATTCCGCCGATGGACGACGAGCCGCCACCGGATTACGTCGCCTTCGTCGCGTCGCACCAACAGCAGCTGCGAGCCGAGGCGTATCGCCTGGTCGGCGGCGCACCGGTGTTCGAGGAGATCTATCGCGACGTGCTCACCGATCTGGCCGGGCGGTGGCGGCGGCTGCGCTGGCTCGGCAAGACCGAGGCGCACATGCGGCAGCGCCTGGCGGCGCGCACGAAACAGTGGCGCGAGGATCAGGTCTACGACGTGGAGGTGCGGGTGCTGCGGCCACCGTCACCGGCGGTTCCGGTCCGCTCTCCGGGTGGCAGCTTGGCGCTGCGCAAGGCCGCGGTCCTCGAGGGTACGGCCAGAGCCGCCCTGGACGCCCTGGCGGATGCCGAGATCGCCTGGGTGCACGCTTACCTTCGCAGTCAGTGGCGGCGCGCTCTCGCCTATGCGATCGGCAGTGTGCTCCTGGTGCTCACCATGATCCAATACATGGCCTGGCTGAGCACCGACCCCCTCTAGCGTTGATACTCCAGCTAGCGTTGATACTCCAGCTCGAGCTCCGACAGCAGGAGTGACCGCACCTTGGTGTAGCCCGGTTTGTCGCGGCACTCGTTCAGCCGGAAGATCGTGACGACCGCGTCATCATCTGACCGGTCCGGGGTCTCGTCGGCGATCCAGTATTCCGGGATGCGATGTACCGCATACCAGAGCTTCTTATCCGTGTATTCCCCGTTGGGGGAATTTCGCGAGACGACTTCGACTACCAGCGAGTAGAACGAGGGCTCCAGATTCGAGTAGTCCGTCGCACCTGCTGGCAGGTGCGTGACCACACCGACGTCCGGAAGGCGGCAGTCTCGCGGTCGGACTCCGCGCACCCCAGGGTCCTGGAACACGCGGAGACCAGCCACACGAAGCATGTAGTAGAGACGCCCCGAGATGTCCTTATGCCAGAACGTGGACGGCGTCATGATGACAAGGTTTCCGCTGTGCAGCTCGTAGCGGAGGCCTTCGGGCAGGTGAATGAGGTCATCGACATCCAGGTCCTCGAACAATGACCTATTGATCTCAGTCATGGCGGTCAGCACCCCTTCACCCTACTAGCTCCGTATCAACCTGTCACTCGTCAATGAGCGCCATTACCTCGTCGGAGATATCGGCGTTGGTGTAGATCTCCTGGACGTCGTCGCAGTCCTCCAGGACGTCGACGAGCTTCAGCACCTTGCGGGCCGCCTCCTCGTCGACCGGCACGAACATCGTCGGCACCAGCGGCGACTCCGCCGAGTCGTAGTCGATGCCCGCGTTCTGCAGGGCCGTCCGCACCGCGACCAGGTCGGTCGGCTCGCTGACCACCTCGAACGAGTCGCCGTGGTCGTTGATCTCCTCGGCGCCGGCCTCGAGCACCGCCAGCATCAGGTCGTCCTCGGTCAGCTCGCCCTTCGGGACGATCACGACGCCCTTGCGGTTGAAGAGGTACGAGACCGAGCCGGCGTCGGCGAACGTGCCGGCGTTGCGGGTCAGTCGGGTGCGCACCTCGGTGGCCGCCCGGTTCCGGTTGTCGGTCAGGCACTCGATGAGCAGGGCCACGCCGTTCGGGCCGTAACCCTCGTACATGATCGTCTGCCAGTCGGCGCCGCCGGCCTCGAGGCCGGAACCGCGCTTGACCGCGTTGTTGATGTTGTCGTTCGGAACCGACGACTTCTTCGCCTTCTGGATGGCGTCGTAGAGCGTGGGGTTACCAGCCGGATCTCCACCACCGGTCCGGGCCGCGACCTCGATGTTCTTGATCAGCTTGGCGAACATCTTGCCGCGCTTGGCGTCGATGACGGCCTTCTTGTGCTTGGTCGTCGCCCACTTGGAGTGGCCGGACATGCGTAACCTCCGCTTTGATCAAAGGGCCTGACGGACCATCTCGACGAAGTACCGGTGGACACGGAGGTCACCGGTGAGCTCCGGGTGGAAAGCCGTGGCGAGCAGGTTCCCCTGCCGAACGGCCACAATCCTACCGGCGGCGGCACCCTCGGCCACGCGGCCCAGCACCCGCACGTCGCCGCCGACCTCCTCGACCCACGGCGCGCGGATGAAGACGGCATGGAACGGCCCGCCGTCGATGTCGTCGATCACGACCGGGGCCTCGAACGAGTCGACCTGCCGGCCGAACGCGTTACGCCGCACGGTCATCTCGATGCCCTGGAACGACTCCTGATCGGGACGGCCGTCCAGCACATCGGTGGCCAGCAGGATCATGCCGGCGCAGGACCCGTACACCGGCATGCCGTCGGCGATCCGCTTGCGGATCGGGTCGAGCAGCCCGAAGGTGACCGCCAGCTTGCTGATCGCCGTCGACTCACCGCCCGGGAGCACCAGGCCGTCGATGTCGGCGAGCTCCTCCGGGCGGCGGACGGGCCGGGCCAGCACGTCCGACTCGGCCAGCGCGGAAAGGTGTTCGCGCACGTCGCCCTGCAGGGCCAGCACTCCGATGTTCACGGCTCCCACAATAGGCAGGAGCCCGCACCAGCAGGTAAAGCAGGCCACCGGGGAGCCGATTGGCTATCGGAGCGCGCATCGCCGCTTCGTAGGATCCCGTTCATCAGCCAATCCGCACGAGGAGCCGAATCCCCATGTCTGAGAACCAGCCCGCCGTCGGAACCGCCCGCGTCAAGCGCGGCATGGCCGAGATGCTCAAGGGCGGCGTGATCATGGACGTGGTCAACGCCGAGCAGGCGAAGATCGCCGAGGACGCCGGCGCCGTCGCGGTCATGGCGCTGGAACGCGTCCCGGCCGACATCCGCGCCCAGGGCGGCATCTCCCGGATGTCCGACCCCGACATGATCGAGAACATCATCGGCACCGTCTCGATCCCGGTGATGGCCAAGGCCCGGATCGGGCACTTCGTCGAGGCCCAGGTGCTGCAGGCGCTCGGTGTCGACTACGTCGACGAGTCCGAGGTGCTGTCCCCGGCCGACTTCGCCAACCACATCGACAAGTGGCAGTTCACCGTGCCGTTCGTCTGCGGCGCCACCAACCTGGGCGAGGCGCTGCGCCGGATCACCGAGGGCGCGGCCATGATCCGGTCCAAGGGTGAGGCCGGCACCGGCGACGTCTCCAACGCCACCACCCACATGCGGAGGATCCGCGCCGAGATCCGCCGCCTGCAGACGCTGCCGGAGGACGAGCTGTACGTCGCGGCCAAGGAGCTGCAGGCGCCGTACGAGCTGGTCAAGGAGGTCGCCGAGGCCGGCCGGCTCCCGGTGGTGCTGTTCACCGCCGGCGGCATCGCCACCCCCGCCGACGCCGCGATGATGATGCAGCTGGGCGCCGAGGGCGTCTTCGTCGGCTCCGGCATCTTCAAGTCCGGCAACCCGGCCCAGCGTGCCGCCGCGATCGTCAAGGCCACCACGTTCCACGACGACCCGGACGTGATCGCCAAGGTCTCCCGCGGTCTCGGCGAGGCCATGGTGGGCATCAACGTCGAGGACGAGCCGGTCCCGCACCGCCTCTCCGAGCGCGGCTGGTAGACCGGTTCCGGCCGGCTGTCACTGCTGTCTCCGCGGGTGCTGATACAGCAGTGACGACCAGCCGGGGTCCACAGACCGGCCGGGGTCTACACCGCCTGCGCCGGCAGGACGCCCTCGGCCGGCGGGGCGGGCGTGGGCACCGGGATGGCCGGCATGTCCGGCAGGGACGGCTCGACGATGTCGAAGTAGTACGGCCGCGGGTAGCGGCGGGCCAGGCGGAACAGCCGGACGAAGACCCGGCGGCGGGCGTTCAGCGCGTCGCGGACCAGATCGGTGTGCACCTGCCGGGCCAGCACCACCCGCCGGCTGGTGACCGCGAGGGTCCGCACCGCCGGGTCCGCCGGGTCCAGGCTGATCGTCTGCAACTGCCGGGTCAGATCGTTCTCCGCGCTCTCCCGCTCCCCCGGCTCGGCGTCCAGGGCGAGACGGGCGGCCGCGTACAGCTCGACCGTCTCGGACTGCTCGGCGACGACCGCGGCCGCCGCGGCACGGCGCAACAGATGCGCGTCCAGGGCGCGCTCGGCCGACCGCGCCCGCGTGTGCAGACGCTCCACCCGTTGGGCGGTCCAGCCGAGGTACGCCGAGAAGATCGCGGCCAGCACGACGACTCCCACCACCCACCACATGCGGGGCATCGTAGTGCCCGGCGTTCACCGCTCCTGTGGTGAGGACCACTCGTCGTCGAAAACCCGACCGTCGGCGGCCTCGATGGCTGTCGCGTAGACCTCGAGCACCCGGTTGGCCACACTCGGCCAGTCGAACGCGCCGACGACGGTCCGCGCGCACGATGACAGGTCGGCCCGACGGGCCGGATCGTCCATCAGCTCGCCCAGCAGCCGGGCCAGCGCGTCAGCGTCCCCATTAGGGAAGAGAGCCCCGGCGCGGCCGCCGTCGAGGACCCGGCGGAACGCGTCCAGGTCGCTGGCGGCGATCGCGGCGCCGGCGGCCATCGCCTCGGTGAGGATCATGCCGAAGCTCTCGCCGCCGGTGTTCGGGGCGACGTAGACGTCGACGCTGCGCAGCATCCGGGCCTTGTCCGGTTCGGAGACCAGGCCGAGGAACTCCACCCGGTCGTGTAGCTCCTTGGGGATGTCGTCGTACAGCTCGTCGCGGTCACCCGGACCGGCCACCAGCAGCCGCAGGCCGGGCCGCTGCTCGGCCAGCGACACGAACGCCGTACGCAGCAGCGGGAAGCCCTTGCGCGACTCGGTGAAACGGCCGAGGAAACCGAGGGCGCCGCCCTCGCCGGGCCATCCCGGCAACGGCGGAGCCGAGGCGAACTTGCGGACCGCGACCCCGTTGGGGATCTCCACCGCGCCGCCGCCGAGGTGTTCCACCTGCACCTTGCGGGCGAGCTCGCTGACCGCGATCCGGGCGGTGATCTTCTCCATCACCGGTTGCAGGAAGTTCTGCAGCCCGGACAGCGCCCGGGAACGGGTCATCGCGGTGTGGAAGGTGGCCACGACCGGCCCGCGCGCCGACAGCACCGCCAGGAACGACAGGCTCGGCGACAGCGGCTCGTGCACGTGCAGCACGTCGAACTCGCCGCGGCGCAGCCAGCGGCGGACCCGGGCGGTGGACACCGGGCCGAACGCGATCCGGGCGACCGAGCCGTTGTAGGGCAACGGCACGGCCCGGCCGGCGGGCACCACGTAGGCCGGCAGCTCGGCGTCGTCGTCGGCGGGCGCCAGGACGCTCACCTCGTGACCGAGGCCGAGCAGTGCCTCCGCCAGGTCCATGATGTGGTTCTGCACACCGCCGGGGACGTCGAACGAGTAGGGCGAGACGATCCCGATCCGCACAGCTGCTCCTCCTAGAGCCAGACCTTCTGGAGCATGTGCCAGTCCTGCGGGTGGTCGGCGATGCCGGCGGCGAAGGCGTCGGCGAGCATCTGGGTGGTCTTCTTGACCCGTTCGTCGAGCGGCCCTTCGGCGGGCGGGACGATCCGGCGCATCCGGGAGACGGTGCGCTGCTCGTCGAACCAGAGATCGACCGCGAAGAGCGGCGCGCCGGAGCGGATGGCGAGGATGGCGGGGCCGGCCGGCATCCGGGTGCGCCCGCCGAAGAACTCCACCTCGACGCCGTTGCGGGACAGGTCGCGGTCGCCGAGCAGCGGGACGATCCAGCCCTTGGCCAGATGCTCGGCGAGCACCTCGAGGGCCGGCCGCTCACCGCCGGTGAGCGGAAGGATGTGCATGCCGAGCTTCTCCCGGTACGCCAGGAACTGCTTGTACACGGCCTCGGGTTTGAGCCGCTCGGCCACCGTGATCATCGGCCAGTCGTGGGCGGCCACCCAGGCCCCGGCCACGTCCCAGTTGGCCAGATGCGGCAGCGCCAGCACCGCGCCGGTGCCGTCCTCGACCGACTGTTTCAACTGCCGGTAGCTCTCCGGCTCCATGAAGAACCCGTCGAGGAAATCCGCACGGCTCTGTGACGGAAGACGGAACGCCTCCATGTAATACCGCGCGTACGACCGGAGCGCGTCGCGTACCAGGGTGTCCGGCATGCCCTCGCCGACGACCTGCCGCAGGTTGCCGCGCAGCCGCTGGGTGCCGCGCCCGTTCGCCTTGTACGCCCGGTCCGCGGCGGCCCGGAACACGGCTTTCGCCACCGGCAGCGGCAGCGCGCGGACCAGCCGCCAGCCGGCGGCGTAACCCAGTTCGATCATGCGGTCTTTCACTCGGCGGGCACTTTCTCGCTGCGCGCCGCGTGGATCAGGCGCTGGAAGGCGGTGATGACGGAGAGTACGGCCAGCACCCAGAGCGCCGCGGGCAGGCCCCACTCCTGATCGGCGGCGCCGAGCAGGCCGCCGGCCCCGACGATGAGCAGCCGCTCCAGGCGCTCGGCGATACCGACGTCGGCGTTCAGCCCGAGACTCTCGGCACGGGCCTTGACGTAGGACACGACCTGACCGAACACGAGACTGATCAGCGCCGCGATCATCCCGTTGTACGGGTTGCCCTCGGTGGCCAGGTAGTAGACGACGGCTCCGAACACCGCGCCGTCGGCGATCCGGTCCATGGAGGAGTCGAGGAGCGCGCCGAACTTGCCGGACCCACCCCGCATCCGGGCCATTGTGCCGTCGAGGACGTCGGTGAGGGCGCACGCGGTTACGATCACGGTGCCCCAGAGGAGATGCCCCCGGGCGCCGAACCAGGAGCCGATCAGCACGCCGACGGTACCGGCGATGGTGACCGCGTTGGGGGACACGCCGATCCGGAGCAGGAGACGGGCGAGCGGGTCGACGCCGTACGCGACGACGGCGCGGGCCGTACTTTGAACGATCTTTGCCATGGCCGTCCCACCATAACGGCGCGCGACCAGCGGCGGTACGGCCCGGCCCCGGCAGTGGCCGTATCGTCACCATCCGGCACCTTTGCAGGGCTGAAGGTTCTTGCGGCCTTCAGCGTGCCGGGGGTTGGATTCAAAGAACAGCGGCGTAACGAACGGGAAACGACGGGAGCGCTCGGCATGGCGCAGAAGAGTTCGGAGAAGGGGTTTGCCGGCGCTGGCGCGCCGGCGGTGACAGACCCCGGCAGAGTTCGCAACGTGGTGCTGGTCGGCCACTCCGGTTCCGGGAAGACGACCCTGGCCGAGGCGCTGCTCGCGGCGACCGGCACGGTTCCCCGGGCGGGCACGGTCGCCGACGGCACCACGGTCACCGACCACGATCCGGCCGCGATCCGCCAGCAGCGCTCGGTCGCGCTGGCCTGCGCGCCGATCGTGCACGACGGCGTCAAGATCAACCTGCTGGACACCCCCGGTTACGCCGACTTCGTCGGGGAGCTGCGCGCCGGCCTGCGGGCCGCGGACGCCGCGCTCTTCGTCGTCTCCGCGGTCGACGGGGTGGACGACTCCACGATCGCCCTGTGGGACGAGTGCGCCACGGTCGGCATGCCGCGGGCGGTCGCCATCACCCGGCTGGACCATCCGCGCGCCGACTACGACGAGGCACTGCAGGACTGCCAGGAGGCGTTCGGCGACAACGTGCTGCCGGTCTTCCAGCCGATGCTCGGCGACGACGGCCAGTCGGTCGCCGGCCTGATCGGCCTGGTCACGCTGCGGGTGCTGGACTACTCCGACGGCTATCCCCCGGTGGCCCGCGAAGCCGACCGGGAGCACCTCAACCCGATCGCCGACGACCGGAACACGCTGATCGAGGGCATCATCGCGGAGAGCGAGGACGAGACCCTCATGGACCGCTACATCGGCGGTGAGCTGATCAGCACCGAGGCGCTCGTCCCGGACCTGGAGAAGGCCGTCGCGAAGGGCAACTTCTACCCCGTCGTGCCGGTCTGCGCGAACACCGGCGTCGGTCTCGACGCCCTGCTGGACCTGCTGGTCAGCGGCTTCCCGTCGCCGTTGGAGCACGACCTGCCGGTGGTCACCGGCGTGGACGGCTCACCCCGTGCCCCGCTGACCTGCGACCCGGACGGCCCGCTGGTGGCCGAGGTGGTCCGCACCACGATCGACCGGCACGTCGGCCGGGTGTCGCTGGTCCGGGTCTTCTCCGGCACCCTGCGCCCGGACCAGACGCTGCACGTCTCCGGCCACGGGATGGCCGAACGCGGCCACCCCGACCACGACGCCGACGAGCGGGTGGCGCACGTCTACTCCCCGCTCGGCGCCCAGCTGCGGGAGATCGGCCAGGCGGTGGCCGGCGACATCTGCGCGATCACCAAGTCGGGCAGCGCGGAGACCGGTGACACCCTGTCCGGCAAGGACGATCCGCTGCTGATGGAGCCGTGGACGATGCCCGAGCCGCTGCTGCCGATCGCGGTGGTGGCCAAGACCCGCTCCGACGAGGACGCCCTCGCCAAGAACCTGTCCCGGTTGGTGGCCGGCGACCCCACGCTGCGCCTGGAGCGCAACCCGGAGACCCATCAGCTGGTGCTCTGGACGATGGGCGAGTCGCACGCCGACGTGGTGCTGGAGCGGCTCCGTTCCGGTGGCGTGGAGCTGGACACCGAGCCGGTCAAGGTGGCGCTGCGGGAGACGTTCGGGGCGACGGCCAAGGGCCACGGCCGGCACGTGAAGCAGTCCGGCGGCCACGGCCAGTACGCCGTCTGTGACATCGAGGTCCAGCCGCTGCCCCGCGGCGAGGGTTTCCAGTTCGTCGACAAGGTGGTCGGCGGCGCGGTGCCGCACAACTACATCCCGTCGGTGGAGAAGGGCGTCCGGGCCCAGCTGGAGAAGGGGCTGGCCTCGGGTTACCCGATGGTCGACCTGAAGGTCACCCTCTACGACGGCAAGGCGCACAGTGTCGACTCCTCGGACGCGGCGTTCCAGACGGCCGGCGCGCTGGCGCTGCGCGCCGCCGCCGAGAGCGGGCAGATCACCCTGCTGGAGCCGGTGGACGAGATCGAGGTCCGTGTTCCGGAGGCGTACGTCGGCGCGGTGATGAGCGATCTCTCCGGCCGCCGCGGCCGGCCGCTGGGCAGCGAGTCCGGTGGCGCCGGCGAGCTCAGCGTGGTGCGGGCCGAGGTGCCGGCGACGGAGCTGATCCGCTATGTCGTGGAGCTGCGTGCCCTGACCTCGGGCACCGGCACGTTCACCCGCCGTTACCTGCGGCACGAGCCGATGCCCCCGCACCTGGCCGAGGTCGTCCGCAAGGAGCACGCACTCGCTAGATGACGATGGCGTTCGCCGCCTCGTGCAGCGGGGCGAGGACCTTGTCGATCACCTTCTCCTTCCGCGGGTGGAACCGCAGGGTCCGCATGCCGTAGTTGCGGAAGGCGATGGCGAGCCGGCTGCCGGGCACCATGTCGCCGACCATCTTGCGGCCGAAGGCCAGATTCTTGGCGACGTACGGCCGCATGGCCCGCTCGTAGCCGGCGAAGGCGGCGGGGTGCTCGCCGTCCGTCTTCGCCAGCTCGCCGGCGAGCACGAAGGCTCCGGTCAGGGCCAGGCTGGTGCCCTGACCGGAGGCGGGCGACGGGCAGAACCCCGCGTCGCCGAGCAGCACCACCCGCCCGGACGACCAGCTCGGCATGTCGACCTGGCTGATGGAGTCGAAGTAGAAGTCGGGCGTGCTGCCGAGGGCGGCCGCGAAGTCGGCGGTGCGCCAGCCGAGGCCCGCCATCGCGTCGCGGACGAGCCGTCTCTGGGCGGCCCCGTCCCGGCGGTCGTAGGCCAGCTCTGGTGACGCGAAGACGAACCCGACCCGGGCCGGCCGGTCGGCACCGAGTGCATAGGCGAAGGTCAGCCTGCCGGGCTCGGCGTAGTTGACCTCCTCGCGGTCGATGCCCAGCTCGTTGGGGGCCGACCAGATCGCGATGTACGCCCCGAGGTGGTGCGGCGCGACATCGCCGAACGCGTGCCGCCGCGTGGCCGAGTGCAGCCCGTCGGCGCCGACCACGATGTCGAACCGGCCGGTGTGGCCGCTCGCGAAGGTCACCTCCACCCCGCCCGGCCGGTCGGTCAGGCCGGCGATGGCGTCGCCGAACCGGTAGTCCGCGTCGGCGCTGGTGGCGTCGAACAGGATGCGGCCCAGGTCGCCGCGCATGATCTCCAGGTCGTCGCCGCGCCGGCCCATCAGCAGGCTCGCCGGGAGGGACGCGATGGCGCGACCGGACCGGCTCACATAGGTGGTCGTGCGCATCCCGGTGTCGTGGGCCCTGGCCTCCCCGTGCAGCCCCATCCTCGTGAGGACGGTCGTGGCGGCGCCGCGCACGTCGACCTTGTAGCCACCGGCACGCGGCTCGGCGGCCCGCTCGACGACGGTCACCCGGAAACCTGCCCGGGTCAGCCAGAAGGCGAGCGCCGGACCCGCCACACCCGCGCCTGAGATCAGGACCTCTCGACTCGTCATGCGTCGAACTATACAGACGTCTTATACACTTGTATAGAAGTTAGGATGCGCGGCATGGGGCACCGGGAAGATCTGCTGGTCGGAGCGAAGCGAGCCATCTACGAGAAGGGCTACGCGAACATCACGGCGCGCGACATCGTCGCCCTCTCCGGCACCAACCTGGCCTCCATCGGCTACCACTACGGGTCGACGAAAGCGCTGCTCACCGCCGCGATGCTGAGCGCCATGCAGGATTGGGGCGAGGCCGTCGGCCGGGCGCTCGGCGAGGACGACAGCGACACGGGCGACGATCCGATGCTGCGGTTCTGGCGGCGGGTGATCCGGTCGATCCACGACGAACGGCCGCTCTGGCTGGCCAGCGTCGAGGTGCTGACCCAGAGCGAGCACAACCCGGAGCTGCGCGCCCAGCTCGCCGGCGGGGTGCACGAGGGGCGCAAGGCGATGGCGGCGCTCGTCACCGGCATCCGCGAGGACGACCTCGACGAGACCGTGGTGCGGACCACCGGCGCGGCCCAGATGGCGCTGATGTCCGGGGTGGTGACCCAGTGGCTCACCGACCCGGCGACGGCCCCGTCCGCCGAGGAGATCGTCGCCGGGGTGCGGGCGCTATCCCGCGGCTGACGGCCAGGCCTTCATCAGCAGGTCGCGGGTCTCGTACAGCAACTGCGGCAGCACCTTGGTCCAGCCGACCACCTGCATGAAGTTCGCGTCGCCGCCCCACCGGGGCACGATGTGCTGGTGCAGGTGGGCGGCGATGCCGGCGCCGGCCACCGCGCCCTGGTTCATCCCGAGGTTGAAGCCGTGCGGGTTGCCGGTGGCCCGGATCACCCGCATCGCGGTCCGGGTGAACGCCGCCACCTCGACCGTCTCGGCCTCGGTCAGGTCGGTGTAGTCGGCGACGTGCCGGTACGGGCAGACCATCAGGTGACCGGGGTTGTACGGGTACAGGTTGAGCACCGCGAAGACCAGCTCACCCCGCGCCACCACCAGCGACTCCGCCTCCGGCCGGCCCGGCGCCAGGCAGAACGGGCAGCCGCCGGGCTTCTCGTATCCACCCTCCGGCCGGTCCTCCCCGGAGATGTAGGTCATCCGGTGCGGCGTCCACAGCCGCTCCAGTCCGTCCGGATCGCCGGCCCGCTCCTGCTCGTCCACGCTCCGTATCCTAGGCGGTACCGGCGGCCGTCTCATTCTCCAGAATCCCGTGCACGTGATGGGAGCCGCCGCCGCGGCGTTTGGCCACGTACATCGCGGTGTCGGCCTCGCGCAGCACGTCGTCCGGCCCGCCGCGGCCGTCCGACAGCGCGATCCCGATGCTCGCCGGGGTCCGCAGTTCGTGCCCGTCCACCGTCATCGGCTCGTTCAGCGCCTGCACCACCCGGTCCGCGACGACCTGCGCCCCGTCCACGTCGGCCAGGTCCTCGGCGAGGATGACGAACTCGTCGCCGCCCAGCCGGGCCACCGTGTCCTCGGTGCGCACGCAGGTCCGCAGCCGCTCGGCGACCACTTTCAGCACCAGGTCCCCGGCGTCGTGGCCGTACGTGTCGTTGATCGGTTTGAAGCCGTTGAGGTCGAGCAGCAGCACCCCGATCGGCCGGCCGCTGCGCCGGGCCCGGGCCAGGGCCGTGGTGAGCCGGTCCCAGAGCAGCGCCCGGTTGCCCAGCCCGGTCAGCATGTCGTGCATGGCCCGCCGGGTCAGCTCCTCGGTCAGGGCCACGCTGTCCAGCGCCAGCGACACCTGGGTGCGCAGCGTCTGCAGCGACTTCAGCACGTCGGCGGGCAGCTCGCGGTCCGCGCCCACGGTCATGATCCCGAAGAAGCGGGCACCGTTGAGAAGCGGGAACAGCGTCACGGGCCGGTCGCCGAGAGCGTCCACGCCGGTCAGGCCGAGCGCGGCCAGGCCCGGTCCGGAGACCACCTCCCCGTCGGCGAGCCGGGTCAGCAGCTCGCCCGGCACGCATTCGGAGGCCAGGCGGATACCGGAGACCACCTCGGCGCCGGCCCCGGCCGCGTGCAGGACGGTCCACTTCTCCGGGTCCTCCGGGGTGACCCGGACGATCGCCGTCCGGGCGCCGGGGCAGCCTGAGACCAGGGTGGCCGCGGCCGCGGCGGCCAGCCGGTGCACCTCGGCGGAGTCGTTGGTGGTGAGCAGACCGGTGCCCAGGTCGTTGAGCGTCTGTTCCCGGGACATCGCCTCGCGCAGTGCGGTCATGCCCGCGTCGATGCGCGTCACGAGGCGGCTGTTGTCCCGCAGGCCGACGATCTGCCGCGCCACCACCAGCGCGGTGAGCAGGATCGATCCGGCGACCAGCGGCCAGGAGCGCGCGTCGAGCCCGCGCATCAGGCCGCCGACGAGCAGCGCGTAGGTGAGCGCCACCGCGATGTACGGGCTCATGCTGGTCGGCCGCTGCACCGGCGCGGGCGTGGCCGCGCGTGTCTCGGCGGGTCCGGTGATCTTGCGATGCTGGGCCACCGCGACCCGGGTGAGCAGATGCGTGTAGAGCGCCCACAGTGCCAGCACGTAGTGCAGGTGCGGCTCGGGCAGTGCCCGTTGCGCCACGCTGACCACGGTGAGCAGGAGCCCGGCGGCGCCCCAGAGCATCAGGGCGAGGCGGCTGATCTCGGCCACGCCGCCGAGCAGCAGGCGGACCACGGCGAAGACCGCGACCAGGATCCCGCAGGTACGGATCAGGATCATCGCCGTCAGGAACGCGTCGGTGTCACCGCCCCGGAGCGGCTGGACCACGAAGTACCAGCAGAACAGCACCGCGGTGACCATCACGACGGCCATGTCGAGGCCGAGCCGGACGTTGCTCGCCGACCAGCGCGACCGGACCGGCACGCTGAGCAGCGCGGCCAGGGCGAGGCTCAGGGCCACCAGGTCGAGGAACTGGACCACCGGGTCGCCGCTGGGATAGGTGGTGGAGCCGGTGGTCACCGCCTGCGTCAGGGCGATCAGCGAGCCGCCGGCCGTCGTGCCCCAGGACGCCGCGGCGAGCAGCGAGAACCGCCGCGCGCCCGGGCGGGTGGCCAGGCGCGACGTCCGCCAGGCCAGCCAGGCCGGCACGGCCAGCAGCAGCGGCGCCGACACCCGGTACGCGTAGAACTGGAAGCCCCAGCCACCGGCATCGATCAGATGCGCCGGCACGAGGATCCCGGACAGGGCGAGGGCCACCAGGGCCATCGGGGGCATCCGGTACCGCATCGTTCCTCCGCATCCGCCGGCGCGCAGCGCACGGCCCTCCGACGTCACGTCGGAAGATCCGCGCCCGAGTTGAGGGAAACGCGCTGCGGGCCGGCGGCGGAAGGGATCAGGCGGCGGAGGGTCCGGTGTTGACCCGGGAGCGGACGATCTCGACGACGTGCGCGACGGCCTCGTCGATGGTGACGCCGTTGCGCTGCGAGCCGTCCCGGTAGCGGAACGACACGGTGCCGCCGTTGACGTCGTCGTCACCGGCGATCGCCATGAACGGGATCTTCTGCTGCTGCGCGGTCCGGATCTTCTTCTGCATCCGGTCGGTGGAGTGATCCACCTCGGCCCGGATGCCGGCTTTACGAAGCTTCGTGACGAATTCCTCGAGGTACGAAGCGTGGTCGTCGCGAATCGGGATGCCGACCACCTGCACCGGCGCCAGCCAGGCCGGGAACGCGCCCGCGTAGTGCTCGACGAGCACGCCGAAGAACCGCTCGATCGACCCGAACTTCGCCGAGTGGATCATCACCGGCTCCTGCCGGGAGCCGTCGGCCGCCTGGTACTCCAGACCGAACCGGGCCGGCTGGTTGAAGTCGTACTGGATGGTCGACATCTGCCAGGTCCGGCCGATCGCGTCGCGGGCCTGCACGCTGATCTTCGGGCCGTAGAACGCCGCGCCGCCCGGGTCCAGCACCAGGTCGAGCCCGGACTCCTCGGCCACGTCGGCGAGGACCTTGGTGGCCTTCTCCCACTGCTCGTCCGTACCGATGAACTTGTCGCTCTTCGGGTCCCGGGTGGACAGCTCCAGGTAGTAGTCGTCCAGGCCGAAGTCGTCGAGCAGCGACCGGACGAAGTTCAGCAGGTGCTTGATCTCGCCCGGCGCCTGCTCGGCGGTGACGTAGGAGTGCGAGTCGTCCTGAGTCAGGCCGCGCACCCGGGTCAGGCCGTGCACCACACCGGACTTCTCGTAGCGGTACACCGTGCCGAACTCGAACAGGCGCATCGGCAGCTCACGGTAGGACCGCCCGCGCGACCTGAAGATCAGGTTGTGCATCGGGCAGTTCATCGCCTTGAGGTAGTAGTTCGCCCCCTCCAGCTCCATCGGGGGGAACATGGTGTCCTTGTAGTAGGGCAGGTGTCCCGAGGTGTGGAACAGGCCCTCCTTGGTGATGTGCGGGCTGCCCACGTACTGGAAGCCCTCCTCGATGTGGCGGGCGCGGACGTAGTCCTCCATCTCGCGCTTGATCACGCCACCCTTCGGGTGGAACACCACCAGACCCGACCCGATCTCGTCGGGGAAGGAGAAGAGATCCAGCTCGGTGCCCAGCTTGCGGTGGTCCCGGCGCTCGGCCTCGGCAAGCCGGTTGAGGTACGCCTTGAGCTCGTCGCGTGACGGCCACGCCGTGCCGTAGACCCGCTGGAGCTGCGGGTTCTTCTCCGAGCCGCGCCAGTACGCGGCGGCCGAGCGCATCAGCTTGAACGCCGGGATCAGCCGGGTCGACGGCAGGTGCGGTCCGCGGCACAGGTCGCCCCAGACCCGCTCGCCGTCCTTGTTCAGGTTGTCGTAGTGGGTCAGCTCGCCCGCCCCGACGGCGGCGGCCTCCTCGTCGACGTCACCCTTGATGTCGACCAGCTCGAGCTTGAACGGCTCCTTCGCCAGCTCGGTCTTCGCCTCGTCGAGCGAGCCGTACTCCCGGCGGCGGAACGTCTGCCCGGCCTTGACGATCTCCTGCATCCGCTTCTCGAGCTTCGTCAGGTCCTCCGGCTGGAACGGCTTCTCCACGTCGAAGTCGTAGTAGAACCCGTCCCGGATCGGCGGGCCGATGCCCAGCTTCGCCTCCGGGAACACGTCCTGCACGGCCTGCGCGAGCACGTGCGCGGTCGAGTGGCGCAGCACGTCGAGACCGTCCGGCGTGTCGATCGCGACCGGGGTGACCTCGGTGTCGGCGGCGGGCGCCCAGTCCAGGTCACGCAGCCGGCCGTCGGCCTCGCGGACCACGACGATCGCCTTCGGCCCGTGCGCCGGGAGCCCGGCGGCGGCCACCGCGTCGGCCGCCGTAGTCCCGGCCGGGACGACTAGGGGGTCGGCCACAGCGGGTGTACGGGGTGCAGACACGGTGTTCTCCATTCAGACGGTGAGCAAGCGTCCTGATGCTATCCGCCGGGCCACGACGGGTTTCGCCCGGCGCAAGTCCTCCACCAGCGTGTCGACCTCAGCCGTCCATCACACCGCGGATCAACACGCATGAGGTCCGGCCTCGCCACCACCCGGCGTGTCGACCTCCGCCGTCCGTCGACGCCGCGGATCAACCCGCGGGCAGCCACGCCGGGAGCGGCTCCCGGGCGGCGAGCCAGGCCGGTGGGATGCCGTCGGCGCCGGTGTACGCCGCGACCACTCCCCCGGCGATCGCCGCGGTGGTGTCCACGTCCCCGCCGGCGACCACGCACGCGGCCACAGCCGCCGGATAGTCGTCCAGGAAGCGGTCGGCCACCCACAGCGCGAACGGCACCGTGTCTTGCGCGGTCGCCTGCGCCCCCGACCCCAGCCGGTGGGCCGCCTCGGCAACCGTCACGGTGCTCAGACCGGCGGCCTCGATCAGGCCGTCGTGCACCACCCCGGCCGGAGTGTGCCCGGCCACCGCACGCAGCAACCGCCCCCGGTCCGGCCGGTGCCCGTTGAGGCGGGAGGCGGCGGCGAACGCGGCTGCCACGGCCACCGCCACGCCACCGGCGATCCCCTCCGGGTGCGCGTGGGTGACCTCGGCCGCGCGTACCCCCTGGATCGCCGCGTGGGCCAGGGAGTCCGCATGCCAGGCGCCCAGCGGCGCCGCCCGCATCGCCGCGCCGTTGCCGCAGGAGCCCTGCCCGTTGAACGCCGCGGCCGCGGCGATCGGCCAGGGCAGGCCCTCCCGGATCTGGCGGAGCATCACCACCGCGCCCGGGCCGTAACCACGGTAGGGCTCGAACCGGTCCGCCAGAAGCCGGGCGAAGCCGTCCCGGTCGAAGTCGCCCTCGGCGAGGGCGCCGACCAGGCAGCAGGCCTCCTCGGTGTCGTCGGTCCACTCCCAGGGCGGCTTCGGGACACGGGCCTCGAGCAGGTCGGACGGGCGGTTTCCGGGCACGAAGTACTGGGCTCCGAGGGCGTCGCCGACGCTGAGGCCGGCGAGGCTGTCGAGAGCCAGGGCGAGCCGCGTACCGGGGAAGAGGGTGAAAGACATCGGTACTTCGGATCGTATTCCATCACTCAGTGTCATTAAAGGCTCTCGCTGGATCACCCTTTAGGTTCCAGCCCTCCCGGGACGCTACGGTCTTCGCATGGCCACGGTGTTGCTCGTCGAAGACGATCATGTCGTGCGCGGCGCCATGCTCCGATCGCTCGCCGACCGGGGGCACGCCGTGCACGCCGTCGGCACCGCCCTGGAGGCCCTCCGGCGGGTCGCCGCGGAGACGCCCGACCTGGTCGTGCTCGATCTCGGCCTGCCCGACCTGGACGGCTCCGACGCGCTGCGCATGCTGCGCGGGATCACCGACGTGCCGATCATCATCGCCACCGCCCGCGACGACGAGCAGACCGTCGTGCGGCTGCTGCGGGCCGGCGCCGACGACTACATGGTGAAGCCGTTCACCGGCGCCCACCTGGACGCCCGGATCGCCACCGTGCTGCGCCGCGTCGGCCGGGCCAGCCGCGCCGCGCAACCCGCCGTCCACGAGGTGGGCGAGCTCCGGGTCGACGTCGGCGAGCGCAGCGCCACCCTCGGCGATCAGCCGCTGGCGCTGACCCGCAAGGAGTTCGACCTGCTGGCCTACCTCGCCGCCCGTCCGGGCCGGGTGGTTTCCCGTCGTGAGCTGTTGGAGGAGGTATGGCGACAGCCATCGGTCGGCGAGGACCAGACCATCGACGTGCATTTGTACTGGCTCCGCCGGAAACTGGGCGAGTCCGCGGCGAAGCCCCGCTACCTGCGCACCGTGCGGGGGGTCGGATTCCGGTTGGTGGCGCCGGACTGAGGTTGCGGCTGGCGTACACGACCGCCGCCACCACGGCGATCGCCGCGCTGGTCTTCCTCGTCCCGCTGGGCTGGAGCCTGCGCAACGACCACCGGGACGCCGCGCTGGCCACCGCCGCCGAGCGCACCTCCACCGTGGCCGGCGCCATCTTCGCCGGCGGCGGTGAGCGGGGTGTGACCGCGGCGCGCGCCGCGGCCGGCGGCATCCCGGTCGTGCACACGCCCGGCATCGCGCCGGCCACGGGCGGCCGGGCCGGCGCCGAGCTGATCGACCGTGCCGCGACGGCGCCGGAGCCGACCATCGAGGACGTCGACGGCGGCGTGGTCCGGTTGCAGCCGGTGACCGTCGGCAACCGCACCTTCGTCGTCGAGGCGTTCGTGCCGGGCTCGGAGCTCAACCACGACACCGCCCGCGACTGGTGGCTGCTGCTCGGCCTGGCCGTGGTCCTCGTCGGCGGCTCGGTGGTGGCCGTGGACCGGCTCGCCCGTGGCGCGGTGTCGTCGGCCCGAGGGCTCGTCGACGCCGCGCTCGCGGTCGGCAACGGCGACCTGGCCGTGCGCGTGCAGCCGTCCGGGCCGCGCGAGCTGGCCGAGGCCGGTTACGCCTTCAACCGGATGGCCGACCGCCTGGTCACCTCCCGGACCGACGAGCGGGAGCTGGTCGCCGACCTTTCGCACCGGTTGCGGACCCCGCTGACCGCGCTGCGGCTGGACGCCGAGGCGCTCGACCCCGACGACACCCAGATCATCGACCTCACCGAGGACGAGGTGGACCGCCGGCGCGGCATCCGGCGCATCCGGCAGGCCATCGCGACCCTGGAGGACGAGGTCAACCAGCTGATCAACACCACCCGGCAGGCCGTCGCCGACCGGGCCGCCGCGGAGCCCGAGGAAGGGCTCTGCGACGCCAGCGAGGTGGTCCGGGAGCGGATGCGCTTCTGGTCGGCGCTCGCCGGCGACCAGGACCGGCAGTACCGGGTGGTCGGCGCGCACCTGCGGATCCCGGTGCCGGTGGCCCGGGCCGAGCTGGCCGCCGCGCTGGACGCTGTGCTCGGCAACGTGTTCCGGTACACCCCGCAGGGCACCGCCTTCGAGGTGGCGCTGTCGCGCCGGGACGGCTGGGTGGCGCTGCGCATCGACGACGCCGGGCCCGGCATCGGCGACCCGGAGCAGGCGCTGCGCCGCGGCCAGAGCCAGCAGGGCTCGACCGGTCTCGGCCTGGACATCGCCCGCCGGGCGGCCCAGGCCACCGGCGGCTCGGTCAGCATCGACCGGGCCGCGATGGGCGGGGCGAGCGTGGTGATGCTGCTGGCCGACGCGGACGCCACCCCGAAGCAGCCGAGCCGGTTCGGACTGGTCGGCCGGGGACGGCCGGCCCGCGACCGGGACCCGGTACGGCGACGGTGGCAGCGAGGACCACAATGAGCGCTGTCCCCCGATCGGAACAGCCCAGGCTTATAAGTTTTTTAAGAACGTTCCTTTGGCGGCGCAGGACTGGCATGGTTCCCTTCGATCCCATCCGGCTTCCCGGATCGCACCCCGCAGCGCGTCCCCATCGCCGCGAACCGGTGAGCCACCGCGCGGTGGGAGGCGGCCACCCCATGGGTCCCTCCCACCGCTACCCAGCTCGACGAGGAGACGCCGTGTCCGCCCATCGACGGCCGACGTTCCGCGGGTCGCCGCCAGGACGGCGCCGCGCGGCGAGCAGACGGAATCAACTCCGGACACGCTCCGCGACCTTCCGGCTCCTTCCGGTAGCCCTCGGCCTGGCCCTGCTCGGTGTGGGCGGCGTGCTCGGCCCCAGCGTGATCGGCGCCGGACCGGCCCAGGACGACTTCGCGCTGTCCGCGATCCCGGCCGACGCCCCCGAGCAGGGGCTGGTCTACAGCGGGTTGCGGCTGGCCTCGTCCGACTCGGTCTGCGCCGGGGCGTACCAGCTGTTCGACCAGACCTGCACGCACGGCCCCGACGCGGCGCCGGACGGCCTGGCGGTGCGCCGGGACGTGGCCCCGGTGACCGCCGGCAGCAACGCGGTGCCGGTGGTTCGGCGGGAGAAGGGCGGCGTGCCCGGTGACGCCGAGATCGCCCGGGACGAGGGCGGCAGCGCGATCACCGCGGACGCCCCGGCGCTGATCCCGGACGCGGCGCCGGGACAGGCCGACTTCATCCTCGGGCCGGACGACGTGGCGTGTGCCGGCGACGGGCGTAACGGCAAGCGGGTGCAACTGCTCTACCTGCACGAGGCGACGTCGGCGAGCCGGTACACGCAGTTCCTCAACTCGTTCCGGACCTGGGCCGCCGGGGTCGACCAGATCTACGACGCCAGCGCGGGCGAGACCGGCGGCTCCCGCCACATCCGGTACGTGACCACCCCCGAGTGCCGGGCCGACGTGGTCGAGGTGCAACTGCCGAACGGCTCGCTGCGCTCGTTCGCGGCGACCGTCGACGCGCTGCGCAGCCTCGGCTACAACCGGACCGACCGCAAGTACCTGATGTTCGCCGACACGAACCTGTACTGCGGCATCTCCACGTACGTCAACGACACCCGTCCCGGGCGGGGCAACCGCAACAACGGCGGCCCGTCGTACGCCCGGGTCGACGCCGGCTGCTGGAGCGCCACGATGGCCGCCCACCAGCTCACCCACAGCCTCGGCGCGATCCTCACCGACTCGCCGAACGCCACCGGCGCCGGCAGCTGCCTCGACGAGTACGACCTGCTCTGCGGGCAGGACCGGACCGGCAGACCGGTGAAGAACGTGTGCCCGAAGAAGAACGAGATCCGCCTCGACTGCGGTCACGACGACTACTTCAGCACCAACCCGGAGCCGAAGAGCTACCTGGACACCCACTGGAACGTGGCGCTCAGCGAGTTCCTGCTGCGCAGCGACGGCGGCGACGACATCCCCGACGTGCCGGGCGCCGCGGTGCCCACCCGGGCGCCGTCGTCCGCGCCGCCGTCGGCCGGCCCGTCCACCCCGGCGCCGGCGCCGACCAGCCCCACCCCCAGCCCGAGCGACCCGGCCTCCCCGGAGCCGAGCGGCAGCGTCTCGCCGAGCGGCAGCAGCTCCGCCGTCCCGGCGCCGGACCCGAGCACCACCCCGGTGGTTCCGCCTGTCGACATCACGCCGGTGGCGCACCAGGCCGCGCCGTCGGCCACGGCCACGGCCACCGCCCGGCCCGGCACCGGCGACCAGGAGGGGAACGCGGTTCCGGCCGTCCCGCCCGCCGTCACCGACGACGGCGTGCAGGCCGTGCTGGAGATCCGCGACCCGGCCAGCGGCTCGGTCCGGCTGAACTGGAGCGTGGCCGGTGACGACGCCGACTACGAGGTCTCGGTCGACGGTGAGCCGGTGGCCACCACCCGGTCCACCCGGGCCCGCCTGATCGGGCTGAAGCCGGACGCGAGGTACCTGGTGGAGGTGCGTAACCGCAAACTCGGCTACCACGCCAAGGCGACCGCGCAGACCGCCCCGGCGGCCCGCCCGGTGCAGAACTCGTGGTTCGTGCTGACCAACTCGCTGACCGGCGGCGCGGCCGATCTGTACGCGGCCCGCTCCACCGACGGCACCCCGGTCACGCTCGGCAACGACGAGGGCGGCACCCAGCAGCAGTGGCAGCTGGTGCCGGCCGAGGACGGCACGTACACGCTGGTCTCGAAGGCGAGCAACAGGTGTGTAGCGCCGCTCGGCGGGGTGGCGGTCTCCGGCGCTCCGCTGGTGCAGGGCGACTGCACGTCCGGTCCGGCGACCCGCTGGACGCTGCGCGCCTCGGCGTACGGCTTCACCATCCGCGCCGCCACCGGTGACCTGGTGATCGGGGTCGGCGCCCAGCGTTTCGGCACGCACCGCGTGCTGGTCCTGCAGGAGGACACCGGGCAGCGGCACCAGAGCTGGACGGCGGTCCCCGACTGAGGCCGCCGGCGACGACGCGGCCCTTGACGGAAGAGAAGCGAATGCCCGATCTGCTGAGAAGGCCGGAGACCGAGCCGGACGAGGATCCGGCCCGGTTCAACCGGCGGCGGCTGGTGCGATGGCTGACCATCCTGACCATCGGCACCATGACGATGGTCGCCTGCTGGCAGGACCCGCTCTACCCCTGAGCGGTGGTGTAGGCGTCGATCTCGGCGAGCAGCGCGGCCTTCCCGCCGTCGGTGTGGAAGCTGTGCCGGACCGCGGCGCGGGCCAGGTCGGCGACCCCGGCCGCGTCCAGGTCCAGCAGGCGGGCGGCGACCGCGTACTCCTGCTCCAGAGTGGTGCCGAACATCGGCGGGTCGTCGGAGTTGACACTGACCGGCACCCCGGCGGCCACCAGCGTGGCGATCGGGTGCTGGTCGAGGTCGGCGACCGCGCGGGTGCGCAGGTTGGAGGTCGGGCACACCTCGAGCGGGATGCCGTACTCGGCGAGGTGGGCCATCAGCCGCTCGTCACCGGCGGCGGCGATGCCGTGGCCGATCCGCTCGGCGCCCAGCTCCCGCAGGGCGTCCCAGACGGTCTCCGGGCCGGTGGTCTCCCCCGCGTGCGGGACGCTGCGCAGGCCGGCCGCGCGGGCGGCGTCGAAGTACGGCTTGAACTGGGGCCGCGGCACCCCGATCTCCGGCCCACCCAGTCCGAAACTGATCAGGCCGTCGGGCCGGTCGTCGAGGGCGATCCGCAGCGTCTCCTCGGCCGCGGCCAGCCCGGCCTCGCCCGGGATGTCGAAACACCACCGCAGCTCGACGCCGAAGTCCCGGGCGGCGCCGGCGCGGGCGTCCTCGATCGCCTCGCAGAACGCCTTCGCCGGGATGCCGCGGCGGACACTCGAGTACGGCGTGACGGTGAGCTCCGCGTACCGGACGTTCTGCCGGCCCAGCTCCCGCCCGATCTCGTAGGTGAGCAGCCGCACGTCCTCGTCGTCGCGGATCAGGTCGACCACGCTCAGATAGACCTCGATGAAGTGCGCGAAGTCGCGGAACTCGAAATACTTCGCCAGCTGCGCCGGGTCGGCCGGGACCGGCGAGCTGCCCTCGTGCCGGGCGGCCAGCTCGGCGACGATCCGCGGCGACGCGGAGCCGACGTGATGCACGTGCAGCTCGGCCTTGGGCAGACCGGCGATGAACCCTGTCAGATCCGTCAACATTCCTCCTGAACTTCGAGCGTGTGGCTCTCGGGCGCCATGCCCACACACTGCCGGGCGTGTGGCTCTCGGGCGCCGTGCACGCCCGAACCTCACACGCCGTGGGTGCGGGCCACCACGAAGATACGGCGGAAGGGGAACGCGACGAGGCCGTGCCGCTCCGGATGGTCGGCGGCGACCCGGGCCGCCAGCTCGGCACGGAACGCGGCCCACTCCCGTTCCTCCAGCGCGGCCCGGATCGGCCGCAGCGTGGTGCCCTCCAGCCAGCGCAGCACCGGATGCTCCGCGCCGGCGGGCAGCATGTGCAGATAGGTGGTCTCCCACGCGTCGACCGCCGCGCCCGCCCCGGTGAGCAGCTCGGCGTAGCCGGCCGCGTCGAGCACCGGGTCGCCGTCGAGGCCGATCGGCGCCAGCTCCCGCACGGCCTGGTGTGCGGGGCTGCCGAAGTTGCCGGGGACCTGCATCGCGATCCAGGCGCCGGCCGGCATCGCGGCGGCCCAGCGGGCCAGCATCGCGGGATGCCCGTCGACCCATTGCAGAGCGGCGTTGGTGACCACCACGTCCACGTCCGGACCGGGATGCCAGTCGGCGATGTCGCCGAGCCGGAACTCGACCGGCCCGGGGCCGGCCGCCTTCTCGATCATCTCGGGGGACGAGTCGATGCCGGTGATCCGCGCGGACGGCCAGCGATCGGCGAGCGTACGGGTCAGTTCACCGGGGCCGCAGCCGAGGTCGACGACGGTGCGCGGGTTCTCCGCGCCGATCTGCCGGACGAGGTCGAAGAAGGGGCGGGAGCGTTCGGCCCCGAAACGGCGGTAGACAGCGGGATCCCACATGCTTCCTCCAAACCGTACGTCCGTCTTGTTTCAAGCTATCAGCCTGGCGGTAGTGTCACGATGTGGAAAATCGAAGCTTTCGGAAGCTGGGCCGCAGCGTCGGAGTGGTCGGTCTCGGCGCCTGGCAGCTCGGCGCGGACTGGGGCGACGTCAGCGAGGCCGACGCGCACGCGACCCTGCAGGCCGCCGTGGACGCCGGGGTCACCTTCATCGACACCGCCGACGTCTACGGCGACGGCCGCAGCGAGCAGATCATCGGCTCGTTCATCAAGGACCGCCCCGGCCTGACGGTCTTCACCAAGATGGGCCGTCGGCTGCCGCAGGAGCCGGCGAACTACCACCTGGACAACTTCCGGGCCTGGACCGACCGTTCCCGCGCCAACCTCGGCGTCGACACCCTCGACCTGGTGCAGCTGCACTGCCCGCCGACCCCGGTGTTCAGCAGCGACGAGGTCTTCGACGCGCTCGACACCCTGGTCGCCGAGAAGCGGATCGCGGCGTACGGGGTGAGCGTCGAACGGGTCGACGAGGCGCTCACCGCGATCGCCCGCCCCGGCGTGGCGAGCGTCCAGATCATCCTGAACGCGTTCCGGCTCAAGCCGCTGGAGCGGGTGCTGCCGGCCGCCGCCGAGGCCGGGGTCGGCATCATCGCCCGGGTCCCGCTCGCCAGCGGCCTGCTCTCCGGGCGGTACGACGAGGACACCACCTTCGCCGCCGACGACCACCGCAACTACAACCGGCACGGCGAGGCCTTCGACGTCGGCGAGACCTTCTCCGGCGTGGACTTCCGGGTCGGCCTGGAAGCGGTCCGCCGGCTGCGCCCCCTGGTGCCGGCCGGCGCCACGATGGCGCAGTTCGCGCTCCGCTGGATCATCGACCAGCCCGCCGTCACCGTGGTGATCCCCGGCGCCCGCAATGCGGAGCAGGCCCGGGCCAACGTGGCCGCCGCGGACCTCGCCCCGCTCCCGCCGGAAAGCCAGGAAATGATCACCGCGGTCTACGATGAGTTGATTCGCCCACAGGTGCACGACAAATGGTGAACAATGAAACGGAGTCACCGCGGCTGAGAGGCTGGCTCACCATGTCTCTCGGTCTGCTGGCTCTGGTTCTCGGTGGAGTGTGGACGCTCCAGGGCCTGGGCCGGATCGGCGACGGCCTGATGAGCGACCGGACCGGATGGGCCGTGGTCGGTGGCGTCCTGATCGTCGCCGGCCTGGCGCTGATCGTGCTCGGCATGCGCCGGCGCTCCGCCGGACGATAGACGAAAGAGGCCCCGCATCCTCGATGAGGCTGCGGGGCCACGGTCGGGCCGACCTCCGCCAGGCGGTCGGCGAACCGGTCTCACGACCGGCTTAGATAAGGTCTCAGAGCGGGCGAACCTGCTCCGCCTGCGGGCCCTTCTGGCCCTGGGCGATCTCGAACTCCACCCGCTGGTTCTCCTCCAGAGTGCGGTAACCGCTCGTCTGGATGGCCGAGAAGTGGACGAACACGTCAGCACCCCCGCCGTCGACGGTGATGAAGCCGAAGCCCTTGTCTGCGTTGAACCACTTCACGGTTCCTTGCGCCATGCTGAACTCTCCTTCTGAAAATGCCGGCCCGCCCAACCGCGGCAGCGCGGGGCCGATGACCGTTTTCGAGCAGCGGTACCGCGAGGCGGCCTTTCAGAGGACGTCCCCTCCGCCCAGCCCTCGTGACGCCTTCCGACCCTCCCGGGTGGGGCTGGCGTCGCGTGGGTCGACCGGAAGCAGCGAACCACGTACGCAAAAACTGGCCACACTGTACCCGAAAATCAGCCCGTAAAGCTGCCCCGCGAAGGAATCCGATAATGGGTGACCGATATGGAAAAGGTCCCCCGCTTCGCAACGTTCGAAGCGAGGGACCGGCAAGACTCTCGTCTATGCCCCAGATGATCTAGTCGGGCCAGGTACCCGTCAGTTTCTGCGTGGTGATGGCGCCGCCACGGTGCACCGCGGCCTTCACCACCGAGAAGATCACGCCCTGCAACGCGGCCGCGACGAGGATCTCGCCCCAGCCACGATCCGGGTCGCCGGCGTCCGGCGCGTCGTCGTCGCCGGCGACCAGCTTCCACGCCTCCTTGAAGAGGAAACCGGCGGCCGCACCCGCCGCGAAGCCCAGTGCCACATTGACCGGCTTCAGGGCGACCTTCTGCAGCTTGCCCATCAACGCCTCCCACGCATGATCAGGATGACACCGGCCACCGCGGCGATCCCGGCGAAGGCCAGCACCAGCGGGAACGGGTTCGCCCGCACCCGGGAACCGGCCTCCAGGGCCAGCTCGCGCGGCGGCGTCTCCCGCACGTGCCCGGTGGCGCCGAGCGCCGCCTCACGAACCCGCCCGGTGACCGTGGCCGCCCGGGTCAGGACCCGCTGCTTCGTCTCCTCGACCTGCTCGCGGGCGCGCTGCTTCGTCTCCTCGACCTGCTCGCGGGCGCGGGCCTTGACGTCCGCCCGCGCGGCCAGCACCTGCACCGTCTCACCGAGCTCGGCGCGCGTCTGCTGGATGTCCGCCCGCAGCGCCGTCAGATCCGGCTTCGCCGCATTCCCATTGTTTCCAGCATTCACATTGTCGTCCGTCATGCCTGTCCCCCCTCTCGGGCGTCAAAAGCGCAGGTAGAGCCGCGCATGAACTCACTCCGTTCGCTCATGCCCGGCTGCGCTCCTTGACCGCGTGCTTCACTTCGTCGACGTCGGCCTTGACGCTCGCGATCGCGGCCGAGGGTTCCGGCGGCACCGCCCGGTTCACCTGCTTCTTGCCCAGCAGCGCGAGCACGCCCGCGACCGCGAAGAGCACGACGGTGACGATCAGCGCCGCGGCCCACAGCGGAAGGACCAGGTCCAACGCGATGACCGTCGTCGCGATCGCCGCACCCAGTCCGTACAACGCCAGCACTCCGGCGCCACCGAACAGCCCCGCGCCGATACCGGCACGCTTACCCTTCTCCGTCAGCTCCGCCTTGGCCAGGGTGATCTCGTCGCGGACCAGACGGCCGAGCTGCTCGCTCGCGCGCTGCACCAGTTCGGCAGTGGACTGCTCGGAGATCGGCCGGGCGGGAACGCCGTTCAAGACATCGGCCATCATGTTCCCCCTTTCCGTGTGAACGGGGTATGCCCTGATCAGAGCTGGCTCAATCCTTACTGTCCGACGCAACCGGAACCGGACCGCCGAAGACCACCCCACGGGCGTCGCCGTCCAGTCCGCCGCTGAAGACGCGCGCCGCGTCGGAGTCCGCGTCCGAGTCCGGATGGGTGTCGTGCGCGTGGTGGCCGTCCGGCTGCGACGGCAGCGTGACGGCCTTCTCGACCTCGGCACGGACCTTCGGCACCGAGCTTCGCTGGTGATCCCAGATCCACGCGACCAGCCGTTCCCGCACCAGGCACCGCAGGTCCCACAGGGCGGCCGCGTCGTCCGCGCTGACCAGCGCACGCAGCCGGATCCGGCCGTCGGTGGCCTGGATGACCTGCAGGACGCAGACCTTGCCGTTCCACAGGTCGGTGTCCTCGCAGATCCGCTGCAACTCGGCCCGCACCGGCTCCACCGGGGTCGCCCAGTCGACGTCGATCTCGGCCGTGCCGAGCACCGCCGACGCGGTCCGGGTCCAGTTCTGGAACGGTTTGCTGGTGAAGTACGAGGTCGGCAGGATCAGACGCCGGTCGTCCCAGATCTGCACCACCACGTACGTCAGGGTGATCTCCTCGATCCGCCCCCACTCCTGCTCCACCACGACCACGTCGTCGACCCTTATCGCGTCGCTGAAGGCGAGCTGGATCCCGGCGAACATGTTGCCCAGCGTGCTCTGCGCGGCCAGGGCCGCGACCACGCTGATCAGACCGGCCGAGGCGACCACGCTGGCGCCGAGCGCCCGGATGTCCGGGAACGTCATCAGCATGACGCCGACGGTCAGCACCACGATGGCGGCCACCGTCACCCGGCGCAGCATCACCACCTGCGTCTTGATCCGCCGGCTCTTCAGATTGTCCGGGACGTCGGTGCGCCACCGGGCCAGCGCCATGTCCTCCAGCACCAGCAGGGTGGCGCCGACCAGCCAGGCCCCGGCGGCGATGCAGAGCAGCACCAGCACGTGCACCACGCCGGACCGGCCGGGGAAGTCACCGGCCCAGATCCGCACCGCCTGCTGCACGGCCAGCAGGGTGACCGTGGCCAGGAACGGCCGGTGCATGGTGCGTGCCAGGTCGGCGGCGAGCGGGGACCGGCGGCCGAGCCGTTTCATCACCCAGTGGACGATTTCGACGACCACGATCGCGACTCCGGCCGCGCCGGCGACCGCGAGCAGAGCTGTCATTGCGTTGGACACTGGATTACCTCCCACGGCGAGAAGCCTTGCCCGTACTCGCCCCGGGCACACCGGTGGCGGCGGATGTCAGACGAAGCTCACATCCGCCGCCAGCTCCCGGTCCGGTGTCAGATCTTGCGGTACCGGGCCTGGGCGATGCAGTAGACGCCGTAGGCGGCGATCCCGGCGGCGATCAGGCCGAGGACCCAGACGCCCCAGGAGTACCCGGCGAGGGTCTTCAGGGCCGCGTCCAGGCCGCGGGCCTTGTTCGGGTCGAAGGTCACGGCGGCGGTGACGATGAGGACACCGGCGATCGTGTACGCGACACCCTTGGCAATGTAACCGGCCACGCCCAGCTTGATGATCGGCTGACGGGTGCCGGCGGGCATCTGCTGGGTGTTCAGGTGCCGGGTGAACTTGCGCTTCCAGCCGTAGTACACCATCCCGACGCCGATGCCGACCACCACCAGGCCGATCAGGCCGACCAGCCACCGGCCGCCGGCCGAGGACAGCAGACCGGACGTCTTGTTCTCGTAGCTGTCGCCCATCGAGGCGTTCGAGCCCTGCACGATCTTGACGGCCATGTAGGCGAGGTATCCGTAGAGGACGGCGCGGACGCCGGACAGGACCCGCTCGGCCGTCGCGGTACGGTCCCGCGGGCCGCTCTCCCCGATGGCGGCCTCGAAAGCCTGCCAGATCGCCATGGCGGCCAGGCCGACGGCGATGACGATCAGCAGGGTCTTGCCGAACGACTGCCGCGCGATGGTCTGCAGAGCTCCGGACTGGTCACTCGCCTGACCGGAGCCGACACCGAAGGCGACCTGCAGCGCGATCCAGGCGAAGAGGAGGTGGATGATGCCGTAACCGATGAAGCCGCCCCGAGCCAGGAGCTCCAGGGGCTTGCTGTCGGCGGCCCGTGACGCGGTGTGCTTGACGTTCGAGGCAGCGGAGGTCATGCCCCCCAATGTGACCGGGAGCGACGATCGTCAAACTTGAGGCGTCACTGGGACACCTTCACCTTGACCGCGTCGGTCGTCACGCTCTCCAGGCTGACCTGGAGACCGCCCACGTCGACCGGCTGCTGGCCCGTGGTGAGCTGGACCTGCTGACCGGCGACCTCCAGGGTCACGGTGCTGTCGTCGGCGGAGATGAATTTCGCCTCCACGCCGAGGACGTCGACGCTGGCGTTCGTCTCCCGCTGGATGGTCACGGTGCACTGATCGAGCCCGCAGCTCACATCGTCACCACACCCGGTGAGCAGGGTGAGACCGAGGGCGGCGGAGGCGAGAGCGACGGCGATGCGGCGGGGAGCCTTAGAGATCAACACCCTTCTCACGGTACGGGGTGAAAGCAAACATAAGCTGGGAGCGTGACCGATCAACCCGTTCGGGAGAACACCGCCGAGCACCGTTTCGAACTCGTCGTGGACGGCCGGGTGGGCGCGCTCGCCACCTACCGCCTCCGCGACGGCGCCGTGCAGATCCTGCACACCGAGACCGACCCGGAGCTGCGCGGCCGCGGCCTGGCCGGCGAACTGGCCCGCCAGACCCTCGACCGGATCCGCTCCCGCGGCGACCGGGTGATCCCCTCGTGCCCGTTCTTCGCCCACTTCATCAGCGAACACCCCGAGTACGGCGACCTGGTCGCCCACTGAGGACCCCGGCCGGCCGTCACCGCCGTCTCGATGCGCCGGAGACAGCGGTGACGACCAGCCGGGTCGTGATCTAGGCGGCGATCGGCTGCGGGGCCGGTTCCGGGACGGTCACGCCGGCGATCAGTTCGGCGGCGGCGCGGCCCAGCGCCCGGGTCGCGCCGTGCGTGGCGATGTGCACCCCGCCGGTGACGGTGACCGGGATGCCCATCTCGACGACGATCGCGTCGGGCCGCACGTCGAGGACCGCGCGCAGGGCCCGCTCGATCCACGGGTGCCGGTGGATGTCGCGGACCACGAGCACCAGCGGCCGCTCCCCCACGCCGGCGAGCACCGGCGCGGCCGGGTCGGCGAGCGACTCCAGGTCGCCGGCCGAGAAGCGGACGGTGGAGGTTCCGGGCAGCAGCTCGCCGAGCGGGTCTCCGACGCCCCACGGGGTCTCGCTGCCGATGGCGATGTTGCGCGGCGGGGCGAACTCGACGACGTGCGGCGCCCCGGTGATCGGCAGGAGCGGGCCGTCGCCGGCGACGGTGACCTTCACGGCCTTGCGGGCGGCGGCGAACCCGATGGTGGAGCCCAGGACCGCCACCTCGGTGGTGGCGGCGGCGTCGGCGATGGCCCGGGCGCCGGTGGCGATCTGCGTGCGGGTGGTCCAGGCGGCCAGCTCACGGACCCGGCGTACGGCGTCGCGCAGCCGCTCCTCGGAGAGCTCGCCGGACCGGACCGCGGCGACGATGGCGTCCCGCAGGCGGATCGCGGTCTCCTCGTCGGCGTGGTCGCCGCCGACGCAGATGGCGTCGACCCCGGCGGCCAGCGCCCGGACGGTGGCGCCCTCCAGGCCGTACCGGCGGCGCACGCCCTGCATCTCGATGCCGTCGGTGACGATCAGGCCGTCGAAGCCGAACTCCTGGCGCAGCAGGCCGGTCAGGATGCGCGGGCTCAGGGTGGCCGGCAGGACCGGGTCGAAGGCCGGGACGAGCAGGTGGCCGGTCATCACGGCCCGGGCGCCGGCCGCGATCGCCGCGCGGAACGGGACCAGCTCGCAGGCTTCCAGGTCGGCCCGGCGGCGGTCGATCACCGGAACGTCGTGGTGCGAGTCGACGGCGGTGTCGCCGTGACCGGGGAAGTGCTTGGCGCAGCCGGCCACCCCGGACTCCTGGAGCCCGCGGATGAAGGCGGAGGTGTGCCGGGCCACGAGTCGCGGTTCGGAGCCGAACGCCCGTACGCCGATGACCGGGTTTCCGGGGTTGTTGTTGACGTCGGCGTCCGGGGCGTAGTCGAGGGTGATGCCGGCGTCGGCCAGCTCCCGGCCGAGGTCCCGGGCGACCGCCTCGGTGAGCTCCGGATCGTCGATCGCGCCCAGGGCCAGGTTGCCGGGGCGGGAGCTGCCGAGCCGCGACTCGAACCGGGTGACGTCGCCGGCCTCCTCGTCGATGGCCACGATCACATCGGGGTTCTCGGCCCGCAGTTGTGCGGTCAGCGCGGCCACCTGTGCGGGTGATTCCACGTTGCGGGCGAAGAGGGCGACCCCACCGAGCCCGGCGCCGAGCCACCGGCGGACCCAGTCCGGGGCGGAGGTGCCGACGAAGCCCGGCTGTAGCACCGCAGCGGCCAGTTCCGGCAATTCGCCGTGATTGGACATGAGCCCCCGTACCTCCCGTGTGTCGCCCTTGCGGCGACCTATGTTCACACCCCCCGGCGCGATTAGTCAACAAACCTTTCTATTAGCTGAGGGTGAATACCTCGTTAGGATGTGCACGTGCTCACTCCACCGCTGGCGGCTGACCTGGACTGGACCGAGATCGACTGGTCCGAGGTGCACGCCGTCCGCCTGCTCGGCGTGGCGCTCGCCGTGCTCTTCCTGATCTGGGCGATCCGTCGCATGTTCGGAGGCAAATAGGGGTACCGGGGCGGCCATGCGTATCGGATATTTCCTCTCCAGCGAGGAGTACTCGCCGGCCGAGCTCCTCGAACAGGCCAAGGGTGCCGAGCGGGCCGGATTCCAGGGCCTGTGGATCTCCGACCACTACCACCCGTGGGTCGACGCCCAGGGGCAGAGCGCCTTCGTGTGGTCGATGATCGGCGCGATCAGCCAGGCGTCGGGTCTGCCGATCACCACCGCGGTGACCTGCCCGACCGTGCGCATCCATCCGGCCGTGATCGCCCAGGCCGCCGCGACCAGCGCGGTCCTCACCGGCGGCCGCTTCCGGCTCGGTGTCGGCACCGGCGAGGCGCTCAACGAGCACATCTTCGGCGACGCGTGGCCCGAGCTCGACGTCCGGCTGGAGATGCTGGAGGAGGCGATCGAGATCATCCGTGGCCTGTGGCGGGGCGGGAACTACTCGCACCACGGCAAGCACTACACGGTGGAGAACGCCCGGATCTACACGCTGCCGGAGAAGCCGGTGGAGATCCTGGTGTCCGGCTTCGGCCCGAAGGCGATCGAGGTCGCCGGCCGGATCGGCGACGGATACGTCAGCGTGATGCCGGACGGCGAGATGGTCGATCGGTTCCGGAAGGCGGGCGGCGGGAGCAAGGTCGCCCAGGGTGGCTTCAAGGCGGCGTTCGCGGCGACCGCCGAGGAGGGCGCGCGGATCGCGTACGAGAGGTGGCCCAACGCCGGCGTCCCCGGCGAGCTGTCCCAGGTGCTGCCCACGCCGAAGCATTTCGAGCAGGCGTCCCAGCTGGTCACCCAGGACATGATCGCCGAGAGCTTCGTCTGCGGCAACGACCCGGAGAAGCACCTCGAGATGATCAAAAAGTACGCGGACGCCGGCTTCGACGAGATCTACGTCGCCAACACCGGCCCGCACTACCAGGGTCTCTTCGACCTGTACTCCCGCGAGATCCTGCCGAAGCTCTGATGAAGCTGCCCATCTACGGCCCGCGCCTGCGCCGGATCGCCCGCAATCACTTCGGCTGGCGCTCGCTGCGCCCCGGCCAGTTCAAACCGATGCGCGCGGTGCTGCGCCGCAAGGACGCCCTCGTGGTGCTGCCGACCGGCGCCGGGAAGTCGGCGATCTACCAGATCCCGGCGGTGCTGCTGCCCGGTCCCACGGTGGTCGTCTCGCCGCTGCTCGCCCTCCAGCAGGACCAGATCGCCGCCCTCAACGAGCACGGCGACCCGAAGACCCGCGCGGTCCGGGTCAGCTCCGCCGAGACGCCCGCCCAGCAGCGCGAGGCGATCGCGGCGATCCGCAACGGCGAGGCCGAGTTCCTCTTCATCACCCCG
Organism: Actinoplanes utahensis; assembly: GCF_016862455.1. Taxonomy (GTDB): domain Bacteria; phylum Actinomycetota; class Actinomycetes; order Mycobacteriales; family Micromonosporaceae; genus Actinoplanes; species Actinoplanes utahensis. Next base: position 86,151 of record NZ_BOMZ01000026.1, read on the forward strand.
GAACAGCTCAGCGACCCGGAACGGCTGGCCGAGGTGCGCGCCCTCAGACCCGGCCTGGTCGCCGTCGACGAGGCGCACTGCATCTCCGCCTGGGGCCACGACTTCCGCCCCGACTATCTCGCGCTCGGCGACATGATCAAGCAGATCGGCCGGCCTCCGATCCTGGCGCTGACCGCCACCGCGTCCCCGCCGGTCCGCGAGGACATCATCGCCCGGCTGCGCCTCAACAAGCCCGAGATCCACGTGTCCGGGCTGGACCGGCGCAACCTGTTCCTCGAGGTCGCGTACTGCCCCGACGACAACTACCGGTGGCGCAAGCTGACCACGATGCTGGACCAGGAGCGGCGGCCCGGCATCATCTACGTCGCCACCCGGCGCGCCGCCGAGGAACTCGCCGAGCGCCTCACCGACGCCGGTTACCCGGCCTCGTTCTACCACGGTGGCATGGCCGCCGGCCTGCGTGAGGAACGGCATCAGGCGTTCAGCGACGACAAGGTCGACATCATGGTGGCGACCTCGGCGTTCGGCATGGGCATCGACAAGCCCAACATCCGCTGGGTCGCCCACGTCGCGCTGCCCGACTCCCCGGACAGCTACTTCCAGGAGATCGGCCGCGCCGGCCGCGACGGTGAGCCGGCCCGCGCGCTGCTGCTCTGGCGCTCCGAGGACGAGGCCATCCAGCGGTTCTTCCAGGGCGGCTCGCCGTCCGAGGAGGAGCTCCAGGAGCTGGCCGGTGAGCTGCACAAGGGCCCCGCCAGCAAGACCGCGCTGCAGAAGACCACCGGGCTCGGGCCGCGCAAGCTCGGCCAGTACCTCAACCTGCTGGAACAGGTCGGCGCGGTACGGCCCGGCGCGGGTCACCAGCTGACGGTCCCGGCGCGCGCGCCGCTTCCGGCCGCCGCGGCTGCCGCCGCCCTCGCGGAATACGAACGTCAGCAGACCGTCGTGAAGTCGCGCACCGACATGATGCGAGCCTTCGCCCAGTCCCGGCAGTGCCGCACCGAGACGCTGCTGGCCTACTTCGGCGAGGACCTGAGGAAGCCGTGCGGCCACTGCGACAACTGCGCCGACGGCACCGCCCACGAGATCGCCGCCGCCGAGGCGGAGGGCCCGTTCCCGGTGCACAGCCAGGTCCGCCACGGCGAGTGGGGCACCGGCATGGTGATGAACTACGAGGAGGAACGGATGACGGTCCTCTTCGACTCGGTCGGTTACAAGACCCTGTCGGTGCCGGTCGTGGTCGAACAGAACCTGCTCGTCCCGGCGTGATCACCGGCGGCCGGTGGTCAGCTCAGCGCCTTCTCGGCCTTCGTCAGGGCGCGACGGGCCACGTCCTCGGTCACCGCCGTGTCGATCACGCCGGTCGCGGTCTGCACCAGCGTGATCACCACACCACCCCGGCGCACCAGCACCATGTCCAAGTTCACGGTGGTGCCGGAGACCTCCGCGGTCACCCGGTGGGCGACGGTCTCGTCGGCGAGCTTCGGGAAGGACAGCGCGGTCATGTACATGTCGAAGGTGGTGCCGCCGTCGGTCTTCGTGGTCAGTTTCGGGCACGCGGCGACCCCCTTGGCGTAGCCGGCCACCAGGTCCCGGGCGCCGCTCTCATTCAGGGTCATGATGGTCTCGTCCAGGCTGGTGCCGGCCGGGGACTTGAAATCCGCGTCGAGCTGCTCCACTCCGGCGGCCTTCTTGACCACGGCGGCGAACTCCGGGCACTCGGCGTAATTCTCCGAGGCGTCCTCGGGCGCGGAGCCGTCGTCCGGCTCGGCGCTCCACCCGGTCGGCAGGTCGGCCACCGTCAGCAGCGCGGCCTTCACCTGATCGGCCGAATACGACCCGGCCCCCGGCTGCGCGGGGGCGGCCCCGGTGGACTGGCCGACCGTGCCGGCCCCGGTGGGCTGGCCGACCGTGCCGGCCCGGTCCTCGCCGTCCGCGCCGCAGCCGGCCAGCGCGGCGATCGTCAGTACAGCCGTCGTCATGCAGAGCCTTGCGCGCACGCTTCCCCCGAAAATCCGCCGCGATAGGAAATCGGCGGTCATCTTAGCGCTGAAACAGGGCGAACAGGTGATACGCCCGAATCTTTCGCCGAGCCGGATTCCGCTATGGACAGTATCGTTCGATCGAGGAGTGACTGTATGTGGCACGGCTGTGCCAGCATGCGTTCGTCACCGGCGTACGGGGGATGGAGAACATGGTGGCCGAAACCGGGAAACGCCGACCACCCTTGTGGGCTCGGCTGTGTGTGGCCTTCGGGGTGGTGCTGCTGCTGGCCGGCATCGGCACGGTGGTGGCCGGCCGAGCGCTGGTCGGCCGGTACACCGACGCCGTCACCGACAACACCCTGCTCGAGGACATCGACGTCAACGGGAACGCCGCGGTGGCCGCCGAGCCGGACCCGGACATCGACGGCCCGCTGAACCTGCTGCTGGTCGGCATCGACCCGCGCGACAACCAGACCGCGCCGCTGGCCGACTCGATCATCGTGGCGCACATCCCGCGGGACCGGCACAGCGCCTACCTCTTCTCCATGCCGCGGGACCTGCGCGTGGAGATCCCGGCCTTCGACAAGTCGAAGACCGGGGAGCAGACCGACAAGATCAACGCCGCGATGTCGCTCGGCAGCCGGCTGGGCGGCAACAGGTACAGCGTCCCGCAGGGCTTCCAGCTGCTGGCGAAGACCGTCGGCAACGTCACCGGGATCAAGAAGTTCGACGCCGCGGCGATCGTCAACTTCGGCGGTTTCAAGAAGATCGTCGAGGCGATGGGCGGCGTCGAGATGGTCATCGACATGGACGTGAAGTCCGAGCACCTCAAGCCGGACGGCAGCCCCCGCGACCGCAAACCCGGATGTCAGACGCATCACAACTGCTCCCGGCCGTACACCGGGCCGCAGCGGTTCTACCAGAAGAGCGACAAACCGGTGCAGCTGAAGGCGTGGGAGGCCCTCGACTACGTCCGCCAGCGGTACGGCAACGCCGGCACCGCGATGGACGACTACGACCGGCAGCGGCATCAGCAGCAGTTCATCAAGGCGATGGCGAAGCAGGCGATGAGCCGGGACGTGGTCACCAACCCGGCCAAGCTGCTCGACGTGATGGAGGCGGCCGGCGACTCGCTCACCTTCTCCGGCGGCGACCACTCCATCGTGGAATGGGCGCTCGAGCTGAAAAGCCTGAACGTGGACGACATGGTCACCGTGAAACTGCCGGCCGAAGGCATCAACAGCGGCGGCTACCAGGGCGAGCGGCTGCTGCCCGAGGCGGCCGGCTTCTTCCAGGCCGTCCGGGAGGACCGGTTGCGGTCCTTCCTGCTCGACCATCCCGAGTTCATCAGCAAGGGGAAATGACCGCCCATCCGGCCGTCGACGCCGTGGTGCGGGAGATCGCCGAGCGCACCGCGGCACGCGACGTCGCCGGCACCGCACGGCTCCGGCTGCGGGTGGCGTACCTGTTGCGCGACGCCGGCCGGTGGGAGGACGCGACCGAGGCGGCCGAGGCGGCGGTGCGCGCCCTGGATCGGGCCGGCCTCGGCGAGACCGCGATGACCGCTCGTCACCTGCTGCTGGAGCTGTACGGGCGGGTGCCCGGGCAGCAGCAGGAGACGATCGCCCTGCTCGACGAGATGCTGGCGTCGCCGTACCTGCGGGAGCCTCGGCCACCTCGCGCCGCCGTTCTGGAACGCGCCGCGACGACGAGCGGGCGCCGGGACCCGGTGGCGATGCTGCTGGAGGCCGCCGACATCCACCGGGCGGCCGGTGACCGGGGGGCGGAGGCGCGGGCCGTGCTGGACGCTCTCGGCAGGGTCGGCCAACCGCCGGCGGACTGGCCGGCGCTGGTGTCCCGGGTGGACGGTCTGATCGACGCCGGCCTGGTCGAGGAGCGGTCGCTGCGCTCGGTGCAGGCCGAGCTGTGCCGGCTGGAGGGGTACGGCGGCCGGCTGGAGCAGGCACTGGAACGGGCCCGCCGCCACCCCGGTGATCACGGCGAGCTGCGGATCCGGGAGGCGTTCCTGCTGCTCGGGCTGGGCCGTCATGCCGAGGCCGAGGCGCTGGCCCGGCCGTGGGCCACCGACGAGGCGGACGACCTGTTCTGGGAGGCGTGCGTGATCGTCGTCGGGAGCCTGCGGGCCCGCGGTCGGGAGGACGACGCCGTCGCCTTCCTGGGCGCTCACGGCCTGACCCTCGCCGACATGCACGACGTTCACCTGGACTGACCGGCCACCGGCCGGGTCTCAGCCGGCGACGGCTCTGCGGAAGGCCTCCACGGCCAGGCCCGAGACGGCACGGCCGTGACCGAAGACGGCGTGGTCGAACTCCAGGTCGGCGAGACGGGCCAGGCTCTGACCGGCCCGGGCCGGGTCGGCGGTGAACATGTGCGGCGGGCCGCTGACCTTGCCGCGGCGGCTGCCGGCGGCGTCACCGGCGAAGAGGATGCCGCCGGCCCGGTCCAGCAGGTAGGAGACGTGCCCGCGGGTGTGGCCCGGTGTGTGCAGGGCGGTGAACCCGGGCAGCGGCTCGGCGCCGTCGGTGGTGATCAGCTGGTCGACCTTGGTGGTCTCGACCGTGCCGACCAGGCGGGCGGCCAGCTTCGCGAGCCGGCCCACGGGCGGGGAAGGCGGGATGTGACCGGCGATCCACGGAACCTCGGCGGCGTGCGCGACGACCCGGGCGCCGGTTCGTCTCCGCAGGTCGGCGAGGCTCCCCACATGATCGGCGTGATGGTGGGTGACCAGGATCGTGGTCACCTCGCCGAGGGCCCGGCCGATGCCCTTCAGGCCGCGCTCGATCAACGGCGAGCGGCCGGGCAGCCCGGTGTCGATCAGGACCACACCGTCGTCGGTGACGACCACGTGCACGTTGACATAACCCAGGCGGAGCTCGAAGACCCCGTCGACCACCTCTCGCACGACGATCATTCTGTCAGGTGAGAAGAAGGGGTACGGGCCAGGCAGCGCGACGACCGCAACCGGACCGTCCCGTGGCCCCCGCGCGGGGTGGCTGCCCGGTCACGGCCGAAGCGCGGGCTGCGGGCCGGATGCGATGGTCCCGGTCACCCCACCCGTCCCCCCGGCCTCGTCACCCACGGCGGGCGCGGAATGCCCGCGACGTCGTGGACCGGCGGAGGCGGCGAACAGGCGAATGATCTTCACAGGATGCAACGGCGGCCGGAAGGGGTAGGTAAGAATGCTGTCGCCAACGAATGGAAGGACAGCGGAGTGACGGATCAACCGCTCTATGCCGAACTGGGATTCACCGATGCCGAGTGGGGGCTGCTGACCGGGTTGCCGCAGTCGGTGCTCACCGCGGCGAGCGCCGCCAGCCCCGACAGCGCCCGCAAGACCCGGGCCGAGAGCGCGGCGGGACTGGACCGGATCTCGGACGCCCGCGCGTCGGCGAGCCCGCTGGTCGCGGCAATCGCGCGGACCGCGGTGGCGGAGGCCGGGGACCCGGAGATCGGTGAGGAGGCGCCGGTGATCCAGCCCAGCGACCCGGCCGGGTACGCCGCGGACGTGGTGGGCCGGGCCGCCGAGGTGTCGGCGCTGCTGGCGGCGAAGGCCTCGCCGGCCGACGCCGAGACCTACAAGCACTGGCTGGTGGAGATCGCCGACGAGGTGGTGGGCGCGGCCTCCACCGGCGGCCTGCTGGGCATCGGCGGCGAGACCGTCACCGAGAGCGAGCGCACGTTCCGCGACGACCTGGCCAAGGCCCTCGCGAGCTGACCCACCCCGGCTGGTCCTCAGTGCCGTCTCGCGTCCCCGGAGACAGCACTGAGGACCAGCCGCATCGGTCCCGGATCTGTCAGGTGGGTGGGCGCCACCCCAGGATCGGATCCATCTGCCGCAGGACCAGGTCGGGACCGAGCCGGCCGCCGAGGGACATCGCGGAGTTGCGCAGACGTTCGGCGAGCGGACCGTTCAGGCCGGCCATCCGGGCGATCCGGCGGGACGCGCGGGCCACGGCGGTGGTGCGGGCCAGGCGGGCCGCGGAGTACGCGGGAAGATCGTCCGCGTGCCGGGCCAGGACCAACGCGTCCTCGAGGGCCTGGCAGGCGCCCTGCCCCAGGTTCGGGGTCATCGCGTGGGCCGCGTCGCCGATCAGGGCGACCTTCCCGGCGTGGTAACGCGGGAGCGGCTCGTCGAGGCAGCGGATGTCGGTGCGGACCACCTCGGCCGCCGCGGCGATCAGGGCCGGGATCGGCTCGTGCCAGTCGCCGAAGAGGCGCAGCATCTCGGCTTTCTCGTCGGCGGCCCGGCCACCGGCCGGGGCGGGCGCGGTGGCGTAGCAGTAGACCCGGCCGTCGCCGAGCACCGCGGTTCCGAAGACCCGCCCGGCGCCCCACGTCTCCGACGGGATCACGGTCCCGTCCGGGTGCGGGACGACGATCCGCCAGCTCGTCACTCCGGTGTAGACCGGCCCGGGGTGTGCCGGGAACAGCGTGGCCCGTACCGCTGAATGCAGTCCGTCGGCCGCGACCACCAGGTCGGCCGTGAGCGGGCCGTCCGCCGTGCCCACCGTCCCGGTCTCCGCGTCCACGTCGCCGGCCGGCAGGCCGAGCCGCAGCGTGCCCGGCGCCAGGCCGTCGGTGAGCGCGTCGACCAGGGTGGCCCGGTGCACGAGGATGACCGGCTCGCCGTACCGTTCGGCGGCCTTCGTCGCGTCGGTCCGGGAGATCCAGCCGCCGTCCGGGCGCCGGATGCCCGCCGCGCCCTGCAACGCCGACAGTCCGCGGATCCGCTCGCCGACGCCGAGCGCGTCGAGGACCCGCAACGCGTTGGGGGCGACCGCGAGACCGGCGCCGACCGGTTCCAGACGGGACGCCCGTTCGCAGACGGTCACCTCCCAGCCGCGCCGCTGGAGCGCCAACGCCGCCGCCAGTCCACCGATTCCGGCTCCGACCACCACCGCATGTGCCATGTCCTGATCCTCGCACCCCGGTCTCCGGGCAGACTGGGGCCATGGACGAGTACGCGATGGCATCGCCCGCTCCCGGCTTGCGTCCTTACGTCGCGTCCTACGTCGGGTACCGGCAGCACGGTCTCGCCCCGGCCGTGCACCGGGGTCTGCCGTCACTCCATCTGACCCTCATCCTGACCTTGGACGAGCCGCTCGTCGTCGCCGCCCACCCGGATCCGCGGCAGGCGCCCGGCCGGTTCGACTCGCTGCTCGGCGGGCTGCATCTGGCGCCCGCGCTGATCACCCACGACGGCAGCCAGTCGGGGGTGGAGATCGCGGTGCATCCGCTCGGCTGCCGGGCCCTGCTCGGCCGGCCCGCCGCCGAGCTCGCCAACGTCGACGTGGACGCGACAGCCGTCTTCGGCGACCGGTTCGTGGCCGAGGTCCGGGAGCGCCTGTCCGCGGCCCCGGACTGGCCGGCCCGGTTCGCCCTGCTCGACCGGGTTCTGACCCGGCGGGTCCGGACCTCGCCGTCGCCGGATCGGATCTCGCAGGCGTTCCATCTGCTGACCCGGGGGTACCCGATCGGCACGGTCGCCGACCGGATCGGCTGGAGCGGCCGTCATCTCACCGACCGGTTCCGCGCCGAGGTCGGCCTGCGCCCGAAGGAGGCCGCCCGGGTGGCCCGGTTCGACCGTGCCCGCCGGTCGATCCGCCCCGGCGTCCGGCTGGCCGACGTGGCCGCCGCGCACGGGTACGCCGACCAGTCGCACCTGGTCCGCGACTTCCAGGCGTTCGCCGGGTGTTCCCCGTCCCGGTGGCTGGCCGACGAGTTCGGTTTCGTCCAAGCGCTCGCCGCCGTCACCGACGACGATGGGAGGCATGACTGACATCTCGACGCCCGCGCCACAGGTGTGGCCCACGGTGATCGCGAACGACGCCCGTGCCCTGATCCGTTTCCTCGTCGACGTGTTCGGTTTCGAGGAGACCGTCGTGCACGGTGACGGCGACATCGTCCACCACTGCGAACTGTCGTGGCCTCCCGGCGGCGGCATCATGATCGGCTCGGTAGGCGGCGACCCCGGGAACCCGTGGAGCCGACTGCCGCCCGGAGCGTTCGGCGCCTACGTGGTCACCGACGACGTCGACGCCCTGCACGACCGCGCGGCCGCGGCCGGAGCCGAGATCGTCCGCAAGCTCAACGACACCGATTACGGCTCCCGCGAGTTCACGGCCCGCGACCCGGAGGGCAACCTGTGGTCGTTCGGCACGTACCGCGGGGCGCCGCGCGGGAGGGGCTAATCGCGGCGGATCAGCCCCTGCTCGATGGCGGTGGCGACGGCGGAGGCCCGGTCGCGGACGCCGAGTTTGGCGTAGGCGTGCAGCAGGTGGGTCTTCACCGTGGCCTCGCTGATGAAGAGGCGGCCGGCGGTCTCCCGGTTGGTGCAGCCGCGGGCGATCAGGGTCAACACCTCGATCTCGCGGTGGCTCAGCGGCTCCTTGGCCGGGGAGCGGAGCTGGCCCATCAGCCGGCCGGCGACGGCCGGGGACAGCACCGACTCCCCGCGGTGGGCGGCCAGGACGGCGCGGAAGAGGTCCTCGCGCGGGGTGTCCTTGAGGAGGTAACCGGTGGCGCCGGCCTTGATCGCCGGGAGCACGTCGCTGTCGGTGTCGTAGGTGGTCAGCACCAGGACACGGGCCGAACTGCCGCGGGACCGCAGTTCGCGGATGGTGCTGACACCGTCCAGGACCGGCATGCGCAGGTCCATCAGGATCACGTCGGGGGTGACGGCCTCGGTGACGGCGAGGGCTTCCCGGCCGTCACCGGCCTCACCGAGGACGGTGAAGCGGTCGTCGCCGTCGAACATGCCGCGCAGCCCGTCCCGTACCACCGGGTGGTCGTCGACGATGACGATCCTGATCATGTGGTTCCCCCGATCGCGAGGGCGGGCACGCACGCGGAGATCGCGGTGCCGGCGCCCGGTTCCGATTCCACCTCGAGGGTTCCGGCGATGCGGGTGAGGCGTTCCCGCATCGCCTGCAGTCCGAATCCGCCCTGCTCGGTGATCTCTCGTGGCGTGGCGAGGTCGAAGCCGGCGCCGTCGTCCCGGACGTCCAGCGTGATCACGTCCTCCATGTAGGACAGGGTCAGCCCGACCCGGCCGGCCGCGGCATGCCGGGCGACGTTGGCCAGGGCCTCCTGGGCGGTCCGCAACAGCGTCGTCTCGATCTCCGGCAGCATCGGCCGGACCGTCCCGGTGACGGTCAGGTCGGCGCGCACCTCGTGCAGGCCGGACCAGGCCTGCACGACCTCGTCGAGCGCTTCGGGCAGGCGGGCCTCGTCGAGCTGCTGCGGGCGCAGCGCCTGCACCGACCGGCGGGCCTCGGTGAGGCTCTCCCGGGCGAGGCGTTTCGCGGCGGCCAGGTGCCGGTCGCGTTCGACCGGGTGCGACTCGGCGGCCTCGAGCTGGGTGACGATGCCGGTCAACCCCTGAGCGAGCACGTCGTGGATCTCGCCGGCCATCCGCTGCCGCTCGTTGAGGACGCCCGCCTCGTGCGCCTGGACCAGGAGCTGGGCGTGCAGTCCGGCGTTCTCCTGGAGGGCGGCGGCGAGTTTCGCGTTGGCCTCGGCGAGGGCGTCGATGCGGTTCTCGCGCCGCTGCGAGCGCTGGTCCTCGCGGACGCTCACGTAGGTCATGATCCCGGCGATCAGCAGGTTGGCGGCCAGGACCGTCACGTAGATGACCGGGCCGTCGTCGTCCGCGTACGTCTGCGGGCCGCCGACCTGGGACAGGGCGTTGATCGCGGCGACCGGGACCACCCCGGCCAGCTGCCAGAAGCCGGGCATCGCGTAGCCGACGAAGATGTAGCCGGTCCAGGTGAAGATGCCGAAGAGCGGGCTGCACAGCACGAGCAGCAGGCCGATGGCCAGCCAGCCGGCCAGGAAGACGATCATCAACGGCCGGCGGTCGGCCCAGGCCGGGTGGAGGTCGATCCACCAGGCCATCCAGCCGGCGGCGAGCGCGGTGACGGCCAGGCTGACGGGCAGGCCCTGCTGGGGCAGTTCCTCGACGTTGCGGGCCAGGAACGTCAGCAACAGCGCGCCGAACAGGGTTCCGTACGTCAGGAGAGGGCGCCAGAGGTCCCAGTCGTAACCGCCCATGCCGTCCAGCGCCTTCGGCTGCCCCATCGTCACTCCCAGCGGAAGAACTTCACCGCGGCGGCCCCGCAGATCACCAGGTATCCGATGAGTACGGTAATCGACAGGAACGCCGGCGACTGTCCCGCGAGGGCGTCGGTCATCAGATCCTGCCCGGCCGCGAACGGGGTGAAGTCGCCGAGCCGCCGCAGCAACTCGGGCATCAGCTCGCGCGGCACCCACAGCCCGGCCAGGAACATCAGCGGGAAGAACAGGAACGTGCCGATCGCGTTGGCGGTCTTGCCGGACGGCGCCACCGCGGCCAGCAGCAGGCCCACCGCGAACGCCCCGGAGCAGTTGAGCAGGATCGCGACCAGGAGCAGCAGCGGCGACTCCGGGATCGGCACGTCGAAGGCGAGATTGGCCACTGTGTACACGAGAACGGCCGACACCAGCACGGTGAGCAGGTTCATCGCCAGTTGGGCGCCGAGGAGCAGCCCCGGCCGTACCGGAGTGGTGGCCAGCCGGCGCAGGATGCCGCGTTCCCGGTAGGTGGCGAGCACCGAGGGCAGGCCCTGCAGGCCGATGATGCCGATGGCGAGGCCGAGCGCCAGCCCGGCGTAGACGTCGATCAGCCGGAGCCCGCCGAGCTCCGGCGGGGTCTCCTGCATGGTCGGCACGTTGCCGAGGATGGCGATCAGCAGCACCGGGAAGAGCAGGGTGAAGAAGATGTAGACCGGTTCGCGGAAGGTGATCTTGAGTTCGGTCAGGGTCAGCTTGAGAAAGACGGACATGGTGATCACTCCCCGCGGGTCAGGTGGACGAAGGCGTCATCGAGGCTGGCCTGTTCCAAGGTGAGCTCGGCGGCGACGATGCCGTCGCGGGCGAGCACCGAGATGACGGCGTGCAGCAGGTTGCCAGACCCGACGACCTCGATCCGGGATCCCTGGCGGCGCAGTTCGCGCACCTCGGGCAGCTCGGTGAGCAGTTCGTCGGCGAAGTCCACCGACGGGCGGAACCGGATCCGCTGCTCGTCGCCGGCCCGCTGGACCAGGCCGCCCGGGGTGTCCAGGGCGACCACCTCACCCTTGTCGATCACCGCGATCCGGTCGCAGAGACGCTCGGCCTCCTCCATGAAGTGGGTGACCAGCAGCAGGGTGACCCCACGGTCGCGGATGCCGGAGATCAGGTCCCAGGTGTCCCGGCGGGCCTGCGGATCGAGGCCGGTGGTCAGCTCGTCCAGGATGGCGATCTCCGGGTTGCCGAGCAGCGCCAGCGCGATCGAGAGGCGCTGCTTCTGACCGCCGGAGAGCTTGCCGTACCGGGTCTTCACCTTGGCCGTCAGCCCCAGGTCGCCGACCAGCCCGCGCCAGTCGGCCGGGTTCGGGTAGAACGAGCTGTACAGCTCCAGGGCCTCGCGGACGGTCAGCTTGTCCTGGAGCTCGCTCTCCTGGAGCTGAACGCCGACCCGGGAGCGGAGCGCCTTGTCGCCGGCCCGGTGGCCGAGGACGGTGATGGCGCCGGAGTCGGGGGTGCGCAGCCCGGAGATGCACTCGACGGTGGTGGTCTTGCCGGCGCCGTTCGGGCCCAGGATGCCGAAGATCTCACCGGGTTCGACGCTGAAGGAGACATCGCGTACGGCGACCGTCTCGCCGTACCGTTTCGCCAGGTTCCGGACCTCGATGACTGTCATGCATAGAGCGTCGCCCGGCGGGGCATGCGCCCGAATCGAACAGCAGGCGATCCTCCCCATCCACCGATCGGTGGATGGGGTCCTACACCGTCGTCTCCTCGGCGGTCGCCGGGGTGCGCCGCAGGCTCGTGTAGACCGAGCCGATCTGGGACGCCACCCGCTTCCACGAATACGCCTGCCGGGCCCGGTCCAGAGCCGCGGTCGCGTACGTGAACCGCCGCACCTTGTCGTTGATCAGCCTGCGCAGCGCCCCGCCGAGCGCCCGCGGGTCCCGGCCCGGCACCAGGTCACCGGTCAGGCCGTCGACCACGGTCTCGGTGAGGGTGCCCTCGGCCGCCCCGACCACGGGGACGCCGCAGGCCATCGCCTCGAGCGCCGACTGCTCGTCCCACGGGCTGGCGACCAGCACGTCCGCCGAGCGGTACCAGCTGGGCAGGTCCCGGTCCGCCACCGAGCCGACCAGCTTGAACCGGTCGGCGACCTTGAACTGCTCGGCCATCGACCGCAGCAACCGGGCGCCCGGGTCGGCCGGCAGCTGATCCGGCGCCGGCCCGCCGACGACCACCACCTCCGCGCCCGGGACGTACCGCATGGCCTGGATGACGTCGCCGAACCCCTTGCGCTCGACGAGCCTGCCGACCGACAGGATGCGGGGACGTTCCGGATCCCGCTCGACCGACGGCCCGTCCGGGGTGAAACGGTCGCTGTCGACGCCGGACGGCACGACCGTCAGCCGGGACCGGGGAACCCCGATCCGGACCAGGCCGTGCAACTCGTCCTGGGTCTGCGCGACCACCCGGTCGACGGCCCGGCCCAGGGCGCGCTCGTAGCCGGCGCGGGACGGGCCCGGCGCCATCGCCTCGCCCTCGCCCAGCTCGTGGAACGACTGCACGACCGGGATGTCGATCTGCTTGGCGGCGGTGACCGCGGCCAGGCCACCGGTCCAGAAGTGGGCGTGCACCACGTCCGGCGTCCAGCCGTCACGCCACTGCTCGCCGAGCACCCGGGCGAACTCGCCCATGTGCGGCAGCAGCAGATCGGACGGGATGGGGCGGACCGGACCCGCGACGACGTGCACCACGTGCACCCCGCTCGGGGTGATCACGACCTCGGCGACGTCCGGGTCCTCGCGGCGGATGTACACGCGCACGTCGTGCCCCAACTCGGCCAGCGCCGCCGAAAGGTCGTCGACGTGAGCGTCGGGTTCGGAGATCATCGCAATGCGCACGGGGTCTCCTCCAGCGGGCCGTGGTGGGGGTACGGGCCGACCAATGCCCTACAGCCGGAACCGTAAACATGGATGGCCTGTTACAGGACGCGTGAGCAGGGTAAACCGGTTCACGTGGCAATCGTGTCGAGAACCGTCCAGGCCCCACCCGACCGGGTCTTCGCCGTCCTCGCCGACGGCTGGAGCTACAGCGACTGGGTGGTCGGCACCGTACACATCCGCGACGTCGAGCCGGCCTGGCCGGCGCCCGGCGCGAAACTCCATCACAAGGCCGGCCCGTGGCCCCTGTCGCTGCACGACGCGTCGACGGTGCTCGACTGCGTCCCCGCCGAGCGGCTGCGGCTGAAGGCCGGACTGTGGCCGCTCGGCGAGGCCCTCGTCGACATCCGGCTGACCCCGCTCGCCGACGGCACGACCCGGGTGGTGATCGAGGAGTCGTTCACCGACGGACCGCTGGGCTGGGTCCAGAACAAGCTCAACGACCTGGTGCTGCACCGCCGCAACGTGGAATCGCTGCGGCGGCTCGCCGACATCGCCGAACGTCAGCGGTAGATCGCCCGGTTCGCTGCGTCGATCGCGGCCCGGTACAGGCCGCCGGTGAGACCGCGGTCCCGGGCCAGGGCGGCCCGGGCCGCGTTCGCGCCCGGCGCGCCGTGCACACCACCGCCCGGATGCGCCGAGGCGCTGCCCAGGTAGAGACGGTCGACCGGGGTGTCCGGCCGGCCCAGGCCCGGGATCGGCCGGAGGAACAGCTGCTGGTACGCGGCCGCGGTGCCGCCACCGAGCGCCCCGCCCACCAGCGACGGGTTCTCCCGCTCCATGTCACCCGGCGCGAACACGTGCCGGGCCAGCACCCTGCTCCGGAACCCGGGCGCGTGCGCCTCCACGACCGCCTCCATCCGCTCCACGTGCTCGGCGATCTCGTCGGCGTGCCACGACTTGCGGTGCGGGAGGTGGGTGTACGCCCACATCGACTCCGTCCCCGCCGGCGACCGGCTCGGATCCGCCGTCGTCATCTGCCCCAGCAGCAGGAACGGGTCCGGCGGCACCTCGTCGGTCGCCAGATGCGCCGCATAGCGGGTCAGCCCGTTCAGGTCGGCGCCCAGATGCACCGTCCCGGCCCGCCCGGCCACCGGGTTCGTCCACGGCACCCGGCTGCCGACCGCCCAGTCCACCTTGACGGTCGCCCCGTCCCAGCGGAAGTGCGCCAGGTCCTCGGTCATCCGCGGCGGCAGCCACCGGTCGCCGACCATGTCGAGGAAGAGCGCCGGGGCGGGCACGTCGGCGATCACCGCCCGCCGGGCACGCCAGTCCCGGCCGTCCGCCGTCCGGACCCCGACCGCCCGCCCGCGGGCCACCAGGACCCGGCTCACCGGCGCCTCGTAGACGATCTCCCCGGGGAATCTCCGCACCAGCGCCGAGGTGATCTCCTGCGCCCCGCCGACCGGCGCCGGCCAGCCCACCTCCTGCCCGAGCATCGCCAGCAGCCAGCCGTAGACGCCGCCGCCCGCCTCCTCCGGCGACAGGTCGGTGTGCAGGGCGCAGCCGGCCAGCGCGAGCGCCCCGCCCTCCCCGTCGAACAGCTCCGAACCCAGCTCCCGCACCGACAGCACGAGACGCCGGGCCAGGCGCAGCGACCCGGACAGGCGCAGCCGCCGGACGAGGCCGAGCCCGGTGCGCACCGGTGGGAACGGGGTGAACAGCGTGTCCAGCATCGGCGCCGACACCGACCGCCACTCCGCGAAAGCGTTGCGCCAGCGGTCACCGTCGCCCGGCGCGAACTGCTCCATCGACGCGGCGGTCCGGTCCACGTCCCGGCTCACGGTGGCGGCACGGCCGTCCGGGAGCAGATGGGTGAACACGTCCGGGGAATGCGCCCACTCCAGATTCAGCTCGAGCGACTTCAGCACCGGGGAGGCGTACCCCAGGGGATAGAAGGCACTGAAGAGGTCGGACAGGTAACCCGGCGCGGTCAGCTCCCCCGAGCGCACCGCCCCGCCCGGATGCGGGGCCGCCTCCAGGACCCGCACCGTCCAACCTGCGTCTGCCAGCATGTTCGCCGCCACGAGACCGTTGTGCCCGGCCCCGACGACGATCGCGTCAACGGTCTCCACATCGGGAAGCTACCCGGCGTTTAGGACATCTACCGCCGGGCACCCAACGAATCATGGAACGGGTCAGCACGAAGCACGGCGCCATCCTCGACGAGCAGATGGCCCGGGAGTCACCCCGGCTGGCGGAGGCCCCGCCCGGCGGCTACGGCCGCGATGTGCCGGATGGTGTCGGCAGCCCGCACGGCGAGGCGTTCAGCCGCTTCGGCACCTACATCGGCCTGTCCGCGTTTCCCGGGGACCGCGCGGCGCTGGAGCGTTCGGCGCGCGCCCTCGAGGCCCCGGACGACGTGATGCGGCGCCTGTCGGCACTCCCGGACGGGACGGTCTACGAGAACGTCGCCCAGGTGTGGGACGCGAGTGAAGGGAGAAACGCATGAGCACGGTCACCGAGTTCGTTGACGTCAACGTCCCGGTTCGCACCGCGTACAACCAGTGGACCCAGTTCGAGGACTTCCCCAGATTCATGGAAGGGGTCAGCGAGATCCGGCAACTCGACGACACCCACATGCACTGGAAGACCGAGATCGCCGGCGTCAAACGCGAGTTCGACGCCGAGATCACCGAACAGCTGCCCGACGAGCGGGTCGCCTGGCACGCGACCGACGGCGAGAAGCAGGCCGGCGTGGTCACCTTCCACCGGCTCGACGACGGTCACACCAGGGTCACCGTCCAGATGGACTTCGACCCGCAGGGCATCGTCGAGACCGCCGGGGACAAGCTGGGCATCATCGACCGCAAGATCAAGGGCGACCTGCACCGGTTCAAGGAGTTCATCGAGAGCCGCGGCGGGATCGAGACCGGCGCCTGGCGCGGCCAGGTGGGCCGGCCCGGCATCTGAACCCGCCTTCTCACCACTCATGGAACGGCCGCCCGTAGGCGGCCGTTTCCGCTTCCCCGGAACGGGTACCCACCCGGTATGACCGATTCCCACGAGAACGACGGTGTGTGGCGCGACGAGGAGCGGCTCCCGCTCGACCAACTCAACCAAGCCATGGCCAGCTGGGACACCGACGGCCAGAACGACCCTAGCGACAACGACAGCGGCCAGGAAGCCTCGGTTGCGACAAGCGAGCGGCCTTCGACCACCGGACACACCGGACCCCATTGATCTTGTACGACCTACGCGAGGTCCCGTGACCACGACGGCCCGGTCCGCGTGACACCGGACCGAAGCCCGGCTTCCGGGCTGAGGCGGCTCTCACCGCTTCAGCCCGCCCGGCTCCTCCCCGCTCCGACCCCGCCGCGCTCTTCTCCCCAGCGCCTCTGCTTCACCACGGTCGCCTTTGCGGGGCAGCCTCGCCTTTCACCGCGGTCACCTCAGCGCCCGCCTCACTTTTCACGGCGGGTCACCCCAGCACCCCCGCCTCACCTTCGCCACGGCCGCCTCAGCGCCCGCGGCCTCGCCTTTCACGGCGGTCACCTCAGCGCCCGCCGCTTCGCCTTTCACCACACGGCTCCCTTTCCGGGTGCCTGGATCGGCGGCGGAGACCGCCTCTCCCAGCGCCTCACTCGTCGGCGGAGGCCCGGACCCGGGTGATGATCAGTGCGCCGAGGCCGCCGTGGGCGCGGATGAGGTAGCGGTCGGCGGCCTGCCGGAAACCCGGCTCCCGCAGCACGGCACCCGCCGCGGTGCCGTTGTTGGCGGTCCACGGCGTCTCCACCGATCCCGCGCCGTGCGCGAACCGGATCCGCACCGGCGCCCGCCCTCGCACCGACACCGTCGCCGTGCCGACCCCACCGGCGAACGTGACCGGCACCGTCCCGCGCGGCTCCGGCAACCACAGCCGGGACAGGCCCGCCGAACCCACCACGACCCGCCGCACCCGGCCCTCCCGCAGATTCAGATGCTGCTCACCGGCACCGGCGGGAAGCCGGATGTCCCAGCGGACGTTCCGGTTCAGCACGATCCACACCTCGTCGAGCCCGGCGTCCCCGGTCGCCGCCAACCGCACCACCACCCGGGCGCCACGCCGGCTCACCACCGGGGCGATCCCGGCATCCGGCGCGGTGCTGATCCGGTAGAGCAGGCCCGGCAGCGGAGCCAACCTCACCCGAACCCGGCTAGCGGCGTCACCGAGAGTGAGCCACGCCACCTTCCGGTTCAGCAGCGGACCGGTGGCGACCCGTTCCGGCGGCCGCGGCGCCAGCGCTACCGGGGAGACCGGCGGAACCGGCTCAGGCACCATATGAAGAGCCGTCAACCCTCCGGCAGCCAGTACCGCGAGCCCGGCGACCACGACGATTGAGCGGTGGAGACGCAAGTCCGAGGGCACCATCGGACAACGGAGAATCGGCCGAACGGGTGACGGCGATCCGTCCATATCGAGCCAGACTGTCCGAGTGCGATCTGTCGGTTTCCTCTCTGAGCGTCAACGCCGCCTCGCGTGGCTGGGTTTTCTCCTCGCTTCCTTCCAGGCACCCCTGGCAGCGAAACTCGTTGATGACGCTTCCTGGTTCCTCGCCGTCGTGGTTGCCCTCGTGGTCGCCACGGTGATCATCGCCGATGACGCCCAGCGTCGCCGGCCCGAACCGGCCGACTACGTGGAGTAATCCTCCACCACCTCATCGCCGCCGGGGACCTCCCGGGTCCCTACTCAGCCGACCTTGGGCTCACCGGCTCCGCGCCGCCTCAGCGCCCCTTCGGCACCACCGGCATCGCGTGCCGCAGCGCGCCCTTCGGCACCACGGGCATTCCGCGGCGCACCGCCCCCTTTCCGCGCCA
The DNA here is from genome assembly GCF_016862455.1 of Actinoplanes utahensis. Classification (GTDB taxonomy): domain Bacteria; phylum Actinomycetota; class Actinomycetes; order Mycobacteriales; family Micromonosporaceae; genus Actinoplanes; species Actinoplanes utahensis. The sequence goes on from NZ_BOMZ01000026.1 coordinate 103,942, forward strand.
CCGGCATCCCGGGCCCTGCCGCACCACGCCCTTTCCGCGCCACCGGCATTCCGCAGCGCACCGCGCCGTTTCGACGCGGCCCCGATGGTGCGCCGTCCCGGCCAGCCCTCTCGGCGTGGCCAGGATTCCGCACCAGGCCCCAGCCGAGGCCTCTCGGCGCTTCGCCATCACCGCGCCGCCACGCTTCGGTGACGACCGGGATCGGCCCTGCCTCCCGGCGACGCCACCGCCGGAATCGGGCGTTCTCCACCGGCAGCGCCCCGCCTTCCCCTGATCAACGGCACCGGTTCTCCCGTCGACGGCACCGCGGAGGCCAGCCGACGTTGATCTCGTCGCGTGGCGTCGCGGGTGCTCCTGGCCGCTGCTCAGCCGAGGTCGTCCGGTCGCGCTTCGTGGCCGCGGCGGCCGTGCGTGCGACGGCGTTCCTTCAACTGCGCCTCGTAGAGGTGCCGCCGCCCGCCGACGAGCCGCTCCCGCGCCTCCCGTTCCATTTCACGGAACTCGCTGTAGTACCCGTCGTCGAACTCCTCGACGATCTGGAACGTCCAGTGGCCCGGAATGACGTTGCGCCCGATCAGCTCACGCTGGATCCGCTCCGCCATCTCGCTGTGCCCCGCCTGCATGAACAGCGACACGGCCTCGTCCAGGGCGAAATCCGCGGTCCCGATCAGCTGGTGCGCGCTGTAGAGATGCCCCCGCACCCGTTCGACCGTCTCCAGCGCCTCACTCAGCTTCCCCAGTGCCTCCACTGTCACGTCGTCGACCCCGTCCGGCGGCTGATGCGCCGAGTCCGGCCCGTCCTCGGCCGGCCGGCCGTTCCGCTTCCCGAGATCGTCCTGCCCTGTGACCGTCACCGGACTGCCCCTCCTTCAGGCCCGCTTGCTCTGGCGAACCAGCAATTTCCCGGCCCTGGCGACTTCAACCGGCCTGCAACGTGGAAGGACCCGTCGGTCACCCTGCGCTCCCTAACGTTCTTCTCATGAATGGCCTGTTCAGCAACGCCGCCGCCCGTGCAGCTCAGCGCTCCGCCCACGCCTCGCTCGCCGACCTGACCGCCGCCATCGGGGTCTCCGGTCTCGCCGCCGCCCAGGCGAACCCCGGCCTGATGTCGATCGTCGACCAGCACGCCGCCGGTATCCGGGACAGCCTCGACGCCGACTCCCGCCCGCTGACCGCGATCCTGCTCGCCGCTTACGCCGAGGGCGTCCGCGACGCCGCTTTCCAGCACGGCTGGACCGCCCCCGAGGGCCCGATCGACTGGTCCGACAACGACTGGGTCCTCCGCCGTCTCCTCGCCGTCTGCACGCTGGCCAGCTCCCTCCCGGCACCGCGCTGACCATCTGACCCACCCGGTCCCGGGCCCGCGACGTGACAGTCCCGGGTCCGCGACCTCGAAGCCCAGGCCGGGCTCTTCGGCCACCCCGCAACCGAATCCCGACCCTCAGGGCCGGCACCGGACTCCCGGTGCCGGCCCTTCGTCATCGCCCGCACCGCCCGATCAAACCGCTCACCTACCGGCCTACTCCGCCGGTCAGGCCCTGCCGTTCACCTACCGGCCTGCCCCGCCGGTCAGCCCCTGCCGCTCACCTACCGGCCTGCCCCGCCGGTCAGCCCCTGCCGCTCACCTACCGGCCTACCTCGCCGGTCAGCCCCTGCCGGTCACCTACCGGCCTACCCGGCCGGTCAGCCCGTGGCGGTCGCCTACCGGCCTGCTCTGTCGGTCGGCCCTCACCGATATCCCCTGCCGGACGTCCGTCTGCTGCCAGTCCCCTTACCGGTCGTTCCCTTCACCGGCCGTCCCCTGCCGCTTCTCCACGGCCGGATCCGCATCTCCGGCCGGCCGCTTCCGGCCGCCCGGTTCTCGACGGCCCTCCCTCGCCACACCCACGCCGTTGCCGCCGGCCTGATCAACCGCGTCAGCCACATTGGCCACGGTTGGATCATCCTGATCCCCCGCGGCCAGCTCAGCCCGATCCGTTGGCTCGCGATCCCGCAGCTCGGCGACATCGCCTCCCGCCCGTCCGCCCCGGCCCGCCTCACCCTCGCCGGTCCCAGTCCGTTCGCCCGAAGCCGCCACGTCACCCACATCACCCACGCCGACCCCAGCCCGTTCGCCCGAAGCCGCCACGTCACCCACATCACCCACGCCGACCCCGGCCCGATCGCCCGAAGCCGCCACGTCACCCACATCACCCACGCCGACCCCGGCCCGATCACCCTGGTCCCCCGCGCCGGCCACGGTCGGCACGGTGCGGTCACCGTCGGGCTCTGCTGCGATGACCACGGCAGTGGGCGCCTCATCGGCATCCACCGTCCGCGGGTCGTCGGCTCCTCGGCTCTCGTCGATCACGACGGTGGTGTCCTGGCCGGGCCCCCGGCTGACCGGCGCGTCATCCCCCGCGGCCCCCACCGTGATGATCGTTGTCGTCGGCTCGTCCGGCTGGTCCGGGCGCGGACCAGTCTGTCCGTCCTTCGCGGGCTGCTCCGGGGCGGATGACCGCGGACTCGGCGCCGGGCCTTCTCCCCCGGCGGGCTCCGGTTTCCCGGGAGCGTTCAGCACGTGGGTGGGGGCGGACCCGTCGTCGGCGGCGGGATGGGAGGGAGGCCGGACCCCGGGGGTGAGAAGAGTGGTCTCCGCGTCGCCGCCGGTCAGGAAGATGGTGTCGTCCGCGGTGGCGGCCCGGAATTCCGTCGTCCGGTCCTCACCGGCCCCGGGAACAGACGCCGGCCGGTCGTCACCGGCCCCGGAAGTGAAGGCGGGCCGGTCGTCGTCGAAGCCGGGCACGAAAGACGGCCGGTCGTCACCGAAGCCGGGCACGAATGTCGGCCGGTCGTCACCGAAGCCGGGCACGAATGTCGGCCGGTCGTCCGCACGCACCGGGGTGAGGATGACCTGGGTCTCGTCCCCGTCCTGTTCACGGGCCCGGCGTTCCTCCTCGGCCCACCGCGTCTCCCATGCCTGATCTTCGGCGTCGTCCGCATCAGCACGCCCGGGCAGGCGAGCTCCGCCATCGCCCCCGGCCGGACCGGGATCGACCGCATCAGGACGGGAGACATCCGGCCCGCCCGCGCCCCCGGCTCCGGGCGCCGCAGTGACAGCCCCGGGCGCATCCGGGGACGGTGACACCCGGCGTCCCTCCGCGAGGCGGCGGTTGACCTCCGCACGGGCGTCCTCGACGCGGCGTTCCTCCTCCGCCTCCCGTACCTCGGCGGCCAGACGATCCTCTTCCGCCCGGCGGGCGTCCTCAGCCGCCCGGACCTCCTCCGCCCGGCGCGTCTCCTCGACCTGACGAGCTTCCTCGGCGCGGCGGGTTTCTTCGGCCCGGCGGTGCTCCTCCGCGCGGCGTGCCTCTTCGGCCCGGCGGGCTTCGTCCGCGCGGCGGGCCTCTTCGGCACGCTGGGCCTCCTCGGCCTGGCGTGTCTCCTCGGCGAGCCGTGCCTCCTCCGCCTTGCGGGCCTCCTCCGCCCGGCGGGCCTCTTCGACCCGCCGTGCCTCCTCGGCCTGGCGTTCCTCTTCCGCGAGCCGCGCTTCCTCCGCCTTGCGGACCTCCTCGGCCTGCCGCGCCTCCTCCTCGGCCGCTTGACGGGCGCGTTCCTCGGTGTACGCCCTCGCCTGTTCCCGGATCGCCGTCGACTCGGTGGCGGCCCGGTCCAGCCATCCCTCCCAGCGCTGCTGCATGGGCCGGATGAGACCTCCGCCGACACCGACGATGATCACGCCGGCGACGGTGGCGAGGATGGTGATGAGCAGTGGCCGGGTCACCGAGGTGGCGATGCCGATCTGGTCGAGGCCGGCGATCACGCCCAGCGTCACGATCACCGCGGCGGCCGCTTTGGCCAGCACCCGGCCGTACTCGAGGCCGCCCAGCACGGCCAGGATCAGGTCGTGGGCGGCACCGGCGATGGCGGCCGCGACGACCACGATGACGATGGCGACGAAGACCTGTGGCAGCCAGGCGATGAGCGCGTTCACCACGTCGCCGGCCGGGTTGGGCCCCCAGATCCCGAAGGCGAGTTGCAGCGTGAAGAGCAGCACCACGAAGAAGACGAGGCGGGCGCAGACGTCGGTGACGCTCGGCGCGCCGGGTTTGAGCAGCCGCCCGGCGGGTCCGCGCTGGACGGCCCGTTCGAACCCGACTCTGCGCAGCGTCTTGGCGGTGACCGTGCGGGCCAGGCGGGCCAGCAGGTAGCCGACGAGGAGGATCGCGAGGAATGCCAGGGCCGATGGCAGGAACAGCAGCATCGACCGCCACATGTCGCTCAGACCACGGCTCAGTTCGTCTCCGGTCATCCGTCCTCCTGAAGCGCGCGGCGCCCGCCGACTCAGAACCTCTGGATTACCACGGGCCCCTGACATTCTCGTGCGCCGGAGCGGTCGCGAGTGCGCTCCGCGGGGCCGTGGCCACCGGCGGACGCACAACACGACACAGCAGGATCTAACAGAGCTAGTCCTATGAAAATGTACGGAAGGAACAGGGCCGACCGTCGACGGCGCATATCGCCGAGCAGGGGTACGGCGTGACCGTCGAGGCGGGCCGGGACCATGCCGTCGTCGTCCAGCGGCAGGCATCCGGTCGGCGGCTCCACCGGCGCCGGGTCGAGCCGAAGGAGACGGACACCGATCCGGCCGCCGGGAGGATCCCCGACGAGTGGAACGTCACGCTGTTCCCGGACCGGCTGACGGCGACGTCGCCGCCGGTCACGGTCACGCTCTCGGTACCGGGCACGGTCCAGCCGGCGGTGTCCCGGCCGGAACCTCCACGGCCGTGGTGTTCCCGGCGCCGGCCGCCGCGGTCGCCCGCACACCGGGGGCGGGCTGTTCGCCGCCGCCCCACATCGCGGCCACTCCGGCGGCCGACAGCGCGATCCCGGCGGCGATCAGCATCGCGGTCCGTGCGCGGCGGGACCGGGGGCCGCGAGGTGGTTCCGCGCCGGGCGGTGCCGCGTGTCGCGGTTTCGGGGTTCCGGTTCGCTGGGCGTACGCGGTGGGCCCCGCCGCCTCCACCGCCGCCATCGTGATCGTCTCCGCCGATTCGGACCAGGCTTCGAGCGCCTCGTACCGATGGTGCGCAGATCCGCCGTCCGGTATCCGTGAGTCGTCGACGGCTGCCGTGCCGGAAGCCCATGTGATGACTGCGGGTGATGGTGGGCGGTCGGGACGGCCCGGACCACTGCGCGGGCGGGTACGGTCCCGGATGCCCGCCCCCGCCTGCCGCAGCATCTCCGGTAACCCAGCCGTAGGTCGACTGACCGGCGGTTTCCTCCATCCGTCCGGGCTCTGCGAGGCCGCTCGGTGGTTCGACTACAGCGGCGACCATAGGTTGACGACCGCTTCTCGCACCGCCACCGCCAGCGGACCGATGGATCACGTACGGTTATTCTGAGCGCGAAGCATTCTCGGATCGTCCCGCACCGCGATACCGGAGAACGGTCAATAACCGGACGGTCGGCCGGTGGGGCATCGTACAAACGGACCACTCGGGATAGGCTTTCCGCATGGTCGGGTCGGCAGGTTTCGGATCGGGGAGGGTTTCGCTCCCGGCCGCCATGCCACCCGTGCAGGCGGCCGCGGCGCAGCCCACCGCCATGGGCTGCGCGGCTCTCGTGCACTCCTTCGACTGGTCGGGCACCTCGCTGGGCCCGATCACCGGGTGGGATCCCGCGGTCCGCGCCGCGGTGGAGCTGGTGCTCGCCTCCCCGGTGCCGATGCTGCTCACGGTCGGCGAGGACTGCCTGGTGATCTACAACGACGCCTATGCGGAGGCGCTGGACGCCCTGCATCCGGTGGCGCTGGGCCGGCCGGCCGCGCGGGCGTTCGGCACGGCGTGGGAGCAGCCGGGTCTGGGCGACGTGATCCAGCAGGTGTTCCGCACCGGCCGGGCGATCCTCGAGCCGGAGAGTCAGGTGCAGTTCGCGCCGGGCCGCACCGAGCCCGCCTTCTACACCCGGGGTCACTCGGTGATCCGCACGTCGCGGGGCGCGGTGGCCGGTGTCCTGACGGTGGCCGCCGAGACCACGCACGTGGTGCACCGGTTGCAGAGCCTCGGCGAGCTGACCGCACGCCTGGCCGGCGCTCTCACGCTCGACGACGTCACGCGCGTCGTCCTGACGTACGCGATGGCCTCTTTCGATCTTGATCATTGCGTCCTGCTGGTGGACGAGGGCCTGGCCTATCGCTATGTCCGCCGGATCCGTGGCGAGATGCTCGACGAGGCCGACGAGCGCCTGCCCCCGGTCTGGCGGCGGATCCCCGCCGATCCGGCGGCGCCCGCGGTGGCGGCGGCCGAGTCCGGGCGGGCGACGTTCGTGGCCGACGGTGAGCCGCTGCGGGCGGTCGCCGCCGACCGGCACGAGACCCGGGTGCGGGCGCTGGCCGCGCTGCCGCTGCGCACGCCGTCGCTGCGGGGCGCGCTGACCGTGGGGTTCCGGCGCGCGCACACCTGGCTGCCCGCCGAGCGCGCGCTGCTGCGGGCCGCGGCCGAGTTGGTGGCCCAGGCGGCCGAGCGGGCCCGCCGTTTCGAGGCTCAGCACGGCACCGCGCAGCTGCTGCAGCGCAGCATGCTGCCCGAGCACCTGCCGGAGCTGGACACGTTCCGCATCGCCGCCCGCTATGACGTGGGCGTCGACGGCAACGCGGCCGGTGGTGACTTCTACGACGCGTTCCACCTGCTCGACGGCCGTCTGGCGATGGTCCTCGGCGACGTCGCGGGCCATGATGTCCGGGCCGCCGCGGTGATGGGCCAGGTCCGGGCGGCGCTGCGGGCGCTGGCGCTGACCGACCCGTCGCCGCCGAGCGTGCTGGCCGGGCTGGACCGGCTGGTCGGTTCGCTGGGCGCGGAGTCACGCAACGAGGAGATCTTCGTGACCGTCGTCTACGGGGTGCTGGACCCGTCGGACGGCACGATCACCATGGCCAGCGCGGGGCATCCGCCGCCGGTGCTGCGCCGGGCCGGGCTGGGTGGCGAGCCGGCCACCGCCGAGCTGGTGAAGGTGCCGCCCGGCGCCCCGCTCGGGCTGGGCGGGCGCTGGCAGACCGGCACGCTGCGGCTGGAGCGCGGCGACACCATCCTGATGTTCAGCGACGGCGTGGTGGAGCGGCGGGGCCGCTCGCTCAACGACGGCCTGGACGCGCTGGTCACCGCCGCGGGCGCGTCCCCGAGCGGCGATCCGCGCAATCTGTGCTCGCTGGCGACGGCCGCGGTGCCGGGCACCACCGACGACGACGTGGCGGTGCTCGCGGTCGAGCACGCCCTGGCGATGAGCCGGTCGGCCACGATGCAGGTGGCGGCGGAGCCGACCGGGCCGAGCCGGGTGCGGCAGTGGATGACGGCCCGGCTGCGGGAGTGGAGCGTGCCGGAGCCGGTGATCGGTTCGGCGATCCTGTGCACCAGCGAGCTCACCACGAACGCGCTGCTGCACGCCGGCACCCCGGCCCAGGTGCAGATCGACCTGAACGCGGAGCGCCTGCTGGTCTCGGTCGCCGACACCGGCACCCGAGGCAGTGTGATCCGGGCGCACGCCGACACCCTCGCCAGCCGTGGCCGTGGCCTGGGCCTGATCGAGGAGCTGAGCGACTCGTGGGGCACCGACCCGACGGTCCGCGGTTCCACCGTGTGGTTCGAGATGCTCTTGGCGGGTAAAGCGCCCGCATGATCCTCGCGGGCATACCGGTGTCCGATGTGCTGTATGCCCTGTTCGGTGCCGCCGCTCTGCTGGCCGGCATCCTGCCCCGCCTGCTGGAGCGCCGGCCACTGTCGATGCCGATGGCGTTCCTCGCGCTGGGCCTGATCGTTTTCGGCCTGCCGCTGGGCCTGCCGGAAGCCGACCCGCTGGCACATCCGAAACTGACCGAGCACCTCACCGAGGTCGGCGTGATCGTCGCGCTGATGGGCGCCGGTCTCAAGATCGACCGCCCGTTCGGCCGCCGCCGCTGGGCGTCGACCGGCCGCCTGCTGATCGTCGCGATGCCGGTGACGATCGCGGCGATGGCGTTGCTCGGCTGGTGGTGGGCCGGTCTGGTGCCGGCGTCGGCGCTGCTGCTGGGCGCGGCGATGGCACCGACCGATCCGGTGCTCGCCTCGGACGTGCAGGTGGGCGAGCCGACCGGTGAGGAGGACTCGGAGGACGAGGTGCGGTTCGCACTCACCTCCGAGGCGGGGCTGAACGACGGGCTGGCGTTCCCGTTCGTCTACGCGGCGATCGCGATCGCCGCGCACGGGCTGGATCCGGCCGGCTGGCTGAGCGACTGGGTGCTCCAAGACGTGGTCTACAAGGTCGCGGTGGGGTTCGTCGGCGGCCTGGTGATCGGAAAACTGCTGGGCAGGCTGTTCTTCCGGGCCAAACGGGACGCGTTGCGGCTGGCGCACCACTCGGAGGGCTTCCTCGCCCTGGCGGTGACCTTCCTGGCGTACGGCATGGTCGAGGTTCTCGGGGGTTACGGGTTCCTCGCGGTGTTCGTGGCGGCGCGGGCCATCCGGGCGGCCGAGCGGTCCCACGAGTATCACCAGGTCCTGCACGATTTCGCCGAGCAGGTGGAGCGGCTGCTGACCGTGCTGTTGCTGCTGCTCCTCGGCGGCGCGGTGGTCGGCGGCCTGCTGGAGCCGCTGACGTGGCAGGCCGCGCTGGCCGGTCTCACGCTGATCTTCGTGATCCGTCCACTGGTGGCTTTCGCGGCGCTGCGCGGGGCGCCGGGAAGCACCTCGGAACACTGGGTGATCGCCACGTTCGGTATCCGTGGCATCGGCACGTTCTATTACCTAGCGTATGCAGTCACACATGCCGATTTCCCCGGCGAGGCTCTCGTCTGGGCGACTGCGGCGTTCGTCGTCGTCGTGTCCGTAGTGCTGCACGGAGTAGCGGCAACGCCGGTCATGCGTCACCTGGATCACTCAGCTGCTTACAAAGAGTAGTTTTATTCTGTTCTAAACCGGACAATGAACCGGTCGGTGGTGACGAAGCGTTATCAGTGCCGTAGAGTACCGAGGCAACTGGGGATGTCCACCATGGAGCGGCTCATGCGGATCAGAGGCTATGCACCCTTGACACCTTGCTGGGTGGAACTGGCGAGTGCGGACCCCGCACGCGCGGCACAGTTCTACGGAGAGTTGTTCGGCTGGGAGTCGATGGGTGATCGGTTCAAGCTCGGAGGGCGCGCTGTGGCCGGCCTCACCCGCAGCCGGCTCGACCGGCCGGACGGCTGGCTCACCCACCTGAGCACACCCGACCTCGAGGAGACGCTCGAACAGGTCGCCCTCTCCGGCGGCCACTGCCTGAGCCACCCGGCCGAGGCGCACGGGGGGCGGCGCGCGATCGTCGCCGACCCGAACGGCGCCATCATCGGCCTGTGGCAGGGTCACGACTTCGCCGGCGCTCAGGCCGGCGGCGAACCGGGCACGATGTCGTGGCCGGAACTGATCACCGACGACCCGGACGGCGCGGCCCGTTTCTACGGCTCCGCGTTCGGCTGGCTGCTGAACCAGCAGTTCGGTTCCGGCGAATGGCTCAACCAGGCCCACGACGCCGTCGCCGGCCTCGCTCCGGGCTACCGCGGCGCCTGGTGGCGTGCGGCGTTCCAGGTCGAGGACATTCAGGCGGCCGCGGACCACTGCGAGCTGATGGGCGGCGCGGTCATCAGCGAGCCGTCGGAGTTCGGGATGGCCGCCGTCGCCGAGCTGCGGGACCCGTTCGGCGCCCGGTTCACGGTGGCGGCGCCGGTGCACCACCCGGTCGAGCTGACCGTCTCCCTGGGCACCCTGCCCGCTTGGGACTGACCGAAACAGATAACACCAAGCATCACGCGGAAGAGGCCGACCCTCCGGGGTCGGCCTCTCCGCGTTCGCCGCCCACTCGCGGCCGGCACGCTCTCTCGGCCCCTTCCCCGGTACGGGCGGGGCCAGCGCCGCACCTCGCAGCCAATGCCCTCCCAGCCCTTCCCGGTACGAGCGCGGTCAGCGCCGCACCTCGCAGCCAACGCGCTTCCCAGCCCCTTCCCGGTACGGGCCCGATCAGGGCCACACCTCGCAGCCAACACGCTCTCCCCACCCAACCCCTTCCCGGCACGGGCGGGCCGGCGCCGCATCCGGCCCCGGCTTCCCCGTCGCGATTCGGGCAGAGGCGTCACAGCGCAGCCTCGTGCCGGGCGGAAGGCCGGCTGGTTGTCAGTGCTGACCCCGCCAACCCATTCGCCGCCGCGTTGCCAATCGTGGAGATTGCGCTGTCCGCGCCACCGCGCGCTCACCAGATCCACCCCAGCGGACGAAAACCCGCCCGCCGGCGACGGATTCGCCCCCTCAACCCCTGCGCGCGAGATCTAGTGAGTTTCGGGCGAACCGATTCACCACGACCTCGCAAGATCGACAACGACGGGTAAGCAATCGGCCGGCTGGTTGTCAGTGCTGACTCGAAAGCCGGCCATCACCGCAGCTCATGCCGTGATCGAAGATGTTATGCCAACCGCGCCCAGCGGCCGACTTCACGCACGGCACGGGCGTCGCAAGGGCACGGATGACTGTCTCGACGGCGTCGAGACAGCACTGACAACCAGTCGATCAGGGTGATGGGCAGTACGGTCGGGGCGGGCGGCTGCGGGCGCACTCGCGGACCTCGGACGACCGTATCGATCACGGCCGGCACGAAGCCGGGCGCCCGGCCGCGACCGGGTCCCCCGGCGGAATGACGTGATCGTCGCCGGGCATGGAACGGCCGCCGGCGGGTAATGGCACAGGCGTTCGAGATTTCGACGGAAGGGCACCGCCATGGCCGACCAGACGAACGCCGGCAACACCATCAAGGACCCGGACGACTGGACCACCGGGGACCAGCCGGCGACCGGCGCACAGGAGTCCTACCTGCACACCCTGGCCTCCGAGGCGCAGGAGGAGGTCCCGGACGGGCTGACCAAGGCCGACGCCTCCCGCAAGATCGACGAGTTGCAGGAGAAGACCGGCCGGGGCGCCTGACCGCACCGGCATCGGCATTCCGGGCCGGCCTTCGGGCCGGCCCTTTTCATGCCCGGCCCGTCAACTAGGGTTGACAGCGCGAGCGTGTCAACATAGGTTGACGGCATGACGGAAGCTACCGACCTCGCCGCCGCCGCGGGCAGCACCGACCCCCGGGTCGGATTGCGAGCGGTCGTGGCGCTACGACGGCTGTTGGAGGGCCTGGAGCGACTGCAGGTGGCGAACGCCCGGGCCAAGGGCTGGTCCTGGCAGGAGATCGCCGACGCGCTCGAAGTGACCCGCCAGGGCGTGCACAAGAAGCACGCTCGCCTGCTGCCGATGCCTGACCCACGGGAGGACTGAGATGTTCGAGCGATTCACCAAGGCCGCCCGCGCTGTCGTGATCGACGCCCAGGCGCAGGCCCGCGAGCTCGGCCACCGGCCGATCGGCACCGAGCACACCCTCCTCGCGCTGACCACCGTCGACATGACCGGCGGCGACGGAGCGGGCGCCGGCGGCGGCTACCGCGTCGGCAACGGCGCCGCGCGGGTGCTGCGGGAGGCCGGCGTCGACCGGGACTACGTCCGGGCGGCGATCATCCGGCACGCCGGGGACCGGAGCGAGGCGAAAGCGATCCTCGACCGGGACGCGGAGGACGCCGCGGCGCTCAAGGCGATCGGCATCGACCTGGAGGCGGTGCGCGCCGCGATCGAGGAGAACTTCGGCACCGGGGCTCTGCAGCTCGTCCGGCCGGCGCCGAAGAAGAAGGGCTTACTCGGGCGGTTCTCGTCGGCGACGTCCGGGCACGTCCCGTTCTCCCCGCGGAACAAGAAGGCGCTCGAACTCTCCTTGCGTGAGGCCATCCGGCTCAAACAGAACTTCATCGCGCCCGAGCACATCCTCCTGGGCATCCTGCGCGAGGGGCAGGGCCTGGCCGCCCTCATCCTCGCCGAACGTGGCGTCGACTTCGACGCGCTCCGCGACGACTTGACCCGCTCCCTCCGGGCACCCGCGGCCTGACCCGGTTTCGGGGCCGAGCGGGAGCCCCGCGCCAGGAAGCCTCCGGCTGGTGCTGAGTGCTGTCTCAACGGCCGTGAGACAGCACGGAGAACCAGCCGGAGGGCTTCGGGTGTCACGGCAGGCCGCTACGGGCGTACCGCGGAAAGGGTCTAGAGGCGCAGTCGCATCGCGGGGTCGGGCGTGCGGACGAATCCGAGCGAAGCGTAGAGGGGCTCGCCGTCGGGCGAAGCCCGGAGATCGGCGGCACGGACGCCCTGGTCACGGAACCACTCCAGCAGCGCCTCCATGCAGGCACGGGAGCATCCGCGGCGGCGCATGTCCTCGTCGGTGACGACGTTGAAGACGTAACCGACCCGGCCGCCCGGGTTGAACGGGTTGCCGAGGCGCTCCTCGACGAGGCCGACCGCGCAGGCGGCGAGCCCACTGCCGCCGGGACGGTCGACGACGAACGCGCCGAGGGTGGGCTCGGCGGCACCGAGCCGGCGGACCAGGGACTCACGGGCCGGTTCGCGCCAATCGTCGTTCCAGTCCGGATTGTTGCCCATGGTGCGCAGCATGACCGCGCGGAGGCGGACGAGCTCGGCGGCGTCGGCGGGGGTGGCTCGGCGGATCTTCACATCCGTACCTTAATCGGGGCCCTTCTCTTTCAGATTTGAAGTTTCAGATTTGAAAGAGTATGGTTCCGGGCATGGCCGAACCGCTGACCCGGACGCAACTGGCGCACTGGCGCACCTTCATCGAGAGCTCGTGGGCCCTGCACACCCGCCTCGAGGACGAGTTGCGCGCCGCCACCGGCCTGAGCATGAACGACTATCACGTCCTGGTCGCGCTCGCCGAGGCGCCGGAGCACCGGATCCGGATGGGCGAGCTGGCCAGCCGACTGGTGCTGTCACCGAGCCGGGTCACCTACCAGATCTCCTCCATGATCAAGCGAGGTCTGGTGCGCAAGGAGAGCTGTTCCGACGACGGGCGCGGGCAGGAGGCCGTGCTCACCCCGGAGGGACTCACCGCGCTGAGGGACGCGGCCCCCGCCCATCTGGAGACCGTTCGCCGGAGTTTCATCGATCATCTCGACGACGAGGAACTGGCTGTCATCGGCCGCGTCTTCGCCAAGATCAGGAAGGTGTGATCGCCATGCCCGCCATCACCGTCGACGACGTCCTCGTTCTCCCCCGGCTGCCGCGGCTGGACCCGGTCATGACCGAGTTCCGGGACGTGAAACGGCTGACCACCGCACCCCAGGGGTACGAGGGTGAGGGGTTCCCGGTGCGCCGGGCCTTCGCCGGGGTGCCGACGACCGAGCTCGACCCGTTCATCCACCTGGACCAGATGGGCTCGGTCGACTATGGACCCGGCGAGCCCAAGGGCACGCCATGGCACCCGCACCGCGGGTTCGAGACCGTCACCTACATGATCGACGGGATCATGGATCACCAGGACTCGCTGGGTGGCGGCGGCTCGATCAGCAACAGCGACACCCAGTGGATGACGGCCGGGTCGGGCATCCTGCACCTCGAGGCCCCGCCGGAGCACCTGGTGATGAGCGGTGGCCTGTTCCACGGGCTGCAGCTCTGGGTCAACCTGCCGCGGGCCGCCAAGATGATCGACCCGAAATACCAGGACATCCGGGGCAAGGCGGCGGCGCTGCTGACCACTGCGGACGGTGGCGCGCTGATCCGGGTGATCGCGGGCACCGTCGCCGGGCACAGCGGGCCCGGGTCGACGTTCACTCCGATCAACCTGGCGCACGTCACCATGCAGCCCGGCGCGCGGCTCGACCTGCCCTGGCAGACCGATTACAACGCGCTCGTCTACGCACTGTCCGGCGACGGCTGGGTCGGCACCGGGATGCGCCCGATCACGCTGGGCCAGCTCGCCACCCACGGGCCCGGCGAGGCGATCCGGGTCGAGGCGAGGACCGAGCTCGATCTCTTCATCATGGGCGGGCAGCCGATCCGGGAGCCGATCGCGCACTACGGGCCGTTCGTCATGAACACCCGCGACGAGCTGAAGCAGGCCTTCGAGGACTACCAGAAGGGCCGGCTCGGGGTCATCCCGGCGACCCGCGTGCCGCACACGGATTGATTACGCTGGCCGGTATGGACCGGATCCGGCAGTTCGCCGACGTCGTGGTCCGGGCTGGCATCAACGTCCAGCCCGGCCAGGGCGTCATCCTGCGCACCGACACCGCCCACCTGGAGATCGCCCGCGCGGTGGTCGAGGCGGCCTACGCGGCCGGCGCCGCCTGGGTCGAACCACTGTGGTCGGACGGGCGGATCCGCCGCTCCGCCGTCGACCACGCCTCCCTGGAGACCCTGACCGCCAGCCGGGGCTGGGCCCTGCAACGCATCCGGGAGTGGTCCGATCAGGGCATCGCCTCGATCAGCCTGCTCGGCGACCCCGACCCGCACGTGCTCGACGGCGCCGACCCGGCGAAAGCGGCGGCCTTCCCGGCCGAGGAGAGCCGGCTGATGCGCGAGGCCGTGCTGGGCCGGTTGCGCTGGACCGCGGTGGGCGCGCCCAACCCCGGCTGGGCCCGGCAGGTGTTCGGCGAGCCGGACACCGAGCGCCTGTGGGAGGCGGTCGGCACGGCGATGCGCCTCGACTCCGCCGATCCGGTGGGCGAGTGGCGACGGCGTTCGGCGACCCTCGCGGAGCGCGGCGCCGCGCTCGACGCGCTGGAGCTGACCTCGGTGCGATACACGAGCGGTGGCACCGACCTCACCGTCGGCCTGATCCCCGGCTGCCGCTGGATCGGCGGCGGCATGGTCGACGCCGCCGGTGTGGCGTACCTGCCGAACATCCCCACCGAGGAGGTCTTCACCAGCCCCGACCGGCGGACCGCCGAGGGCGTGATCCAGGTGACGAAACCGCTGGTGCTCAACGGCCGGCTGGTCCTCGGGCTGCGGCTGGAGTTCTCCGGCGGGCGGATCGTCGCCGTCTCCGCCGAGTCCGGCGCCGACATCGTCGAGGCGCAGTTGGAGACCGACCCCGGTGCCCGCTACCTGGGCGAGGTGTCCCTGGTGGACGCCGAGAGCCGGATCGCCAAGGCCGGGATCGTCTTCCACAACACCCTCTTCGACGAGAACGCGGCCTGTCACGTCGCGTGGGGCGGGAGCTTCCCGTTCGCGGCGGCCGGCGGGCTGGAGATGAGCCCCGCCGAACGCGAGGCGATCGGTCTCAACCAGTCGGCCGTGCACACCGACGTGGTGATCGGCGGCGAGGGCATCACGGTGACCGGCACCGGCCCGAAGGGCACCGTCGACATCATCCGTGACGACGCCTGGGTGCTCTAGATCCGATCCGGCGTGGTGGCCCCCCGCGGGGATGCCAGACCGGACTAGTCTCTCCGGGCAGCGATCAACGCACGGGGGAGGTCGGACGTTGCCACCGCAACTGCACGTCGACATCGATGGGTTACGCAAGACCGGCACCGACATCGCCACACCGGTGACCTGCGTCGACGATTCGGTCGAGCGGGAACTCGGCCGCCTCACGGTGGCCGGGCCGGCCACCGGCTGGGGCGCCGCGGCGGCGCTCGCCGAGGCGGCGGCGGGCTGGTCGGCTCACCTGAACGGGGTGTCCCAGCGGGTGCGGGCCTTCGGTGACGACCTGGTCGCCACGGCGGACGACTTCCGGGCGGCGGATCTGGCGGCGGCCCACCACAATCAGGTCCCGTCGGCCGGGTCGAGGCCCGTACTGTCGCCGTCTCCTTCGCCGCAACCGTCTCCGTCGCCTTCTCCCTCGCCCTCCCCGCAACCGCAACCGTCTCCCTCGCCTTCCCCCTCGCCGCAACCGCAACCGTCTCCCTCGCCTTCCCCCTCGCCGCAACCGTCACCGTCTCCGTCGCCGGAGCCCTCACCGTCACCGGCGGTGGAGTCGTGACGATCACGCTTCGGATGCTGCGGGAGACCAACGCCGACGCGTTCACCAGCGCCGCGGAGTCCTGGGGGAACATCGCGGCGGCGGTGGATGCGCGGCTGGACGAGTTCACCGCCGAGTCCCGGCCGCTGCCGACGGTGTGGCCGAGCGGGACGGACGCCGCGAAACGCGCGGTGGAGTTGCGCAACGAGATGAACGCCGCCTACGAGCCGTGCCGGAAGATCAGCGGGGCGCTGCGGACCCACGCCGACACGGTGGTGCGGCTGCAGGGGATGCTGGGCGCGATCGTCGACGAGTGCGCGGGCCGGAACATCACGGTCGACCTGCAGAGCGGGACCACCCGGTACAGCGGGCCGAGCATTCCGGACCCGATGCTGGCGGCCCGGGTCTCCGGGTGGATCAAGGACTATGACGCGCAGTTGAACGACCTGGAGGTGAAGGCGAACCGGCTGGACGAGGAGACGCGTACCGTGATCCGGTCCTGTCTTCCCGGAGGGACGAGAAAACCTGGCGGGGGTACGGGGCCCGCGTCCCGTCCGCCCTCGAGACCGGCTCCGGCGGGCGGTCCTTCGCACGGCGGCTCATCCGGTGGCCCCTCCGGCGGGGGCTCCGCTTCCGGCGAGGGCGCTGCTTCGGGCGGTGGCGGCACTTCGGGCGGTGGCGGCACTTCGGGCAGTGGCTCCGGGGTTTCGCCGGTTCGGGCGAGGGATCCTGAGCAGCTCGCTCCACCGGCGCAGGAACGGGCGAACCGTGACATTCCGGTACCGCCGGTTCCGGAGAAGCCCGAGCCACTCGCCCCCGTCGCGCGGGAACGGACGATCCCGGAGGTTCCCGCGCCACCGCCGGCGCCCGAGAAGCCCGCGATCCCACCGGCCGTCCCGGCGGACGGTCTGGCCGAGATCGGCCGGCCGTTCGAGCTCCCCCTCCGCACCGAGGCCCCGCGATTCATCGATCCGATCTTCGCGGCGATCGGTGCGGCCCTCAGCCCGGGCACTCCCCTCGCCGTCACACCGGCCCTGGCCGACGGCGTACCCCTGATCCCTCCGCCGACCCTGGCCGACGGCGTACCCCTGCCCCCTCCGCCGACCCTGGCCGACGGCATGCCACTCAGCACTCCGCAAACCTTGGCCGACGGCGTATCTCTCAGCCCTCCACCAACCCTGGCCGACGGTTTGCCCTTCGCGCCGGTGGCTTCGGAGGCGCCGGCCGTTCCGGGGCCGGTGCTCGCCGAGTATCCGGAACGGCGCGTTCCGTCCGAGTTCCAGAGATGGATCGATGAGATCGGTCCACGGCGAGATCAGTGATGGGTGTGACCGCGTGACCGGCATGCCGCCCGTTCGGCTGAACGGGCGGCATGCCGTGCGGTTCGTCACGCGTTCCGCGGCGGGTCTCCGGCGCCACCGGCCGGGTCGGTCAGGACATCATCAGCATCGCGGCGGTGCCTAGGAGAACGAGCAGCAGGACCGCGATGAGCAGGCCCTTCTCAGCGGTGTCGGCGTTTTCGGTGACCGGCGTGGCGGTCAGGGGCTCACTGCTCATCTGTCCATTCCTCCGCGGGGTCGAGGATGACCGCTCCGGATGCGGGCGACGGTCAGGAGGCTTACGGTGAGGGCGTCGTCGACCTCGAAGGGGCTGCAGTGCCGCCGCAGGAATGGCTTCTCACCAGTGCCGAACGCGGCAACCCGGACACCTCCATACCCACATGGAACACCGGAAACACGGTCGAACCACTTATCCACGGGCAAAATTACTTCGATCGGTTGGTGACCGAGGTCGAGGCGCTGGAGCCTGGCGACCACCTGTTCTTCACCGACTGGCGAGGTGACCCCGACGAGCGGACCAGTGACGGCGGGCCGACCGTCGCCGAGTTGTTCGCCGCCGCGGCCAAGCGCGGTGTCGTGGTGAAAGGTCTGCTCTGGCGGTCCCATATGGACAAGCTCGCCTACAGCGAGGAGGAGAACCGCACCCTCAGCGACGACATCGAGGCGGCCGGCGGTGAGGTGCTGCTGGACCAGCGGGTCCGCCGCGGCGGTTCGCACCATCAGAAGCTGGTCGTGCTGCGGCATCCGCGTCATCCGGAGCGGGACATCGCCTTCGCCGGCGGCATCGATCTGTGCCACAGCCGCCGCGACGACGCCGACCACCACGGTGACCCGCAGGCGGTGCGGATGTCGCCGGCGTACGGGCCGAACCCGCCCTGGCACGACATCCAGCTGGCCCTGCGCGGCCCGGTCGTCGGCGCGCTCGACCTGTCGTTCCGGGAGCGGTGGAACGACCCGGCCCCGCTGGACCAGTACGGGCCGGTGTCCACGGTCACCGACATGCTGCGGCACGAGGACATGCGGGCCGACCGGCTCCCGCCGCAGCCGCCGGACCCGCCGGAGTGCGGCACGCAGACCGTGCAGGTGCTGCGAACCTATCCGGCGATGCGCCCGGCGTACGGGTTCGCGAAGCTCGGCGAACGCAGTGTGGCCCGCGGCTACACCAAGGCGATCAAGCGGGCCCGCCGGCTGATCTACCTGGAGGACCAGTACCTGTGGTCGAAGGAGGTCGCCCAGCTGTTCGCCGACACGATGCACGACAACCCGGAACTGCATCTGATCGCCGTCGTCCCCCGCTGCCCGGACGTGGACGGCGGGTTCGCGCTGCCGCCCAACCTGGTCGGGCGCGAGCAGGCCGTGGAGCTGTGCCGGCAGGCGGCGGGCGACCGGGTGCACGTCTTCGACCTGGAGAACCACGCCGGCACGCCGATCTACGTACACGCCAAGGTCTGTGTGGCCGACGACGTCTGGTGCAGCGTGGGCAGCGACAACTTCAACCGTCGCTCGTGGACCCACGACAGCGAGCTGTCCTGCGCGGTCCTCGACGAGGCCCGGGACGAGCGGGAGCCGGCCGACCCGGCGGGGCTCGGTGACGGCGCCCGCCGGTTCGCTCGGGACCTGCGCCTGGCCCTGATGCGCGAGCATCTGGACCGGGCCGACGGCGACGACGAGGATCTGCTCGACCCGGCGTCCGCGGTCGAGGCGATGACCTCGGCGGCCGACCGGCTGAAGGAGTGGGTCGACGGTGGGCGTACCGGGCCGCGTCCGCCGGGCCGCCTGATCCCGCACCAGACCGAGCGGCTCCCGTGGCATCAGCGGTTGTGGGCGATTCCCGCATATCGCCTGGTCTACGACCCGGACGGCCGCCCGTGGCGGGAGCGCCGGGCCGGCACCTGGTGACCGCGGCGCGCGGCGAGGTATGGCTGGGTATACCTGTGAAGCGGTAGCTGAACGGCTGGGGCGGGACCCGGTCCGCTGGTTACGGTGAGCCGGTGACCGACCACGTTGGAAACCATCTGCGAGACCGCCGCTACCTGATGTCGTCCTGGCCCTACCGGTCGGCCCTGTTCCTGACCGCCACGGCCGTGATCGCCGCGCCGATCGCCTTCTGCTTCTGGGTGCTCGTCATCCCCTGGGTGGTGGCCGCCCAGAGCATCGGCGACGGGCAGCCACCGCGCCTGCCCGTCGTCGTGCTGATGGCGCTCGGGGCGATCCTGCTGGTCTTCGGCGCGCCACTGGTGGCGCTGCCGCTCGCCGCCCTGGAGCGGCAGCGGCTCCGGTGGATCGACCCGCGCCCGCTCGCCGTTCCCCGGCACCCCTCGGCCGTCAACCCGGTCGCCTGGCTGGCCGCGCGGTACCGGGAGGAGTCCACCTGGCGGGCCGTTCTCTACACGCTGCTGCTGGCCGTGCTGGCGCCGCCGCTGTACCTCGCGGGCACCCTGTTGCTCCTGCTCGAGCTGATGCTGCTGCTGAGTCCCGGCCTCTCCGAGTGGACCCTGGGCGACGTCGTGATCGACGGCGGGGCCGGCTCGATCCCGCTCTGCCTGCTCGGCATCGTCCTGATCCCGGCCTTCCTCTACCTGCTGGGCCTGGTCGCCGCGGCGCACGACGCGCTGGCCCGGCGGCTGCTCGGCGGCAGTGACGGGCTGCGCGACCGGCTCATCGAGGTGGCGCAGTCCCGGGCCCGGCTGGCCGACGCGTTCGACGCCGAGCGCCGCCGGATCGAGCGTGACCTGCACGACGGCGCCCAGCACCGGCTGACCAGCCTCACCCTGCAACTCGGGATGGCCCGGCTGGACGTCCCGGAGGACTCGCCGGCCGCTGGACCGCTGGTGCAGGCGCACGCCCAGGCCAAGGAGCTGATGGTGGTGCTGCGTGACCTGGTGCACGGCATCCGCCCGCAGACCCTGACCGATCTGGGTCTGCCGGCCGCGCTCTGGGATCTGGCGGCGAACTCACCGGTTCCGGTGTCGGTGTCCGCGGCCGACGTCCTCGATCGGCTGCCCGAGCGGATCGAGACGACCGCGTACTTCGTGGCCGCGGAGGCCCTGACGAACGTGGCCAAGCACGCCGTCGCCACCTCGGCGTCGATCCGGCTGACCCGCTCCGGCGACGGCATCGTGCTGGAGATCCAGGACGACGGCCGTGGCGGCGCCGACCCGGCCCGGGGCACCGGCCTGACCGGGCTGGCGGACCGGGTCGCGGCGGCCGGCGGCCGGCTGTTCCTGGCCAGCCCGGCCGGCGGCCCCACCCTGCTGCGGGTGGAGCTGTGACCACACCACCGGCGCCCACCACGCGGACGCGCGCCGGGAGCGCCGCGCGCCCGCGGTGCGCGGGGACGGGGGTCGCCCCATGACCCGGGTCGTGATCGCCGAGGACGGGGTGCTGCTGCGCGAGGGGCTGGTCGGGGTGCTGGTCCGGTTCGGGTTCGAGGTGGTGGCCGCGGTCGGGGACGCGGCCGAGCTGATCACCGCGGTGAAGGAGCACCAGCCGGACCTGGTGATCACCGACATCAAGATGCCGCCGTCCTTCCAGGACGAGGGACTGCGGGCCGCGGTACGCCTGCGCCAGGACCATCCCGGGCTGCCCGTCGTGGTGCTCAGCCAGTACGTGCAGCAGGAGTACGCCGCCGACCTGATCGGCACCGGCGACGGTGTCGGTTACCTGCTCAAGGACCGGGTCGCCGACATCGTCGAGTTCGTGGCGGCGCTGCGCGGCGTGGTCGGCGGTGGCACGGTCGTCGACCCGGACGTGGTCCGCCGGCTGATCAGCCGGCCGCAGGATCCGCTCGCTGGTCTCTCCGGCCGGGAGCGGGAGGTGCTCGCCCTGATCGCCGAGGGCCGTTCCAACTCGGCCATCGCGGCGGCCCTGTTCATCAGTGAGCCGGCCGTCAGCAAGCACGTCGGCAACATCCTGGCCAAACTGGGCCTGCCGCCGACCGACGACACCAACCGCCGCGTCCTCGCCGTCCTCACCTACCTCCGCGCCCGCTGACCGCCCCGCGTCGGTGTCCGTGGTGACCCGCGCCCCGCGTCGAGCCGCACGTCACCACGCGGCATCGTCGAGTCTCCAGGCGGACGGAGCCCAGATGGGGGTGGTGGGGTCGCCGGTCAGGGACAGGGTGACCTGCCAGGCGGTCATCGGCGGGCGGCCCAGCGACCACCAGCGGTCGGAGAGGGCCGTGCCGACCGCGGTGTAACGGTCGGCGGACGGGCCGGAGGCGAGGATCGCGCCGTCGGCCAGGACGACCGCGCCGGACGTGCCGGACTCGTCGAGGACGGCCAGGTAACTCAGGTCACGGCCGGTGATCGAGGCGTGACTGACCCGGTGGTGCCAGACGCCGGCGGCGTACCACAGATCGCGGTAGGCCTGGGCGTTCAGCGGCGGCCGCCAGCGGGCCGGCGACGTCTCGGTGAGGTCGGCGAGAGCGACGGCGGGCTCCGGATGGCTGCGGGGATGCCGGGCGGTCAGCGGGCCGGCCGCGCTCATGAAACCGGCGGAACAGACGACCCGGGCGGCGAGCGGCGCCGGGCGCACGTCGAGGACCGGGTGCACACCGGCGTGCTCGACGGGGACGACGGCGCGGCCGTCCGGTTCGAGCCGGTCCAGCCAGTGCGGGGAGACCCCGGCGACACCGACGGTCACGATGATCCGGTCGTAACGTTCGGCCGGACCTCCGGTGTATCCGTCGGCGGCTTCCACCCGTACCCCCGCAATGCCCGCCCTGGCCAGGGCGGACCGTGCGCGGGCCGCGATGTCGGGCTGAACGTCCACCGTGGTCACCACCGCGCCGAGCGAGGCGAGAAGCGCGGCGTTGTAACCGGTGCCCGCGCCGATCTCCAGGACGCGCATGCCGGGCCGCACCTCGAGCGCCTCGATCATGGTGGCCATCAGCGACGGCTGGCTGGACGAGCTGACCGGGACGCCGCCGTTCATCTTGGTGACGAGCACGTCGTCGCTGTAGACGGTGGGCAGGTACTCCGGGTCGGCGGGCAGGACCCGGCGGCCGTCGCGGCGGTGGAAGCCGTCGGCCACGAACACCTCACGGGGCACCGTGGCGAAGGCCTCGGCCAGCGCCGGCGACAACGGGGCGCCGTCGGTCCGGATCAGGTCGAGGTAGCGCCGGCGGGCTTCTTCCATAGTCGACACGGTACGGAACACCACGCTCGTACGGTGAGATCCGTCGATGTCATCGCCGGGCGGCGTGGACCGCGGCACGCAACCGGTCCGGGACGTCCCGCTCGTGGTACGGCCGTTCGGAGGGCTCGATGTTCGCCAGGAAGCCGGCGTAGGCCACCGCGGACCGCAACCGTGCCACCGGCCGCAGCAGCTCAGCCGCCCGCAGCGCGTCGCAGCCCGGCCAGAGTCCCGCCCACACCCGCACGACCGCGGGGTCGTCGGTGAGCCGCAGGATGTCGTAGGCCGGGTTCCCGATCAGCGCGTCGCCCCAGTCCACGATGGTGGGGCCGCCGTCGCCGGTACGGACGTTGCCGGTGTGCAGGTCGCCGTGCACGAGGGTGTCCGGCAGCCCGCAGGCGGCCACCTCGGCGAGGCGGCGCGGCAGGTCGTCGAGGAGTTCCGGCAGGCCGTCGATCCCGGCCAGGAACGGCCTCGCGATCTCGGGCAGCCGGTCCAGCCCGTCGCCCGGAACCCCCAGCGAGCGGAGGACGCCCACCTGATCGGCGAAGTGCCGCTGCACCGGGTGCAGCGCCTGCACGATCTCGGTGCAGAGTTCCGGCCCACCGTCGTAACGGTCCTGGCCGGGCACGTGCGCGAGCAGCATCCGGCCCTCGTCGCCGGCCGCCAGCACGTAGGGCACCAGCCCCGGCGACACCTCGTCGACCGCCCGCAGCACGCCCGGCTCGTGCCGGAAGAACGGCGGCACCTGCTTGAGCCAGGCCACCGGCTCGCCGTCGGGGCCGTCGAACCGCCAGATCCCCGACAGGTTCCAGGTGCGCTGCTGCCGGGCGACGGTCCCGGTCAGCCCGATCCGGTCCAGGGCGCCGGCCGCCCAGGACAGCGACGCCGTCACGCCCTCCGGTCTCGCGTACGCCGCCCGCAACGGGTGATCGGCGAGATCGACGTCGGCCGGTCCCAGCCCGTCCGGCCGTCGCGTGGTCATCGCCAGGTACGTGACGTGCCCGCCGGGCGGGGCGGGCCGGTCACCGTGCAGCAGCCGCAGCACGGTGACGTCGGTCCCGGCTGCGGCCACCACGTCGGCGACCTCCTGCCACCACGGCGTCGCGACGGTGAACGGCGGCAGCGTGCCGAGCACCTCCCCCGCCGGGTCGGCGAGGATCAGCGAGACGGTCCGGCTCACCGGCCCAGCCTGGCCCGCAGGTAGGCCCGGTCGGCCCTGCCGAGCAGGCGCAGCCGGGCCATGCCGCCGTCCGGGAAGACGTCCAGCCGGACCTGCGTGACCTCGGGCCCGTCGTCGAGACGGAACCGGTGCGGGGTGTCCGGCCGCAGCGCCGTCCGCGGCAGCAGCTCGAAGGACGCGCCCTGGTCGTCGAAGCCGGTGAGGGTCGCCCAGCCCGGAGCGTTGCCCTTGAAGTGGCTGGTGTCCAGGTCGGCGAACTTCAGCACGGCCGGGGCGGCGAGCCGGACCAGCACCCAGTCGTTGCCGTCGTCACGGCGCCGGGACGTCTCCCATCCGTCGCCCATGTTGCGGGCCAGACCGGGCATCAGCATCCGTGCCGGGTTGCCGTAGAACATGTTGCTGCAGTCCACGACGGTGGCGCCGTACTCGGCGGCGGCCACGTCGAACACCTTCGGCAGCAGGTCCGGGTCGGGCACCACCTCGCCGTGCACCCGCAGCCGGGCGACGCCGCCGTCGGGAAGGATGTTGAGCCGCACGTGGGTGAAACGGCGGCGGGTCTCCACCGGGTAAAGGTTGCGGCCGTCGCCCTTGAGCTCGGATCTCGGCAGGATCTCCACCCACTCGGCGTCGGCCAGCTCGTCCGGGCCGGGATAGCCGGGCAGCTCCACCGCCTCCACCGACGCGAACGGCGGGTAGTTGCCGGTGAAGAACGCCGTGTCGATGTCGACGCCGTGGATGACGCCGGGCGCCCCTAGCCGGATCACCGCGAAGTCGTGGCCGGGCGTCCGGCGGCGGCGGGTCTCCCAGCCGTCGTAGACCTGCCCCTTGTGGTCGAACGTCTTCGGCGCGTGCCCGGGCGGATCCGGCAGGACCAGGTGATCCGCGGCGGCGAAGAACTCGTCGTTGCAGTACACGACACCGCCGCCGAACGCCCGCGACGCCAGATCGGGCAGCGCGCTGAACTCCATCAGTTCCCCCTTGCCAGAAAGATGCCGCCGGCTTCGTCGCCGGTCACGGTCCGCCCGCGCAGCCAGGTCCGGCGCACCACGCCGCGCAACCTCTTTCCGGCGTACGGGGTGACCGGGTTCCGGTGGTGCAGGGCATGCGCGTCGACGACGAACTCCTCGTCCGGTTCGAAAGCCACCAGATCGGCATCGGCTCCCACCGCGATCCGGCCCTTGCTCCGCAATCCCACCAGATCGGCGGGCCGGCGCGCCATCCACTTCACCACGTCCGCGAGGGTATGCCCGCGCTGCGCCGCCGCGGTCCAGATCACCGGAAGACCGAGCTGAACCGACGCGATGCCGCCCCAGGCCGCCGCGAAGTCGCCGGTGTCCCGGCGTTTCAGGTCGGGCGTGCACGGCGAGTGGTCACTGACCACGCAGGTGATCAGGCCGTCGGCGAGCGCCTCCCAGAGCCGGTCGGCGTTCGCGGTGTCCCTGATCGGCGGGCAGCATTTGAACTCGGTCGCGCCGTCCGGGATGTCGGCCGCGTCCAGGGTCAGGTAGTGCGGGCAGGTCTCGGCCGTCACCCGTACCCCGTCGGCTCTGGCTGCCGCGATCAGCGGCAGCGCGGAGGCCGCGGAGAGATGCAGGATGTGCACGCGGCGGCCGGCGGCACGGGCCACGGCGATCGCGGTGGCGACCGCGGCGTGCTCGGCGTCCGGTGGCCGGGAGGCGAGGAAATCGGCGTACGCCGCGGAGCTCGCCGCCTCCGCGAGATGATCCGGGTCCTCGGCGTGGATCACGAACAGGGCGTCCGCCGCGTTCATCGCCCCGGCCAGCTGACCGGCGTCGACCGGCGGGAACTCGGGCACCCCGGAGTCGGCCAGGAACGCCTTGAAGCCGAAGACCCCGGCCTCGTGCAGCCCCGGCAGGTCGCCGGCGTTGCCGGGGATCGCCCCGCCCCAGAAACCGACGTCGACGTGGCACTGCCCGGCCGCGGCCGCCTTTTTGATCTTCAGCGCCCCGGTGTCCACGGTCGGCGGCAGGCTGTTCAGCGGCATGTCGATGATCGTGGTGACACCGCCGGCCGCGGCCGCCCTGGTCGCCGTGGCGAAGCCCTCCCACTCGGTGCGGCCCGGCTCGTTGACGTGCACATGGGTGTCCACCAGCCCCGGCAGCAACGCCATGTCCCCGAGATCGGCGTCCTCGGCCGCGGCCGCCTCGGCGCCGTAGGGCAGCACCGCCGCGATCTTCCCGTCCTCGACCAGGACCGCCGCCGGGCGCTCGCCCTCCGGCGTCACCACCCGGCGGGACCGCACTACAAGATCAACCATGATCCGACCCTATCGGCGATATGTTTCACAGCGGGTCTCATCGGGCGCTCCGGCATATCGACGCGTGCGGCCACTCCGGTACCCTCCCGTTCCATGATGCGACGGTGGCGTCTGGCTGTCCTGGCGGCCCTGTGTGGCCTGCTCGTCGCGGCCGTCCGGTTCTCTGACGGCGCGCCCGGGTCCGCCACGCTCCTGCTGGCCCTCTTCCTGGGTTACGCGTTCGTGCTCTCCCCGCTGATCTTCCCCCGCGCGTCGGCCGACGACGGCCGCCCGGTCGTCTACTGGCGTCCCGGATGTCGCTTCTGCCTGCAGATGCGGGCCCGCCTCGGCCCCGACGCGGCCCGGCTGCGCTGGGTCGACATCTGGGCCGACCCGTCCGCCGCCGCCACCGTCCGCGAGATCACCGGCGGCGACGAGACCGTGCCGACCGTCGTGATCGGCGGCCGCGCCCACGTCAACCCGGACCCGTCCTGGCTGCGCGGACAGCTCACCCCGGCAGCGCCCCAGCCCTGACCGGCCGCGCCCACGTCACTTCGGAGCGTCCTCGCTGCGCGGACAGCTCACCCCGGCAGCGCCCCGGCCCTGACCGGCAGCGAACCCGCCCAGCCGAGGAACCGTTCGAACAGCTCCGCGGGCTCCTCGTGGGGCAGGTCGCCCACCGCCCGGTCCAGATGCCCCCACATGTACATGGTCAGCATGAGGAGGTCACCGCCGGTCGCCAGCGAGGCCCGCGCCGTCACGCAGGGCCATGGCCGTCCGCACACCCGGCACGACCACGACGGTCGCTCACCGGTGTGTTCCGCGCACGGCGCGGAGTCGTCCGATGTGGTGACACGCGTGGCCGTGATCGGCTCCACTGATCGTTCCCGCACAACGTCCTCCCAGGTTGCGGCGATGTGCCCGGTAGTACTCGAGACAGCCCGGAAAAGTTCGACGCTCCTGGAATCAGGCACACCCGCTATGGTCGGACATCACGATCGAGGACCATCACGGAAGGTGACCGGCGTGACGCACCGCAATCCCCTGACCGTCGAACCCGCCGATGTGGACGACGGTCCCAGCACCATCCTGCTCGGCATCACGGTCGCCCTCCTCGGCGTGCTGGTGCTCGCCTTCGCCGGCCTGGCCGTCCTCTCCCCCGTCTCACTGATCAGCCTCGCCCCGGAGTGGTTCACCCAGCCCGGCACCGCCCGGATCATCGCGGCCGCCGCCCTGGCCGCGGCCATCGGCGCCCTGCTCTACCAGGCGGTCCGGATCGCCGGCCGGGGCAACGACGACGCCGCCACCTGGCTGACCCTCGGCGCGCTGCTGATGGTCCCCTGGTTCTCCGTCGTCGTCTGAGCCGCTCCCCCGGGCACCCGGCCTCCGCTCGGCGTCAGGCTCCCGGCCTGCCGCCGACCGGCGCGAAACCCCAGTCCCGGGCGGGGCCGAGAGCGCGGACCTCGCCGCCGTCGACGACATAGAGATGGTTGCGCAGGGCCCGCGCCTCGTACTCCGCCCACTGCACCGGCGTCCACTCCGCCGGGTCCCGCGGGTCGATCTCGTCATAGCCGGGGAACTCGACGGCGTGGACCACGTGCACGACGTTGTCGCGCACGTCGATACGCCACAGGTCGTCGGGTTCCTCCCCCTCCGCGTGAATCACCCCGTTCAGCACATGGTCGAAAGTGAAGTGCTCGAAAGCCGGCGGATAGAACCGGTCCACCACCGGATCGGACAGCTCCGCCGTGACCGCGGCGCCCGGCTTCAGGAAGGTGTCGATGAGGTAGGCGAGCCAGATCTCGGCATGACGGAACTTCTCCGACCCGTTCCACAGCACCGCGTCACCGGCCGCCGACGGCGTCCAGTGGCACCAGTGGCCGGGGAGCTCCGGTGGCGGCCGTTCCGGGTCGAGGACGTCGCCGGCCCGGAGCCCACGCCCGTCGACGACATAGGGGCCGTGTTCGCGGTGCAGGTGCCGGGTCTCGGCGAACCGGTCGAGATATTCGACCTCGTGCGGATTCAGCGGAGGCACGATCGCGACCTGCCCGGTGAACTCGGTGTGATAGCCCATGGCGCCCTCCCCTGACGACCCCGTACCGAGAATGATGCCGCTCAGGCCAGGGCGGTGAGCTGTTCTCGGGGGAACCCCGCGTCGTCGAGTGCGCCGCAGTCCAGGCCGCGCACCAGGTATCCGGCGAGCGCCCGCGCGGTGGCCGGCTCGTCGGCGATCCCGCTGTCCTGCCGGTCCAGGTACCGGCGCAACCGGGTCACGGCGGCGTCCCGGCCGTCGCGGAAGAACGCGAAGGTCGCCGCGTACCGGGTGGGAAGCTGGGCGGGATGCAGATCCCAGCCCTGGTAGAAGCCGCGTTCCAGGGAGCGGCGGACCAGACGCCGGTGCAACTGCCAGGCGGCGTGCACCGCCGCGGTGTCGCCGACCGGGAGGATGTTGGTGGAGCCGTCGGAGAGGCGCACCCCGGTCTGGGCGGCGGCGGCCTGCATGACGGCCTTGGCGTGGTCGGCGGCCGGATGCTCCATCGACTGGTACGCGGCGGCGACACCGGCGGCCGCGCTGTAGTCGTAGGTGCCGTAGTGCAGCCCCGTGCACCGGCCGGCGGCGGCGGTGATCAGGCGTGCCACGGTGGCGGAGCCGTCGGCGGCGAGCACGGCGGACGGCAGCTCTATCTGGATCTCGAAGGTCAGGGCGCCGGTGCTCAACCCGTACGACCGCTCGAGCCTCTCGCAGAGGGTGACCATCGCCCGGACCTGGTCCGGACCGCTGACCTTGGGCAGGGTGATCGTGAAGAGATCCTGGTAGGTGTCCAGGAAGAGGTCCAGCGTGCGCAGGCAACGATGCCGGGTGGCCGCCTCCAGGGACTTGATCCGGATGCCGAGGAACGGTGGCCGCGGGCCGTCGGCGAGGATCGCCACCGCCTTGCGGACGGCGGCGTCCTCCTGGTCGTCGTCGCGGACGCCGTAACCGTCCTCGAAGTCGACGCGCAGATCCTCGATCGGCTCGGCCGTGAGCTTGGCCCGGACCGCCGGGTCGGGCCACGGGAAGTCGTGCCGGTCCATCGCGTCGAGGGCGATCGTGCCCCAGTCCCGGAAGCCGTCCAGCCGGTCGGCGGGGAGGTAGACGGTGTGCACGGGCTGCCGGCCGGGACGTTCGCCGGGGTAGCGGGCCTGCAGGAAGGCGTCGTGCGCGGCGAGGCTCGCGTCGATCTCGTGGTAGTCCTGGCCGCTCAGCCGCATCCTGCCGTACCTCTCTCGTCGTGCCGGCCGGCGTCGTGCCGGCCGGCGTCGTGCCGGCCGGCGTCGTGCCGGCCTTCCGTTGCACCGGCTCCGGCGGGCCGGCCTCGTCGCGCCGGGAAAGCCACCCCGGGGAGTGCCGTTCGCACGGCACCCCTCCGGGGCTACCCACGAGCGCGCGTTCCGCGCCCGTCCCGGTCCCTGCCGCTCAGTCGATGGAGTCGTACGCCGCGCTGGTCAGGAAGTCCGCGAAGTCGTCGGCGAGCGCGACCCGTTCGAACAGCTTGCGGGCGTCGTCGTACCGCCCCGACGTCCACGCCTCGTCGCCGACCGCCGCCCGGATCGTGGCGAGCTCCTCGTCCTCGATCTGCCCGACCAGCTCGGCGGTGATCGGGGTGTCGTCCTCGAGCTTCACGCCGTTGTGGATCCACTGCCAGACCTGGGACCGGGAGATCTCCGCGGTGGCGGCGTCCTCCATCAGGTTGTGGATGGCGACCGCGCCGTTCCCGCGCAGCCACGCCTCCAGGTACTGGAGGGCGACGTTGACGTTGTTGTGCAGGCCGGCCCGGGTGACCGCGCCGCCGGTCCCGGCCACGTGCAGCAGGTCGGCGGCGTCCACCGCGACGTCCGGCCGCTTCTTGGCGAGCTGGTTGGGCTTGTCGCCGAGCACCCGGTCGAAGATCTCCTTGCAGACCGGCACCAGGTCGGGATGGGCCACCCAGGAGCCGTCGAAACCGTCGCCGGCCTCGCGCTCCTTGTCCTCGCGGACCTTGGTCAGGGCGACCTCGTTGACCGCCGGGTCGCGGCGGCTCGGGATGAACGCGGCCATGCCGCCCATGGCGAACGCGCCCCGCTTGTGGCAGGTGGAGACGAGCAGCTCGGTGTAGGCGCGCATGAACGGCGCGGTCATCGTCACGGCGGCCCGGTCCGGGAGGATCATGTTCGGGTTGTCCCGGAAGTACTTGATGATGCTGAACAGGTAGTCCCAGCGGCCCGCGTTGAGACCGGAGATATGCGGCCGCAGCGCGTGCAGGATCTCCTCCATCTCGAACGCGGCCGGAATGGTCTCGATCAGCACGGTGGCGCGGATGGTGCCGACCGGGATGCCCAGGGCCTCCTGCGCGTACGTGAAGACGTCGTTCCAGAGGGCGGCTTCCTTGTGGGACTCCATCTTGGGCAGATAGAAGTACGGCCCGCTGCCGCGCTCCAGCAGCTCCTTCGCGTTGTGGAAGAAGTAGAGCCCGAAGTCGACGAGCGCGCCGACGGCCGGCTCGCCGTCCACCGGCAGGTGCCGTTCGTCGAGGTGCCAGCCACGCGGCCGCATCACGATCGTCGGGTACGGCCCGCCGTTCAGCTCGTACGTCTTCTTCGGCGTCGAAAGGGTGATGGTCCGCCGGATCGCGTCGTAGAGGTTCTGTTGACCGTCGACCACGTTCGACCAGTGCGGGGTGTTGGCGTCCTCCAGGTCGGCCAGCCACACTTTGGCGCCCGAGTTCAGCGCGTTGATCGTCATCTTCCGCTCGGTCGGCCCGGTGATCTCCACCCGCCGGTCCTGCAGGTCGGCGGGCGCCGGCGGGGCCGACCACTCGGCCGCGCGGATGTCCGCCGTCTCCGCCAGGAAGCCCAGCGTGGCGCCGGCGGCGATCTCCGCGCGGCGCGCGGCACGCGCCTGGAGGAGCTCGTTACGGCGAGGCCGGAATCGCCGGTTCAGGTCGGCGACGAACGCCACGGCCTCGTCGGACAGGATCTCGGTCATCGTTGACGATTCCTCTCAGTGTGGTTACTCCCCCGTACCGTAATCGAGCATTATTCACGGTCTCCGTGGTCGCCTGTAACGAGGTATTGCTATGGGCTTTCCAACAGTCGCCGGTGTGCCCGGCGGGCCTCCGCGGCGAGAGTCTCGGCGTCGGCGTTGACCAGTTCCCCGCGCTCGACCACCGGGCGGCCGCCCACCAGCGACAGCTCGACCGGCGCCGGCGGGCCGAAGACCAGCGCCGCCACCCGATCGTCGATGCCGTCGTGGCCCAGCCCGTCGAGCCGCCACAGCACCAGGTCGGCCAGCTTGCCCACCTCGATCGAACCGAGGTCGTCCTGCCGGCCCAGGCACTCGGCGCCGCCCATGGTGCCGAGCCGCAGCGCCTGCCGCGCGTTCATCGCCTGCGGGCCACCGCGCTGGCGCGCGGTGTAGAGCGCCTGCCGCAACTCGGCGCCGAGCTGCGACACCTCCTGCGATGCGGCCCCGTCGACACCCAGCCCGACCGGTACGCCGTGGTCGAGCAGCTCACGCACCCGGGCCGGGCCGGTGCCGAGACGGGCGTTCGAGCTCGGGCAGTGGGCCACACCCGTACCGGTCGTGCCCAGCTTGGCGATCGCCGAGTCGTCCAGGTGCACGCCGTGCGCCAGCCAGACGTCGCCGCCGAGCCAGCCGACGCGTTCCGCGTACTCCACCGGGGTGCAGCCGAACTGCTTGAGGCAGAACTCCTCCTCGTCGTCGGTCTCGGCCAGGTGGGTGTGCAGCCGCACCCCCTTGCGCCGGGCCAGCACCGCCGACTCCTCCATCAGCCGGGTGGTGACCGAGAACGGCGAGCACGGCGCGACCGCGATCTGCAGCATCGCGTCCGGCGACGGGTCGTGCCAGCGGTCGATGGCCGCCTCGGTGGCGGCCAGCGCCTCGTCGGTCTCCTCGACCACGTTGTCCGGCGGCAGGCCACCGTCCTTACGGCTCAGGTCCATCGAGCCGCGGGTCGGATGGAACCGCAGGCCGAGCCGCCGGGCGGCCTCGATCTCGGCCTCCAGGACGTCGCCGCCGTCACGGGGGAAGACGTAGTGGTGGTCCATCGACAGGGTGCAGCCGGACAGGGCGAGCCAGCCCAGCCCGGCGCCGGCGGCGGCCCCGACGATCTCGGCGTCGAGCCGGCCCCAGATCGGGTACAGCGTGGTGAGCCAGCCGAAGAGCGTCTCGTCCAGGGCCAGGCCGCGGGTGGCCCACTGGTAGAGATGGTGATGGGTGTTGACCAGACCGGGCGTGACCAGGCAGCCGCTGCCGTCGATCCTCCTGCTGTGCCCGGTGTCCCCGGAGAACCGGCCGGCGCCGACCGCGGCGATCCGGCCGTCGTCCCCCACCAGCACATGCCCGTCGGTGAACTCCCGGCCGCCACCGTCGACGGTGGCGATCGCCGCGTTCTCGATGAGGATCACAGCCACCACCCCGCGGTCGCCGGAGGCGCGTCGTCACGGACCACACTGCCTTCGATCAATCCGTACGGCCGGTCACCGGCGATGAACACCTCGTTCGGATTGTCCAGCCCGAACGGCGACAGGTCGGCCGGATAGTGATGCTTGTTCGGCAGGGCCAGCCGCACCTCGGCCACCTCCGGACGAGCCTCCAGCAGCTTCGAGCCCATCGCGTAGAGAGTCTGCTGCAACGAATAGCTGTAGGTCGCCACGAACGCCGCCAGCAACGCGTCCAGCGCCCCCTGGAACGACACCGCCCAGTCGCCGCCGTCACCCGCATGCCGCCAGCGCGCGTCCACGGCGGTGGCCAGGATCCGGTCGGTGGCCGGTTTCAGCGTGGTGTAACCGTCCTCGACGAAGCCGTGGAACTCCGAATCCGTCGAATTCAGCAACACCAGGCCGGACACACCGGAGACGACCTGGGTTGCGGTCTCCGACACCGACACCACAGTGGTACGGGTGAAGTCGCCCCGCTTGCGGAACGAGTGCGGGCCCAGCCGGTCCCAGGCGAACGACTCGATCGACACCGTCGCACCCTGCACCTGCGGCTGCGTCGCGACGAAGTGCCGGGCCAGCAGCAGCGCGAAAGCCTCCGGCTCACCGGCGCCGTGCTCCCTGGCGAACGCGTACACCGTGTTCTTCATCGTGTCGGTCGGCAGGACACCGGAATTGTCGCCGGTCAGGTGCGTCGCGGTCAGGTCGCCGGAGAGCGCGATGCTGACGTTGAAATCCACCAGGCCGTGCGTCTCACCGTCCCGGTGCACCTGCACCAGACGGGTCTCCGCCTTGCCGTAGCGGTTCGGTCCGAGCACGATCCCCAACGGTTCAGCTCCCTCGGTAGGTGGTGTAGCCGTACCGGCTCAGCAGCAGCGGCACGTGATAGTGGCGTTCCGGATCGTGGACGTGGAAGGCCACAGTGATCTCCGGGAAGAAGCAGTCGCCGCCCAGATAGGGCTCCACGTAGAAGAAGAGGCGATAACCGCCGGCCTGCCAGTCGTGCATCGGCACCTCGAAGCGCAGGCGGCCGTCGTCGTCGGTGCGGCCCTCCCCGACGGCCAGCCAGCCGTCGGAGTCACGCCGCTCCAGGCGGACGTAGACATCCCGCGCCGGGTCGCCGGTCACGGTGTCCAGGATGTGCGTGGAGATCCGCGCGTGGAACGCGGCAGCGGTGCCGTCGTCAGAGGGCATCGAGCACCCGCTCCAGCCGGAGCAACGCGATCTGCCGCAGCTCGCCGGTCACCACGGCCCGCTCGGCCGCCTCGTCGTTGCCCAGGCGCTCCCGCGCGGCGGCCAGGATCTCGGCCTGCGACCGCCCGCTCGCGAAGATCAGGAAGACGTGGCCGAACCGCTCCTCATACGCCCTGTTCGCCTCGACCAGCGCGGCCCTGGTCGTGTCGTCGGCGGTCTGCGCCGCGGCCGACTGCTCCGTGCGCGACCAGGCCGCCTCCTGGGAGTCGCCGGCGGCACGCTCACCGATCCGCGGATGCGCGGACAGCCCGGCCAGCACGTCCTCCCAGGACAGGCCTCGACCCGCGGCGTCGGCCGCGGCGAGCAGGCCGGCCCGGTCCGGGAAAGGTCTCTTGGCGGCGATCGCCGCGCCCCAGGCAGGCGCCGCGCAGCAGGCGAGCAGCTCCGCCCTCAGACGCTCCTCGGGCAGAGCGTTGAAGGTCTCCACCGCACCCATCGGTCACCCCCTCGTCGATGTCGATCAGTCAAGCAGCCCGGCCCGGCGACACGCACGGACGGACTGAAGAATTAACACTCCTCGCTCGTCACGCCACCCTGCCACGAAATCGCCGGAGATTCCGCGTGCCTGTGGATAACCGTGGCGACCTGCGCGGACCGCCCGGGACGCCGCGCGGTGGGCCGTGAGGCCCCGCGATCCGCCCGCGACCCAGTCGTGATCAAGAAGTGACCGGGCGCTCCTCCACCACGCCGGTGCCCCTGCCACAGGCGCGGCGGCGATCAGGCGTGGCTGTGGACGGTCGCGGAAAGTGTCAGAGGCATGGGCCAGACTTGGCGCGTGCTGATCCCTGCCGACCGACTGCCCGATCTCCCGGTCCGGCCGGTGCTGCCCGAGGTCGCCGCCACGCTCGCCGAGGCCGGTGCCGCGGTTCTGGTGGCGCCGCCCGGCACCGGCAAGACCACGCTGGTCCCGCTCGCCCTGGCCGGTCCGGCCGACCCCGGCGGCGGCCCTGGCGGTCGGGGCGAATCCGGTGGGCGGGTGATCGTGGCCGAGCCGCGCCGGGTCGCTGCCCGGGCTGCCGCACGCCGGATGGCCGCGCTGCTCGGTGAGCGTGCCGGGCAGCGGGTCGGTTTCGCGGTGCGCGGCGAGCGGCAGGTCTCCCGGGAGACGGTCGTCGAGGTGGTGACCACCGGCCTGCTGGTCCGGCGGCTGCAGAGCGACCCCGAGATGGCCGGGGTGACCGCCGTGATCCTCGACGAGTGCCACGAGCGGCACCTCGACTCCGATCTGGCGCTCGCCTTCCTGGTCGAGATCCGGGCGGCGCTGCGCCCCGACCTTCGCCTGCTGGCCACCTCCGCCACCGCCGACGCCGACCGGCTCGCCGCGGTGCTGGGCGGTGACGGCCCTCCCGCGCCGGTGCTCACCGCGTACGCCCGCGCCCACCCCGTCGACGTGATCTGGGCGCCGCCGTCCGGCCAGATCACCCCACCGCACGGTCTGCGGGTCGATCCGCGCCTCCTCGACCACGTCGCCGCGACGGTCCGGCGGGCGCTGGCCGAGGGCGACGGCGACGTGCTGTGCTTCCTGCCGGGCGCCCGCGAGATCGAGACGGTCGCCGGGCGCCTCCGGGGTCTCCCCGACGCGGACGTGGTCACCCTGCACGGCCGCCAGTCCGGCTCGGCACAGGACGCGGCGCTGCGCGCCGGCCCCCGCCGCCGGGTGGTACTGGCCACCGCCGTCGCGGAGAGCAGCCTGACCGTTCCCGGCGTGCGCGCGGTGGTCGACGCCGGGCTCAGCCGGGTCCCGCGGATGGATCACGCCCGTGGCCTGGGCGCCCTCGCCACGGTTCCGGTCTCCCGTTCCGCCGCCGAGCAGCGGGCCGGGCGAGCCGGCCGGGAGGCGCCCGGCCGTGTCTACCGATGCTGGTCCCCGGCCCTGCACGATCGCCTGCCGGCCCAGCCCGAACCGGAGATCGCAGCCGCCGACCTGACCGGTTTCGCCCTCGACCTGGCGTTGTGGGGCCACCCGGACGGGACGGGCCTCGCCCTGCCCGACCCGCCACCCGCCGGTGCGCTGCGGGTCGCCACGGCCACCCTGCACGACCTCGGCGCGCTCGGCCCCGACGGCCGGGTCACCGACCGCGGCCGTGCTCTCGCCGGAGCCGGCCTGCATCCCCGGCTGGCCCGCGCGCTGCTGGACGGCGCGGCCGTCCTCGGCGTCCGCCGCACCGCCGAGGTCGTCGCCGTCCTCGACGACACCCGCGACAACGCCGGCGACGTCGTCACCTCATGGCGTAACGCCCGCAACAGCAACGACCCCACCTGGCGGGCCGAAGTCCGCCGCCTGACGAACGCCGTCACCCGCTCCACCGGCCCCGGCCCGGCCGAGGGCGCCGCTCCGGCCGGCACGGCCGGAGGCAACCCGACCGGCACAGCCGGCGCGGACGGCACGGCCCGAGGCGGCACGGCCGGCACGGGCGGCACGGCCCGAGGCGGCACGGCCGGCACGGCCGGCACGGGCGGCACGGCCGGAGGCAGCACGGCCCGAGGCGGCACGGCCGGCGGGGGCGGAGGCAGCACGGGCGGCACGGGCGGAGGCGGCACGGCCGGAGGCAGCACGGCCGGCGGAGGCGGCAC
Source organism: Actinoplanes utahensis (assembly GCF_016862455.1). Taxonomy (GTDB): domain Bacteria; phylum Actinomycetota; class Actinomycetes; order Mycobacteriales; family Micromonosporaceae; genus Actinoplanes; species Actinoplanes utahensis. The sequence goes on from NZ_BOMZ01000026.1 coordinate 139,985, forward strand.
GGCCGGCACGGCCAGCGCGAGCGGAGGTGGCGGGCGGCTGACCGATGATCTGGCGGCGGGGCTGGTGGTCGGGCTGGCGTACCCCGAGCGGGTCGCGAAGGTTCGGGAGCCGGGTGGGCGCACCTACCTGATGGCCGGTGGCACCGCGGCCGAGCTACCCGCCGGGAGTTCGCTGGCCGGTGCGTCGTGGCTGGCGGTGGCGAGCGCGGACCGGCCACCCGGCGCACCGGTGGCACGGATCCGCGGTGCCGCGCCGCTCGACGAGGAGACCGCCCGCGAGGTGGCCGCGTCCCTGCTCGCCGAGGACACCGAGATCGGCTGGATCGACGGTGACGTGGTGGCCCGCCGGGTCCGGCGGTTGGGCGCGATTACCCTGGCCGCCAGCCGGCTCGCCGACCCCGATCCGGCGCGACTGCGCGAGGCGCTGGTCGCCGGCCTGCGCGCCGAAGGGTTGGGGCTGCTCACCTGGAGCCGTAACGCCGAGGAGCTGCGCAACCGTCTGGCCTTCGCACACGCGGCCCTCGGGGAGCCGTGGCCGGACGTGTCCGACACCGCGTTGCTGGAGAGGGCCGAGGAGTGGCTGGACCTCGGCACGGCACGGCGACGATCCGATCTGGCGAGACTGGACGTGGCGGGTGGGCTGCGGCGGCTGATGCCGTGGTCGGTGGCGGGCCGGCTGGACGAGGTCGTTCCGGAGCGGTTGCCGGTGCCGAGCGGGTCGCAGGTTCGGGTCGACTACAGCGATCCGGCCGCGCCGGTGCTGGCGGTGAAGGTGCAGGAGGCGTTCGGCTGGCGGGACGCGCCGCGCCTGGCCGACGGCCGGATCCCGGTCCTGCTGCACCTGCTGTCCCCGGCCGGGCGGCCGGTGGCGGTCACCCGGGACCTCGCGTCCTTCTGGAGACAGGGATATCCACAGGTTCGCGCGGAGATGCGGGGCCGCTACCCCCGCCATCCGTGGCCTGAGGACCCGACCACCGCCGAGCCGACCCGTCGCGCCAACCCCCGCTCCCGCTGACCCACGATCCCGCCCACCACCACCGACCGCCGCCCGCCAACGCCAGGGGCATGGCCAACGCCCGCCGCGCCGCCAACGCCCGCCGCCAACGCCCGCCGCCAACGCCAGGCGCACCGCCAACGCCAGGCGCACCGCCAACGCCCGCCGCGCCGCCGACGCCCGGCCCACCGCCACCGCCCGGGCCCCTGCCAGCGTGCGAACCTTGAGAGCTTGTGGTCCCGCCGAATCTTCTCGGCCGCTCACGTCGGCATCTGCAGTCCCACAAGTAGCGGTAGGCGCATAGGTATCAAGATTGAGCAGTCGGCTACCCGAGCCGAACGGCCCCGTGGACACTTACGACCCGATCCGAACCCCAGCTGGCAACACGAACGCGGCAGCCCGGCCGCGTGGACACCCACGACCCGATCCCAACCCCAGCTGGCCGCGCAAACGCGACAGCCCGGCCGCGTGGACACTTACGGCCCGATCCCAACCCCGGCTGGCCACACGAACGCCACAGCCCGGCCGCGTGGACACCCACGACCCGATCCCAGCCCCGGCTGGCCATGGCGCCTGTGGCCCGGTGCGCTTCGCATCGGTATCGCGTGCCTGAGACAAGGCCGGCGATCTTGCGGGAGTACCGGATGCTCCGCTGCCGCCGCGGACGTCTCCGACACTCGCCTGGATGCGAGCGTTCCGGTCGGTCTTCTCGCCCGCCTGCGTCAAGCTCCAGCGGATGAGCCCGGCAGCACTCCACCCCGCCGCGATCTTGGACGATTCCCCACCGGAAACGGTGGGGAATCGTCCAAGATCGCGGCAAGGGAAGGGCTAGCGGGCTGGTCAGGGTTCGGGGGTCTGGTCCGGGCGGACCAGAGGGGCCGGGGCGCCGTAGAGGTAGCCCTGCCCGAGCGGACTGCCCAGGGCGGCCATGGCGCGGGCACGTTCCTCGGTCTCCAGCCCTTCGGCGACGACGGTGACGCCCAGTTCGGCGCAGATGCGCAGGACCGACCGGCACAGGGCGCCGGCCCGGTCCGGGGAGACGTCCACGTCGGTCAGGGTGGAGTCGAGTTTGACGATGTCGACCGGGATGGCGTGCAACTGGGCGAGGGCGTTGTAGCCGCTGCCGAAGTCGTCGAGCGCCACCCGTACACCCAGGGATCGCAAACGTTCGACGAGTGCGGCGGCATAGGGCAGGTCGGGGATCCGCAGGGTCTCGGTGATCTCGATGATCAGGCGTTCGGCGGGGAGCCGGTGCCGGGTCAGCGCGGCCCGTACGGCGGCTTCCAGGCTCTGTCCGGCGAGCCGGCCGGCCGAGACGTTGACGTGCACGTCGATGGGGCGGCCGTGCAACGCTTCCAGGGTGCGGGCGTCGGCGCAGGCCCGGTCCAGGACGAAGTCGTCGATCGCCGCGACCAGGCCGGTGCGTTCGGCCATCGTGACGAAGACGTCCGGGTGCACCGGGCCGGCCACCGGATCGGTCCAGCGGGCCAGCGCCTCCACGGCCACCGTCACGCCGTCGCGGAGCCGCACGATCGGCTGGTAGTGGACGTCGAACCCGGCGGCGGCCGGGGATCCGCCGGACAGTGCGCCCGCCAGCAGTTGTGGCAGGTCGGCGTGCGGGCCGGAGTCGCGCGGGCCGGTGTAACGGATCAGGTCGCCCTTGCCACGGCGTTTCACCGCGTACATGGCGGCGTCCGCGCGGCGCAGCAGGATGTCGGCGGAGAGACGGTCGCCGGGTTCGGCGGTGACCAGCCCGATGCTGACGCCGACGGTGATCGCGCGGCCGTCGAGCACGTACGGCTCCCGGAGGGTGGCAAGCACCCGCTGCCCGATCGCCTCCGCCTCAGCGGCCCACGACTCCGCGTCCATCATCGGCCCGGCCGCGTCCCCACCTGCCGAGCGGCTGTCCTCGTGCCCGGCGGAGTCAGACTGCGGGGAAGCCGAGGAAACCGCGGAGGCAGACTGCGGGGCGGCCGACGAAACCGCGGAAACAGCCGGCGAGGCCGCCGACGAAACCGCGGAAACAGCCGGCGAGGCCGCCGACGAAACCGCGGAGACACGCGGCGGAGAGGGCGAAGAAGCGGCGGAGACAGATGGCGGGGAGGCCGAGGCAGCGACGGACGAGGACGAAGGGGGAACGGTAGAGGGGGTGGACGAAGCAGCGGCTGCAAGGGAAGCAGAACCCGAAGCGGGAGGGGAAGCAGAACCCGAAGCGGGAGCGGAAGCCGGCGCAGAACCGGAAGCAGAAGCAGCGGAGGCCGAGGGGGACCCCGTAGCGGGCACGGCGACGGAAGCGGTGGTGGAGGCGTCGTCGAAGGCGGCCTCGGAGACCCGTACCCCCGCTGCGGAAAGCACATAGCGTCGCTGCCGCAGCCCCGCATCGTCGCGGCGGCGCCATCGGACGCGGCGCCGGGGCGCCGGGACTCCCAGCCCGCTCTGGTCCAGCACGATGGCGAACTCGTCGCCGCCGAGCCGCGCCACCAGGTCCTGGGACCGGACGCCGGCCCGCATCCGTTCGCCGATGGCCTGCAGCACCCGGTCGCCGACCGCGTGCCCGAACGTGTCGTTGATCAGTTTGAAGTCGTCCAGGTCGGCGAAGAGCACCGCGACCGGGGTTCCCCGTTTCTGGTGGGCGTCGATCGCGAGTACGAGGCGTTCCCGGAAGAGCGCCCGGTTCGCGAGCCCGGTGAGCGGGTCGTGGTAGGCCTGGTGGTGCAGCCGCCGCTGGGCGGTGGCGACCCGGTCGAAGAGGACCGTGTTGTCCACGATGGTGATCATCTGGCGGGTCACCACGAGGGCGAGACCCAGCCAGCCGAGGTACGCCTCGAACGGCGTCAGCGATCCCCCGGTGGCGGTGCGGGCCACCAGCACGATCCCGACCACGATCACCGGGCCGTACGGCAGGAGCAGCCGGAACCAGTCACGCTCCAGATGATCGGCCGTGGAGTAGGAGTGCGCCGGGCGGGTGGGGCTGAGCGCCGCCATCGCCAGGAACGCGGGCCCGAGCAGATGCCCGAGTCCTTCCAGCCACAGTGGCCCGGTCCCGAGCAGCCGAACGGTGTCGGCCACCCCGAAGGCGAGCAGCGCCGACCCGACGAGCCGCAGCGGCCGCCGGCCGGCCGGCGAGTCGGGCCGGGTGGTGAGCAGGAGCAGGACCATGGTGAACAGCACCAGGTCGGCGACGAGGTAGAGCAGTTGGAAGAGCGGGAGCCCGGGCGAGACCGGCAGCACCGACCAGCCGAGGGCGAGCACCGATCCGGTGATCAGCACGCTGTCGATGACGAGGGCGATCTGGTCGCGCGCCGGGGAGGTGGGCACCGTACGCGGCCGGGTGTGCACCGCCCCGAGCAGCCCGATCAGCATGCAGGCGGGCAGTACGAAGAGGCCGACGTCGGTGAACCGGTCCCGGTCGAGTCCGGTGACGTCCTGGACGACCCACCAGAGCCGGTTCGCCGACCAGACGAGCAGTCCTCCGCCGGCGAGCAGTCGCCAGCGCCGCGGCATGCCGGCCCGGCCGCGTCCCACGTTCAGGCAGACGAGGGCCGCGAGGAGGCCGGCCACCAGTTGCGCCGTGTCGGTGAAGAGGCGGGGCGTGCCGAGGACGAGTTCGCCGATGGCGACCACACCCAGGGTGAACGCCAGCGTGCCGAGCAGTCGCGCCGTCGTGATCACCACCAAGTTCCGGGCCGCGCGGGATGCGGCCGGAGTAAAATACCTGCTCAGTCCCCGGAGGTCACGTCAGCGATGATCACGGTGACGTTGTCCGGCCCGCCGCCACGCAGAGCGAGATCGATGAGCCGCTCCGCACACGACTTCGGGTCCGGGGTCGTCCGCAGTTCCTCTTCGAGGATAGGGTCCGGGACCACACCGGTGAGACCGTCGCTGCACAGCAGCCAGCGGTCGCCGCGCTGCGGCTCCACGATGACGTAGGCGGGGGTGACCGGCTCGCCCTGGAGGACCCGGGTGACGACGGCCCGCCGCGGGTGGGCGGCGGCCTCCTCCGGCTTGATCAGACCCTGGTCGACGAGCATCTGGACGTACGTGTCGTCCTTGGTGAGCTGGTTGAGCCGGCCGGCGCGCAGCAGGTAGGCCCGGGAGTCGCCGACGTGGGCCATCGCCGCGCGCTCGCCGTTGAAGAGGACCGCCGTCAGCGTGGTCCCCATGCCCTGGAGCGACGGGTCGGCGGCCACCTGCTCCGCGATCCGGCCGTTGGCGAGCTCGAGGGCCCGGTGCAGGGCGTCCATCTGGTGCTCGGTGGGGATGAACGTGTTGAGCGAGACCATGGCTTCGATGGCGATCCGGCTGGCCAGATCGCCGGCGGCCATGCCGCCCATGCCGTCGGCGACGACGAGGAGCTGATCACTGGCGAAGTGACAGTCCTCGTTGTTGCTCCGGACGTGTCCTTGGTCGGTGACGGCCGCCCACCGGAGGTACAAGGTCATGGCGTGCAGCCTGCCAGGTCGGCGCCAACCTGTCTGCACGTGGTGGGCGGCATGTCGCACATGTCGTTGCTGAAAATACACTCAACCCCGGTCACGCGGCCGTCCCAGGCACCTCGGATCGATCTCGGCCACCGGCCGCGTCGGTGCGATCCACTCCAGCGCCGGCGCCTCGACCGGCCAGCCGCGGACCGTCAGGCCACTGTGCGGGGTGTCGTCCGCCTGGGGACACAGGGTCTTCGACCGGACCTCGCCGTTGGGGATGAAGGTGACCTGCCCGGTGGATTCGAGCATCGTGGTGGAGGTGTCGTCGACCGCGATGAGCTGGCCGCGCACCACCCGTACCGGCTCTCCCGCGGTGACCACCTCGATGGCGCTGTCCGGCAGCACCGGCGCGCGCAGGAAGGCGACGCCGACCATGAACGGCATGGCGAAGGCGACCGCGACGGCCGGCCATTGGGTGGCGATCCGGGCCCAGCGTTCCGGGACGGGCCCGGTGAGGGCCGGGCCGAAGAGCGGAGGAGCCGCCAGCAGTACGGCCGTCGCGTAATCCCCGGCCCGTACCGCCGCGACCACTCCCGGCCACACGAAGATCCACACCAGGATCGCGGTGAGGATCGGCACCCCCAGCGTGATCCACCGCATCACCCACGGCTCGCCCTGTTCGCCCTGCACCGCGGTCAGCCCGAGGATCGCCACGACCAGCATCATCAGCAGCGGCAGCATGCGCAGCTGCCAGGTGAAGGCGGCGATTCCGACGGCGATCACCACGACCCAGCCGGGCATCCGCAGCGCGGCCACCGCGAGGAACGACGTGGCGGTCCGCCCGGGCACGCTGACCAGGGCGATGCCGCCGAGCACCCGGATCAGCAGGATGGCCGCCGGGATGGTCCAGCTGAGGGTGATGAAGAGCGCGCCGAGCATGCCGAGCGGGTTGATGTACTGCACCAGCAGCAGCATCGTCGGCAGGTCCTGGCGGCTCAGGTACCACAGTCGCAGCACCAGCAGCAGCAGCGGGAACCCCGGCAGCACGGCGAGCAGCCAGTTGAGCTCGGCCCGGTAGCGTTGCCGGGGCAGCGCCCGCTCCTTGGACACCGCGCCGCTGTGGATCTCGAAGTCGCTCATCCCAGCGGGTCCTCCCACGGCAGGAAGCCCACCTCGGGCCGTTCCACCCGCGGCTGTTCCCCGACCGCGACCGGGGTCTTCTTCTTCGGGTCGATCTCGGACTGCAGATTCTTCTCGTACGCCTTCTCCCACCGGCTGTCCTCAGGATCGGCGAAGGAGCGGTAGAGGGTCAGGTTGACGAGGGTCTCCAGAGCCGGGTTCTCCCCGACGTTGACGCCCCACCGTTCGTTGGACTCCAGGCCCAGATCCCAGTGCTCGTACTTGTCGGGGAACTCGTGCTTCCAGCCGGCCAGGATGGCCGCGTCGGTGCTGACCGCCTCCACGTCGCCCGCGTCCAGCGCGGCGAAGCACTCCCGGACCCGGTTCTTCTGGGTCACCTTCGCCTTGGCCTTGTCCAGCGCGGTCTGGCTGGTGGAGGTGGAGAGGGTGCAGACCCGCTGGTTCTCCAGATCCTGCAACGCGGAGACGGGCCGATGACCCTTCAGCGTGATCACCGACTGCTCGGTGTACAGGTAGGGCTGGGAGAACCGTACGCCCGCGCTCTTCCGGTCCGTCGTGATGCTGTAACTGGCGATCACCAGCTGGACCGGCACCCGGTCACCGGTGGTCGGGTCGGCGGCCTGCATGCGGGCCCGGTCCTCGCTCTCCAGGCCGTAGAAGCGCACGTCGGCCCGGCGGAACCCGAGGTCCTCGGCGATCATGTAGGCCACGTCGATGTCGAACCCGGACCAGATCCTCTTCTCCTGGTCGTAGTACGCGGTGCCGTACTGGTCGTCCTTGACCCCGATCCGCAGCACCGGCCACGTGTCGACTCCGGCTTGCGCGCGCAGTTCGGCCACCGACGGCGGCCCGCCGACCAGCAGCCGCCCCAGGGCCACCGCCAGGGTCAGCACGATCAGCAGCCCGAGGCCGGCCAGCCGCCACGCCTTGAACCGGTACTCCCGGTCGTCCACCAGCTCCCGCTCGACCTCGGAGAAGACCTCCTCGATCACGTCCTGCTGGGCGATGTTCGCCGAGGCGATCTCCTCGGCGGTCGCCTCGGGCGCGCCGGGCGGCGGCGGTGGCGGGCTGCGCAGCAGCATCCGGATCAGCTCCGGCGCGAACTGCCGAGGCAACCGCCACGACACCGGCGGCGGCGCCGGCCGCCGTACCGTCTCGTCGCCGTTGTCGTATTCGGCCATGCACCCGTCCTTCCGTCCTCAGACAGGTCATGGTGCACGACAATCTCAGGGAACGGGATCCCCCGTACCGTAGGGGACACCCGGACGGCATCGTGCCAGCCGGGCCGCGGTCAGCCGCAGGCCGGCGGCGAGTCCATGCTTGTCGATGGCCTGAAGGGCATAGGCGCTGCACGTGGGCCGGTAACGACAGCGGGTGGGCAGGCGCGGGGAGACGACGCGGTAGCCGCGGATGGCGCGCGTCACGGCCCGTTCCCCGAGAGATCCCCGAGCGGGGGTACGGGCCAGCAGAGCCGTGAACCGCATCATCATGCTCAGCGAGAAGCAGTCGCAGCCCGGGATGTCGCAGTCGCAACTCGGGCTGTCACAGCCCGGGTCGCAGGTGCTCGAGTTCTTCTTTTTCTTCCGCTTCCGCGACTTCCACACGCTCACGGATCACATGATCGCTCACACCCGCCAGATGAAAGTCGACGGATGGGCGGCCGGGGCCACGCGGAACGGAGCCCGCGCGGCCTCGGCCGGAACCACGTCAGCGGACGGAGACCACCGCCGCGCTCTCCGGCGGGAGCACCAGCCGGTCCCGTTCGACGATGACGCCGGGTGAGGTGGCCAGCAGCACCGACCGCGGCAGCGCCCGGACGCTCACCGTCTGCGGCGTCTCCGCGAGGTTCGCCGCGACCACGGTCGGCCCGCGCCGGATCACCACGTGCTGGTCGCCGTGCCACACCTCGACCTTGTGCAGCCAGGGATCGCTGAGCCCGGGCGTGCTCCGGCGCAGCCTGATCAGCTTGCGGTACAGCTCGAGGATCTCGGCGTGCCCCGGCTTGCCCGGCTCGGACCAGTCCAGCTTGGACCGCTCGAAGGTCGCCGGGTCCTGCGGGTCGGGCACTTCGGCCTCGGACCAGCCGTGTGCGGCGAACTCCTTGCGCCGCCCGTTCTGCACGGCGGCGGCCAGGTCGGGCTCGGGGTGGGAGGTGAAGTACTGCCAGGGACTGCTGGCGGCCCACTCCTCACCCATGAAGAGCATCGGGGTGAACGGCGAGGTGAGCAGCAGGGTGGCGCCGACCTTGAGCAGGCCGGGCGACAGGGTGGCGGTGAGCCGGTCGCCGATCGCCCGGTTGCCGATCTGGTCGTGGTTCTGCAGGAAGGTGACGAACCGGTGGCCGGCTGTGCGCTGCCGGTCGACCGGCCGACCGTGCCGCCGTCCCCGGAACGACGACCAGGTGCCGGCGTGGAAGAAGGCGCCTTCGAGCACCGTACGCAAGCAGTCGAGCGACCCGAAGTCCCCGTAGTAGCCCTGCCGCTCCCCGGTGAGCAGCGTGTGCAGGGCGTGGTGGACGTCGTCGTCCCACTGGGCGTGCAGCCCGTACCCCCCGGCTTCGCGTGGGGTGATCAGTTTCGCGTCGTTGAGGTCCGACTCGGCGATCAGCGACAGTGGCCGGCGCAGCTCGGTGGAGAGGGTCTCCACCTCGACCGCCATCTGCTCGAGCAGGTGGACGGCGCCCTCGTCGTGCAGCGCGTGCACGGCGTCCAGCCGCAGGCCGTCGATGTGGTAGTCGCGCAGCCACATCAGCACGCTGTCCACGATGTAGCGCCGGACCTCCTCCGAGCCGGGCCCGTCCAGGTTGACCGAGCTGCCCCAGGCGTTGCTGCCGCTGCTCAGGTAGGGCGCGAACATCGGCGCGTAGGCGCCGCTGGGCCCGAAGTGGTTGTAGACCACGTCGAGCACCACGCCGAGGCCCTTGGCGTGCGCCGCGTCGACGAACCGCTTCAGACCGTCGGGCCCGCCGTACGCCTCGTGCGGGGCGAACCAGCAGACCCCGTCGTAACCCCAGTTGTAGGTGCCGTTGAACGCGTTGACCGGCAGCAGCTCGACCAGGTCGACACCGAGGTCGACGAGGTGGTCGAGGCGCTCGATCGCGGAGTCGAAGGTGCCCTCCGGGGTGAACGTGCCGATGTGCAGCTCGTAGAGCACCGAGCCGGGCAGCTGCCGTCCGGTCCACCCCTGGTCGGTCCAGGCGAACGCGGAGTGGTCGTAGACCCGGCTGAGGCCGTGCACACCGTCCGGCTGCCAGGGCGACCGCGGGTCGGGAAGCGGTTTCTCCTGGTCGGGGAGGATGAACCCGTAGTCGGTGACGTCCGGGTCGGGGACGTCGACGTGCCACCAGCCGTCCTCGCCGGCCTCCATCGCGAAGTCCCGGTCGCCCAGGCGGAGCTTGACGGGCTTTTCCGGCGCCCAGACCGAGAAGACAGTCATTCTTTCACCAGGAGAGCGACGGGATAGGTGTGGAGCAGCTCGGCCACCGTCAGACGATTCCCACCGTAGCTGGTATTCGTGAACACTTCCGTCCAACTGTGTCCGTCGAGTGACAGCGCGGTGTCCCCCCAACCGCCGTGCCGTGACAATCCCACCGGCAGCCGGGTGGCGACCGCCACCACCCCGCCACGGTCGAAGGCGACGACGTGTTCCGGCACGCGTCCCTCGGCGTAGACCGGGCGGTATCCGGCGAACAGCTCGGGACGCTGCCGGCGCAGGCGCAGGATCCGGCTGGTGACCAGCAGTTTGGCCGCGCCGGTCTCGTCCACCGGGGGCAGCCAGCCGTCGTCGATGCGGCCGAGCAGCTCACGGCGCTGCGCGAAGTCGACGGGACGGCGGTTGTCCGGGTCGACGAGCGAGTGGTCCCACAGCTCGGTGCCCTGATAGACGTCGGGGACGCCGGGCATGGTGAGCTGCACGAGCTTCTGGCTGAGCGAGTTCGACCAGCCGGGCGGCGTGATGGAGGCGGCGAAGTCGGCGACCTCCCGGTGCAGGGCCGGGTCGTCGTAGATCTTGTCGATCATCTGCCGCAGGGCCGTTTCGAAGACCTCGTCGGGCTTCAGCCAGGACGTTCCGGTTCCGGCCTCCCGGGCGGCCTTCTGGGCGTACGCCTGAAGCCGCTCTCGGGAGACCGGCCACGCGGCGACCGCGACCTGCCAGATCAGATGGGCCAGCGCCGGGTCCGGGAGCGGAGCGAAGCGGACCCACCGGCGTACCACCTCGGTCCAGTCGCCCGGCACCTCGGAGAGGACCGCGAGCCGGGCCCGCACGTCCTCGCCGCGTTTGGTGTCGTGGGTGGCGAGGGACGTCATGGTGTCCGGCCATTCCGACGACCGCTGGTCGGCGAAGTCGTGGAACTCGTCGACGGTGACGCCGAACTTGGCCGGGTCGTTGCCGACCTCGTTGCGGGCCACGAACCGGGTCCACCGGTAGAACGCGTTGTCCTCCACGCCCTTGGCCATCACCGCGCCGGTGAACTGCTGGAACCGGACGGCCAGCTCGTCGGCGGGGTTGCGCAGCCGACTGGTGACCTGGTCCAGCGCGGTGATCAGGTGGGGCCGCCGGCGTCCCGCCTCGGACCGGGCGACCGCCAGATGCCGGCTGCCGGCCGGCAGGTAGGAGCGGTAGACCGGGAAACAGGCGGCGAGTTCGGCGAGCGCCCGGTCGGCGCCCTCGATCTCGGGCGCCAGCCGGGCGAGCCGGCCCAGCTCGGCCGCCAGCACCTTGGTGGCGACGTCGTGCTTGGCCTGGTGCACCAGGTCCTGCCAGGACGTGGTGCCGCCGGTCAGATAGTGGTCGAGGGTGTCGAAGAAGGCTTCCGTGCCGGGGTCGACGAAGACGCCGTTGACCTCGGCCATCGCGTCGTACCCGGTGGTGCCGGCGACCGGCCAGGCGGGCATCTGCTCGCCCGGTTCGAGGATCTTCTCGACCACGATCCAGGCGTCCGGGGCGGCGTTGCGGAGCCGGTTGAAGTACTCACCGGGGTTGCGCAGCCCGTCCGGGTGGTCGACCCGGATGCCCTGCGCGATGCCCTCGTGGTACCAGCGAAGGATCTCGGCGTGGGTGGCGGCGAAGACGTCCGGGTCCTCGACGCGCAGCCCGGCCAGGTCGGTGATGGCGAAGAACCGCCGGTAGTTGATCTCGGTGTCGCCGCGGGTCCAGTTGACCAGCTCGTAGTGCTGCCGGTCGTGGACCTCGCGGGCCGTCCCCTCGCCGGTGCCGTCGGCGATCGGATAGCGCTTGTCGAAGTAGCGCAGCTCGCCGTCCTCCACACGGAGGTCGTCGAGCGCGTCCGGGCTGTCCGCCAGGACCGGGAGCAGGATCCGCCCGCGCTCCCAGTCGATGTCGTAGTAGCCGGCGAACTCCGACTCCCGGCCGTTCCTCAGCACGTCCCACCAGCTCGGGTTGGTGTGCGGCACCGCCACCCCGGCATGGTTGGGGACGATGTCGACGACCAGGCCGAGGTTCGCCGACTTCAGGGCCTGGTGCAGCGTGGACAGCCCCTCGGCGCCACCGAGCGCCGGGCTGACCCGCGAGTGGTCCACCACGTCGTAGCCGTGTTCGGAGCCGGGCGCCGCGGTCAGCAGCGGAGCCGAGTAGAGGTGGCTCACCCCGAGATCGGCGAGGTAGTCGGCGATCTCAGCGGTGGCCTTCAGAGGGAAGTCGGGACGGACCTGGACTCGGTAAGTACTGCTCGGGCGCATTACACCGTCCTGTCGAGCACGATGAGGGAACGGTCCGGCACCCAGATCGTGTGTCCGGCCTCGACGACGGACGGATGATCCGGGGACGGGTCGGCGGTTTCGATGACCTTCTCCCACTTCTCCCCGTACTCGGCGGGGGGCGTGGTGAACTCGAGCGGCGCGTCGTGCGCGTTGAAGAACAGCAGGAACGAGCTGTCCACGTGACGCTGGCCGTACTGGCCGCGCTCGCGGATGCCCTCGCCGTTGACGAACAGCGCGACCGCCCGGCCGAAGTCGTTGCCCCAGTCGTCACCGGCCATCTGCCTGCCGTCCGGGGTGAACCACTCCAGGTCCGGGAGCGGGTCGCCGCCGCCGCGGGCGGTCACCGGCAGGCCGGTGAAGAATCGGCGGCGCTGGAACACCTGGTGCCGGTGCCGGAACGCGGTCAGCTTGCGGGTGAACTCCAGCAGCTGTTCGTCGGCGTTCTCCCAGTCGATCCAGGAGATCTCGTTGTCCTGGCAGTAGGCGTTGTTGTTGCCCTGCTGGGTGCGGCTCAGCTCGTCGCCGTGCGAGATCATCGGGACGCCCTGGCTGAGCATCAGCGTGGCCAGGAAGTTGCGCCGCTGCCGGGCCCGCAGCGCGAGCACCGCCTCGTCCTTGGCGGGGCCCTCGATGCCGCAGTTCCAGGACCGGTTGTGGCTCTCGCCGTCCCGGTTCTCCTCGCCGTTGGCCTCGTTGTGCTTGTCGTTGTACGTGACCAGGTCGTTGAGCGTGAATCCGTCGTGCGCCGTCACGAAGTTGATCGAGTGGAAGGGCTTGCGGCCGTCGTCCTGGTAGAGGTCGGCCGACCCGGTGATCCGGGACGCGAACTCGGCCAGGGTGGCGGGCTCGCCGCGCCAGAAGTCCCGGACCGTGTCCCGGTACTTGCCGTTCCACTCGGTCCAGTTCGGCGGGAAGTTGCCGACCTGGTAGCCGCCCGGCCCGACGTCCCACGGCTCGGCGATCAGCTTCACCTGGCCGACGATCGGGTCCTGCTGCACCACCTCGAAGAACGTGCTCAGCCGGTCCACGTCGTAGAACTCGCGGGCCAGGGTGGACGCCAGGTCGAACCGGAAACCGTCGACGTGCATCTCGGTCACCCAGTAGCGCAGCGAGTCCATGATCAGCTGGAGGCTCTGCGGGCTGCGCACGTTCAGGCTGTTACCCGTACCCGTGTAGTCCATGTAGAACTGGGGTTGATCGTCCACCAGCCGGTAGTAGGTCCGGTTGTCGATGCCCTTGAGCGACAGCGTCGGCCCCAGGTGGTTGCCCTCGGCGGTGTGGTTGTAGACCACATCGAGGATGACCTCCATGCCGGCCGCGTGCAGGGCCTTGACCATGCCCCGGAACTCCTGGGTCTGCTGGCCGAGCGAGCCCATCGCGGAGTAACCGTGGTACGGCGCGAAGAAGCTGAGCGTGTTGTAACCCCAGTAGTTGCGCAGCCCCAGGTCGTGCAGCCGGTTGTCGTGCACGAACGAGTGCACCGGCATCAGCTCGACAGCCGTCACGCCGAGGCTCTTGAGGTGCTCGATGATCGCCGGATGCCCGATCGCCGAGTACGTGCCGCGCATGTCCCGCGGGATCTCCGGGTGCCGCTGGGTGAGTCCCTTGACGTGGGTCTCGTAGATCACCGAGTGGTGGTACGGGATGTCCGGGCGGCGGTCGTTGCCCCAGTCGAAGTACGGGTTCACCACCACGCCCTTGGGCATGTACGGGCCCGAGTCCAGTTCCGACATCTGATCCGGGTTGTTGAAGTCGTACGCGTACAGCGACGGATGCCAGTCGATGTCCGAGTCGACCGCCCGCGCGTACGGGTCGAGCAGCAGCTTGTGCGGGTTGCACCGGAGTCCCCGGTGCGGCTCGTACGGGCCGTAGACCCGGTAGCCGTACCGCTGCCCCGGCTCCACCCCCGGCAGGTACGCGTGCCAGACGAACGCGTCCTGCTCGTGCAACAGCACCTTCCGCTCGTTGCCCGACGGGTCGAACAGACACAGCTCGACCGCTTCTGCCACCTCGGAGAAGATCGCGAAATTCGTGCCAGTTCCGTCGTACGTAGCGCCCAGCGGGTACCGATGACCAGGCCAGACCTGCATACCGTGCTCCTGCCCCCTCGGCCGTCCAGTTGTCCGCGGCCTTGCGGGCCGTGCATGCCCATCGGAGGGACGGATTAACCCTGCCCGGCCGCGTCAGGTCATTCTCTCGGACGCCGCCGCCGGAGGCGGCCCGACTGTCCGGTTAGCCGTTGACATCTCCCCCTCCGGGGGTTTAAGGCGATCAAAATTGAGCATTTGAGGCATCGTGCCGCGGAATGATCAGATCATCTTTGGGCCGCAGGTCTGCGGCTCGCTTGCCGTCGATGCAGGTGGCGGCCGGGAATGGCTGGTGACGGACGGTCTCGGTGGGTACGCCAGTGGCACTGTCAGCGGGTTGCGCACCCGCCGCGAGCACGCCCTTCTGACCGTTTCTGATCACGTCGGCCTCGTGTCGCTCGACCTCACCGTCACCCTCCCCTCCGGCACCAAGGTCGCGCTCGGCACACACCGCTGGGAGGCCGGCGCCACCGACCCTGCCGGGCACCGCCATCTGGAGACGTTCGCCCTGGTCGACGGCCTGCCACGCTGGCGGTGGCGGATCGGCGACGTAGTCGTCGAACGTGAGCTCGCGATGCGCCACGGCCACCACTGCCTCGCCGTCGTGGACCGGGTCGTCTCCGCTCCCGCGCCCGTCGGCCTCGCCGTCGCCGCGATGTGCACGTGGCGAACCACACACAGCACTCGCCGTGCGGCGCACGCCCCACTCACCGTCGAACAGGTCTCCGGCGGGGCGGTGATCGACCGCGCCTACCGGCTGCACGGACCCGGCTGGCAGCCCGCCGGCCTCTGGCACCTCGGCGTGCGCACCGGCGACGACATCGAGGACCTCTGGCACGCCGGCACCTTCTCCCGGCAGGTGGAGGCCGGCGGCATGTGCGAGATCTCGGCCTGGGCGGGCGACCTCGCCGCGGAGCCGCCGGCGCCGTCCGTGGTCGTCGCCGCCGAGCGCGAGCGCGCTCACCGGCTCATCACCCTGGCCAAGACCGAGGGGTACGCCGCCACGCTCGCTCTCGCCGCCGACCGGTTCATCGTCCGGGCCGCCGACGGACCCGATGTGGTCTCCGGCTATCCGGGCAACGGCCGCTACCTCGCCGACACGATGGCCGCGTACGAGGGGCTGTTCCTCGACACCGGCCGCGTCGACGAGGGCCGTGAACTGCTGATCGCCCGGACCCGCGCGGCCACCCGGGCGATGCGCGTCCCGGCCGGGCCGTGGCTGCGGCACGACGCGCTCGACGCTCCGCTGTGGCTGGTGCACGCGGTGGACCGGCACGTGACCCGGACCGGTGACGGGGACCTGGCCAACCGGCTCGCCGCACCGCTCGGCCGGCTGCTGCGCCACCACCTCGGCGGCACCGGCCCGCTCACCATCGACCCCGCCGACGGCCTGCTGCGCCTGTCCCCCGCCACCGCCCCCGACGTCGAGACTCCGCGGGCCGGCAAACCCGTGGAGATCAACGCGCTGTGGGTGAACGCTCTGGCCGCGATGTGCGACCTGCTCGCCGAGACCGGCCGGGACGACACCGAGCCACGGACCCGGCACACCCTTGCCCACGCCTCCTTCCGGTCCCGTTTCCCGGCCCCCGAGGGCTGGCTCTACGACGTCGTCGAGGGCCCGGCCGCGATCTATCCGCTCGGCGCCGGAACCCACCACGACGACCCGTCGCTGCGCCCGCACCAACTGCTGGCCTGGTCCTTGCCGCACGCGCCGATGCGCGGCCACGCCGCGAACGCCGTCCGGGCCGCCGGTGAGTCCCTGCTCACCCCGCTCGGCCTGCGCACCCTGGCCCCCGCCGAGTACGGCTATCAGCCCCGCCAGCCCGCCGGCCTGGACATCGCCCACCACCAGGGCACCGTCTGGACGTGGCTGATCGGCCCGTACGCCGACGCCTGCGTCGCCGCCGGCCTCCCGGTGGAGGGCCTGCTCACCGGCCTGGACGCGCACCTGAGCGAAGCCGGCCTCGGGTCGCTGGGCGAGACCGCCCACGGCGACGCCCCGCACCGGGCCGCCGGCCCGCCGTTCTCCGCCCGCTCGGTCGCCGAGGTGCTGCGCGTGAAACGGCGCTACGAGTGAACAGTCGACACCGACCGCGGGTGGGTTCCGGGCGCGCACGACGGCCGAACCCCACACGCCGCCGGAAGGCACGAGGAGGCGCCGCCCGATGACCCGGATCCTGATGCTGAGCTGGGAATACCCGCCACTGCTGGTGGGCGGCCTGGGCCGGCACGTGCACGCGCTGGCCACCACCCTGGCACGGGCCGGGCACGAGGTCACCGTGGTCACCCGGCACACCCCGGGCGCGCTGCTGGAGGAGTACAGCGAGGGCGTCCGGGTGGTCCGCGCCCCCGACGACCCGCCCGCCTTCCCGGTGACCGGCGGTGACCTGCTCGCCTGGGCGGTCGCCTTCAACCACACGCTGACCCGGGCCGCCCTGCGCGCCTGCCGGACCGGCGGCTTCGACGTGGTGCACGCCCACGACTGGCTGGTCGCGCACACCGCGATGACCGTGCGCGACCACCTGGACGTGCCGCTGGTCGCCACCATCCACGCCACCGAGTCCGGCCGCCACCAGGGCCATCTGCCGCACCCGCACAACCGCACCATCGACGACATCGAACGCTGGCTCGCCGACCAGGCCGACCGCGTGATCGTCTGCTCGGACTACATGAAACGGGAGATCACCCGCCTGTTCGGCGTACCCGCGGACCGTGTCGACGTGGTCTACAACGGCGTCGACACGCTGCGCTGGCGAGCCCGGCCCCGGGCGGTCGCCGCGGCCCGCACCCGGTACGCCGGGGACGGCCCGCTGATCAGCTACGCCGGCCGGCTCGTCTACGAGAAGGGCGTGCAACTGCTGCTGGCGGCCCTGCCCGCGCTGCGCGACCGGTTCCCCGGCCTGCGCGTGGTGATCGCCGGCGACGGCCCGTACCGGGCGGAGCTGGAAGCCCTGGCCGCCGGCGCACCCGAGGTGAGCTTCGCCGGGTTCCTCGGCGGCCACGAGCTGACCGCGCTGATGGGCGCCTCCGACTGCTACGTGGTACCGAGCATCTACGAGCCGTTCGGCATGGTCGCCCTGGAGGCGTCGGCCGCCGGGACACCGGTCGCGGTCGCCGCCACCGGAGGTCTCGCCGAGATCGTCGACCACGGCGTGACCGGCGTGACCTTCCCACCCGGCGACCCGTACGCGCTGGCCGAGGCGGTCGACAGCGTCCTCGCCGACCGCGACTACGCCCGGTCGCTGGCCCTGCGTGCCCGGGACCGGGTCCGCGACGACTTCAACTGGCCCGCCATCGCCGCCGGAACCGCCACCGTCTACGCCGGCGCCCGCGCCCACGACGCCGGCCGCGTCTCCCGCGAGGCCGAACACGTCCTCGCCCGCATCCCCTCCCCCAGCACCGCCCACTCCGCCGGCTGACCGGCCCTCCTCCCCGCCGTCCCGGTCGCGCCGGGACGGCGGGTGGCGCGCACTCTTTAAGGTCGGTCGATGTGACCGAACCCCTGGAGAGAGACGACGAGGAAGAACTCGGCATGCCCCGCGCGGCCCGGGAGACCGCCCTCGCGCTGGCCCTGGGCGGCCTGATGGTGTGGCCCTGCGGCGCCACCATGCTGTCCTGGCTGCTGGTGATCTCGAGCGACTCGTGCGGCCCGGACGACCCCGACCTGATCTGCTCCGCGCACGGGCAGCAACTCGCCGGCAACATCCCGATCTACGGCAGCATCGCCGCCATCGTGGTGGGCGGAGCGGGCATGATCGCGGGTCCCCGCTTCCGTGCCCTCGGCCTCACCCTCGGCTACCTCGTCAACCTCGGCTGCGCACTGACCGGCGTCATCATCGCCCACAGCTGACCCCGCCACGGGCCGCGGCCACCGCCTCAGCCCGCTCGCCGCGCAACGGTCCGGTGAACCGCCCACCTCGCACGGACCGCCACGGCGCCCTCTACTTGCCGTACCGCATCGGGAGAAGTGACCGGAAGCCGAGAAGCCCGCATCGACCATCGCGGCGGACCGGCCGGTCAGCGGCCCGCCGCGTAGGCGGAGAGGCCGGTGTAGGCCGCGGCGAGCAGCGGGACCGGGATGCCGTGGCCGGCCGCCTTGGTGACCAGGTCGCCGACGATCGCGTCGGCTTCGACCGGGAGCCCCTGGGTCAGATCGCGGTACATCGACGAGGTGGCCGGCTCGGTCGTCGCGATCGTGGCCTCCAGCATGGCCGCGCCCTTGCCGCGGATCGGATGGCCGGACGCCTCGGCGACCGCGGTGGCCTCGGCGGCGAGCGCGTGCAGGAACTCCGGCCCGCCGGGCGCCCGGTTGATCGCCCCGATCGAGGCGCGCATCAGCGTGGTGGCCGCGCCGAGGGTGGCCAGCAGCACCCACTTGTCCCACAGTTCCTGCACGATCGTGGCGCTGGCCCGGGCGTCGAATCCGGCGCCGGTCAGCGCATCGGTGACCGCGAGCAGACGATCGTCGGCGTCGGCATCGCCGCCGAGCGGGCCGAACGACAGCCGGTGCAGGCCGTTCATCTGCACCACGTCGCCCTCCTCGTCGAGCGTCGCGTTGATCATGCAGACACCGCCCCAGGCCCGGTCCGAACCGAACCGCCGGACCAGCGCCTCGATGTGCCGCATGCCGTTGAGCAGAGGGATCACCACGGTCCGCGGGCCGGCCGCGGGCAGCGCGGCGGCCAGCGCCGGCTCCAGCGAATAGCTCTTCACCGCGATCAGCACCACGTCGTAGTGCCCGTCGGCCTCGGTGATCGTGCGCGGCCGCAGCACCGTCTCACCGTCCGGCCCCTTGATCCGCAGGCCACGGTCGGCGAGCACCCCGGCCCGGCCCGGCCGGACCAGGAAGGTGACATCCCGGCCGACCTGCGCGAGGCGGCCGCCGAAGTATCCGCCGGTCGCCCCGGCGCCGACCACCAGGATCCTCATCCCAGCTGCTCGTCGTCGTAGCACCAGCGCCAGGTCTCCCCCGGCTCGAACGAGCGCATCACCGGATGCCGCTCCGCGGCGTGGTGCGCGGACATGTGCCGGCCCGGCGACGAGTCGCAGCAGGCGACCAGCCCGCAGTTCAGGCAGAGGCGCAGGTGCACCCAGTTGTGGTTGCCGATGTCATGGCACTGCCGGCAGCCGTCCTCGTAGGCGCTCAGCGGCGCCGGCTCGGTCGCGTCCTTGAGGTGCTGGCAGATCAATGGTCCTCACTCCGTTGCAGCTGGGACTCTTCCAGGTCCAGTTCGCGCTGGGCGCGGGTCAGCACCTCCTCGGGGATCCGCCCCTCGTTCCGGGCGATCTTGAAGACGTGCCGTTCCGCTCTGATCATCTCCCGGCGGAGACGACCGTACGCCGCCGACGGGGTTTCCCGCTCCTGGCTGCCGAGCCGTTCCCAGGCGTTGTTGCCCCGGCTCTCCACCAGTCCGCGCAGCCGGTCCACCACCGACGGCGGGGCGCTCCCGGCGTGCGCGTCGAGCGCCTCCAGCGCGGCCCGGCCGGCCTGATGCTGCACCCCGGCCTCGGCCAGGGCGTCCTGGGCGCTGCTGTCCTCCTGCACGCCGAGACGCCGGGCCAGCCACGGCAGCGTGGTGCCCTGGAGCAGCAGGGTCAGCACGATGACCGCGAAGGCGACGAAGACGAACAGCTCACGCGGGTACTCCGGGACGGTGCCGTCGGCGGTGGGCTCCGGCAGGGTCTGCGCGGCGGCCAGGGTCACCACGCCGCGCATCCCGGCCCAGGCGATCACGGTCGGCACGCTCGCCGGCGGCCGCTCCTCCCGGTTACGGATCCGCGGGATGAGCCTCGCCAGATAGGTCGCCGGGTACATCCAGAGGAACCGGATCAGCAGCAACGAGCCGAAGACCACGGCGGTTACCTGCACGGTCGTGGCCATGTCCGTCTCGATGGTGCTGACCACCGTCCGCAACTGCAGGCCGACCAGGAGGAAGACCACACCCTCCAGCAGGAAGTTGACCAGGCGCCAGACCGCGTCCATCTGCAGCCGGGACGACGCCGACAACAGGTAGGGGAAGCGGTGCCCGAGATAGAGGCCGGCGATGACGACCGCCACCACGCTGGAGGTGTGCAGGCTCTCCGCGACCACCACCACCACCACGAACGGGGTGAGCAACGCCACCGCGTCGTCCAGCAGCGGGTCGACGATCTTCCGGTGCAGCCAGGCCGCGCCGACCGCGAACGCCAGCCCGATCAGCAGGCCGCCGCCGGCCGTCCGGACCACGGCGACGGAGATGTCCCAGAACCCGATCGCGCCGCCGGCCAGCGCACCGACCGCGACCCGCACCATCACCAGGGCGGTCGCGTCGTTCAGCAGGCTCTCGCCCTCCAGGATCGTGACGACCCGGCGCGGCAGGCCCACCCGGCGGGCGATCGCGGTCGCGGAGACCGCGTCCGGCGGCGCGACGATCGCGCCGAGCGCCACACAGGCGGAGAGCGGCACCGCGGGGAGCAGCAGATGTACGAGGGAGCCGACCACCAGCGCGGTCAGCACCACCAGGCCCACCGCGAGCAGCAGGATGGGCCGCAGAGCCAGCCGGAACGCGGGCACCGAGGTCTGCAGGGCCGCCACGTACAGCAGCGGCGGGAGGATGCCGATCAGCACCAGCTCCGGCTCGAGATGCGCCTCCGGGAACCCGGGCACATACGACAGGCCGAGCCCCGCGACGAGCAGGACGAGGGGCGCCACGAACCCGAGTCGCCGGGCCAGTGCCGCTCCGACCACGGAGATCCCGACGAGAACGACCGTGTCGACGATGGTCTCCATGCCGGGAAGCTTAGAGACTGCCCCGGCCGGTTCCCTACGTGGTGCTGACCACGCCGGATCGCGCGACCGTGGTGGTGTAGGTGCCGTCCATCCCCTTGCGGGTCTTCACCACGTCGACCGAGAAGACGTACGGGGTACCGGCCGACAGCCCGGAGACGGTGGCGCTGACCTCCCCGCACACCTCCGGGGCGCTGCGGGTCCAGCCGACCTCCTCCTGCGCGCCGACCCGGAGGTCCTGGCTGATCGCGGTGATCCGGTAGTCGACGATGTCCGAGCCGCCCGGGTGGTACCAGGTGACCACCGCGCTGGTGCTGGACGGCACGACACCCACTCCGTTGATCATGGTGGTCTGGCGGCGCGGGGTGCAGCTCGGATCGGGCGCCGCCGTCGGGGTGGCGGTCCCCGTCGGCAGCGCGGGCAGGGTCGTCGACGGCGTCGGCGAGGCCGTGCCCATCGTCTCCGAGGGCGACGGGGTCGCGTTGCCCTCGGAGACCACGATCCAGTTCGCGCCCGACCTGTCGGTGTCCTCCTCGGTGCGCCCCGAGGAGGACGAGCACGCGCCCAGCAGCAGCGGCAGCGCGATCAGGGTCAGGGCGGCGGACTTCCGATATCCCAGCACGACTGGTGTTTCGGGCCGCCGCCGCGGATTCTTAGCCCTTGCGGTAATGCTCGCCCGCGCGCCGGGCCAGCTCCTTGGTCGCCGCCGAGTTGGCCCAGGTGCCCAGGACGATGCCGGCACCCGGCACCATCTTGGCGAACACCTTCTTCGCGGCGCGGACGCCGGCCATCTGCGCCAGTTTCAGGCTCAACCGGACCAGCACGCCACCGAGCGGCCGGCCGGAGTCACCGGTGAAGACGCGGCTGGCGCGCTCCCGTCCGGCCGCGACGCCGAGCGCGGTCCGGGCGGTCTCGGCGGCCCGGTGCACCCGTTGCAGCACCAGCAGGTCGGTGGCGCGCTCGGAGGCCGCCGGGTCGGCGCCGTAGGCGGCCGCCACGTGCAGCACCATCCGGGCCTGGGTCCAGGCGAGCACACCCACGTCGAGCACGGCGCCGGGCAGGCCGGCCGCGCCGGACACCGCGCCGGACACCCGGGCCAGGGTGGTGAAGTGCCGGACGGCGAGCGTGGCCAGTTCGTCCGCGGTGGCGCCGGGACGTTCCGCGCGCATCCGGGCGTGCCACTCGGCGGCCTCCGGGCCGAGCCGGCGGACCGCTTCGAGAGCGAGGTGCTCAGGGGCGTACTGCGGGTCGGCTTTCATCCGGGCCCACAGCGTGCCGGGAGGGGTCGAGGTCTCTGTTGCGAGTTCCTTCGTCAAAGATCACTCCGAGGGGGCGGGGATAGATCTGATCGCCATTGTGCGGGGTGCGCGCACGTCCCCCGGCAGTACGGGGTGGTCAGCATCACAGGCCCCTGCCGTACGGGAAAATGGGAGCCTGCCGGAATGAAGGCCGCCGGCCGGCTGTTACCGCCGGAGAGGCCCGCGACAGCGGGCCGCCGTTCACAGGGAGGTTCGCAGCGTGCTCGACCCACACGGGCTCTACGAGGTGACCGGTGACCTGCCGGCTCTGGACGGCCCGGTGCTCATCCAGGCGCTGACCGGTTTCGTCGACGCGGGAAGCGCGATCCAGCTGGCCAGAGAGAATCTGCTGGACAACCTGGAGAGCGAGGTCATCGCCACGTTCGACCTCGACCAACTGCTGGACTACCGGTCCCGCCGGCCTCCGATGATCTTCGTGGCCGACCACTTCGAGAGCTACGAGGAGCCGGTCCTCGCGCTGCACCTGGTCAAGGACCAGCTCGGCACCCCGTTCCTGCTGCTCGCCGGACCGGAACCGGACCTCCATTGGGAGCGGTTCATCAAAGCGGTGACGGCCCTGATCGACGACCTCGGCGTCAGCGTCACGGTGGGGCTCAACGCGATTCCGATGGCCGTGCCGCACACCCGGCCGGTCGGCGTCACCGCGCACGCCACCGACAAGCGACTCCTCGGCGAGCACGAGTCCTGGCTGCAGCGGGTGCAGGTGCCCGCCAGCGTGGGGAACCTGCTGGAGTTCCGGCTCGGTCAGTCCGGGCGAGACGCTCTGGGGTACGCGGCCCACGTCCCGCACTACCTCGCCCAGACCGGATATCCGTCCGCGGCGGAGGTGCTGCTCGACTCGGTGTCGACGGTCACCGGACTGGCGCTGCCGACCGGGACGCTCCGGGAGTCGGCGAAACTGGTCCGCGAGGAGGTCGACAAGCAGATCGCGGACGACGAGCAGGCGGCCCGCCTGGTGACCTCACTGGAGGCGCAGTACGACGCGTTCCTCCGCGGCCGGCAGGGAAACCTGCTCGCCGGCACGGACACCCCGCTGCCGACCGCCGAGGAGCTGGGCGCCGAACTGGAACGCTTCCTCGCCGAACAGAGCCGCGACGACGGCTAGCCCCAGCCGCCACTTCCCGGGTGGCCTCGCCGCCCGGGACACCGGCCAGGCCCTGCACCGGCCCGGGCAGAGGCCTGGCCTTCGCCTTGGAGGTCAACGAACCTTTCCGGTTCAGGCGGGCAGTCGAAGCCCTGCGCTATTTCGGGCCGACTCCGGCTGCCGGCCTTCTGGAAGAGATCCTCGGCCGTAGCTCAAGGGCGAGGACTCCGACTCGTGGCCGACCGGCGACGACTTCGACGGCCTGCTCGACGGTGACGTGCTGGACAGTGCTTTCAGAGCGAAGGCGATCGAGGTCCCGGCCGACTTCGGCCGCGAGTGAAAGCTGTCGGTCTCCGTGGCGGCCTGGCGCATCCGGCCGTCTTCGACTGAACGCGGCCCCGCCGATGGCCGGGTTCAGTCGGTGTCGAGCGACAGGTGGACCGACGTCGGTGAACGCCGACGGTTACCGGGTCAATCCCATATCCGGCCCCCGAACATGGCGGTCAGCCGGGGCAGCGCCTCATCCGGGTCACGGTCGTCCGACTCGCGGTCTCGGCGTGGCGTGGCGTCTGCGTCGTGGCGGGCCCTCAGCGCGTGGTAGATATCGCCCGGATCCAGTTCGCGCCGCTCGTACTCGTGGACGGCGGCGAACTCGAGTTCCTCGAACCAGGGGTACTCCTCGTTCGTCCAGTCTCGCGGATGCCGTTCGGCCAGCCGTCGCACTTCGGGTTCGTCAGCCAGCAGGTCCGGGTCGCCGGCCACCCGGCCCAGGGTGTCCCGTCCCAGACCGACAAGCCACGCTTGGAACCGGAAGAAACTGTCGTCGCCGCAGCCACACAGGATCAGGGTGGCAGCCTCGCCCATCAAGTCGCCGCTGACCCGGCTCATCTGCTCGTCGAGGTGATCGTGGAAGTCGAGCAGATCCTCCACGCTCAGCCCGGCCAGCACCCTCTCGATCCGCTCTCCCCGCTCCATGGGATCGGTGCCCCGCCCCGAGCCTTCGATGACCGCCCAGAAACCGTCGATGTCCATGCACGCCCCCGTCCCCGATCGCATGATCGTAAGCCTCGCCGCCGGCGCCCGGGATACGCCGTTCGCCGGATCGCCGGCCACCGTCGAGCGGACACGGCGACGCCGATGGCCGCCTTCGATCGGACTGGCCGTCCATCGACGGACGGGACCACGGACGGCGCGCATTCGCGTTGGGAATGTCGTACCCGTCGATTAGAATGTATGTACGAAACAGGGGACCTGAGCTGCGGATCTTCGGGCCCTGGAGGTCCGGTCCTGCCCGGATTTCCGCAGTGCGAGTGAGGAGACGACGTGACGATCTCGACCACCACCCCCGTGCCTGTGATCCCTCCCTATGCGACGATGCTGGGCTTCACCCGGTATGTCTCCCGCACCGGTCCGGCCAAGGCCACGTTCGTCGGCGGGCTCCGGCGGCAGCGGGAGCGGCGGAGCGGTTTCAACCCGCACGGCCAGCTGGTGAAAGCACTCAAGGCGGACATCGCGTTCCGCACCGGCGGCAGCTACCTCGGCGGCGTGGTCGATGTGGTGAAAGATCGCTGGAAGCCGCTCTACGAGGCGCTGCGCTCCGGCGCTCGCACCTACCTGACCTCGCTCGGCGACCCCGAGCAGGTCGACCTCGCCCAGACCCGGGACGCCATCGCCACTGTCGGCCCGCTCGCCGTGAAGATCAACCCGCATTTCGGCCTGCGCTTCGCCGACGGGCGCCGGGAAGCCGTCCGCCTGCACTTCGACGAGGAGCCGCCGAGCCCGGAGGCCACCACCGCGATGCTCCACCTGATGGCCCGCCACATGGACCAGATCCTGCCCAACGCCGAGCCGGTCCTGGTCGACCTGCGCCGCGGCGTCGCCCACCGCATCGACCAGGCCGCCCGCCCCGCCGACATCGAGAGCTGGCTGGCCGGCGAGGCCGCAGCCTTCACCGCGATGTGGGCCGCCACCGCCAGACCAGCCGCCTGACCCGTTCGCGCCGTGCCCTCCACGGGGGCACGGCGCCTTCCCGCCACATCACCCTGTGCCCCCTCCCCACCACGGCGCAGCACTGCCACACCGCCCTGTGCCGCCACCTCCCACCGCGGCGCCTTGCCGCCACACGCCGCACTGTGCCGCCACCCTCCCCACCACGCGCAGCACTGCCACGCGAGCAGGCACCCCCGTTGGGGTGGCGAGGCCGGCCGGGGGTGCACGTTAAGCTGCCTGGCGTGAGTCCGTTTCCTGGCGTACTACCGCCGCCGCGCTCCTGAGCGGAGCGCTGTCGCGCTGATCGGGCATGACTCGATCGGCTGTTCCGTCTTGCGCTCCGTCGCCGGTTGTCGACGACTCACTTCTTTCGGAGCGCACGTGTTCAACTCGTATCTCTCGTCTCTTCTCTCCCCTGCGTCCGCCGGTGCCCGGCTGAGCCTGCTGCAGGTGTCCGTCACCGGGATCCTCTGGGGCACCACGGGAGTCGTCGTTCAGGTGGTTGCCGGGAGCACCGGGCTCGGGGCGCTGGCCATCGGGTTCTATCGGCTCGCGGTGGCAGCCGTGGTTCTGCTGCTCATCGGGGTTCCGGCGGGCAAACGGATCGGTGCCGCGTTCCGGGCCGCGCCGGTGGCGGTGATCGCGGCGGGTGTCGGGCTCGCGTCCTATCAGGCGCTCTATTTTCTGGCGGTACGGCTCGGCGGCGTCAGCATCGCCACCGTGGTCAGCCTCGGAATCGCTCCCGTGCTGCTGAGCGCCTGGGAGACCCTGCACACCCGGCAGCGGCCCGGCACACCCTCGATCATCGCGTCGGCGGCTGCGATCGCCGGCCTGGTGCTGATCGCCGGGGCCACCACCGGACCGGGCGTCACCGCCGCGGCCGGTCTCGGGTTGCTGGCGGCGATCGGGTCGGGTGTCGTCTATGCCGCATCCACCGGCCTGAGCAGGCACACCACCCAGGGCATGGAACCGCTGACCCTGACCACGCTGTCCTGCACGGTCGGGGCGGTGGCGATCCTGCCGCTCGCCGCGGTCGAGGGTTTGACGTTCACTCCCCGGCTCACGCCGATCGCGCTGCTGCTCTACGCGGGAGCGATCACCACCGCCCTGGCGTACGCGCTGTTCTACACCGGCCTGCGCCGTCTCTCCGGCAGTGTCGCCGTGGTGGTCACCCTGCTCGAGCCTCTGACCGCCGCCCTCCTGGCGGTACTGCTGATCGACGAACCGCTCGGAACCATGACGATCGTCGGTGGTCTGCTGCTCCTCGGGGCGGTCGCCACGTTGTACCTGAACGCCGGCCCCGCCACGGAGCAGCCCGCCATCCCGGCGGCGTCCGAACGCGGATAGGCCCGCAGACGGCACCGTTCCGCCGCCGCCGGACCGTCCGTGCAGCGGCGGATCCTGCCCGGCTGGTTCGCACTGCCGTCTCGCGCCGCTTGAGCCGGCCATGAGAACCAGCCGAGGTTTTCCGGCCGGTCGTCAGAGCTGTCCCACAGGCTTCGAGGCAGCAGTCACCCTGCCGGCCAATTTGCTTGCCCGCCGGTTGTCGATCTTGTGAGGTTGTGGTGAATCGGTTCGCCCGAAACTCACAAGATCTCGCGCGGAAGGGTGGAAGGGTGAATCCGTCGCGGGCGGGTGGGTTTTCGTCCGCTGGGTTGGATCCGGTAAACGCGTGGTGGCGCGGACAGCGCAATCTCCACGATCGACAAGAGGGTCGGCGCATCAGCCAGCGGGGTCAGCAGTGACGACCAGCCGGGCTTTCCGGCTGGTTCTCACGGCTGTCTCCCGCCCTTTGAGACAGCCGTGACGACCAGCCGGGGTTTCTGCCCGTCGACCGAGGATCCTCCGCTGCAGCGAGCGGGCGGGTCGGATCGGGGCCTTTGGCTTGGCTTCCGGGGTCGGGTCACTCCGGGAGGGCAGATTCTGTGGGTATCGGCGTGGGAACGGCTTAGGTGCAGACCGGTTGCGACGATGACTCCAGGTGTAGGTGATGAAGGCGGGACCTCGGGGGGCGTTCGGCCATGACGATCGGTCGTGTTGCGGGAAATGTGGCACTGGCAGTGGCGCTGGGTGCCGGGGGTTCGGTTCTTCCAGCGGTGGCGGTGCACGCCGTGGACATGAGCAAGGCGATGGCTCACGCCGCGGGCGTGAGGGGGGTGAACGGGACTGCCGCGGGCTTGAGCGGGGTGGATGGGCGTTTGGTGGGAGTGGGCGGAGAAGATCGGACTGGGGCGGGAATCGGCGGGGTCGATGGGGCGGCGGTGGGCCTTCGGGGGCGGGTGGCCTATGTGCGGCGGGGGGATGTGTACGTCGATCAGGGAACCGGTGAGAAGAGGCTGACCAGCGGTGGGGGGCACAGCCGGCCGCGGTGGGCGCCGGATGGGAGGCGAATCGCGTTTCTGAAAGGGCGGCGGCTCTGGGTGATGAACGCGGACGGCAGCGGGCAGCGGCAGGTCGGCAGCCGGTACGCGGCGGGGCCGTCCTGGTCGCCGGACGGGAAGTGGGTCGCGTTCGCGTCACTGTCGTGCACGGGTGGGCCGGGGGTCTACCGGATCGCGGCGACGGGGGCCGGCGCGAAACCCGAGGTGCTGTTCCCGCGGGACTGCCGGGGTGAGGAACTGCCGGAGGAGGAGGCGCCGGCGGGGGACGCCGAGGCGTCACTGAGCGAACGGCTCCGGTACGACGATGCGGTGGCGTGGTCGCCGGACGGGACCCGGATCGCGTTCCGGGGTGGGGACTGCGAATCCACGTACGACGCCTGTCTCAGTATCGGGACCGTCGGGGACGGGGCGGAGAAGACCGTCGCCGCCTACGGGGGTGGGGGCCTGCAGAACAGCGGGTTCGCGGTGGTGCCGAGCTGGCGGGCGGATTCGGCGAAGTTGTCCTGGACGGCCTACCAGGAGGGTGAGACGGCGGCGGAGAACGAGCCGGTGCATCTGGTGGAGTATGACGTCGCGAGCGGGAGGAAGCGGACCGTCGGCACGGCGCTGGACCGGGAGCTCTCCTACGTCGATGCGAACCGGGCCGTCGTGACCGGGCAGAACGCCGGCGGTTCCTGGGTGACCGTGCTGTGCCTGACGACGGGGAAGCGCACACCGTTCCGATCCGGGTCTCAGCCCAGCGTCCAACCGGTCACTCGCTGAACCTGGCCGCCGGCAGCGGAGGACGAGGAACCCCGGTGCGCCTGGGCAGGGCGGCAGGAGACCAGGTGGCCCCGGGCGGGGCGGCGGGAAAGGCGGTGATGTGAGCAGGGTGACCCGGTGTGCTCCGGCGGCGGCGGTGTGAGCAGGGGTGGCCCGGTGAGCCTGGGCGGTGGTGTGAGCGCGGTGAGGGACCGGAGGAAGTAGCGGTGAGAGCCGCTACCGCCCGGTGGTCGCCGGTCGGTCCGGTGTCGCGCCTGCCGCGCGCGGTGGTCACGGGCGTTGTGGTCCGGCGAGGGGCGGCTCACTGCGTACCGGAGGATTTCGCTGTTGAGGGGTCGGGGTTCTATCGTGGGGCCGCCATGAGTGAGACCGAGATTGCCGCAACCAGGCCCATTCGCACTTTTCATCCGCGTCGTGGGCGGATGAGCAGCCGGCATGCGGACGCGCACGCGCTGTTGTGGCCGCGGTACGGGCTGACCGTGACCGATGGTGATCGGACTCCGCTGGATCTCGCCGGATTGTTCGGGCGGGAGGCGCCGGTGGTGCTGGAGATCGGCTTCGGGATGGGGGATGCGACCGCGGCGATGGCGGCGGCGGATCCGCAGCGCGGCTATCTCGGGGTCGAGGTGCACACGCCGGGGATCGGCAACCTGCTGGCGATGGTCGGTGAGCTCGGGCTCACCAATGTGCGGGTGGCCTGCGGGGACGCCATGCAGCTGGTGCATCGGATCGGGCCGGGGAGCCTGGACGCGGTGCACGTGTTCTTCCCGGATCCGTGGCCGAAGGCGCGGCATCACAAGCGGCGTCTGATCCAGCCGGGGAACGTCGCGGTGCTGCGGGAGCGGCTGCGCCCGGGTGGGGTGCTGCACTGTGCCACCGACTGGCCGGAGTACGGGGTGGCGATGACCGAAACCCTCGACGCGGATCCGGGGCTGCGGCGGCTGCCGGAGGGACCGCACGGGCGGCCGGAGACGAAGTTCGAGCGGCGCGGGGCGGCGGCGGGACGACCGATCACCGACCTGAGGTACACCCGGAGGTAAAGGATCACCCGGCCCAGGTACGCCCGGAAGTGAAGGACCACCCGGGCCAGGTACGCCCGGAGTGAAGGATCGTCTGGGCTGCTGGTACGCCGGATGTGACGGATCACCCGGGCGGCTGGTGCGCCCGGAACCGAAGCCGCCATCGAAGCGGCGGCGATTTGCCGGTTTCAGCCGATTCGCGCCTCTACGCTGGAGGTGGAGGTCGGCCATGCTGCGAGATGTCCCCGGCGATGCCGGACGGTCCGGAAGGACACCTGCGGCATTCGCACGCGCGGCCGCGCCTTACGGGGGGACGGCCGTCGACGAGCACCCGCGCTTGCCGGCGGCCGCCACCGAACTCTTCGGTCCCGCCCTGCACCGTGGGGTCCTGACCAGCGGTTCCGCGGATCAGCTCGCGGCGCTGACGGCCCGGGCGACGGGGGCGCCGAGCGCCTGCATCCAGTTCGCCGAGGGTGACCGGCTGCGGCTGTACGGCAGCTGGGGTGTCGCCGCCGACTGGGACGAGGTGACCGAGACCGGTCTGGACGACTCGCTCGGCGGCATCGTGATGCGTTCCGGGCAGGCGCTGCTGATCCGGGACGCCGGTGACGACGACCGGGTTCCGGACGGGGTGCTGCGCCGGGACGGTGGCGCCTACCTGGGGGTTCCGGTGCACGACCGGATGGGTCTGGTGCTCGGCGTGTGCTGCGCCTACGACCATCGGCCCCGGGAGTGGACGCCGGAGCAGGTCGCGGCGGTGGCGGAGGCGGCCGACGTGGCGATGCTGCTGATCGGCGAGCAACTGGCCCGGCACGAGCTGGAACAGCAGCACCGGTTCCTGGACGCGGTGCTGGACAGCCTGCACGACGGGGTGAGCGCGTGCGACGCCGACGGGCAGGTGGTGTTCGTCAACGAGCGGATGCGCAAGCTCTGGGGCGACCTGCCGGTGCACGACGTGACGGGGCTGACCGACGCGTCCGGGTTGCCGTTGCCGGAGCAGGAGCTGGGGCTGTTCCGGGCGTTGCGCGGCGAGCAGGTTCGCGACACGCCGATCGCGGCGCATCACGGGCGGCGGACCCGGTTCTTCCTGATGGACGCGCAGCCGATCCACGGGCCGGACGGCCGGGTGGTCGGCGCGGTGCAGGCGGTGCAGGACGTGACCCGGCAGCGGCGCGCGGAACGGTTCCGCAGCTGTGAGCTGGCGGTGACGACGGCGCTGGCGGAGGCGCCGAGCATCGAGGCGGCGGGCCCGCGGGTGCTGGCGGCGGTGGTCGCGACCCTGGACTGGGTGCACGCCGAGCTGTGGACGGTCGACGACGGGACGATCCGGGCGGCGGCGCGGTGGAGCGCCCCGGGCCGGCCGTCGGGGGTTCCGGTGCCGGAGCGCCTGGCGTACGGGCAGGGTCTGGCCGGGCGGGCCTGGCAGGTGGACAAGCCGCTGTGGATCCGGGACGTGGGCCGCCCGCAGAGCCTGATCTCGCCGGACACCTCGGCGGATCTGCTGCACACCGCCCTGGCGGTTCCGGTGCACGACGGCACGGGGACGATCGGGGTGCTGACCGTCTTCGCGGACTCGGTCGAGGATCCGGAGGACGAGCTGCTCGCGCTGATGTCGGGGATCGCCGCGCATCTGGGGCAGTTCGTGGAGCGGCGCCGGGTGGAGGATCTGCAACGGCAGCTGACCCGGAGCAAGAACGAGTACCTGGGGCTGATCGGTCACGAGCTGCGGACCCCGCTCACGTCGATCAGCGCCTACACCGAGCTGCTGCGGGAGGCGGACGAGGCGACCCTGGTCCGGGACGGGCCCCGGCTGATCAAGGTGATCGAACGGAACACCAATCAGCTGCGGGAGATCATCAACGAGTTGCTGGAGCTGTCGGCGCTGGACGCGGGGCACGCGGACGTACGGCGTACCCCGATGGATCTCGCCGCCGTGGTCCGGGACGTGGTGGACCGTACCCGTGACGCGATCGACGGCGCCCCGGTGATCATCGACGCGGATCTGCCGGGCGAGCTGATCGTGCCGGGTGACCGGGACCGGCTGCGGCACATCGTGGAGAACCTGCTGGGCAGCGCGGTCCGGTTCAGCCCGGACGGCGGCCGGGTCGGGGTGTCGCTGCGCAGCACGGGACGGGCCGCCGAGCTGGCCGTCTCGGACGCGGCCGCCGACGTGCCGTGGGCCGAGCGGGAGCAGATGTTCACCGGCCATTTCCGGACGGCGCGCGGCCACGACCGGACCCTGCCGGGCAGCGGGCTGGGCCTGACCCTGAGCCGGGCGGTGGTGGAGAGGCATCAGGGCAGCATCGAGCTGACCGGCGGCGACTCCGGGACGACGGTGCTGGTCCGGCTGCCGCTGGAGGTGCGCTGACCGCTCAGTCGGAGGTGGGCCGGCCACGCCGTTCGATGTCGCGGTGGACCTCCGGGTCCCACTTGGAGGCGTCCCAGTCCTCGCTGGTGACGATCGACCGGCTACTGCCGCCGAGGTCGGCCCGGCCGGTTTCGCGGCGCACCCGGGTCCGGGTGGCGACCACCCCGGCGATCAGTGCCAGCCAGCCGGCGAGGCGCAGCCCGGCCAGGACCACTCCGGGCAGCGCCAGCAGGTAGCTCAGGCTGATCAGCAGCAGGGTCACGAAGAGGCCGCCGTATCCGGCGAGGCCGGGGCCACTGGGTGACACCCGGTGCGCGCTGATGATCCAGACGATCGTGGAGATCAGCAGGCCGATGACACAGACCCAGGTCACCAGCCCGAGCGCCATCATGCCGATCAGGACGCCGCTCTGGGTGCCGGGTGTGGCCGGATCGGCGCCGCTCCCCAGCACGGCCACCACGAACAGCGCCGCCGCCAGGGAGACCAGCAGGAAGCCGATGCTGAACCGGATCACCCGGCGGGTCGCCAGGGCGAACTGCTCCAGGTTGCCCTCGTGCGGCGGCAGGTTCTCGTAGCTCATGAGTCCTCCCCGGTCGATCGGGACATTGTCGCCGATCGACCGGGGAACGACGAATCTCAGCGGGTGGGGTGCACCACGGCCGCCGCGCCGCCACCACGGCGGACCGGTTCGGCGGTGGCGATGAAGCCGCCGCCGCGGGTGAACTCGATGGCGGTGGCCGCGCCGAGTTCGGCGACGTCCGGGCCGAAGGTGTGGCCGCGGGCGGTCAGCTGCGGCCCGTAGGTGGTGCGGAACGCCGGTTCGGCCTGGATCCCGGCGCTGTTGCGCTGTGAGGCGCGCGGCGCGGCCATCGCCTGCGGCAGGGTCATGCCCAGGTCGATCCGGTTGACCAGCACCTGCAGGACGGTGGTGATGATGCTGGCGCCGCCGGGCGAGCCGAGCGCCAGGAACGGCTTGCCGCCCTTGAGCACGATGGTCGGCGACATCGAGCTGCGCGGCCGCTTGCCGGGGCCCGGCAGGTTGGGGTCGGGCGCGGCGCCCTGGGTCGGCGCGAAGTTGAAGTCGGTCAGCTCGTTGTTGAGGAGGAAGCCGCGGCCCGGCACGACCATCGCGTTGCCGCCGGTGGCCTCCAGGGTGAAGGTGTACTCGACGACGTTGCCCCAGCGGTCGGCGACGGTCAGGTTGCTGGTGCTCTGGCCCTCCTCGACCTTGCCGCCGGTGGTGGCGGTGGCGCATCCGGACCCGTTCAGGTCGCCGGGCGGGACCGGCTTGGTGAGCGCGGTGGTGCGGCTGATCTCGCAGGCCCGCTGCGCGGCCCACCGATCCGAGATCAACTTCTTGAGGACCTCCTTCTCGGTGTACGCCCCCACGTACCGATTCCGGTCGGCGAAGGCCAGGGCCGACGATTCGAGGTAGTAGTGCAGCTTGTCGGCGGTGGTCGCGGACTTCGGCAGCCCCGCCTCGATGATGTTCAGCGCCTCGCCGACCGCGGTGCCGCCGCTGGACGGCGTGGACATGCCGTAGAGGGTGAGGCCGCGGTAGTCGGAGCGGGTCGGCGCCGGGAACCGCAGGCGGTACGCCGCCAGGTCGGCCTCGGTCAGGACACCGGGCCGGATCGGGTACGCCCACGTGCCGACCGGCTCGGCGGCCAGTGGCGGGCGCTGCACGGTCTCGACGATGTCCTCGGCGAGCGCCCCGCGATAGAAGGCGCCGGCGCCTCGCTTGCCGAGGAGGCGGTAGGTGGCCGCCATGTCCGGGTTGCGCTGGATCGAGCCGACCGCCGGCGGCTGCCCGCCCGGCAGGTACAGCTTCTTCGTCGACTCGAACTGACCGAACGCGCCGGCGATGTCGGCGATCTGCTGGCGGAACGTGGCGTCGACGACGAACCCGCGCTCGGCGAGCCGGGCGGCCGGCTCCAGCGCGGCGCCCAGCGACCGGGTGCCCCACCTCTTCAGCGCGGTCTCCCAGGTGGCGGGTGTGCCGGGGACCCCGGCGGAGAGGCCGCTGACGCGGGCCTCGTTGAAGTCGTACGGCAAGCCGTCCGCCGGGTCGATGAAGTACTTCTCGGTGGCCGCGGCGGGCGCCGTCTCCCGCCCGTCGATGGTGGAGACCGTCCGGGACCGGGCGTCGTAGTAGACGAAGAAGCCGCCACCACCGATGCCGGCCGAGAACGGCTCGGTGACCCCGATGGCCGCGGCGGCGGCGACGGCCGCGTCCACCGCGTTGCCGCCACGCCGCAGCACGTCGAGGCCGATGGCGGTGGCGTCGGCGTCGACGGTGGACACGGCCCCGCCGTAGCCGGTGGCGGTGGGGACCTTCGGCGGGGCGGTGTGACCTCCCGCATGGGCCGGTGGGGACGCGACCGCGACACCCAGGGTGGTCAGGGACAGCGCTGTCAGCGCGGGCAGGAGCCGCATCAGCCCTCCAGGTTGGACAATGTCGGTCGTCCATCCCTGCCTACCGGTGATCGGACAGGGACACAACCTCTCAACCGACGCCGAACGGCTTCGGTTCGATCGCCGGGCAGGTGGCGTCCGCCGCCGGCAGGGTCAGGTCGGTGAGGTAACGGTCCACGGCGGCGCTCACGCAGTCGCTGTGGCTGTACGCGACGTGCCCCCAGCCCTGGTAGGTGAGCAGCCGGGCGGACGGGCCGAGCTGGCGGGCCACCCGCTGCGCCCAGGGGTAGGCGGTGGCCGGGTCGTACCGGGCGTTGACCAGCAGCACCGGCCCGGCCGCGGCCGGGATCGGGCGCTGCGGGTTGACCGGGGCCTCCCGGCGGCCGAGACAGCCGGAGACGGCGGTCAGCGCGAGCGGGGAGGCGCGCATCTGCGGGGCGCGGGCGGCCATCGCCCGCAGCTTGTCCCGGAACCCGCCGAAGCCGCCGGCCGGCAGCGCCCAGTCCTGGCAGATGACCGCCGGGAAGCTGTGCGGGGTGAGATCCTCGGCCCGGCTCCGGGCGGCCCGGGCCACCGGGGTGGCGGCCGGCTCGTACGCCTCCTTGAGGTAGTACGCGAACGAGTACCACTGCGGGTCGTAGAACGCGCTGAACGCCGCCGACACCAGATCCCAGGCGCTGAGCCGGTCCGGCGGGTCGTACGGGCTGATCAGCTTCCCGGCCGCCGCCCGCTTCATCAGCTCGGCCCAGATCGCCTTGATGTCGCGGCCGCGCAGCACACACCGGCTGTCCCGGGCGCACCACGCCACGAACTGGTCGAACGCGTTCTGCACCGCCTCCGCGGTCTGGGTCAGGAACGCGTCCACCCCGGCGCTGTGGTCCATCACGCTGTCCAGCACCAGGGCCCGCAGCCGGTCCGGGTAGCGCTCGGCGTAGAGCTGCCCGATCAGGGTTCCGTAGGACGCGCCGTAGAAGCTGACCCGCGGCTCGCCGAGAGCGATCCGGACCGCCTCCATGTCCCGGACCACACTGAGCGTGTCCGCGTGGTCGTAGATCAGGCCGCTGCGGCCGGCGCAGTCCGCGGCCAGGCGCCGGTTGTGGTCCTCGGCGCGGCGGAACTGGTCCTCGGTGGTGAACAGCGGCTCGGGTTTCGCGTCGACCAGGTCCTGATCGCACAGGATCGGGGCGCTGCGGCCGACACCGCGCGGGTCGATGCCGACGATGTCGAACCGGCGGCGCACCTCGGAGTGGAAGAACTCGTGGTCGAGAGCCATGTTGAGAGCCGAGACACCGGGGCCGCCCGGGTTGACCATCAGGACGCCGAGGCGGGCCTTCGGGTCGGTGGCGGGGCTCCGGGCCAGATGCAGGTCGAAGTGCTCGCCGAGCGGGGCGGTCCAGTCGACCGGGACGCTCATCGTGCCGCACTGGACCTTGTCGTCCTCGGGGCAGGGCTTCCAGCGGATCGGGCCGGCGGCGGCCTCGTGGCGCAGGACCCGGGGCGGCGTGCCCAGAGCCCGGTCGGCCAGGGCCGGTTGTGGCGCGTACCCGAGAAGGGTCGTACAGGTGAAGATCGCGGCCATGACCGGCCGTGCCAGAGCTCGCATCGGCCTCATCTTGGGCCGCCTTCACCGGAAGAATCCGGTGAACGGTGGCATTTTCCGCATTTAGGTCACATGACGGTATGTGAGGGTCGCCGTGGCGCCGTTGCCACGGCGACCCTCCCCCGGCCCGTCAGCGGCCCGGGGGCAATGCGGAGATGGCGGACGCGTACTGCGCGATCTGGCGTTTGTTCGGCACCACGCCGTACACCCGCAGCTGGTCCTGGATCTCCAGTTTGATGTCGTCCTCCGGGCGGCCGCGATGGGTCTGCATCACCTGGTTGACGACGTGGTCGACACGTAGTTGCATCTGCCAGCCCACCGGGCGGCGGGAGGCGCCGCCGGTGAGGCCGCTGAGAGCGGTGAGGGGGTTCATGCCCGCCCCATCGGTCGCGTGAGGGCCCGAGTTGACGATTCGCGGGCCCTCGGCACCACCATCGCTACTCAGGCGCACCCGGCCGGACCTCAGCGTCCTCCTCCGGCGGCTCGGGCGGCGGGTTCAGCCGCAGCCAGAGCAGCATCAGCAGGCCGAGGGCGAGCATGCCCAGGCCCATCCAGAGATTGATGCGTACGCCCTGCGCCTTCTCCAGTTCGGCGGAGTCGTCGAAGAAGCCGATCAGGGTGACGATCACGCCGTACACCACGAACAGGCCGCCGATCACCCGCCGCACGTCGAACAGCCGCGCGAGTTTGCGCTGCGCCATCAGTCAGCTCCTCACCGGACGGGGATGTCCAGACATCATTCGGCCCCTCACCAGACGGGGATGTACAGAAGGAAGGCAAGGACCACGGCGATCACACCGAGCAGCACCGGGTTGCGCCACCACACCCGGTCCGCGACCAGGGCGTCGCCCGAGCCGTAGACCAGCCCGCGCAGTTCCTCGTCGGTCTTGCGCGGAGTGAACGGGGTGATGATCGCGGCCACCACGACCGCCGTCACGAACGCCAGGCCCGCGCCCCAGAAGCTCTGCTCCAGGTCCGAGTTGAACTTCAGCACCTCGGTCAGGTGCAGGATGTAGAGCGTGAACGCGGCCAGGAAGCCGAGGAACAGCGACCAGAACCCGGCCCACGCCGACATCCGCTTCCAGAACATGCCGACGATGAAGGTGGCGAACAGCGGCGCGTTGAACAGCGAGAACAGCGCCTGGATGTAGTTCATGATGTTGTCGAACCCGGCCGCGATGAACGCCGTGCCGATACCGACGATGATCCCGGCGACCGTGGCGATCCGGCCCACCCGCACGTAGTAGGCGTCGTCGCGGTCCTTGCGGATGTAGGTCTGCCAGATGTCATAGGTGAAGACGGTGTTGAAGCCGCTCACGTTCGCCGCCATGCCGGCCATGAACGACGCCACCAGACCGGTCACCGCCACCCCGAGCACACCGTTCGGCAGCAGGTCGCGCATCAGCAGCGGGATCGCGTTGTTGTAGGTCATGTCGCCGTCCGGAGCACCCAGACCCTGCACGGTGACCAGGGCGATCAGGCCCGGGATCACGGTGACGGCCGGGATCAGCAGCTTCGGGAAGGCGCCGATGATCGGGGTGCGCCGGGCCGCGCTCATGTCCTTGGCGCTCAGGGCCCGCTGCACCTCGGCGAAGTTCGTGGTCCAGTACCCGAACGACAGCACGAAGCCGAGGCCGAAGACGATGCCGATCCAGCTCGCGCCGAGCGGGTTGTCGGTGCCGCCGGTGTCCGCCCAGGTGTGCAGGCCGGCCTCGCCGAGCGGGGTCTGCCGCACCTTCTCGAACAGGCCGTCGATGCCGCCGACCTTCACCAGGCCGATGATGGTGATCGGCAGCAGACCGGCCACGATCACGAAGAACTGCAGGACCTCGTTGTAGATCGCCGCCGACAGGCCGCCCAGGACGATGTAGGAGAGCACGATCACCGCGCCGACCACGATCGAGGTCCAGAGCTGCCAGCCGAGCAGGGCCTGCAGGATGAGGGCCAGGGCGTACAGGTTGACACCGGCGATCAGCACCTGCGCCACCGCGAAACTGACCGCGTTGAACAGGTGGGTCGGCCGGTTGAACCGCAGTCGGAGGAACTCGGGGACGCTGCGGACCTTGGAGCCGTAGTAGAACGGCATCATCACGATGCCGAGGAACACCATGGCCGGGATCGCGCCGATCCAGTAGTAGTGCAGGGTCATCAGGCCGTACTGGGCCCCGTTCGCGGCCATGCCGACGATCTCGAGGGCGCCCAGGTTGGCGGAGATGAAGGCCAGCCCGGTCACCCAGGCCGGCATCGAGCGCCCGGACAGGAAGAAGTCCGCGCTGCTCTTGATCGCCCGGCGGGCCGCGAATCCGACCCCGAGCACGGTGACGAAATAGATCGCCAGAATCAGATAGTCGACGAAACCCACGTCGAGCCGGAGTCCGGACACGGACCACCTCCTGCGAATGTGGCCCGCGTCCTACCCGGATCGAAGATTTTTCACACCCTTTTCACAGGGAGGCAATCGCCTCCGGCGTGACCTGGGTTATCGCATCGACGACGAGGGCGGCTCCGGCCAGCGCGTCCGGGGCCGGCGGATAGACGCCGTGCGGGACCGCGATCACGGTCAGACCGGCCGCGGCAGCCGACCGCAGACCGTTGCTGGAGTCCTCGACCGCGGCGCAGACCGCCGGCGTCAGGCCCAGTTTCGCGACCGCGGACAGATAGACGTCCGGCGCCGGCTTGCCGCGCGGCACCTCCTCGGTGGAGAGGGTGACCTCGAAGACGTCGGTCAGCCCGGCCGTCGCCAGCACCTGGTCGATCAGGATCCGCGCCGACGAGCTGGCCAGGGCCAGCCGGTACCGCTCGGCGAGCGCGCGGACCGTCGCCACCGAGCCGTCGATCAGCGGCAGCGCCTGCCGGTACCGCTCCGCCATCCGGCCGAGCACGTCCGCGGCGACCTGCTCGGCGGTCCGCGGCACACCCACCTCGTCGGCCAGGTGCGCCGACCACTCGCCGGTGCTCATGCCCATCATCCGGTCCTGGCTGTCCGGCAGGAACTCGCGGCCGTGCTCGGCCACATAGCCGCGCCGCACCTCCTCCCAGACCTCCTCGGTGTCGATGATCACGCCGTCCAGATCGAAGACGATCGCCTCAATGTGCTTCACAGCGATCACCCTACCCCGCACCGATCCGTACGCAGGGTGATCACCGTCCCCGGTTCGGTCCGGGCAGGTGATCAGCATCAGCCGATAGGCCGGGGTGCCGGGAGGTTGCTGGCCGGTAGCTTCGGGCGCAGCAACGCCGCCGAACCGGGGAGCCGTTCCTGATGCCAGTTCCGAATCGACCCGGACGACGCCCGCAGTCACCGTCCGTGAGTGTGGTTGTCGTCGGCGCCGTCGGGGTGGTCCCACCGGCAGCCGAGGTGATCGTGGTGACCGGGCCGGGTGACGAGCCCGGCGCCGCCCTGCCACCGGGCGCCCGGGTGGTCCGGCAGACCCGCTCCGGCGCGGGCAACGCCCTCGCCTGCGGGGTGGCTGCGGCGACCGGCGACATCATCGTCACCCTGCCCGCCGCCCACGACCCCGCCGACGTCCCGCGGCTGGTGACGGCTCTGCGCCGCGGCGCCGACATGGCCGAGGCGGTCCCGGTGAAACGGTACGGCGATCTGATCCTGCTCTGGTTCATGAGCGTGCTGCTCGGCTGCCGCCCGGCCCACCCCGGCCCGGGTTACCGGGCGTTCTGGCGTGACGAGGCGGCCCGGCTCGGCCTGCCCCGCGTCGCCGGCACCGAACCCGCCCCCGGCGACGGGGCGGACGGCGACACCCTGATCACCGTCCGGGCCCGGACGGCGGGCCTGACCGTCGCCGAGGTCCCGGTCGTCTCGCCCCGCCGCGGCGGCGTCCCGCTGCTCACCGGCCTGGGTGCGGTGATCAGCGAGTACCGCCGGCGGCGCCGGGACGGCCGGCCCGTACCCGCGCCGGAGAGCATCGTGGTGATGACCGGCGGCCCCCTGCCGGACCGGCATCCCGCCGCCGATCACGGCCCGCGCCGCTGGCCGCCGGTGAACGAACCGGCCGCCGCCCGGCTCGACCTGCCGAACAGCTCCGGCCTCGGGTACCCGGACCGGCGGCAGCGTGAGCGCCGCGGCCCGGACCGCCGCACCGACACCGGGCCCGACCGCCGGGGCTCCGGGCTGCAGAGCGGCGATCACCTGAACCGGCGGCGCTGGCGGGACAACCGCGGCATGCCGGACAACGGGCGGCCCCGCACCCAGGGGCGCCCCGACCTCCGGGTGATCAACGGCGAGGGCGGCGGCTCCGGCGGCTCCCGGGGCCACCTCCGCCCCCTGTGACCCCCCTTGGGCTGGTCGTCAGTGCTGTCTCACCGGTCGTGAGACAGCACTGAGAGCCGGCCGGGGTTCTCAGGAACGGGAACGCAGCTGGGGCAGGATCTGCTCGGAGTAGAGCCGCAGGAAGCGCTCCTGGTCCGGGCCGGGCGCGTGGAAGACCAGGTGCTTGAAGCCCATGTCCAGGTATTCCGCGACCTTGGCGGCGTGCTCGGCCGGGTCGGACGAGACGATCCACCGGGTCGCGGTCCGCTCGACCGAGAGGGCGTCGGCGAGCCGCTGCATCTCGATCGGGTCCTCGACGCCGGTCTTCTCCTCCGGCGACAGCGCGAGCGCGCCCCAGTAGTGGGTGTCGTTGCGGGCGCGCTCGATGTCGTCGTCGAACGACACCTTGACCTCGATCAGCAGATCCAGGTCGTCGATCTTGCGACCGGCCTTCTCGGCGCCCTCGGTCACGGCCGGCAGGAGGGTGTCGGTGTAGAGCTCGTGGCCCTTGCCGCTGGTGGTGATGAACCCGTCGGCGATCCGGCCGGCCAGCCGGGTCGCGGCCGGGCCGGAGGCGCCGATGTAGATCGGGACCGGCTGCTCGGGCTTGTCGTAGATGGTGGCGTTCTCAGTGGAGTAGAACTGCCCCTCGTGGGTGACCCGGTCCTCGGCCCAGAGCTGCTTGATCAGCAGCACCGCCTCCTTGAGCCGGGCGAACCGCTCCTTGCCGTCCGGCCACCGGGTGCCGAGCAGCACCTCGTTCAGCGACTCGCCGGAGCCGACGCCGAGGATGGCGCGACCCGGCGCGAGGCAGCCGAGGGTCGCGAACGCCTGCGCGACGACGGCGGGGTGGTAGCGGAAGGTCGGCGTCAGCACGCTGGTGCCGATCAGCACCTTCTCGGTACGCGCGGCGAGCGCCCCCAGCCACGGCAACGCGGCCGGAGCGTGACCGCCGTCATGCCGCCACGGTTGCAGGTGATCGCTGACGAAGACCGAGTCGAAGCCCAGCTCCTCCGCCAGAATGCCGTATTTGAGCAGCTCAGCCGGCGCGAACTGCTCGGCCGACGCCTTGTACCCGAACCGAATCATGACCGAAGCCTAGCCCGCGTCCCGGTACGCCTTACCCGCCTCGGTGGGGCTGTCTCCGTCACGGTAGAGCCCGAAATCCACGCTGTCGCCGACCGCCGGCAGCCCGAACCAGGCGTACCGCTCGACGTGGGCCCGCTTCTCCAGGCCGGCGGTGGCGCCCTTGATGAACCGGACCTTCTCGGCGTCGCTCGGGTACTTCGGCGAACCCCCGAAGTCGATCAGGCCGAACTCGGTGATCCAGATCGGTTTGCCGTACCGCTCATGGACGGCGTCGACGTAGCCGAGGAACTGGTTCACGGCGGCGGCGCTGAAATCGGAGCCGTACCAGTGCAGGGCGATCGCGTCGACCCGTGCCCCGCGAGCCGCGGCCCCGGCCATGAACCGGTCCAGCCAGCCGCC
Organism: Actinoplanes utahensis; assembly: GCF_016862455.1. Classification (GTDB taxonomy): domain Bacteria; phylum Actinomycetota; class Actinomycetes; order Mycobacteriales; family Micromonosporaceae; genus Actinoplanes; species Actinoplanes utahensis. Next base: position 181,808 of record NZ_BOMZ01000026.1, read on the forward strand.
CGGGGTGTCCCCGCCGAAGGCGACGGCCGGGCTGACCAGCCGCATCCCGGTGGCCTCCAGTCTCGGCCAGGCGGCCAGGGCGGCCTCGACGGTCATGTTCGACTGCTCGGCGAGGTCCGGCTCGTTGAACCCGAGCAGCACGTCGCCCTCGGTCCTGACCTGCTTCAGGGTGGCGTCGTCGACGTCGGCGGCGCCCCAGATCATCGGCACGAACTCGACACCCGCCGGTCCCGGCACCTCGTCGTCGTTCGGCGCCCAGCCGTAGTACCAGGCCGCGCCGACGTCCTTCAGCGCCGCCTTCGCGCCGGCGAACCTCCAGACCGCGGCGCCCTTCTTCGCCGAGCGGGTGGCGGCGGGCGGGGTGGCGGCGCGGCTCGCCGGCGGCGAGACCGTCGCCCGGCGCGAGGGCGGGACGGACGGCGGCACGGAGGGTGGCACGGACCGGGCGGGCGCCCGCGAGGGGATCACCGCGGTCGGCGAGGGTTGCGGCGCGACGACGGCCGCGGCGCCGGCCGGCGGCTCCGCCGTCTCGCGGTACGACATGACGACCGCTCCCGCGCCGGCGACCGCGGCCGTGGCGATCGCGGCGGCCAGCACCTTCCAGCCGGCTGTCGCCCCGGCCCCGGCGCCGCTGGGAACGGCCGGCGCGGTGGTGGCGGCGCCGGTGGCCGTACCCGGAAGGGTCGGGAACTTCCAGAAGGCCGCGCCCGGTGGCAGCGGGACCAGCGCCATCCCGGCCAGCAGCCGTTCCGCCTCGACCATGTCCTGCCAGACCGGGGCGCAGTCGCGGCAGTCGCGGGTGTGCCGGGCGATGCGCTTGCGCCAGAGCGCACCGGGCTGCCCGTCCCAGCCGGTGAGCAGCGCGGCCAACTGGGGGCACCGCGGCGCCCGCAGCGCCCGGACCACCGCGCGGGCCGTCTCCAGCTGGGCCTTCATCCGCTGGACGCGGACCGCGGCGTGCTGGCGGCCGAGGCCTGTCGCGTCGACGATCTCGTCTCGGGTGAGCTCGCCGGACGCCTCCAGCCACCAGAGCGCGAGCAGCTCCCGGTTCTCCTCGTCCAGCCAGCGGGTCGCCTCGGCGGTCTCCCGGCGCTGACCGCTGAGCTCCAGGCGGGTGATGGCCAGATCGGTGAAGTCGGCGCCGGGGTCGCGCAGATCGAAGTCCAGCGGCGCCGCCGGGGGCCGCCCGCGGAACCGCTCCCGCACCTGCCGCACCGTGATCGCCACCAGCCAGGACCGGAAGGCCGCCGGATCGCGCAGCTCACCGAGGTTGCGCAGGACTCGGAGCATGACCTCCTGGACCACGTCGTCGACGTCGGCGTGCCCTTCCAGAGCCCGGCCGACGATCGTGTAGACCAGCGGCAGGTAACCGGCCACCAGCCGGTCGATCGCCACCGGATCGCCGGCGCGGGCCGCCGCCACGGTCGCGGTGCCGGGTTGTTCCACCATGTCGCCGAGCCTCCTTCGCCTCGCGGATGTCCGCGCTGGAAGGGAGACGGACCGCGGGGACATGGATAACACGAAACGGGGACACGATCACCCGGTCGCGGTTAGCCGAACGATGGATCGGGCACAGGATCGGCATGCGCATGTCGGTCCGGCTGAATCTGCCCCTCGAGGTGGACAGCGTGCCCGCCGTGCGACGGCTGTTGCGATGTGCCCTGACGATCCTGCGAGTGGACCGTCAGGCCGGCACTGATCTGGAGATCGCCCTCACCGAGGCGTGCGCCAACGTGGTGAAGCACGCCGCCGGTGCGGAGAAGTTCGAGGTTCGCCTCGACGTCGCCGAGGACCGCTGTTCCATCGACGTGGTGGACGACGGGGCCGGTTTCGACCCCGACGGCGGGACGTCCCCCGAGGCCACCAGCGAACGGGGACGCGGACTCTTCCTGATCAGGGCGCTGGGCGAGAACGTGCGCATGCATTCCAGCCCTCGTACCGGGAGCCTGATCCATTTCGAGAAGTCGTTCGCCTGAGGGTGTTCGCGCCGGTGTGGCCCCAGGGGGTCCGCACCGGCGCGAATTGCTTGCCGTATAACAAATGTCTGCGGAGGTCGTCGTTCGCGAGAGGAGTCCGTCATGTCCGATCAACCGGCGCCCCTCGGCTCCCTGCTGCGAGCCACACCACCCGACCGGCTGCCCGAAGCCGCCGCGGACCATCTGCGCCGCCACTACGCCGCCGAGTTGGTCGAGGTCCTCGTGCCCGATCTGACCGGCACCCGGCTGCGCCCGTTGCTCGGCCACGGACCGGACATCCCCGAATCGCCGGTGATGCGGTGCTTCGCCAGCCAGCGGCCCGACACCGCCCGCCACCCGGCCGGCCCGGTCCGGCTCAACCTGCCGCTGACCTGCTGGGGTGAACGGCTCGGCGTCCTCCACCTGGCCCTGCCCGCCGCACCCGATGGCGACCAGGCCGAACGGCTCGCCGCCGACGTCGACGACCTGGCCACCGCGCTGCGGGCGGCCACCGGCACCACCGACCGGTACCGGCGGGCCCAGCGGCGGGCCCGGCTCACCATGGCCGCCGAGCTGCAATGGGAACTGCTGCCCGGCCGCTCGCTCGGCGACGACCGGTTCCTGATCGCCGGGCAGCTCGAGCCGGCGTACGCCGTGCACGGCGACCACTTCGACTGGGCCCTCGACGGCGACCGGCTGACCATCACCGTGCTCAACGGCCACGGCGACGGCCTCGAAGCCGCGATCCTGACCTCGCTGGCCGTCAACGCCATGCGCAACGCCCGCCGCTGCGGCGCCGACATCGTGGAACAGGCCGAGCTCGCCTCCGACGCCGTCCACTCCCGGTACGGCGGAGCCGCCCACGCCGCCACCCTGCTCCTGGAGGTCGACCTGGTCGGCGGCGGGGTGGCCGCGGTCGACGCCGGCTCCCCGCACTGCCTGCTGGCCCGCGGCGGCGACACCGAGCGCGTGCCCCTGGAACAGCAGCTGCCGCTCGGCATGTTCGGCGAGGCGCACTACGAGATCCAGCGTTTCCAGCTCGAGCCCGGCGACCGGATGCTGGTGGTCAGCGACGGCGTGCACACCGCCACCCCGCCCGGCCGCCCGGCCTACGGCGAGTCCGCCCTGTTCACGGCTCTGCGCCGGACGCGGCTGCAGCCCGCCACCGAGGCGGTGGGTACCGTGATGCGGGGCCTTCGCGAATATCACGCCGGCGCCGAGCCGGAGGACGACGCGGTCATGGTCTGCCTGGATTGGCGGCGGTGAGTTTGAAACGCCACGGTTCGGGTAAGCGTTCAGGTTCACGGGTCCGCCTCTGGCGATGACGACGGGGAAACGGGATGGATCGCGCCACCGAAGTCGCCGCGGCTGTCGAGTCGTCGGTCGAGTCGCTGGTGGCCGTCCTCGAACGGGCCCGCGTCGCTCAGCAGCCGGCCATCCCGCCCGCGCAGCTGCGGGTGCTGACGATCGTCGCCGCCAACCGGCACACCAACATGAGCCGCCTGGCCGAGGCGCTCGACGTGGTCCCGTCGTCGGCGAGCCGCCTCTGTGACCGCCTGGAGGCCACCGGCCTGCTGCGCCGGGTCGCCGACCCGCGGGACCGCCGCGAGGTGCGGCTGCTGCTCACCCCGGCCTCCCGGCGGCTGCTGACCGACCTGCGGGAGCGGCGGCAGGCCGCGCTCTCCGAGGTCCTGGAGCGGATGCCGGCCGCCGCTCGGCAGGACCTGCTGCGCGCCCTGCAGGCGTTCGAGGCCGCCACCGGCGCGACCGAGGAGACCGGCCGCCAGACCGCGTGAGTAGGCTCGGCTCGTGCGCATCGGCATCGTGATTCTTCCTGACCAGCGGTGGGCCGACGCGAGCCGGCGGTGGCGGCTCGCCGAGGAGTACGGCTTCGACCACGCCTGGACCTACGACCACCTGGGCTGGCGGGACCTGATCACCGGCCCCTGGTTCGACGCGGTGCCGACCCTGACCGCGGCCGCGACCGTCACCTCCCGGATCCGGCTGGGCACCTACGTCGCCTCGCCCAACTTCCGTCACCCGGTGCACTTCGCCCGTGAGGCCACCGCCCTGGACGACATCTCCGGTGGCCGGCTGATCCTCGGGCTGGGCGCCGGCGGCATCGGTTTCGACTCCGCCGTGCTCGGGCAGCCGGAGCTGACCCCGCGCCGGCGGGTGGACCGGTTCGCCGAGTTCCTCGAGCTGTTCGACACGATCCTGCGGCAGCCGTCCACCACCTGGTCCGGTGAGTGGTTCTCGGCCGTCGACGCCCGTAGCATCCCGGGGCCGGTCCAGCAGCCGCGGCCACCGTTCGTGGTGGCGGCGAACGGTCCGCGGGCCCTGCGGCTGGCCGCGCGGTACGGCGACGGCTGGGTGACCACCGGGCCGCAGGCGGAGACCGCGGACGAGTGGTGGCGGGCGGTGACGGAGATCCGGGACCGGTTCGAGACGACGCTGGCGGACGCCGGGCGGCCGCTCGACTCGATCGATCGTTACCTGAATCTGGACTCGTCGCCGGTGTTCTCGATGAGCAGCGTCGGCGCCTTCACCGACGCCGTCGGCCGTGCCCGGGAACTGGGCTTCACCGATGTGATCACGCACTGGCCGCGCGAGTCGAGCTGGTACGCCGGGGACGAGAAAGTGTTGACCGAGGTCGCGGCGGAACTGCCGCGCCTTCGTTGAGTCTTCGGTAAAGGCCCTTTACGGCCAATTCGACGGCGTGGTTTACCGACGGTTATCGGCCGCACGACAGAGCGGGATCAACCCGCTGTCGGCGGCCGGTGCCCACCGCACCGGTGACCATGCACCGCCCACGGTGAGCAAACCGCGTGAATCAGCGGCCGTGCGCCGCCCGGTAGGCGTTGCTGACCTCCTGCGGAATGCGGCCCCGCTCGGAGATTTTGTGCCCGTTACGGATCGCCCACTCGCGGATCAGTCGGTTCTCGTCACGCGAGCCTGCGGTCCGGGCCGGCGCCGCCGCCCGCGACGGGATGCGTCCCGACGTGGTGCGGCCGAGACGGGTCCCGGCGCTGATGAACGGGTCCAGAGCCTTGCGCAGCTTTCCGGCGTTGGACTCGGAGAGGTCGATCGTGTAGCTGACACCGTCGAGGCTGAACTCGACCGTCCGATCCGCCTTCTGGCCGTCCAGATCGTCGATCAGGGTGGTGATTACCTGCCGCGCCATAACGACTCCCGAGAAGAATGATTCCGCCGCGCCCAGTGATGCCTATTCACGACGGCGGAGGCCGTGGTCGACCGACGAGGTCGCGAATAAGCCTCAGTCTCGCGCGCGACCGGTCCGCGGCGCAACTCCCGCCCGCGATCCGGCAATTCTTTCGCTCCTTGTTATCGGAATGGAACCAGGGGAATTGCAGCCCCAATCCCGGAAAGCCCGGTTGACCGCGACCCGGCCTCTCACGTTAGGGTCGGCGCCATGCGGGACGAACAGGCCGCCTGGCGCGAGCAACAGCGACACGCCGTGGCCGTGCGAGCCGCCGCTCTGGAGGCGGACCGGGCAGCGGAGGCACGCCGGGCCGAGGCGCTGCTCGACGACTTCGTGCGCCGCGCCGCCGAGCGTGGGCTGGCGCCGCACACGCTCTCCGCGCGCAGCCTCGACGGCCGCTCGACCTACCGCACCAACGTCCGCGGGTGGTACCTGAAGTCCGACCGTTCGGTGGCCGTCGGCGAGGACGGGGAGTATTACGTGCTCACCGTCGCCCCGTCGCTGCGCGCCCGGTTCGCCGGCGCCGACCTGTCGCCCAGCACGGCCCGGATGATCGTCGGCGCGGGCGGCGGCGACGGCGACCCGATCCCGCTGCAGACCCTCTTGGAACGCCGTCTGACCGCCGGAGACCGCTGGCCGTGAAAGCGCTCGTGGCCGCCCTGGCCGTCACCGTCCTCACCGGTTCCTTGCTGACCACCCCCGCGCAGGCCGCGCAGGCCGCGCAGGCCGCGCAGGCCGCCGCCGAGATCCCCTGCCCGAAGCCGCCGGTCGTCAAGCCCAGCATGCCGCCCCGGCCGGTCCCGCCCGCCGACGTCGCCGAGGACATGGCGCTCGGCGGCGCGCGACTGGCCACCCACGGCCTGGTCGTCCCGGACGGCAGTCCCGCGCCGCCCGCGCTCACCGCGACCACCTGGATGGTCTCCGACCTGGACACCGGCGAGGTCCTCGGCGCCTGCGGCCCGCACGTGCACCAGACCCCGGCCAGCGTGCAGAAGATGCTGCTGGCCGCGACGGCGATCGAGAAGCTCGACCCGGCGCAGAAGGTGACGATCACCGAGGGCGACCTGAGGATCGAGCCGAACAGCTCGGCGGTCGGTGTCGTGGTCGGCGGCACCTACCCGGTGTCCACGCTCTGGCTGGGCCTGCTGCTGAACTCGGGCAACGACGCGGCGAACGCCCTGGCCCGCACCGCCGGTGGCGGCGGCCCGGACGGGCAGGCGAAGACGGTGGCGGCGATGAACGACCTGGCGGCCTCGCTCGGCGCCCGGCAGACGCACGCGGTCACCCCGTCCGGGCTGGACGGCAAGGGCCAGTTCACCAGCGCGTACGATCTGGCGCTCATCGCCCGGGTGTGCTTCGCCAGCGACGACTTCCGCCGGTACGCGCTGACCCGGATCGGGCAGATGCCCGCCCAGACCCGGCCGAAGAAGGTCGGCGGCTTCCAGTTCCAGAACGAGAACAAGCTGATCTACAACTACCCCGGCGCGCTGGGCGGCAAGACCGGGTTCACCACCCTGGCCCGGCACAGCTACGTGGGCGCGGCCACCCGCAACGGCCGGACCCTGGTCGCCACCCTGCTCGGCGCCGAGGCGCGCCCGCTGCGCGGCTGGCAGCAGGGCGCCGCGCTGCTCGACTGGGGTTTCTCGCTGCCGGCCGGCTCGTCGGTCGGCAAGCTGGTCACCCCGGCGGAGGTGGCCGCGGCCGCCTCCGCCGAGGCCGTGGAGAGGACGCCGTCGGGCGCGGCCGCGCCGGCCCAGGCCGAACCGGCACATCCCGGTGGCCCGACCGGGTTCACCGTGGCCGCGGCGGTGGCGGTCGCGGGGATCCTGACCGCCACACCGCTGCTCCTGCTGCTGACCCAGCGCCGCCGGCGGCGCCGCCTGGAATCCGGTGTGTGACGGTCGGCCGCTGTTCGCGTCCTGACTCGGCACACTCGGCGTTCGGGCCGGCCCCGCCAGGCCCGGCGCGGCGAAGGCTCAGGCGAAGGCCAGTCCGAACAGCCAGGTCACCGCGATCATCAGGGCGGCGGCCAGTTCCACCAGCAGGGACAGCCCGACCGCGGCGATCGCCGAGCGGGTCGACGGCCAGGCGCGCTCCATGCCCAGACGGTTCAGCTCCACCAGCCACACGCCCAGCACGAAGCCGAGCACCAGGCCGACGATCGGCACCACGAAGAACCCGATCAGGCCGAGCACCCCGCCGAGCAGCAGCGCCGACGTGGGCACGGTGCTCTTCAGCTTCTTGCCCGGCCACAGGAACTTGATCACCAGTCCGGCGCCGGCGAGCACCGTGGCCAACACCGCGACGAAGGTCCGCGCGCCGCCGGAACCCTCCCCGAGGATCGCCCAGAGCAGCGCGCCCGCCCAGGTCAGCAGCAGTCCGGGAAGCACCGGCACCAGCACCCCCACCACCCCGGTCAGGATCACCAGGCCGGAGATGACGGTGACGGTCGTACCGGTGTCGCTCAGGTCCATGCGGCACACCTTGCCGCACCTCCCGAGAACCCTCAACCGGAACCCGTGCCCGCCGATGGAAGGCCATCGCGAAGAGCGCCGGGTTGAAGCAACCCGTCCGCAACTGTCCGTCACCGGAGCCTGCACCCTGCGCACCGGAAAGTTTCTCTTGTCAGCCGGTGCCACCAGCCAGGGCGCCGACGAGCAACCGGGGGAAACAGATGACGAGCACCGTGACGACCGCTGCCGACAACCTCTTCGACACCGCTTCCGCCACTGCCGTGCTCTCCACCGCGGAGCAGGAGGAACTGATCCGCACGCACATGCCGCTCGTCGGTCACCTGGTGCGGGACATGCTGAGCCGCATCCCCAACCACATCCACCGCGACGACCTGACCAGCGCCGGCCTGCACGCCCTGGTCACCGCGGCGCGCGGCTGGGACCCGCAGCGCGGCGTCCCGTTCAACCGGTTCGCCGGCACCCGGATCCGCGGCGCGCTCCTCGACGAGCTGCGCGCGCTGGACTGGGCGACCCGCTCGGTGCGGTCCAAGGCCCGCAACACCGACACCACCCGTCAGGCGCTCACCACCTCGCTGGGCCGTACGCCCACCCCGGAGGAGCTGGCCCAGGCCCTCGGCACCACCACCACCGACCTGCACCAGACCGACACCGACGTGCAGCGCGCCACCGTCCTGTCACTGCAGGGCTTCACCACCAGCAGCGCCGACGACCTGGTGACCGAGCGCGAGCCCGGCCCGGAGGAGATGCTGCTGCGCCGCGAGCAGATCGGCTACCTGCACCACGCGATCGGCTCGCTGCCGGAGCGCCTGCAGACCGTCGTCACCGAGTACTTCCTGCACGAGCGCCCGATGGCGGACATCGCCGCGGACCTCGGCGTCACCGAGTCGCGGGTGTCGCAGCTGCGCGCCGAGGCGCTGTCGCTGCTCAAGGACGGCCTCAACACGCACCTCAACCCGGAGATGGCCCCGGTCCCGGACAACCCGGAGAGCATCACCGCCCGTCGCCGTGCCAACTACTACGCCAACATCGCCAGCAACACGACGATGCGCACCCGTCTCTCGCTGACCAACGCGCACGGCCACACCTCGATCGGCCGCGGCAACATGCCGTTCGTGGCCGCCTGATCCATCCGGGCCCGGCGCTCTCCCAGCGCCGGGCCCACCCCTTTTCAAGACCTTTCCCCGGTACGGGCCACGCACAGCCGCCGTGACTCGCGGCGGCTGCGCCAGGCGTTCCCTCCCGGCCGTCCCCCGGTGCCACTCATGCATGCCCGTCCGGATCACCCCCGGCCGGCCGTCGGCTCTACCCGAGGGAGGACAGGACCTTCGGCAGGTCGGCGGTGTGCAGAACGCCCAGCCGGCGGGTCGCCCGGGTGACCGCCACGTAGAGGTCGGACAGCCCGCGCGGCGACTCGGCGATGATCTCGTCCGGGGCGACCACCAGCACCGAGTCGAACTCCAGGCCCTTCGCCTGCCGGACGGTCATCAGGACCACATGGTTGAGCAGGTCGGGCTGCTCCCCCACGGCCGCGCCGGGAACCGCGGCGACCAGCTCGGCACCGAGGGCCGGCTCCAGGCTCTCCGGCACGAGCACACCGAGACGGCCCTCCTCGATCAGGGCGGCCTCCTTGCGTACCTCGGCGATGAGCTCCTCGGCGACAGCCGGCGGATCCACCCGGCGCGCCCACGGGGCCACGCCGGACGACCGCACCGACCGCGGCGGCCGCAGCGCCGGATCGACCGCGGCCAGCACGTCCGCCGCGACCGCCATCACCTCTGCCGGGGTGCGGTAGTTCACGCTCAGCTCGACCAGCCGCCAGCGCTGCGCCACCCACGGCTCGAAGACCTGCTCCCAGGTGGTGGTGCCGGCCAGCTCGGAGGTCTGCGCGACGTCACCGACCGCGGTCACCGACCGGCTCGGGCAGCGGCGCATCAGCAGCCGCCAGGCCATCGGCGACAGCTCCTGCGCCTCGTCGACGATCACATGGCCGAACACCCAGGTCCGGTCGGCGGCGGCCCGCTCGGCCGCGGTCCGGGTGTCGATCACCTCGTGCCGCTCGACGAAGGCGCCCGCGTCGACCACGTCCAGGGCGGACAGCACCTCGTCACGTTCGGCGCCCTCGTCCTCGAAGTCCAGCGAGCGGGAACCCTCGACGATCTCCAGGACGCCCTCGGCGTACTCGATCGCGGCTCTCCTCTGCTTCTGCTTCTCGCGGACCGCGAGCGTGTCGTCGACGCCGAGCAGTTCGGCGAGCTCGTCCAGGAGCGGCACGTCGGCCGGGGTCCAGCCGGCCGACCGGTCCCGCAGCAGCGTCCGCGGCAGTCCCGCCGACTCCAGCCGGTCGGCGTCGCTGAGCAGGTCCCGCAAGACCTGGCGCGGGGTGAGCACCGGCCAGAAGTCGAACAGCACCTGCTGCACGTCGATGTCCTCGCGCAGTTCCCGCCGGGTCTCGGCGAGATCCGCCTCGGAGAGCAGGTTCTCCCCGCCGAGCGGGTCCGCGCCGATCCGCTCGGCGATCTGCCGCGACAGCTGATGGATGGCCTCGGTCACGAAGATCTGCCGGGCCACGTTGTGCGGTTTCTCCGACCGGCGGGCCGCGGTCCGTGCCGCCAGCAGCACCTCCCGCTCGATGCGCAGCGGGTAGCCGTCGTGGTCGACCTCGACGAAGTCGTCCGGCAGCGTCTGCCGGTCGGCGACCGCGTTCTCCAGCGCGTCGAGCATGCCCAGACCGCCCTTGAACGCGGCGACCGCCGGCGGCTCGGTGGCGTGCGCACGCACCCCGGGGAACATGTCGCCGAGGGTGGCCAGCAGCACCCCGGTCTCCGCCAGCGATGGCAGAACCTGGGAGATGTACCGCAGGAAGGTCGTGTTCGGGCCGAGGATCAGCACACCGGTACGGGTCAACTGCTCGCGGTACGTGTACAGCAGGTACGCCGCCCGGTGCAGCGCCACCGCGGTCTTGCCGGTGCCCGGCCCGCCCTGGACCACCAGCACGCCGGGCAGCCCGGACCGGATCACCTCGTCCTGCTCGGCCTGGATGGTCTCGACGATGTCGCGCATCCGGCCGGTCCGGTTGGCGGTCAGCGCCGACAGCAGCGCCGCCTCCCCGGTCACGTCCTCCCGGCCGGTGCCGTCGCCGGCCTCGATGTCCAGGGTCTCGTCGTCGATGCCGGTGAGCACCCGGCCCCGGGTGCGCAGGTGCCGGCGCCGGGTCACGCCCTCCGGGCTGACCGCGGTGGCCAGGTAGAAGGGCCGCGCGGCGGGGGCCCGCCAGTCCACCAGAAGAGGGTCGGAGTCCCGGTCCTCGGCGAACAGCCCGATCCGGCCGATGTAGCGGGGATTGCCGGCGGAGAAGTCCAGCCGGCCGAAGCAGAGCCCGTTCTCCACGGAGTTGAACTGGGCCAATTGCTCGGCATAGTGGGCGCGGGTGGCCTCCCGCTGGGTGCGGCCCTGCGGGGTGCCGCCGGCTTCGAGGAGGATGCCGCGCAGGCGGCTGTCGGCCTGCTCACGCAATTGATCCAGTCGCTGGTAGAGCGTGGTCAAGTACGCCTGCTCGGAATCGATCTCGGCGCTCGAGCTTGACAAAGTCGCCCCTTTTCGTGCTATCATTCCGGCGTTCTGCAGCCATTCATATGGCTGCTTTTTTGTTTGCCGGAAAGCATTCGGCAAACGACCAGAATAGCCCAGCGGCGACGGGTTACGGCCGCGGGCACAAGTGTCCGGAAGCCGTCTCGACACGCCGGGGCCGTTACGCCCGCCCGGCGCGGCTCATTAACCGAGACATGGACACACGCCACCCGATTCGCCGTCTGACCGCACTGACGCTCGCCGCTGCCGCCACCCTCGCCTTCGCGGGCGCCTGCTCCGAGGAGACCCCGGAACCGGCCGGCGACGCCGCCGCGGCCGCCGGCGCAGGCCCCGAGCAGCAGACCCTGGAAGGCGCCAAGCAGGCCGCCCAGACGGTGTTCGACCGGTTCAGCGGCGGCGACTTCGCCGGCGCGTGGGAGATGTACACCTCGGCCGGCAAGCAGTCGATCAGCAAGGCCGACTACGTGAAGCTGAACACCGTCTGCTCCCGCAAGGGCCTGGCGATCCAGCTCACCAGCGCCCGGATGGAGGGCACCGACAAGGCCGTGGTGATCGCGAAGCAGCTGGTCGCGGCCCAGTCGTACACCATGGTCTACGAGAACGGCGCCTGGAAGCTGGAGCCGGCCAAGGAGGGCCTGGCCCTCTACAAGATGGGCGCCGACAAGGCGATCGCCGCCCAGAAGAAGGCCGGCACCTGCGCCAACGCGTGAGTGTGGAAAGGCCCGCCGCGAACCGCGGCGGGCCCCTCACCACCGGGGAAGTCTCAGGCCGCCACCACCGGCAGGCCGTCCGGGCCGGTCATCGCCAGCCGGGTACGCAGGGTCCCCCGGCTCGCGATCTTGTCGTAGTACGCGGCCCGGCGCCGGGCCACACAGCCCTCCTTCGGCGGGTTCTGCGCCGCCAGGGCCGGGTCCAGGTGGGCGTTCATCCCGTCCCGGAGCAGGACCAGCGCCTCGGCACGCAGCTGCGACACCCGCGACTCGCTGACGCCCAGATCGGCGGCGATCCGCGACATCGGCCGCTCGTCGAAGAAGTAGCCCTGCACCACCACGCGCAGCCGCTCCGGCAGCGCGTCCACGGCGTGCCGCAGATAGCCGAACCGCTCCCGGCGCAACAGCATCTCCTCCGGGCCGGCGCCCGGCTCGGTGACGATGTCGTCGGCCGTCGCGGTCGCGAAGCCCTGGAGGCTGAAGACGGTCGCGCGGTGCACGTCGTCCGCGCTGTTCTCGATGTCCTCGACCGAACAGCCGAGCTTGTCCGCGATCTCCTGCACGGTCGGCGTCCGGCCCAGCTCGGCCATCAGCTCCTCACGGGCCGCGTCGGTGCGCCGCGCCCGCTGCCGTACCGACCGACTCGCCCAGTCCAGGCCGCGCAGCTCGTCGAGCAGGGCGCCGCGGACCCGGGCCGCGGCGAACCGGGGGAAGGGCACACCGCGCTCCGGGTCGAACCCCCGGGCCGCCGCCACCAGCGCGGCGTACCCGGCCGACAACAGATCGTCACGGTTGACGTGTGAGGGAACCCGGGCCAGCATCTCGCGGACCAGGTGCCCGACGAGCGGCATGTTCGCCCGGACGATGTCCTCGCCACGCCGCTCGGTGAAAGGTGCTTCACCGCTCATCAGGGGGTCTCCTCAATACCAGGCCGGGTGGGGTGTCCGGCGCTGATGAGAAAGATCCGGGGCGCTGAGTGCGGTGCGGTTCACCTTCGGGTGCAGGCCGGTAGCGGAGTGTTCCCGGCTAAAATGATCGAATCGGCCGCCGCGCGTCACCGCCGGGCCGGCCGACCTCAATCAATCGGGAGTTCCCACCTTCATGACGACCTTCACCGAGCTCGGCGTGCCCGCCGTCCTCACCACGGCACTCACCGGGCTCGGGATCACCGCCCCGTTCCCCATCCAGGCGGCCACCCTGCCCGACTCGCTGGCCGGCCGCGACGTGCTGGGACGGGGGCGCACCGGATCCGGCAAGACGTACGCGTTCGTGATCCCGCTGGTCGCCCGGCTGCTCGCCGCCAAGCGGAAAGCCCAGCCGAGCCGTCCACGCGCGCTGATCCTGGCGCCCACCCGCGAACTGGCCACCCAGATCGAGGCGACCCTGCGGCCCCTGGCCGACGCGGCCGGGCTGCGGACCCTCGTGGTCTTCGGCGGCGTCGGGCCGAACCCGCAGATCAAAGCCCTGAAAGCGGGTGTCGACGTGCTGGTGGCCTGCCCCGGCCGGCTCGACGACCACATCCGCAGCGGGCACGCCTCCCTCGACGCGATCGAGATCACCGTGCTCGACGAGGCCGACCACATGGCCGACCTCGGCTTCCTGCCGGTGGTGCGGCGGCTGATGTCGCAGACCCCGGCCGGCGGGCAGCGGCTGCTCTTCTCCGCCACCCTGGACAACGGGGTGGACGTGCTGGTGCAGAAATTCATGCGCAAGCCGGTCACGCACCACGTCGACTCGGCCGCGCAGGCGCCCGTCGAGATGGATCACCACGTGCTGCACGTCCGCGAGGACGACCGGCTCGGCATCCTCGTCGAGCTGCTGTCGGCACCCGGCCGGTCGGTGGTGTTCACCCGCACCAAGCGGCGTGCCAAGGTGCTGACCCGGCAGCTCAACACGGCCGGGGTGCCCGCCGTCGAGCTGCACGGCAACCTCGCGCAGAACGCCCGTAACCGCAACCTGTCGGCGTTCTCCGACGGGACCGCGGGCACCCTGGTCGCCACCGACATCGCCGCCCGCGGCATCCACGTGGACGACGTGACGCTGGTCATCCACGCCGACCCGCCGGTGGAGCACAAGGCGTACCTGCACCGCTCCGGCCGGACCGCCCGCGCCGGCGCCCGCGGCACGGTGATCACCCTGATGACCGACGAGCAGCAGGCCGACGTGCGCGACCTGGCCCGCAGAGCCGGCATCCGCCCGGTCACCACCCGCACCCGGCCGGGCGACGCGCTGCTCAGCCAGCTCGCCCCCGGCGAGCGCACGTTCGTGACGCCCGCTCCTCCGGCCCCGGCCTCGCGCCCGGCGGCCTCCTCCCGGCCGGCCTCCCCGGAGTCCCCGGGCGACGGCGGCGCGGGCGGCCGGTCCCGCCGGTCCCGCCGCGGGAGCGGCCGCGGCACCGGAGCGGCCGGCGCCTCCGCCGGTGTCTCCGGCACGGCCACGGCTTCGGCCCGGACTTCGGCCTCGGCCTCCGGCACGGCCGACGCCGGGGCTCGCCGCGGCGGGCGGGCACAGGGCGAGGGCCAGTCCGGTGGCGGGCAGGCTTCCGGCCGCGGGCGTGGAGCCGCCGGCCAGGGCCGCAATGCCGCACAGGGCCGCGCCTCCGGGCAGACGCGGGGTGCGGCTTCCAACCCCCGCTCCGGTACGCCGCAGCAGCGCGCCACCACGACCGGCAGCACCTCCGGGGGCGGCGGCGCGGCCGCCTTCTCCGCCCGGTCCGGCGGCCGCCGCTCCACCCGCTGACCGCTCGCTCCACCCCCGGCCGGCTCGCACCGCTGTCTCGGCACGCCCGAGACAGCACCCACGACCGGCCGAGGCCAACCCCGAACCGGCCGGCTCGCACGGCTGTCTCGGCACGGCTGAGACAGCCATGAGAGCCGGCCGGGGTCAACCGCGAACCGGCTGGCTCGCACGGCTGTCTCAGCACGCCAGAGACAGCCATGCGGACCAACCGGGGCCAACCGCGAACCGGCTGGCTCGCACGGCTGTCTCAGCACGGCTGAGACAGCACCCACGACCAGCCGCAGTCCAAACCGCAAGGCCGCGATCCGTCAGGCGGCAGGGACGTTGACCGCGATCTCCTCGCCGAGGCTGTAGCCCGGGCAGAGCTCCAGCTCGTCGCCGCTCCAGAAGCGGCCCGGGTCGTACCAGTTGGCCTTGCGGCCGCTCGGCAGCAGTCCCATGTCCTCGTAGGTCACCGCGACCACCTCGGCGCAGTACGCCTTCTCCAGCGTCGCGTCGCTGACCTCTCCCCGGCTCCAGGGCAGCCGGATCTGCGGCACCCGGCCGCGGGCCCACCGCCAGGCCAGCTGGGACGTCGACGGGAACGGCGTGCCGTCCAGGCGGGCGACCGTCTTGAGCGCCTTGTCCTCCATGGCGCGGTTGGCGCCGGGGTCGAGTTGCCGCAGCCAGCCGCGCTGACCGTAGCGCCGGGCCCAGACGGTGACCGCGTCGCGCAGATCGTGCAGCTGGACGCCGCGCTGGAAACTGCCGGACCACATGTCCGGAAGTGATTTCCCGAGTTCGG
This sequence comes from Actinoplanes utahensis, assembly GCF_016862455.1. Classification (GTDB taxonomy): domain Bacteria; phylum Actinomycetota; class Actinomycetes; order Mycobacteriales; family Micromonosporaceae; genus Actinoplanes; species Actinoplanes utahensis. Next base: position 197,281 of record NZ_BOMZ01000026.1, read on the forward strand.
CGTGCCACATCAGCGGTGGCATGTCCTCGATGACGAGCGACATACCGACGTGGTTCACGGGGCTGTTGGTGAGGGTCTGGATCGCACGGTCCGGGCCGGAGCGGCCACGGAAGATCCAGATGTCGCCCGTACGGGTCAGGTCGATGGCCTCGTCGAGGCTGAGTTCTGCTCCCACGTGTCTATTCTCAGCTCATGCGGTGGTGGAAGATAGCGGGACTGGCGGGGCTGGCGGGAGTCGCGGCGACCGGGGCGGTGATCGCCCGGGCGGAGCGCAAGCGCCGTGCCTACACTCCGGAGGAGATCCGGAGCCGGCTGCACGAGCGGGTGGCCGACTCGGCCACCCGCCCGGAGCCCGACGAAGCCTAGTCCTTTTTGGTCACCAGGTCGGTGTCGCGCAGAAGCGACCAGAGACCGGCGCCGTCGGGGGCCGAGAACCAGGTCTTGCCACCGGACGGCACGACCTCGGCGGTCTCCGACGGGCCGGGGATGGCGCCGGCCAGCACCGCCTGGGCCGGGGAGAGCCGGCGGATCGCCACGGCCGCGACGTTGTCCGGATGCTCCCGGGCGAACTCGGAGTAGATCTCCTGGTCGTGCTGACCGTCGTCGCCGATGAGCAGCCACTTGACGTCCGGGAACTCCTCGGCGAGGCGGTGCAGCGACTTGCGCTTGTGTTCCTGGCCACTGCGGAACCAGCGGTCCGGCGTGGGACCCCAGTCGGTCAACAGGATCGGGCCCGCGGGGTAGAGGTGCCGGCTGAGGAAGCGGGTGAGGGCGGGCGCGACGTTCCACGCGCCGGTGGAGAGGTAGATGACCGGGGTGCCGGGGTTGGCGTGGACCAGCCGCTCGTAGAGGACCGCCATGCCGGGGACGGCGGCGCGGGCGTGCTCGTCGAGGACGAACGTGTTCCACGCGGCGAGCAGGGGCCGCGGCAGGGTGGTGACCATCACCGTGTCGTCGATGTCGGAGATCACCCCGAACTTCACCGACGGATCGATCACCCGGATCGGCGCCTCGATCGGGTCGGTGCCCTCGGTGGAGAGCCGCGCGCAGCCCCAGCCGGGATCCAGATCGCCCTTGACCAGGACGTCCAGGTAGCCGCTGCGGTCGGTGCGGGCCTCGGTGACGGTGCCGCCGAGCTCGACGCGCACCAGGGCGCTGCTCACCGGGGTGGTGGTGAAGCTGCGCCAGCCGCGGATCTTCTCCCGCTTCCGCCGGATCGGGCGGGGTGGCGCCAGCAGCACCCGGCCCATCACACGGGCCCAGCCGGGGGCGCCGTACCCGGTGTAGGCGGTGATGTACGGCTTCCAGCCGCGGCCGCGCAGACGCCGTTCGACGATCTCGTGCACGGCGTCCTCGATCAAGGCAGCCCGGTGGACCCGGACCATCGATGCGGATCCGGATCCTGCAGGGGTTACCGTCACCATCGCCTCCCTAGCGAAAGAGAACCGCCGCCGTGGCCCGGGAGCCAGGTTACCGGGCGGTCGTCAGGGTTCGCTGAGAACGGTGGGGTGCTCCGAGGTGGACGTCAGGCGGCGGCGGGCAGTTCCGCCGGCGTCCACTGGTCGGCCCACCACTGCTGATCGGCCGGCTCGGCGGCCGGGCCGGCCAGCCGGGCGGCGGCGGCCTCGGCGCGCAGGGTCCGCAGGGTCTCGGCGGCCGCCTCGGCGCTGCGCCAGGCGGCCTGCTCGCACTCGAACGCCTTCCGGTACGCCGCGAAGCGGTGCTCACGGACCGCGTTGCGCAGCACCGCCTCCTGCTGGACCGGGTGCAGCCGCGGGTTCCAGCCGCGGTGCGCGAACACGTCGTTGAGCTGGGCGATCGACAGGTTCTGGGAGCGGCACAGCTCGGAGGCGACACGGTGCAGGTAGCGCTGCCGGTCGATGTTCTCGCCCGGTTTGCGGCGGCGGCTCATCAGCGGGAACGCGGTGGCCGCGGAGATCCGGCGGGCGGTTTCGGAGGCCTCCTCGTACGCGGCCCAGGCGGCGTCGACCGTCTCCTGCGCGGTCACCCATTCGGCCCGGCGCCGGACGGCGGCCTCGGCGGCCTCGTCGGCGGCGGCCTCGAGTTCGGCCGCGAACCGGTTCTCCTCGGCGGGCACGACGGGCGCCGTGTCGATGCCCTTGGGCACCGCGGCGACGGCCACCGCGACGGCGAGGATCAGCAGGAGGGACAGCCAGATCGCGGTGGCTTGCGGCACCGCGCCGAGCAGAGTCTGAACAACGGATTCCATGGAGCACCCCCAAAAAGTGGATCTACGGTCGGGCGAGGTGGAACCTCAGCGGACCGGGGGCGCCCGGGAGCCGTGGGCGCGCGGTGTCTCACCGGCGGGGAGGTCGATCGTGCGGGGCGCCGGCGCCGGCGCGGCCGCGACGACCACGGCCGGTTCGGGCTGCGCCGCCGGTGCGGTCGCGCCGGCCGGGGACACCGTGCCGGCCACGGCGGAGGAGGCCGCTGTGACGGGCGACACCGTAACGGGTTCGGCGGGGGCGGGCAGGCGCAGGGTGACCGCCAGCGCGAGAAGCGCCAGCACGGTCAGGAAACGCAGAAACCGCTGCCCGTCCCAGGGGCGGGTTACCGGCTGCGCGACCGCGATCACGTTTGTCAACTTACTCGTAGGCCCCATCCCCCGCACCCGGCGAACGCGGCCGCGCCACCCGTACGTGGTTCTCCGCCGGTCACCCGGGCGAGGGACCATGTGTTCATGGACCTTCAGGTGGTGGAGCAGGTCGCGCGGCTGGACGAGTGGGTCGCCGAGGGTGGCGTGGCCGTGCTCAGCGGCGCGGGCCTCTCGACCGACTCGGGGATCCCGGACTATCGAGGCCCGTCGGGTTCGGCACGCCGCACCCAGCCGATGACCTATCAGACCTTCACCGGCGATCCGATCGCCCGGCGGCGGTACTGGGCGCGCAGCCATCTCGGCTGGCGGACGATCGGCGCCGCCCGCCCCAACGACGGACACCGGGCGGTGGCCCGGTTGCAGGAGCAGGGCCTGCTCGCCGGGGTGGTCACGCAGAACGTGGACGGGCTGCACCAGGCGGCCGGCGCCCGGGACGTGATCGAGCTGCACGGCAACCTGGCCCGGGTGGTCTGTCTGGGCTGTGGCGAGCTCTCCGGCCGCGCGGAGCTGGAGGATCGGCTGACCGCGGCCAATCCCGGGTTCGCCGCGGTGGCCACGACCGTCAACCCGGACGGTGACGTGGAGCTGGACGACGCCGAGGTGGCCGGCTTCACGGTGGTGGACTGCCTGTCCTGCGGCGGGCTGCTCAAGCCGGACGTGGTCTATTTCGGCGAGACCGTGCCACCGGACCGGGTGTCGCGGGCGTTCGGGCTGGTCGCGAGCGCTCGTACGCTGCTGGTCCTGGGGTCGTCGCTGACCGTCATGTCGGGCCGTCGGTTCGTGCTGCGGGCGGCGCGCGACGGCATCCGGGTGGCGATCGTCAACCGGGGCGTGACACGCGGCGAACCGTACGCCGACCTGGTCGTCGACGCTCCGCTGGGCATCGTGCTGCCGCACCTCGCGAAGCCGATTCCGGTTCCGGAACCGGGCACGCATTGACGTGATGACCCTCACTGGGGTTGACTGCCGGAACCGGTACCGAAACCGGTTCCGAAACGCCTTGGAACACCATTGGTAACAACGAGGAGTGCCCATGCCCATCACCATCGCCGACGTGGCGGCCCGGGCCAAGGTCAGCAAGACCACCGTGTCCCGGGTCCTCAACGGCAAGGGTGAGCTGGACGAGTCGACCGCCGCGCGGGTGCGTGCGGTCATCGACGAGCTCGGCTACGTGCCGAGCGCCCGGGCGGTCAACCTGGCCCGCGGCCGAACCCGGGTGGTCGCCATGCTCGTGCCCTCGCTCACCTGGCCGTGGATGGGTGAGGTGGTGCAGGGCGCGGTCGACGTGCTCGAGGCCGAGGAGTACGGGCTGCTGCTCTTCACCTGCAACCGCGGTACGGACTCGATGCGCCAGTTCGCCGCGCAGGTGGCGGCGAAGTCCTTCGACGGGCTGCTGGTGATCGAGCCGGAGGGCACCCTCGACTACATCGCCAACCTGCACGCGCGGGGCCTGCCGATGGTCCTGATCGACGACCGGGACCAGATGTCCGGTCAGCGGATCCCCAGCGTGGGCACGACCAACCACACCGGCGCCGGAGCGGCCGCCCGACACCTGCTGGAGATCGGGCGGCAGCGGCCGCTCATGATCACCGGACCGGCCCAGTTCGGCTGCACCCAGCAGCGCCGGGACGGCTTCGCCGCGGCCTACGCCGAGGCCGGCCACCCGGTCACCGACGACCGGGTCCTGCTGGGCGACTTCACCTTCGGCTGCGGCGCGGAGGCGGTCCAGCGGGCGATCGGCGCGGGCGTCGAGTTCGACGCCGTCTTCTGCCACAACGACATCTCCGCGGCCGGCGCCATGCAGGCGCTGCAGGCGGCCGGCCGGCGAATCCCGGAGGACGTCGCGGTCGTCGGTTTCGACGACATACCGATGGCGGCACACACCCAGCCGCCGCTCACCACGGTCCACCAGCCCATGCGAGAGATGGGCGAGTCCGCGGCCCGTACCCTGCTCGCGCACTTCGAGGGCACCCCGCTGCCCAACCGGCCGACGATCATCCCGGCGACCTTCACCGTCCGCGACTCGACCGCCTGATCCCCACGAGAACCCCCTGACCCGGACGAGAACCGGCCGCCGGTAGGCGACCGGGGATCCATGGTGCCCGCGACCGGACGACATCCGGCCGCGCGATGCCGCACGCCCTCTCAGTGATCACTTCCTTAGGAGTCATTTCCGATGCAGCGACGAAATCTTCTCGCGCTCGCCGTGGCGGGCGTGCTCGCCGGCGGCGGCCTGACCGCGTGCAGCGACTCACCCAACGCTCAGAACAAGAGCAACGCGGAGAACGGCGCGGCCTCCGGCTTCCTGTCGATCGGCATGCCGAACAGCACCCAGACCGAGAACAACAACCCGTTCATCGGCTCGTCCTCGGCGACGAACCTCGGTTACCGCTGGATGATCTACGAGCCCCTCGGCCAGTGGAACAACACCAAGCCGGACCAGCCGCTGAAGCCGTGGCTGGCCAGCGAGATCACGTGGTCGGCCGACTGGAAGACGGTGGACCTCACCATCCGCGACGGCGCGACCTGGTCCGACGGCAAGCCGGTGACCGCCGAGGACGTCGTGTTCACCCACACGATGATCCGGGACAGCAAGGACGGCGCGCTCAACATCTACGCCATCCCGTACGACCAGATCACCGCCGAGGGCAACAAGGTCAAGATGACCTTCAAGTCGTCGCAGTTCACCACGCACCACAAGCTCATCGGGCAGACCCCGACGGTGCCGAAGCACATCTGGTCGACGATCGCCGACCCGGCCACCGACACCATCAAGACCCCGGTCGGCAGCGGCCCGTACAAGCTGAAGACCTGGAGCCAGACCGGCATCATCCTGGAGGCCCGGGACAGCGGGTACTGGCAGGAGCTGCCGAAGGTCAAGGAACTGCGGTACACCTCGTACTCCGGCAACGACACCACGCTGACCGCACTGGCCAGCGGCCAGGCCGAGTGGAGCTTCGTCTTCATCCCGGACTACGAGCAGACCTTCATCGCCAAGGACCCGGCCAACCACAAGGTCACGGCGCCGGGCGTGCTGGGCATCCACGGCCTGTACATCAACACCACCCGCAAGCCGTTCGACGACCCCAAGCTGCGCCAGGCCATGAACATGGTCGTCAACCGGGCGGACATCTTCAAGCAGGCCGAGGCCGGCTACTTCCACCCGGAGATCAAGAGCGTCACCGGCCTACCGGACGGCGCGGGTGACCCGTACATCACCGACGAGTACAAGGGCAAGACCTTCTCGGTCGACGTCGAGGGCGCGAAGACCCTGCTGACCGGTGCGGGCTACAAGCTCGAGGGCGACGTGCTGAAGGACAAGACCGGCAAGCCGGTCACGATCAAGCTGACCGCCCCGGCGCCGTGGTCGGACTATCAGACCTCGCTGGAGATCATCAAGGACAACTTCGCCAAGATCGGCATCGCGGCGACGGTGGAGAAGCCGAACCAGAACGTCTGGGACACCAACGTGCAGAAGGGCGACTTCGACGCCACGATGCGGTGGACCAACGGTGGCTCGACCCCGTTCGACATCTACCAGACCGCGATGGACGGCGACCTCTACAAGCCGATCGGCACCACCGCCCAGCAGGGCAACTTCGGCCGGTTCCAGAGCCCGGAGGCGACCGCGGCGCTGAAGGCGTACTCGAACGCGACCGACGACGCGGCCCGCAAGACCGCGCTCGCCACGCTGCAGAAGATCTTCGTGGAGCAGGCCCCGATGCTGCCGGTCGGCGCGGACAACGTCGGCGCCGCGTACAGCACCAAGAAGTGGGTCGGCTGGCCCACCGCCGAGGACTCCTACGCTCCCGGCCAGCCCACCCAGGCCGGCGCCCTGATGGTGGTCCTGAACCTCAAGCCCGCCGGCTCCTGATCGCGGTGGGCGCCCCGGCCGTCCCGGGGCGCCCACCCACACCTCCTGCGCACGAAGGAACTCCATGACGTCGACACCCGACGCGAAGGCGCCGGCCGGCGAGGTGGTGCTTGAGGCGATCGGCCTGACCAAGCACTTCCCGGTCCGGCGGCGCCTGCGCGACCTGTTCTCCCAGCGGCACGACGCGGTCCACGCCGTCGACGACGTGCACCTGACCCTGCGCCGCGGCCAGGTCACGGCACTGGTCGGCGAGTCCGGCTCGGGCAAGTCCACGGTCGCCCGCCTGCTCGCCCAGCTCTATCCCCGCACCGGCGGGGACATCCGCCTGCACGGGGAGTCCACCGCGGTGAAGTCCGGCGCGGCCTTCCGCCGGTACTGCGCCCGCGTGCAGATGATCTTCCAGGACCCGTTCGCGTCGCTGAACCCGGTGCACACCATCCGGTACCACCTGACCCGGTCCCTGAAGATCCACGGCCACGCCGGCCGGACCGCCGAGGACCTCGAGAACGCCCTGCACGAGCTGCTCGGCCGGGTCCACCTCACGCCGGCCGAGCGCTACCTGGACAAGTTCCCGCACGAGCTGTCCGGCGGCCAGCGGCAGCGGGTCGCGATCGCCCGCGCGCTCGGCGCCGAGCCCGAGGCCCTGCTCGCCGACGAGCCGGTGTCCATGCTCGACGTGTCGATCCGGCTGGGCATCCTGAACCTGCTGCGCGACCTGAAGGAACGCCTCGACCTGGCGATCCTCTACATCACCCACGACATCGCCTCGGCCCGCTATTTCGCCGATCAGACCCTGGTGATGTACGCCGGGCGCATGGTCGAGGGCGGCGACAGCGAGACCGTCACCCAGTCGCCGGCGCACCCGTACACCCGGCTCCTGATCGGCTCCGCGCCCGACCCGGACCGGCTGGCCGGCGACACCGACGTGCTGGAGGAGGACCGTGGCGACGGCGAGCCGCCGAGCCTGATCCGCCCGCCGTCCGGCTGCCGTTTCCACCCGCGCTGCCCGGTGGCGATGCCCCGCTGCAGCACCGACCTCCCGGTCCCCCTGGAGATCGGCGACCGCCCCGGGCACTGGGCCGCCTGCTGGCTGTACGACACCAGCGGCACCGAGGTCAGGAAGGTCCCGTCGTGAAGTACTTCCTGCAGCGCCTCGGGTTCTACGTGTTCACCGCGTGGGCCGCGATCACCCTGAACTTCTTCATCCCCCGGCTGATCCCGGGCGACCCGGTGCAGGCGCTGATCACCAAGTACCAGGGCCAGCTCAGCAGCCAGGCGATCGAGTCGCTGTACGTGCTGTTCGGCCTGGACGAGAACGGCAGTCTCTGGTCGGACTACGTCGACTACTGGAAGCAGCTGTTCGGCGGTGACCTCGGGCTGTCCTTCGCGTTCTTCCCGACGCCGGTCTCCGAGGTGCTGGGCGACAGCATCCTGTGGACGCTGATGCTGGTCGGTGTCACCACCATCCTCAGCTTCGCGATCGGCACCGGGCTGGGCGTGCTGGCCGGCTGGCGGCGCGGTTCGTGGACGGACGGGCTGCTGCCGGTCACCACGTTCCTGTCGTCGGTGCCGTACTTCTGGCTCGGCATCATCGCGATCTACCTGTTCACCGGGCCGGACAGCTTCTTCCCGTCGGGTGGCGGCGCCGAGGTCGGGCTGGTCCCGGCGTGGGACGTCTACTTCATCCCGAGCGCCATCCAGCACAGCCTGCTGCCCGCGCTGACCATCCTGGTGTCCTCGGTCAGCGGCTGGATCCTGAGCATGCGCAACATGATGGTGACGGTGGCCAGCGAGGACTACATCACCGTGGCGCACGCCAAGGGCCTGCCGGAACGCCGGGTGGCGCTGAGCTACGCGGCCCGCAACGCGCTGCTGCCCAACGTCTCCGGGTTCGCGCTGTCGCTCGGGTTCATCGTCGGCGGCACGTTCCTCGTGGAGATCGTCTTCTCGTACCCGGGAATCGGTTTCCAGCTCTTCCAGGCGCTCGGCGCCAACGACTATCCGCTGATGCAGGGCATCTTCCTGATCATCACCATCTCGGTGCTGGTGGCGAACCTGCTGGCGGACATCGCCTACCTGCTTCTCGACCCGCGTACCCGCAAGGAGGGCTGACGCGATGACCGACCGCACCGAACGGCAGCCGCGTAAGCCAGCCGGAGACCTCGCGCGTGAGGGCCAGGAGGGCATCGCCAAGGGAGCACAGCGATGACCGACCGCACCGAACGGCAGCCTCGTAAGCCAGCCGGAGACCTCGCGCGTGAGGGCCAGGAGGGCATCGCCAAGGGAGCACAGCCATGACGATTCCCACCTCGAGCATCGAGCAGGTCATCCCGGTCCAGGGTTCGATGGCGCAGCCGGAGAGCGGCAGGCCGGCCAAGGCCAAGCGGCAGCGGTTCCGGTTCCTGAGCAACCGCAAGGCCACCGCCGGCCTGATCATCCTCGCGGTCTACCTGCTGCTGGCGGTGATCGGCCCGTGGATCGCGCCGTTCGACCCGGGCGCCCGCGGCGACGACCTGATGCAGCCGCCGTCCGGCGAGCACTGGATGGGCACCACCCACCTGGGCCAGGACGTCTGGAGCCAACTGCTGGTCGGCACCCGCAGCGTGATCATGGTCGGGTTCGTGGCCGGCATCGTGGCGACCACACTGTCGGTGATCATCGGGGTCACCTCCGGCTATGCCGGCGGCCGGACCGACGAGGCGCTGTCGGTGCTCACCAACGTCTTCCTGGTGATCCCGGCGCTGCCGCTGATCATCATCGTCACCTCGATCCTGGAGAACGCCGGCGAGTGGGTGGTCGCGCTGGTCATCGGCTTCACCTCGTGGTCGTGGAACGCGCGGGTGCTGCGGGCGCAGACCCTCTCGCTGCGCCGCCGTGACTACGTCGAGGCGGCCCGGGCCACCGGCGAGCGCAGCCGGCGCATCATCCTGTTCGAGCTGCTGCCTAACCTCACCGCGGTGATCGCCTCCGGCTTCGTCGGCACGGTCATCTTCGCGGTGCTCTCCGAGATCACCCTCGCGTTCATCGGCATCACCTCCAGCAACACCTGGAACTGGGGCACCATCCTGTTCTGGGCGCAGGGCCAGCAGGCGCTGGCCCGGTCGGCCTGGTGGTGGTTCGTCCCGGCGGGCCTGGCCATCGCGATCCTGGGCACCGCCCTCTCGCTGATCAACTTCGCGATCGACGAGTTCGTCAGCCCGCGCCTGCGCAGCGCCGGCAAGACAAAGATCAAAACCAGTTCGGGACGTACGGTCCGGATGCGCATCGGCTTCACCCCGGTTCTCAGCAACTCGCCGGAGCCGATCACCCGGGCGTCGCCGATCCCGCTCATCGACCCGAACGGCGCCACCCCGGTCGTCCGGAAGGAAGCAACCTCATGACCGAGCCGGTACTGGAGATCCGCAACCTCAACGTCGAGTACGGGCTCGGCGACCAGGCGGTCCGCGCGGTCCGGGACGTCAACCTGACCCTGCACCGGGGCGAGGTGCTCGGCCTGGCCGGCGAGAGCGGCTCCGGCAAATCCACCCTGGCGTACGGGATGACCCGGCTGCTCGCGCCACCCGGTGTGATCTCCGGCGGCCAGGTGATCTACCACCCCGAGCAGGGTGACCCGTACGACGTGCTGGAACTGTCCGACGCCGGGCTCCGCAGGTTCCGGTGGGCGGAGACGGCGATCGTCTTCCAGGGCGCGATGAACTCGCTCAACCCGGTGCACAAGATCTCCACCCAGCTCACCGACGTGCTCGAGGCCCACGAGCCGAGGATGAGCGAGAGCAGCCGCCTCGCCCGGGCCCGGGAGATGCTGAAACTGGTCGGCATCGCACCGGACCGGATGGACGCCTACCCGCACCAGCTCTCCGGCGGCATGCGCCAGCGCGTCATGATCGGCATGGCGCTGATCCTGCAACCGCAGGTGGTCATCATGGACGAGCCGACCACGGCGCTCGACGTGGTGATGCAGCGACAGATCCTCGGCCAGCTCATCGAGCTGCGGGAACGGCTCGGCTTCTCGGTCATCTTCATCACCCACGACCTGTCGCTGCTGGTGGAGTTCTCCAACCGGATCGCGATCATGTACGGGGGCCGGATCGTGGAGGAGGCGCCCGCCGCCTCGATCTACCGGGACGCGCTCCACCCGTACTCCCAAGGTCTTCTCGGGTCCTTCCCGGCCCTGCGCGGGCCGCGCCGTGAGCTGAGCGGCATCCCCGGATCACCGCCCGACCTGAAAGGCATGCCGGCCGGGTGCTCGTTCCACCCGCGGTGCCCGAAGGCGTTCGACCCGTGCGGCGCGAACATCCCGGTGCTGGGACGGCCCGCAACACCGGACGGCGGCGCCCGGTCGGTGGCGTGCTGGCTGCACCCGACCGCGGAGCCGGTGGGCTGATGGACTTCACCTGGGGCGTGGCCACCTCGGCCTATCAGATCGAGGGCGCGGCCGCCGAGGACGGGCGGACCCCGTCGATCTGGGACACCTTCAGCCGGGAGGTCGTCGGCGAGACCGGTGACGTGGCCTGCGACCACTACCACCGGATGCCCGAGGACGTGCGGCTGATCAAGAAGCTGGGCGTGGGCGCCTACCGGTTCTCGACGTCCTGGACGCGGGTGCAGCCGAACGGGCGCGGCCCGGGGAACCCGGCCGGGCTGGCCTTCTACGACCGGCTGGTGGACGAACTGCTGGCCAACGGGATCGAGCCGTGGCTGACCCTCTACCACTGGGATCTGCCACAGGAACTGGAGGACGCCGGCGGCTGGACGGCGCGGGACACCGCGTACCGGTTCGCCGACTACTCCGCCCTCGTCTTCGACCGTCTCCAGGACCGGGTCCGCAACTGGGGGACGGTCAACGAGCCGTGGTGCGTGGCCTATCTGGGGTACGAGCACGGCGTCTTCGCTCCCGGCCGGCGCGACCCCGCGGCGGCCGTCGCGGCCACCCACCACCTGCTGCTCGCCCACGGGCTGGCCGCCCGGCTGGTCAAGACCCCCGGCAACTCCGTGAGCATCCCGCTCAACATCGGCACGGCCACCCCCGCGTCGGACGATCCGCTCGACGTCGCGGCGGCGTGGCGGGCCGACGGCAACGTGGCACGGATCTTCCTGGACCCGATCAGGCACGGCCGCTACCCGGCCGACGTGGTCGAGGATCTCGCGGCGCGCGGCCACCGGCTGCCGGTCCGCCCCGGAGACATGGAGATCATCGCGGCGCCGATCGACATGCTCGGGGTCAACTTCTACTTCGGGCAGGACTTCGCCGGCCGCGACCTGGACGGCAACACCGTCGACGCGGCCGGGCGGCCGGTGGTGCGGGAGATCAAACCGGACGTGCCACAGACCGACCTGGGCTGGCCGATCACCCCCGACCGGTTCACCACGCTGCTGCTGCGGCTGCACCGCGACTACGGGTACCCGCTGGTGGTGACCGAGAACGGGGCGGTGTTCGAGGACCATCCGGACGCCGGCGGTTTCGTCGAGGACACCGAGCGGACGGCGTACCTCGCCGCCCACATCGACGCCGTCGGCGCCGCCCGGGCCCTGGGAGCCGACGTGCGCGGCTATTTCGCCTGGTCACTCATGGACAACTTCGAGTGGGCGGAGGGTTACGCGAAGCGGTTCGGCCTGGTCCACGTCGATTACCGAACCCAGCGGCGTACGCCGAAACGCAGTGCGCTGTGGTTCGCCGATCGCCTAACGTCCGCTCCATGACCGACTACCTCGAGATCAACCGGGCGATCTGGGACGAGCGGGCCAAGCCGCACGCCGAGTCGCCCGGTTATCGAGCCGCCCTGTTCGCCGGCGACCCGGCCCACCTGAGCCAGGTCGTCAGCTTCGACCGGCCCCGGCTCGGCGACATCACCGGACTCCGCGGCGTGCACCTGCAATGCCACATCGGCACCGACACCATCTCCCTGGCCCGGCTCGGCGCGACGATGACCGGGCTGGACTTCTCCGGCGCGTCCCTGGCCGAAGCCCGGGCCATCGCGGCGTCCGCCTCCTGCGAGATCGACTTCGTGCAGAGTGACGTCTACTCCGCCCGGGAAGCCCTCGACGGTGAATTCGACCTGGTCTACACCGGGATCGGGGCACTCTGCTGGCTGCCCGACGTCAAACGCTGGGCGCAGACCGTGGCATCGCTGCTCGCGCCGGGCGGGCGGCTGTTCATCCGTGAAGGACATCCGGTGCTGTGGGCGCTCGACTACGACCGGACCGACGGCGTGATCGCGCTCGCCGAGCCGTACTTCGAGCAGTCCGAACCGCAGATCTACGACGAGCCCGGCACCTATGTGGACACCGACCACCGGTTCCAGCACACCGTCACGCACGAATGGAACCATGGGATCGGCGAGATCGTCACCGCGGTCCTGGAAGCCGGGCTCGTTCTGACCGGGCTCGAAGAACACCAGAGCGTGCCGTGGGACGCGCTGCCCGGCCGGATGCGGCGGCTGCCCGACGGCGAATGGCAGCTCACCGAGCGTCCCGCGCGGCTGCCGCACACGTACACGCTGCAGGCCCGCAAGCCCGCCTAGGGCCTGCTCGTCTCGCATGCCTGTTTAGTGATCGCCTCCGCCGGGGTACCTGCCGCACATCCCCGGTTTGGAGGCTCTCATGCGTATAGGTGCGGTCATCATCGTCCTCTGGCTCGTACTCGGCGCCATCGCCGCTTACGAGCGCGGCTACTTCTCCGACGCCGACGACGCCAGCTGCGCGAAAGCCGGCACGGTCATCGTCACCACCGTCGCCGGACCGCTCAACTGGATGGGCGTCAACCCCAAGATCAAGTGCGACGTCCCGGAGCCCAGCAAGTAACCGCCTTCCCACCCGGGCGCCGATCCGCGCTCGTCCACCGTGGACTGTCGTCTCCGGCGCGATATGGCCACCGCGTGGTCACGACGCCGGACGGCAGCCCTCGATCTCCCGGCCGGCACCCGGGCCGACGAAACCCATGCCCGCCGTCCGGGCGCTCTTCCAGGGCGCCGGCCGACGGCCCGGCGTGCTCGTCGAACCGACCCTGCTGATCCTCTGGTTCCTTCTCTTCACGCGCCTCCACGCCGCCACGGGCACCGACCTGGCGGCCGCCGACACCCACGCCCAGGCGCGGCGATCGTGCTGACCACCGGCAACCATTTCGTTCTCGACATCGTGGGGAGCGTCGCGCTGTTCGCCGTCGCCGTCGTCGCCGCATCGATGTGGGGCCGGCTCGTCGCGCGCCGGCGCCTCACTCGATTCCGGCCGCCTCCCACGGGTTCCGGACGTCTGGCCCGGCGTTCCGCCCGGCGATCGGCCCGGCGATCGGCCCGGCGATCGGCCCGGCGATCGTCGGAGGTCGCCACCGCCGACGCCCTCCGCGGCCGCCACGCCGAGGTCATGATCACTAGCAAGATCCAGATCCCGGACGACGTCGAGGACCTCGCCGCCCACATCCGCCGCGGCCTGCACGCCAGCCTCACCCGTCTGGGCCGCGGCCACCTGGACCAGTTGGTCCTGCACACCCCGATCCGGCGGGCCGGCACCACGCACCCGCACGCCGTAACCGTGACCATCGCATACGGCCCGCAGCCTGCGCTTCGGCCGCAGCCACCGCCCACCCGTCACCCGTCTCTCGGGGACGGCCGGACTTCGGCGGAGAACAGCCTCACCCGTACCGGAAGAGGGTCTTGCAGTTCGGGGCCGGCGGTGGCCCACGGAGGGATCACGCTTGAGCGCCCTCCGTGGGCCGTCGACGGCCGCGAAACGTCCTACCGTAAGAGGATCAATCCCTCTCGATGAGGTGGCCGATCAGCTGAGGGCCCATGATGACCGGGTTCCCCGACCCGTCCCGGCGGGCATCCGGCTCGGGCAGTTCCACCGGGTCCCCGGTGTTCGAGGCGCCGACGGGCCGCGGCCCGACCCATGCGACCACCAGCCGCGTCTCTCCCTTGAGGAACCGCTGCACCCGGACACCGCCGGTGGCACGGCCCTTCGCGGGGTACGACGCGAACGGCGACATCTTGACCTGCGTCCCGGTCGACGTGACCACCATCGGCTCGCCGTGCTCGTGGTCCGATGTCGGGACCGCGTTGAACGAGATCGCCTCGGCGTCCGCGGTCAGGTTGACGCCTGCCATGCCGCCGCCCTTGAGGCCCTGTGGCCGCACGAGTTTGGCCGGGAAGCGCAGCAGGTTCGCGTCGGAGGTGACGAACACCAGCGATTCCGCGCCGTCGGTGAGCCAGGTCGCCTGCAGGACCTCGTCACCCTCCTTGAGGGTGATCACCTCGAACTCGTCGGACCGGACCGGCCATTCCGGCGCGCACACCTTGACGATGCCCAGTCGCGTACCGAGGGCGATGCCCGGCGAGTCTCCCGGAACGAGCGGCGCCAGCCCGACGACCTTCTCCCCGGCCTGCAACGGGACCAGCTCGGACGCGGACATGCCGCCGCGCAGCGAGACCGTCCCGGCTTGTTCGGGGAGGACCGGCAGCGGCAGCACGTCGGTCTTGAACGCCCGCCCCCGGTTGGTGATGAGCAGGATGCGGCCGCGCGCCGTGGAGTGGATCACCGCGCGGACGGCGTCGTGTTTGACCCGGCCGCTGCGGCTGCGCGCCTCGGTGGACTCCTCGCTCTCGGCCGCGGTCCGGGCGATCAGCCCGGTGGCGGAGAGGATCACCTGGCAGGGGTCGTCGGCGACCTCGAGCGGCCCGGCCGGCACCGACGCGGCGAGCACCTCTTTGAGGTCGCCGTCGATGAGTGTGGTCCGCCGGGCGGCACCGAACTCCTTGGCGACGGCGGCGAGCTCGTCGGAGACGACCTTCTTCAGCACGGTCTCGTCGTCGAGGATGCGGGACAGCTCGGCGATCTCGTTGCGGAGCCGGTCCTGTTCGGCTTCGAGCTCGATCCGGTCGAAGCGGGTGAGCCGCCGCAACGGTGTGTCGAGGATGTAGGTGGCCTGGATGTCGGAGAGCCCGAAGGAGTCCATCAGCCCGGCCTTGGCGGCGGCCGCGTCGTCGCTGGCGCGGATCAGCGCGACCACCCGGTCGATGTCGATCAGGGCGATGAGCAGGCCGTCGACCAGGTGCAGGCGGTCCTCGCGCTTGGTGCGCCGGTACGTCGTACGCCGGGTGACGACCTCGTAGCGGTGCTGGACGAAGACTTCGAGGAGCTCCTTGAGCCCGAGCGTGCGGGGTTGCCCGTCGACGAGCACCAGGTTGTTGATGCCGAACGAGCTCTCCAGGGGGGTGAGCCGGTAGAGGTCGGCGAGCAGCGCCTGCGGGTTGACGCCGACCTTGCACTCGATGACGAGGCGGGTGCCGTGCTCGCGGTCGGTGAGGTCCTTGACGTCCGCGATGCCGACCAGGCGGGCGGCCTGGCGCTGGCCGCGCCGCGGGCCGGAGGTGATCATCTTGCCTTTCACCTCGTCGGTGATCGCTTCGATGATCTTCTCGGTGCCGATGCCGTAGGGCAGCTCGGTGACGGTGATGGCCTGCCGGCCGCGGCCGCCTTCGAGGGGGCCGGTCTGCGCGCGGGCCCGGACGCGGACCACGCCACGGCCGGTCTCGTACGCCCGGCGCACCTCGTCGAGGCCGAGCAGCTGGCCGCCGGTGGGCAGGTCGGGACCGGGGACGAAGCGCATCAGCTCGTCGAGGCTCGCCTCCGGTTTCTTGATCAGGTGCCGGGCGGCGGCCACGACCTCGCCGAGGTTGTGCGGGATCATGTTCGTCGCCATCCCGACGGCGATCCCGGACGTGCCGTTGACCAGCAGGTTCGGGAAGGCGGCGGGGAGCACCTTGGGCTCCTGCTCGGAGCCGTCGTAGGTGGGCTTGAAGTCGACGGTGCCCTCGCCGAGCTCGCCGACGAGCAGCATCGCCTCGCGGGACATGCGTGCCTCGGTGTACCGCGCGGCGGCGGGGCCGTCGTCGGGTGAGCCGAAGTTGCCGTGCCCGTCGATGAGCGGGGTGTTGAGCGAGAAGTCCTGGGCGAGCCGGACGAGGGCGTCGTAGATCGCGACGTCGCCGTGCGGGTGGTACTTACCCATCACGTCGCCGACGACGCGGGCCGACTTCACGTACGGCCGGTCGGGGCGCTGGCCCTGCTCGGACATCGACCAGAGGATCCGGCGGTGCACCGGTTTCAGGCCGTCCCGGGCGTCCGGGAGGGCCCGGGAGTGGATGACCGAGTACGCGTACTCCAGGTAGGAGTCCTCCACCTCGGTGACCAGCGGGTTGTCGATGACCCGGGCGCCGGCCTGGTCGAACGCGGAAAGGTCGACACGTTTCTCGGTTTTGCGGCGTGCCATTGTCAGCGACCCTCTCAGGCGTCGATGGTCTCTTGGTCGATCCGGCCCGCGGCCTCGATCAACCAGTTCTTCCGGGGCTCGACCCGCTCACCCATCAGCAGTTCGAGGGTCGCCTCAGCGCGCTCGGCGTCCTCGATGGTGATCCGCCGGACGGTGCGCTCGGCCGGGTTCATCGTGGTGTCCCATAGTTCGTCGGCGTCCATCTCGCCGAGGCCCTTGAACCGTGGCACCGGTTTCTGCACCTGCCTGCCGCCGCGTTCGAGCCGGGAGACGGTGCTCTCCATCTCCTGCTGGGTGTAGGTGTAGAGGGTCTCGGAGTTGCGGCCCTTGATGACCACCTTGTGCAGCGGCGGCATCGCGGCGAAGAGCCGCCCGTTCTCGATGACCGGCCGCATGTACTTGGCGAAGAGGGTGATCAGCAGGGTCCGGATGTGCGAGCCGTCGACGTCGGCGTCCGCCATGATCATGACCCGGCCGTACCGCATCTGGCCGATGTCGAAGGTGCGGCCGGAGCCGGCGCCGAGGACCTGGACGATCGCCGAGCACTCGGCGTTGTCCAGAACCTGCTGCAGGCTCGCCTTCTGCACGTTGAGGATCTTGCCGCGGATCGGCAGGAGCGCCTGGTACTCCGAGGAGCGGGCCATCCGGGCGGTACCGAGCGCCGAGTCGCCCTCGACGATGAACAACTCGGAGCGGTCGATACCGATGGCCCGGCAGTCGACCAGTTTCGCCGGCATCGACGCGCCCTCGAGGGCGGTCTTGCGGCGGGCGGCGTCCTTCTGCTGCTTCTGGGTGAGGCGGACGCGGGCGGCGTCGACCACCTTCTGCAGGACGGTGCGGGCCTCGGTCTTGGTGCGACGGCCGTCGATCCACTCCTTCAGGTACGCCTCGACCAGGCTCTGCATGACCCGGGCGACACCCGCGGTGGACAGCTCGTCCTTGGTCTGGGAGGTGAACTGCGGCTCCGGGACCCGGACGTGGATGACGGCGGTCATGCCCTCCAGGAAGTCGTCCAGGACGGGCGGCTCCTCCTTGGGCTTGAGCAGGCCGCGGGCGTTGCGGATGGCCTCGGTGAGCGCTCGCACGAGGGCGCGTTCGAAGCCCTTGCGGTGGGTGCCGCCGTGCATGTTGCGGATGGTGTTGGTGAAGCACTCGACGGTGCGCTCGTAGCCGGTGCCCCAGCGGAAGGCGACCTCGATCTGGGCGGTGCGCACGACGTTCGACTGCATGACGCCGTTGGCGTCGGCGGCGTTCTCCTTGTAGGTGCCCTCGCCGGTGACCAGCAGCATGCCGGACACCGGCTTGTCGGCGGCCGGGGTCAGGAACTCCACCATGTCGGCCAGGCCGTTGGGATAGTGGAACGTCTCGGTGGCGGGCTCTTCGGCGGTGGCGTCGAACAGCGAATATTGCACGCCGGGGACCAGGAACGCGGTGTTGCGCAGCTTGGTGCGGACGTTGTCGACGTCGAGCCGGGCGCCGGTCTCGAAGTAGCGGGCGTCGTACCAGTACCGGATCGAGGTGCCGCTGAGCTCGCCCCGTTTCATCCGGCGGACCACCCGCAGACCGGCCTGGCGGGTGAACGCGGCCTCCGGCCCGGGGCCGTCGAAGACGCCGGGGACGCCGCGCTGGAACGAGATCTCGTGAACCTTGCCGTCCCGCTTGACGGTGACGTCGAAGCGGTGCGACAGGGCGTTGACGGCGGAGGCTCCGACGCCGTGCAGACCACCGGAGGTCTTGTAGCCGGAGCCGCCGAACTTGCCGCCGGCGTGCAGCCGGGTCAGCACCAGCTCGACGCCGCTCAGACCGGACTTGGCGTGCACGTCGACCGGGATGCCCCGGCCGTCGTCGTCGACCTGGACCGAGCCGTCGCTGTGCAGGGTCACCGCGATGCGGGTGGCGTGCCCGGCGACACCCTCGTCGGTGCAGTTGTCGATGATCTCGTTGGCCAGGTGGTTGATGCCCCGGCTGTCGGTGGAGCCGATGTACATGCCCGGGCGTTTCCGGACAGCGTCCAGCCCTTCGAGGTGCGTGAGGTCGTCGGCCCCGTACAAGGTCTCTGGTTGCGCGGTCACGAGGCGGCACTCCCGATCGGCCATGGTGGTCAAGGACGGCGCGAGCCTACCCGGACCCTCCGACACTTCTGCCCCAGGCGAGGCAGGTCTAGACCACACCGTGGCCAAAATCGGGATGAACCACCGTAAAATGTGGCCTACGACACGATGGCCAGCGGTGCTGCCTGCGGCTGAAGGGCTCGGAAGAGGTCCAGCGGGTAAGGCTTACCCGGAACGGACACCGGTGGCAGCTCCTGGTAGGCGATGAGCTCGTCGGTCACGTCCCGGGTGGCCGAGCAGACCACCACGGTGTCGTGCGGCGCGTACGCCTGTAGACGTGCCGCCGTGCTCACCACGCTGCCACTGATCATCCCGTATCCACCGTCGAACGCCGCGAGCGGGTCGACGATCACCTCCCCGGTGGCCAGACCGACACGGGTCCGGACGGGGAACCTGCCGGCCAGGAGTCGCCCCCTCAACGTCTCCTGGACCGACAGGCCCGCCCACACCGCGGATGCGGCCGCCCCCGGCCCGAATCCGCCCTCCGCGGCCCCGAAGACCGCCATCACCGCGTCGCCGACGTACTTCTCGACGATGCCGCCGCACTCGCGGACCACCCCGGCGACCGCCGAGAAGTAGTCCCGCTGCAGCGCGCGCACGTCCGCACAGTCCAGCCGGTCCACCAGCGAGGTGAAGCCGACGATGTCGATGAACAGCACGGTCACGGTCTGACGCCGCTCCTGAACGGCATTGGTGACGGTGGTCATGTCTCACGCTCCCCCAGATCTCTGCGTTGACCGGGAGTACGGTGCCAGCCCGCGACAACCGGCGGATCCGCAGAACGACGTATCTCTGACAGCATCGAATTCCGTCGTTTTTGTGACGCAGAACAGTCCGAACCGACGACATAGTGATAGGCGGATACGGATTAGGCTGCCGGACATGGCCAGCCTGGGGGACGAAGGGCCGCTTGTCGGGCGTACCGGCACGCTGGCCGATGTTCAGTCCTACCTGCGTGACGTCGGACCGGGCGGGACCGCCGCCGTGTTCGTGACCGGGGAGAGCGGCGTCGGCAAGAGCCGGCTGCTGCGTGAGACGACCGCCGCGATGAGGACGCACGGCTTCGCCGTCCTCTTCGGCACCTGCCTGGACATCGGTGACGCCTCGCCGTTGCACCCGGTGCTGCAGGCGCTGCGCCGGCGCGAGGACAGCGGCCCGGCCACGCCCGCCGACGACGCCGGCGCCCTGCTCGAACGGGTGTCGCGGGATCTGCGCGCGATCGCCGGCGACCAGCGGCTGCTGCTCGTGCTCGACGATCTGCAGTGGGCCGACCGGAGCACCCGCCAGCTGCTGCTCTACCTGCTCGCCGGCCTCGGTGACGTGCGGGTGTCGGTGCTCGCCGCGATCCGCGCGGAGGCGCTGCACGGCACCCACCCGCTGCGCCGGGTGCTGGCCGAGTTGCGCCGCCTGCGGTCGGTCCGGGTCGTCGATCTGGCCCCGCTCAGCCAGGAGCAGACCCACGAGCTGGTCGGCGCGATCGTCGGCGGCACGGTGGCGTCCGAGGACGCCGACCGGGTCTACAAGCGCAGCGGCGGCAACCCGTTCATCGCCGAGGAGCTGGCCCGCGATCTGCGCGACGGCCGGATCGAGCTGTCCGACACGCTGCGCGAGATCTTCCTGTCCCGGGTGGACGAGCTGCCGCCGAACGCGCACACCGTGGTGCACGCGATCGCCGCCGGGGTCGAGCCGATCCACCACTCGGTGCTGGCCCGGGTGGTGCCGCTGCCGGAGGATCAGCTGATCGAGGCGATCCGGGCTGCGGTCACGCACCGGTTCGTGGCCAGCGACGGCGACGGTTACAAGCTGCGGCACCGGCTGGTGGCCGAGGTGCTCGAACAGGAGGTGCTGCCGGCCGAGGCCGCCTCCCTGCACCGGCGGTACGCCGAGGCCCTGGAGGCGTTCGAGGGCGAGCCGGACAACGCCCGGCTGGCCCACCACTGGCAGCGGGCCGGCGAGCCGGACCGGGCGCTGGCCCCGGTGGTGGCCGCGGCCCACGCCGCCGAACGGATGTACGGGTTCGCCGAGGCGCACCGCTACTGGACGATCGCGCTGCACCTGTCCGCCGAGACCGATCCCCGCCGCACCGATCTGCTGGGCAACGCCGCCGAGTCGGCACACCACTGCGGCGAGAACCTGCTGGCCCTGGCCCGCCTCGAGGAACTGGCCGGCCGCCCGGACGCGCCGGGCCGCTCCGACCTGCACCTGCGCCGTGCCCGGTACCTGGCGGCGGCGGGCCGGTCGGCGACCGCCGAGATCGAGTACCAGCGCGCTCTGGAGGCGCCGGACTGCACCCCGCGCCGGCGCGCCTCGGCCGCCGCCTACCTGGCCGAGCTGCTGCTACACCTGGGCCGGTACGCGGACGCCAACCAGCACGCGCGGGAGGCCCTGGAGCTGGCCGCCGTCAACGGGGCGACCACCGACCTGGTCCGGGCGAGCGCCGCGCTGGGCTTCAGCGCCGCCTTCCGCGAGGACCCGGACGCCGGTCTCGCCGTCATCCGGCACGCCGTGGAGATCGCCGAGCGGTCCGGGCACCCGGACGACCTGGGTGTGGCCTACCTGCATCTGGCCGAGCTGCTGACCGGCCCGCTGAACAGCATCGAGGAGGGCATCCTGGTGGCCCGGCGGGGCGCCGAGCGGCTCGCCGACCGCGGCGCCGGGCGCACCTACCAGACCCGGCTGCTGGCGATCGCCGCGAAGGGGCTGTTCCGGATCGGCCAGTGGACGGAGGCGTACACGGTCATCGAGACCGCGATGAGCAACCGCCCGTCCGGCGCCGACGCGGTGGAGCTGCTGCTCGGCCGCCTCCAGCTGCTGGTGAACTTCGGTGAGTTCGCCAACGCCCGCCGGGATCTGGACGGTGTGGCGACCCTGCTGGCCGGTGGCGGCGCCCGGCACGTGCTGCCGATGCTGACGCTGCGGGCCGGGCTGGCGATCTGGCAGGGCGAGCACGCCGACGCCCGCGCGGCGGTGCAGCGTGCGGTCACCGAGACCCGTTCCGACGATCTGGTTCTGTTGGGCGTGCTGGCCTGGCACGGGCTGCGGGCGGAGGCGTACGCGCACGCGGCCGGGCATCCGGCTGACCCGGGCGCCATGCGCCGCCTCCGGTCGGTGATGGATCGCCTGGTCAAGGGCACGGTGGACGCGCCACCGGCGGTCCGCGCGGTGGTCGACGGCTATCTCGACCTGTGCACCGCCGAGATCAGCCGGGTCGAGGACCGGCACGATCCCGAGCCGTGGGCGCGGGCGGCCGCGATCTGGGACCGGCGCCAGCAGCCGTACCCCGCGGCGTACTCCCGGCTCCGGCACGCCGAGGCCGCCCTGCATCGCCGGGTCCGGCGGACGGCGGCGATCAAGGGCCTGCGTGCGGCGTACGAGACCGCCACCGCGATGGGGGCCCGCCCGCTGGCCGACGAGATCATCGCCGTGGCCCAGCGGTACCGGGTGACGCTCGGCGAGGACGCGCAGAGCCTGCCCGCCGGTCCGGAGCGGGCCGCCGACGAGTTGTCCACCCTGACCGGGCGGGAGCGGGAGGTGCTCGCCGCCGTGGCCGAGGGCTTGACCAACCGGGAGATCGGTGAGTTGCTGTTCATCAGCGAGCGCACGGTCGGCGTACATCTCGGGCATATCTTCGACAAGCTGCAGGTACGCAGCCGCGTCCAAGCCAGCCGGGTCTATCTGACAGCCGCCTGACCAGGCAATCGTTATCCGAGCGTGACATACGTATGCGGAATACGTCGTTCTACCGATCCCCTCACCGGACACCCGTGGAAATGTGGTCGCCACGGGGGAGCACCGCCCGGCGACCTGCTTCGCCGGGCGGTGCTGGGGGCCCTCCGCTGCCTTTGCATCACCCACGGAGGATCCGATGACCCAGCCCACCTGGGGCCCCGTTCAGCAGGAGATGTCCGATATCCTGCAACGGCACCCCGACGACGTGCCCGGAGTTGTCGACCAGCTGACGAGACTCCAGGAAGTCCTGTGCCGCATCCCACCGCTGCTGCACGGCAATCCGCTGGCCGACTTCAACAAGCTGTACCTGACCATCACGGAGAACGTGCTCGACCGTCTCTACGCCGGCAAGTTCAAGGATCCCGCGTTCCTCGCACGACTCGACGTCGAGTTCGCGGCCCGCTACTTCGACGCGCTGCGCTACTGGACCGAGGCCAGCCCGGCCTGTCCGGGAGTGTGGGCCGGCCTGTTCACCCGGATTCCCGGCCCCGACGCGCGCCCGCTGCCGTCGGCCGTGGCCGGAGTCAACGCGCACATCAACTTCGACCTGCCGTTCGCCCTGGTCACCACGTTCGACCACCTGGGCAGCGATCCCGTCGACGGTAGCGATCAGCACCACGACTATCTGCAGGTCAACGACATCTTCGCCGAGGAGATCCCGGGCCTGCGGCGCGGCTACCTGGATCGCTGGCAGCTGCTCATCGACACGATGAACGGCGACCTGGACGACTGGTGGCAGGGCGAGATGGTGGAGTACACCCGCAACGTCGCCTGGCGCAACGCGCAGCGGATCTGGGCGCTGCGCCATGACATGGCCGCGCTCGACAAGGAACGGCGACGGCTCGACAACACCGCCACCGGCCTCGGCAAACTGTTGCTGTCGCCGTTCGGCGGCTTTCTGCAGTGAGCCGGGTCCGGCCGCCGCGCCGGCGATGACCCGGTCGGGCCACCGGCCGGCCGGCGACCCGACCGGGTGACGGGTACGTGTCGCACTCCGTTGTGCGACAGGGGCCGGCATACGCGGCTGACCAGCGTCCGATCACTTCTGGGCACGCTCCCAAAATCGGACGGGAAGCGCTTTCCCGCCGTGCTATAAAGGCGCCGGGCGAGGCATCGCACACGGGGGGATGCCTCGCCCGCCCGATGCGACGGCCGGCCGCCACGGGGGCGGCCGGCCGGGCTTCGCGGCGCACGGCGTACCCGGGAAGGGGTGTGCCGCCGTCCGGGCCGGGAACGTGTCATCACATGGCCTATGTGAATCCGACGGGCGAGTTCACCCGTGATCAGCGCTATATCGGAACCCGGATCACCGCGGACGGGCGGGACGGTTTCCCGGTGGAGCCCGGGCGTTACCGGCTCGTCGTGAGCCGCGCGTGCCCCTGGGCGAACCGGGCGATCATCGTGCGGCGGCTGCTCGGACTGGAGAACGCCCTCTCGATGGGCGTGGCCGGGCCGACACACGACGAGCGGAGCTGGACGTTCGACCTGGATCCGGGCGGACGGGATCCGGTCCTCGGCATCGAGCGGCTCCAGGAGGCGTTCCTCGCGCGGTACCCCGACTACGACAAGGGGATCACCGTTCCCGCGATCGTGGACGTGCCGACCGGGGAGGTGGTCACCAACGACTTCGCGCAGATCACCATCGACCTGTCGCTGGAGTGGACGTCGCTGCACCGGCCGGGAGCACCCCGTCTCTATCCCGCCCATCTGCGGGAGGAGATCGACGAGGTGAACGAGGTCGTCTTCCGGGATGTGAACAACGGAGTCTATCGGGCCGGGTTCGCGGGCACGCAGGAGGCCTACGAGAAGGCGTACGCGCGGTTGTTCGAGCGTCTCGACCAGCTGTCGGCCCGGCTGGAGCGGCAGCGCTATCTGGTCGGCGACACGATCACCGAGGCGGACGTCCGGCTGTTCACGACGCTGGCCCGGTTCGACGCCGTCTACCACGGCCACTTCAAGTGCAACCGGAGCAAACTGACCGAGATGCCGGTGCTGTGGGCGTACGCGCGGGACCTCTTCCAGACGCCCGGCTTCGGGGACACGATCGACTTCGACCACATCAAGCGGCACTACTACGAGGTGCACCGCGACATCAACCCGAGCGGGATCGTGCCGCTCGGCCCGGATCCCCGCGGCTGGCTGACCCCGCATGGGCGCGAGGAGCTGGGCGGCCGGCCGTTCGGCGACGGCACGCCCCCGCGCCCGCTGTCCTAGGCGCCGTGTGGTGGACCCCGCGGGAGCGAGGCGCCTAAAGCCCGTTCAGCAGGGTCCGGAGCAGGCCGGTCAGCTGGCCGGCCTGCTCCGGGGTGAGCGTGGCGAGAAGCCGCTGCTGCTCGGCGAGGCCCGCGGCCACGGCCCGGTCGGCGATGGTGTGGCCGTGCGGGGTGAGGCGGACCAGGATGCCGCGGCGGTCGTTGGGATCGGGTGAGCGGGCGACGAGACCGGCCTTCTCCAGGCGATCCAGGCGGGCGGTGGTGCCGCCGGTGCTGAGCATCATGGACGCGGCCAGCGCGCCGGGCGAGAGCTGGAACGGCTCGCCGGCCCGGCGCAGCGCGGCGAGCACGTCGAACTCGGCCCGGCCGATGCCGTGGGCGGCGTAGGCCCGCTCGGTGGCGTCGCCGGCCAGCTTGGCGAGGCGGAAGATCCGGCCGAAGACCCCCATGGCCTCGGTGTCGAGGTCGGGGCGTTCGCGGGCCCACTGGCCGAGGATCCGGTCGATAGCGTCGGTCACATTCCCCATTTTCTTGATGACGAGCTTCTCGACAAAGTTTATCTTTACGTCGAGATACTTGATGTCGAGGGATGTGGGTGCGATGCGGCTTGTGCTGATCACGGCGGCGACACCCGTGCTGTGGGGGACGACGTACGCGGTCACCACCGAGTTCCTGCCCCCCGGCCGGCCACTGCTCAGCGGCATGCTGCGGGCGCTGCCGGCCGGGCTGGTGCTGCTCGCGCTCACCCGCGAACTGCCCCGTGGATCCTGGTGGTGGCGGTCCGCGGTGCTCGGGGCGCTCAACATCGGGATCTTCTTCCCGCTGCTCTTCGTGACCGCCTACCGGCTGCCCGGCGGGATGGCGGCGGTGCTCGGGGCGGTGCAGCCGTTGCTGGTGGCCGGGCTCAGCGTGCTGTGGCTGGGTGAGCGCGTCTCCTCGCGTACCGTGCTGGCGGGTCTGATCGGCGCCCTGGGCGTCGCCCTCGCCGTGCTGACCGCCGCCGCCCGCCTCGACCCCGCCGGCATCGCCGCCGGCCTGGCCGGAGCCGCGTCCATGGCCGTCGGCCTGGTCCTCACCAAACGCTGGGGCCGCCCCGGCGTCTCGATGCTCACCGTCACCGGCTGGCAGCTCACGGCGGGCGGATCGCTGCTGGTCCCGGTCGCCCTCCTGGCGGAGGGCCCGCCTCCGCCGCTGTCCGGGGCAAACCTCGCGGGGTACGCCTACCTGTCGCTGATCGGCACGGCGCTGGCCTACACGCTCTGGTTCCGCGGGCTGGAGATGCTGCCCGCGACCCGGGTCTCGCTGCTCAACCTGCTCGCTCCACTGACCGCCACCCTGGTCGGCTGGGCGGCGCTGGGCCAGTCGCTGACGCCGGTGCAGCTGGCCGGCATGGCTCTCGCCTTCGGCGCCGTCGTCGGGGGACAGTCAGCGCATGTCCGCCGTGGTCACCACCCGGCTCTCGAAACCGCCGCGGGCCGCCCGCAGCATGGCCCGCCCGACCGCGTCGGTGGTGGTGACGTACCGTGGCGCGATCCTGCGGAGCACCGGGACGAGCGGCGCGATCGCGGTGTAGACGGCGTTGTACCAGCCGGTCTTCGAGCGGACGCCGTGCATCGGCTGGATGAAACCGGGACGGAACGCGAACCCGTTGCGGAACAGCTCCATGACCTCCCGCTCGGTCCGGGCCTTGACGCGCGACCACATCAGCCGGCTGTCCGCGTCGGTGCCCTCGCCGGAGACGTAGACGAACGTCATCTCCGGGTCGATCCGGGCGAGGGCATGGGCGGCCGCCATCGGATAGTCGTAGGAGACCCTGGTGTAAGCGGCCTCGTCCATCCCCACCGATGAGACGCCCAGACAGTAGAAACAGGCGTCGTAACCGGTCAGCTCCCCCTCGATCGGCGTGAGGTCGGCGAAATCGGCGAGAGTGACCTCGCGCAGTCTCGGGTGCCGCACGCCGGTCGGTGTGCGCGTCACCACCAGGACACCTGTCACATCCGGGGCGATCAGGCACTCCCGCAGCACACCCTGACCGACCATCCCGGTCGCCCCGAACACGATCACCCGCATCTCTCCAGTGTGCCGTCCGCGGGGGCGGAAAAACGTCGTACCCCGGGCCTAGGGTCGGTGCGTGCCCGTTGAGAGATGGTCCACCGCCCAGGTCGAGGCGCTCGCGCCCGATCCCGCCTCGCTGCGCGCCGCGCGCGGTGTCACCGGCCAGTTCTCCGACACCGGTCTGGCCGGCGACGTCCTGTGGGGACTCTGCCGGGGCTATCGAGTGGCGGTCGACCTGGCCGGCCCGGCGTTCAGGTGCTCCTGCCCCAGCCGCAAGATCCCCTGCAAGCACGCGATCGGCCTGCTGCTGGCCTGGTCGTCGGCCGGCGTCGGCGACTCCCCCGCCCCGGCCCATGTCATCGAGTGGCAGACGGCCCAGGCCACGCGCGCCAGGGCGAGGACGTCGCCGCCCGATCCGGTGGCCGCGGCGAAACGCGCGCAGGGCCGCACCGAGCGGGTCGCCGGCGGCATGGCCGAGCTGCGCCGATGGCTCGACGACCAGATCGAGCAGGGGCTGGCCGCGGCGGGCCGGTCCGGGCCGCGGACGTTCGAGACGATGGCGGCCCGGCTCGTCGACGCGCAGGCCCCCGCCGCCGCCGGTGCCGTGCGGCGGCTCGGCGGCATCGCCGGGGTCGGGCCGCACTGGGCCGACCGGCTCCTCGGCGAGCTGGCCCTGCTGCGACTGCTCGTCGCCGGTCATGCCCGGCTCGACACCCTGGATCCGGCGCTCGCCGCCACCGTCCGTTCCCGCATCGGCTTCCCGATGCCGACCGAGGAGGTCCTGGCCGGTCCCCAGGTGACCGACCGATGGCAGGTCCTCGGCCAGGTGGACGCCGACGACGGCACGCTGACCAGCCGGCGCACCTGGCTGCGCGGCAGCTCGGGCGGCCGGTTCGCGCTGGTGCTGTCGTTCGCGGCGCCCGGCCAGCCGCTGCCCGCCGACCTCGTGCCGGGCACCGAGTTCCGCGGCGACCTCTGCTTCCATCCGGGTGCGGCGCCGCTGCGGGCGCTCGTCGCCGAGCGCGCCTCCGCGGCCGCGCCGTTCGGCTCGCCGGACGGCGCGGGCACGATCCGCGCGGCTCTCGCCGAGTGGTCCCGGCTCCTCTCCGCCGAGCCCTGGCGGTTCGACGCGCCCATGCTCCTCTCCGCCGTCGTCCCCACCGCCGACGGTCTCCTGGTGGATGCCGAGGGGGCGGCGCTGCCACTCGCCCCGGGTCACCGCGAGCCGTGGTGGCTGCTGGCCGCGGCCGGCGCCGCCCCCGCGACGGTCGCGGCGGAGTGGTCACCGTCCGGGCTGCGGCCCTTGGCGGCCTGGACCGGCGGGCGATTCGTGCCCGCCGCACCGCCGGTGCCCGATTCGTCGCCAGGCCGGGCGGCCGAGCTGCCACCCGAGCTGCTGACGGCAGCCCTGGTCGGCACCGGCCGGCGCCCCTGGTCAGGCCGGTCCCTCCAGGTCGGCTCCCTGCGAATCGCCCTCGGCTCCAGCTCCGCTCAGCCTGTCTCCACGGCGGCGGCCGGGCTGCCGGAAACGGCGACGGCCGGGCTGCCTGAGTCGCCGGCGGCCGGGCTGCCGGAAACGGTGGCGGCCGGGCTGCCGGAAACGGTGGCGGCCGGGCTGCCGGAAACGGTGGCGGAGTCGCCGGCGGCCGGGCTGCTGGAGGCGGCGGCGGTCGCGCTCACCTGCCGGCGGGCCGGGGTGGAGCCCTCGTTCGGGCATGAGCCGATGACGGCGGCGCCGGAGGAGACCGAGCCGCCACTGCCCGCGGCCGCGGTGGAGCGGCTGGCGCGGATTCTCGGCGGCGGGGCGCCCGGCGGCAGCCACTACGAGCAGGAGCTTCTTGCCCAGTGGCTGACCGCGGCGGCGGCCCGCGGCGGCATCGTCGCGCCGGTGATCCTGCCGGGCCTGCTCGACGCCGGGCGCCGCGACATCTCGGTCCGCACCGAGCTGGCCCGGGTCACCGGACGACGCGGCGCCTGGCTCGCCGGACTGCGGGCCGACTGGCGCTGGCTGCTCCGCGAGGCCCCGCCCACGATCACCGCCGACTGGACCACCGCGACCACCGCCGAACGTCTCGGTCACCTGTCCGCGCTGCGCGCCACCGACCCCGACCGGGCCCGTGAGCTGCTGGAGAGCACCTGGACCGAGGAGTCCTCGGAGAACCGGGCCCGGTTCCTCGCCGCTTTCGGCGCGGGCCTGTCGCTGCGTGACGAGCCGTTGCTGGAGCGGGCGCTCGACGACCGCCGGAAAGAGGTCCGGGAGGCGGCACTGGACCTGTTGCGGCAGCTGCCCGGCACGGCCCTGGGCGCCCGGATGGCTGCCCGCGCCCATGCCGCGGTTCGCCTGGAGGACGGCCGGCTCACCGTGCAGCCGCCCACCGAGCTGGATCCGGACCTGCGGCGGGACGGGGTCGGCGCCGTTCCGGTCCGTGGGGTCGGCGCCGGGGCGTGGCTGCTCGAGGAGGTGGTGGCCGGCACTCCCCTGGACACCTGGACCGGCCCGGAGCCGGCGGGCTGGCTGGCCGTCGCCCGCGGCCACGACTGGGCGGTCCCGCTGCTGCACGGCTGGGCGAAAGCGGCGGTCGTCCAGCGGGACGCGACCTGGGCGACGGCGCTGCTCGCCGCCGACGCCGGGACACTGCGCGAGGCGGTGCGCTGGGACCTGCATCTGGTGCTGCCACCGGACCGGCTGGCCCGGCTCGCCGCCGAGGCGCTGCGATCCGAGGACGGCTCGGCGCAACGACTGCTGTCGCTGCATCCGGGCCCGTGGCCGGACGGGCTGTCGGTCGCCGTCCTGGAGACGGTGGAGCAGCGGGCCCGCACCGACCGGCACACCTGGCAGCTGGGCGAGCTGTGCCGGGCGGCCGGCCTGGCCATGCCACCGGGCTACGCCGATTCGGCCGGGCGTCTGGCCGTCCGGCTCGACCAGACCGTCGATCCGACCCGGGTGCGGCCGGTGACCGAGCTGGCCCGCACTCTCACCTTCCGACACGAGATGCTTCAGGAGCTCCAGTGACCGCTCTGCGACCGCACGCCGAGGACCAGTACGCCGAGGAGCTCGCCCTGCTCGCCGCGGCCGACGACCGGCCCCGGCCGCCCGGCTGGCGGCTGTCGCCACAGGCCGTGGTCACCTATCTGCTCGGCGACGGCGCGAAGATCACCCCGAAGTACGTGGGGCCCCGCCGTCTGATGGAGGTGGCCGTCTCGACCCTGGCCACCGACCGGGCGCTGCTGCTGCTCGGCGTTCCCGGCACCGCGAAGACCTGGGTGTCCGAGCATCTCGCGGCCGCCGTCTCCGGCGACTCGACGCTGCTGGTGCAGGGCACCGCGGGCACCGCCGAGGAGGCGATCCGGTACGGGTGGAACTACGCCCGTCTGCTCGCCGAGGGCCCGACCGACGCCGCGCTGGTGCCGAGCCCGATCATGCGGGCCATGCGGACCGGGTCGATCGCCCGGCTGGAGGAGCTGACCCGGGTCCCGTCCGACGTGCAGGACGCCCTGATCACCATCCTGTCGGAGAAGACGCTGCCGGTTCCGGAGCTGAACACCGAGGTCCAGGCGGAGCGCGGGTTCAACCTGATCGCCACCGCCAACGACCGGGACCGCGGGGTCAACGAGCTGTCCAGCGCCCTGCGCCGCCGGTTCAACACGGTGGTCCTGCCGGTCCCGGCCAGTGCCGACGCCGAGGTCGAGATCGTCGCCCGCCGGGTCGCGCAGCTCGGCCGGGCTCTGGAGCTGCCGGAGGTGCCGGCCGCCCTGGAGGAGATCCGCCGGGTGGTGACGGTCTTCCGGGAGCTGCGGTCCGGCATGACCGAGGACGGGCGTACCAAGCTGAAATCGCCCACCGGAACCCTCTCGACCGCCGAGGCCATCTCGGTGGTGACGAACGGGATGGCGCTCGCCGCCCACTTCGGTGACGGCACGCTGCATCCCGGGGACGTGGCCGCCGGCATCCTCGGCGCGGTGATCAAGGATCCGATCTCCGACGGCGTCGTCTGGCGCGAATACCTCGAGACGGTCGTCCGGGAACGGTCCGGCTGGCTCGACTTCTACCGTGCCGCCCGCGATGCCTGAGCGGATCTACGGGATCCGGCACCACGGGCCGGGTTCCGCCCGGGCGCTGCTGCGGGAACTGGCCGCCCACCCGCCGGAGGTGCTGCTCGTCGAGGGCCCTCCGGAGGCCGACGACCTCGTGCGCTGGGTCGCCGGCGGCGGGCTGGAGCCACCGGTGGCGCTGCTGGGCTACGCGGTCGACGATCCGGGCCGGGCGGCCTTCTGGCCGTTCGCCGTCTTCTCCCCGGAATGGCAGGCCATCAGGTGGGCGGTCCGCCACGGGGTCCGCGTGCGTTTCTTCGACCTGCCGTACGCGTTCCGCGTCGCACCCGATCCGGGCGCCGGCGGGCGGGCGGACAGCGGTGCGGGGCCGTCCCCCGGGTTCAGCCCGCCACCCGCAGCCGAACCGGAGGGCAGGGATGTGCCCGCCCGGCTAGGGGCGGCTTCGGTGGCGCCGCCGTCCGGCCGGCCGTCCCGGGACGACCGTGGCCGCCGACCCGCAGCCCTCGGCTGGTCGTCCGGGCTGTCCCAACCGGCCGGAGACAGCCCTGACGACCAGCCACCCGAGATCCACCACGAACCGGGCGGAACCCCGGAAGGCGACGGGACGGCTGACGGTGAGCCGGTCCGGCCGGTGGACCCGATCGGGGAACTCGCTGCGGCGGCCGGCTATGACGATCCGGAGCGCTGGTGGGAGGACGTCGTCGAGCATCGTGGGGTGCCGGTCTTCGAGGCCGTCGCCGAGGCCATGACGGCGATCCGGGAGAACGCGCCGGAGGATCCCGGCGATCTGCTGCGCGAGGCGTACATGCGGACGGTCCTACGGGAGGAACGACGGCGGCACGAGGACATCGCCGTGGTCTGCGGGGCGTGGCACGTGCCGGCACTGACCCGGAAGACGCCGGTCAAGGACGACACCGCGCTGCTCAAGGGCCGGCGCCGGGGCAAGGTGACGTTCACCTGGGTGCCGTGGACGTACGGGCGGCTCGCGTCGTGGTCCGGATACGGCGCCGGGGTCCGGTCGCCGGGCTGGTACCACCACCTGTTCACCACCGGCGACGACGTGGTGGCGCGCTGGCTGGTGGACGCGGCGGGGGTGTTGCGCGCCGAGGGCGTACCCACCTCGTCCGCGCATGTGATCGAGGCCGTCCGTCTCGCTGAGGCCCTGGCGACGCTGCGCGGCCGCCCGCTCGCCGGGCTGACCGAGGTCACCGAGGCCGCCGAGGCGGTGATGTGTGACGGCGAGCCGTTGCGGTCGGAGTTGATCGCCCGGCGGCTGGTCGTCGGGGAGCGGCTCGGCGCGGTGCCCGACGAGATGCCGTCGGTTCCGCTGGTCCGGGACCTGACCGCCCAGCAGCGGACGTTGCGGCTCAAGCCGTCGGCCGAGGAGAAGACCGTCGACCTGGACCTGCGGCAGGACAACGACCTACGGCGCAGCCGGCTGCTGCACCGGCTGCGTGTCCTCGGTGTGCCGTGGGGTGAGCGCCTGGCCCGGCGCGGCACCGGCACGTTCCGGGAGGAGTGGCGGCTGACCTGGCAGCCCGAGTTCGCGGTCCGGCTGGTCGAGGGCAGCATGTGGGGTACGACCGTGGCGTCCGCCGCGACCGCCCGGATCACCCGGCGGGCCGCCGAGGCGAGCACTCTCGCCGAGGTCACCGAACTGGTGGAGATCTGCCTGCTGGCGGACCTGGCGGAAGCCCATCCCCCGGTGCTCGCCGCGCTCGACACCCGGGCGGCGCTCGACGCCGACGTGCATCACCTGATGGCGGCGATTCCCGCGCTGGCGCGCACTCTGCGGTACGGCGACGTCCGCCGGACCGATGTGGCCGGCCTGGCCAGGGTGACGGCGAGCCTGCTCGGGCGGGTGTGCGCCGCCCTGCCGTCGGCGGCCGGTTCACTCTCCGACGCGGCGGCCCGGCAGTTGCGCGACGGCATGGACGGCGTACATCAGGCGGTCGGCCTGCTCGGCGACGAGACGTTGCGGGAGCGCTGGCTCGGCACGATCGAGTCGCTGGCGGTGCGGCCCGGTCTGCACGGGCTCCCGGCGGGACGGTTGACACGGCTGCTGCTGGACGCCGGGCGGCTGGACGGCGCCGAGGTTCGCCGGCGGCTCCGGCTGCCGTTGACCGTCGGCACCGCACCGGCGCACGCGGCGGCCTGGGTGGAAGGATTCCTGTCCGGCGGCGGGCTGCTGCTGGTCCACGACGAGGCACTGTTGTCGCTGGTGGACGACTGGCTGGCGGACATTCCGGCGGAGGCGTTCGAGGCGGTGCTGCCGCTGTTGCGGCGGACGTTCGGCGGCTTCGACGCCGGCGAACGGCGGGCCATCGGCGAGCGGATCGCCGGCGGCCAGGAACCCGGTCCGGACGAGACCACCGTGCTCGACGCGGGCCGGGCCGCCGCGCCGCTGCCGACGTTGAGCGCGCTTCTCGGGCACCCGATGACATCGACGGTGGCGGAGACGTGAGCGGCGCGGGAGCGGCGGTGGCACCGGTGACTTCGACACTGGAGGAGACGTGAGCGGCGAGGACGAGGCGACGCGGGAGCGGCAGCGGCGGTGGCGGCTGGTGCTCGGCGGCGCGGCCGGTGAGTCGCTCGGCAAGCCGGACGGGCGGGACGGGGCGATGGACGCCGCGCTCGCCGCGCTCTACGACGCGGGGGACGCGGACGGGCGACCGGCCAGTCGGTCCGCCGGGCTCGGCGGCTCGGCGCCGAAGGTGGCCCGCTGGCTCGGCGACATCCGCGAGTATTTCCCCAGCACCGTCGTGCAGGTGATGCAGGCGGACGCGATCGAGCGGCTGGACCTGACCCGGCTGCTGCTGGAACCGGAGATGCTCGCCGCCGTGGAACCGGACGTCCACCTGGTGGGCACGCTGCTCTCGTTGAACCGGGTGATGCCGGAGGCCACCCGCGAGGCGGCACGGCAGGTGGTCCGTACCGTCGTGGCCGAGTTGGAGCGGCGCATCGCGCAGCAGACCCGCGCCGCGGTGACCGGGGCGCTCAACCGGGCCGCCCGGATCAGCCGGCCGAGACACGCCGACATCGACTGGGACCGGACCATCCGGGCGAACCTCAAGCACTATCTGCCGGAGCACCGCACGGTGATCCCGGAGCGGCTGGTCGGGTACGGGCGGCGTACCTCAGCCGTGCAGCGGGACGTGGTGCTCTGTGTCGACCAGTCCGGTTCGATGGCCGCCTCGGTGGTGTTCTCCGGGGTGTTCGCCGCGGTGCTGGCGTCGATGCGGTCGCTGCGCACGTCGCTGGTGGTCTTCGACACCGCCGTGGTGGATCTGACCGATCAGCTCGCGGATCCCGTCGAGGTGCTGTTCGGCACGCAGCTCGGCGGCGGGACGGACATCAACCGGGCGATCACCTACTCCCAGCAGTTGATCACGCGGCCGCGGGACAGCATCTTCGTGCTGATCAGCGATCTGTACGAGGGTGGCGTCCGTGCGGAGATGCTGCGCCGAGTGGCCGAGATGACGGCGGCCGGGGTGCAGGTGGTGGTGCTGCTGGCGCTGTCCGACGAGGGCGCCCCCGCCTACGACCACGAGAACGCGGCGGCGCTCGCGGCCCTCGGCGTGCCGGCGTTCGCCTGCACTCCGGACGCCTTCCCGGACCTGATGGCCGCGGCGATCGAACGCCGCGACCTCCGCGCTTTCGCCGAACGCCTTACCGATCAGCAGTCCGGTTGAACGAGTCCGTGGGGCCGCCGCCCCTCCCGGGCACTTCGGCGGCCCCACCGGCCGGCACGGCGACGGAACCAGGCCGCGACCTGAAGCAGGTCACGGCCGGAAGCGGGCCGCAACCGGAAGCGCGATGCGACCGAAGCGCGATGCGACCGGA
>NZ_BOMZ01000027.1 GCF_016862455.1 Actinoplanes utahensis
AGAAGCGCTATGCGGCCGGGTGGTCAGGAGAGCGGATCCGGTGCCGGGCGCCCGGTTCTCGCTGGAGCACGTCCGGTCTCAGTCGGTCCAGCGGAGGAAACGGTCGAAGAGTTCGGAGGCGGGCGCGTGGGGCATGTCCCGGGCGGCCTCCTCGAGGTGTTCCCACATCAGCACCGCGAGATCGACCCGGCCGCGGTCGCGCACCAGCTCGGAGCGGGCCGGATGACACGGCCAGGGGCGTCCGCACGAGCGGCAGTCCCAGGAGGGCCGGGCGGGGCTGTGCTCCGCCTGGTTCCCGCTCTCGGTCATGTCCGCTCCGCCCGGTCCCCGTGCTCGGCCGCCGTCGCCCGCACCCGCGTGTCCCACACATTGCGCGTGCATCGCGCACCGGTCAACCGCCGAGGCCACCGGCTCGCCGGTCCGGGTGACCCCCGACCGGGCCATCGGTACTGGTCGTTCCGGCACAGTCACCGTCGGTCGATCGGCCACGGCCCACCGGTCACGCGCGCGCCGTGTCCGGCCGGCACTTGTCCGGCGTCGTTTCGACGCTGCGCAACCTCCCTTTCACGACCAAAAGCCTTGCGGAGGTACGCCGAACCGCAGCCCTCACCGATTCCGGGCATCCCCGGCGCCCACTGACCGGATCCGACAATGCCGACCGCACCCCGCCCGCCCTTGGTGCCGGTGTTCGGGTTCCGTGGGGAGCCTTGAACGAGCCGGGAACCCGCCGGGCCGGATCCCGTCCGCCCTCGAGCGAACCGGGAAGCCGACGGGCCCGGAACCCGTCCGGCGCGAACGAGTAGGCGGCGACGATGAGAGCGATGGGTGGATTTACGCCCTATATGTCCAGGTATTTGGAACCATGGGGAGACGAACAGCGCGCGGCACGAGGACGGTGAGATGGCCTACGACGAGCACCCGGAGGTGGTGCACGAGGGTGGGTTGTACGCGTCCTCGACGGCCTCGACTCCGCAGCGGTCGGCGCAGCGGCGCAAGCAGGCCGTGGTCGGGATCATCGGGGTGGCGGCGGTGCTGGCGGGGGTGGGGTTCCTGGCGATCGAGCTGATGAGCGAGAGTCAGACTCGTCTTCCCGAGCCGGAGGCGGTGGCGCCGTTGACGACCGCGGCCACCACCGCGTCGGAGGGGGTGGAGGTGGAGCCTTCGGTGACCCGTACGCCGAAAGTCACGAAGCACGCCGCACCCGTCGAACGCAGCCCGATGCCCACGCCTGCGGCGAGCCGTGAGGCGAGCCCGGATCCGGGTGCGGCGCGGGCCTCCGTCGCCATCAGTGAGCTGCTGGGAGACCGTGGCGAGATCACCGACCGGACGGAGGCGCTCGGCGACGGCACGATCCGGATCGTGAGCGCGCGGCGGGACCTGAGCGACGAGCGGCGGATGCTCCTCGCACGGGACGAGAGCGCGGACGAGAGCGCGGACGAGAGCGCGGACGAGAACGCGGACGAGAACGCGGACGAGAACGCGGACGAGAGCAAGGACGAGAGCAAGGACGAGAGCAAGGACGACGGCGAGGGCAAGGACGTGGGGCGTGGGGTCCGATGCGCGACCGGGATCCGGTACAGGTCGAGCCTGCCGTCCGCGGCTCCGGGGACGCTGTTGTGCTGGCGCATGTCGGCGCGCCGCAGCGTGATCACGATGACGTCGTCCACGGACGGCGGGTCACCGACCGCGGGCAGCATCGACGCCATCGACCGCGAGTGGGCCCGCCTGGAGTGAACGCGGAAAACCGGGGTGACGCCGGAACCGCGACGGGATCGGAGGATCCCGCCGCGGCCGGCGTGTGAGGTTTCGTCAGGCGACGATCGGGGCGCTGGTGATGCCGCCGATCCGGGTGCTGTCCGGGACGACGATGCGGTAGGTCTGGCCGGGCGTCACGCCGGTGAACGTCACGCGGGCGGAGGCGGTCGGGGCGGTGTAGGTGCCGACGGTCCGCCAGGTGCCGCCGACCCGCTGCTGGATCTCGGTGGCCTGGCCGGCGGCGCCGACGAGGGTGACGCCGAGCTGGCCGCGGGCGGCACGGGCGACGGTGACCGACGCCTTGACCCGGTAGCTGACCGGCGCCGAGGCGGCGCCGTCGGCCGTGGCCTTGAGGACGACCTGGTAGGAGGCGGTCGCCTTGCGGCCGACCTGGACGGTTCCGAGCATGCCGGTGGTGGTGTCGGTGCACGCCTCGGCAGCGCCGGCCTCGGTGACGCAGACCTCGACCTGCTTGCCGGCCTGCGCCTGGCCACCGGCCTTGACGGTGAACGTGGTGGACGTGGTGGCGCCGTAGGTGACCTCGGCCGTGGAGACGTTCGCGCTGATCTCCAGCTTGCCGGTCACCGGCGCGGGCGTGGTCGGGCTCGACGAGGCGGGCGGCGTCGCCGGGGCGGTCGTCACGGGAGCGGTGGTGGGAGCCGTCGTCGGCGCCTTGGTGGGGGCCGTGGTCGGCGCGGTGGTGGGAGCCGTGGTCGGCGCCTTGGTGGGAGCGGTGGTGGGAGCCGTGGTGGGCGGCGTGGTCACCGGGGCGACCGCGGCCAGCGCGGCGACCGGGTCGATCCGGCCGTAGCCGTAGTCGTTGTCGAAGCCCTTGGTGCCCAGGTCGACAGCGGTCTTCTCCAGGGCGGACTCGATCTGGTCCGGCGTGAGGGCCGGGTTGTACGCCTTGAGCAGCGCGGCGATCGCGGCGACGTGCGGCGCCGCCATCGAGGTGCCGCTCATCGTCTTGTACTGGGAGCCCAGGTTGGCCGGGTACGCGCTCATGATGTTGGTGCCGGGCGCGGCGATGTCGACGTAGGAGCCGGCGTTCGAGTAGACGCCGTACTTGTCGGCCGAGTCGGTCGCGGCGACGGCGACGACACCCTCGTCGGCTCCCGGGTACGCGGTCGGGCTGCCCTGCTGGCGGCTGTTGCCGGCCGCGGCGATGACGGTGACGCCCTTGCTGCGGGCGTACTTGACGGCGTTGCTGACCGCGGTGACCTTGGTGGTGCCGCCCAGCGACATGTTGATCACCTGGGCGCCGTGGTCGGCGGCCCAGATGATGCCCTCGGCGGTGTCGGACATGTTGCCGCTGCCCTCGTCGGACAGCACCTTCACCGGCATGATCTTGGCGTGCGGCGCGAAGCCGGAGACGCCCACGCCGTTGCCGGTGACCGCGGCCACGGTGCCGGCCACGTGCGTGCCGTGCCCGTGCCCGTCGGTGGTCATGCCCGCCCGGTCGGCGATCGCGTCGTAACCGCTGACCATGTTGGCTTTGAGGTCGGCGTGCGTGGCGTCCACACCGCTGTCGATGACCGCGACGGTGACGCCGGCGCCCGTCGACTTCTGCCAGGCCTCGGTGGTGCGCAGCTTGCCGAAGTCCCACTGCTGCGACCGGTACGGGTCGGTGCCGGTGGGCACGTCGAGCGCGTACACCTTGGCGTCCATCTCGACACCGACCGCCCCCGCGGCCTGCTGCGCGTCCTTGACCAGCTTGATCGCGGCAGTCTTGTCGGTCGCCTCCCGCACGGTGACGACGGGCTTGCCGTCCTTGCCGACCGTGGTGCTGACGACCCGCGCCGGCTGGGCCTCGGTGACGACCGCCGGAACAATCTGCTCCGGAGCGTCGGTCAGGCCGTAGGTCACCGGGGTCCAGTCCGCGCTGCCGGTGGGCAGAGCGAACACACCGACAGCGGCGAGCGCACCCGCGGCGACGGCACCGACGGCGAACTTACGGATCTGAACCTGCTTCAAAGTATTTCCTCCCCCTCGGAACGACTTCATAAGATTCGCGGGGCAGAGTTGTGGATCCAGTTGTCGGACTGTTGCTCGTCAGTTGTGGATGTATCAGGCGGTCACCGGGGTGCTGGTGACCCCGAGGACGGCGGTGGTGTCGGCGACGACGACCCGGTACTGCCGGCCGCCGGTCGCGCCGCCGATGGTCGCCTTGGCGACCGCGGGGTACTCCAGGACGGTCTGCCACACCCGGTTGGCGTACTGCTGGACCTGCACGTTCTGGCCGCTCGCGCCGTTGACGGTCACCGTGAGCACGCCCTTGCCGGCCCGCTGGACGGTCGCCTGGGCCCGCGCGGTCCAGGTGGCGGCCGGCGAGGTCGCGGCGCTGGTCGTGCCGGTCTCGGACATCTTCACGAAGACCTGAAAACCGGCTTTCGCGGTACGGGGTACGAGCACCGTCCCGGCCGCGGTCGTCGTGGCCGCCGTGCAGGCGGCGGGGGCGCCCGCCTCGGCCAGGCAGACCTCCACCGGCTTGCCGGTCCACGCCTTGCCGGCCACCCGGACGGTGAACGTGGTCGACGTCGCCGAGCCGTAGACGACCTCACGCGCCGTGACGTTGGTGGTGATCAGGGGGTTCAGTTTCGGCGCGCTGGGGCTCGTCGTGACCGGCGCGCTGGTCGTGGGAGCCGTCGTGGGTGCGCTGGTGGCAGGCGCGCTGGTGGTGGGCGTGATCGTGGGCGTACCGGTGGTGGGCGCGGTCGTCGGGGCCTTGGTCGGGGCGGTCGTGGCCGGAGCGGTCGTGGCCGGAGCGGTCGTGGCCGGAGCGGTCGTGGCCGGGGCGGTCGTCGGGGCCTTGGCCGGGGCCGTCGTGGCCGGTGTCGTGGGGGCGGGGGCGACCGCGGCCAGGGCGGCCACCGCGTCGATCCGCCCGTACCCGTAGTCGTTGTCGAACCCGGAGGCGCCCAGGTCGACCGCCGACCGCTCCAGGGCCGCCTCGATCTGGTCCGGCGTCGTCGCCGGCTGATAGGCCTTGAGCAGCGCGGCGACCGCCGCGACGTGCGGCGAGGCCATGGAGGTGCCGTTCAGGGAGGCGTACGCCCTGCCGAGCGCCGTCGGGTACGTGCTGATGATGCCGCTGCCGGGCGCGGCCACGTCCACGTAGCTGCCCCGGTTGGAGTAGGAGGCGAACCTGTCGGCGGAGTCGGTCGCCGCCACCGCGATGACACCCTCGTCCGCACCCGGGTAGGAGGTCGGGCTGCCGGACGTCCGCTCGTTGCCGGCCGCCGCGATCACCGTGACACCCTTGCTGCGCGCGTACTTGACCGCATTGCTGACCGCGGTGACCTTCGTCGGCCCGCCCAGCGACATGTTGATCACCTGGGCGCCGTTGTCGGCCGCCCAGATGATGCCCTCCGCGGTGTCCGAGGAGTAGCCGCTGCCGTTGTCGGCGAGAACCTTCACCGGCAGGATCCGCACGTCCGGCGCGATCCCGGTGACCCCGACGTCGTTGCCGGTGACGGCCGCGATCGTGCCCGCCACATGGGTGCCGTGGCCGTTGCCGTCCCGGCTGGCACCGGCCCGGTTGGTCGTCGCGTCGTAACCGCTGAGCACGTTCGCCGCGAGATCCGGGTGCCGGGGGTCGACCCCGGTGTCGATCACCGCGACCTTGATCCCGGCGCCTGTCGACTTCTGCCAGGCCTCGACCGTGCGCATCTTCGCGATGTCCCACTGCTGCGACCGGTAGGGGTCGGAGCCGGTGGGGACGCCGAGCGCGTACACCGGCGCGTCGATCTCGACGCTCACCGTGTCCTTCGCCTTCTGCGCCTTCTCGACGAGTTTCACCGCGGACGCCTTGTCGGTCGCCTCCG
Source organism: Actinoplanes utahensis (assembly GCF_016862455.1). Classification (GTDB taxonomy): domain Bacteria; phylum Actinomycetota; class Actinomycetes; order Mycobacteriales; family Micromonosporaceae; genus Actinoplanes; species Actinoplanes utahensis. The sequence goes on from NZ_BOMZ01000027.1 coordinate 5,580, forward strand.
CCACGGTGACGACCGGCTTGCCGTCCGCGCCGACAGTGGTGCTGAGGACCCGCGCGGGCTGCGCCTCCGTGACGGTCGCCGGAACCAGGTCCTCCGGCTTCTGCGCCAGCCCGTAGGTCACCGGCTGCCAATCGTCGCTGCCGGTCGGCAGCACGAAGACCCCCACCGCGGCGAGCGCACCCGCCGCCACCGCCCCGGCAGCGAATCGAACCAGCTGAACCCTCATCGTGGAAGCCCTCCCGTTGGCGATCGGGGAAGAGCATCGGCGGCGCCCCGCGGCGGCGGATCCTTTCCCGGGTTGCCACTCGGTAGCGGTTCAGGGTCCCCTTTCGCGGGTCGCCGCGAGAGGCGGCTCAGGGTGCCCTTTCGCAGGTCGCCACGGGATGACGGTTCAGGCTCTGGACAGCGAGCGGCCCGGCGCCTTCACGGTCGCCGGGCCTATGTTCGATACGCCGGATTCAGTGGCGTACGCCGGATTCAGTTGTTCGGTACGCCGGGTTCAGTAGGGCGCCACGACGAACACCGCGCCGGTGCTCACGACCGTCGGCGCCGCGGCCACCCCGGCACTGGTGCTGCCGTCCTCGACGACCGTGAGGATGTAGGCGCCCTCCGGGATCGGGGTGTCGTCGACGACCGCGCTGTTCGCCGGGCTCAGCTTGTCCTCGGAGAGGTCGAGCGTGCAGACCAGCTCGGTGTCGCTGAGCACCACCGCGTCCCGGCATTCGGCGACACCCCGGTTGGTAGCCGAGGCGTAGGCGCCGCTGACCAGGAACACGTGCGCGTAATCGCTCGTCGGATCCCCTCCCGGCGGCCCGAAGTCGAGCCGGTTGAAGCCGACCCCGCGGATGTCGACGGTCACCATGCGGCCCGCCGGGCTGCTGCCGGGCGAGATCGTGATGCCGTTGGTGTAGGCGAAGAGGATCGGCGAGTCGTCGGTCAACGGGTCGTTGTCCGGGTCGAGGCTGCCGACCGTGCCGCCGGCAGCGGTCACCTCGACCTGCAGGTTCGCGCTCGGCACCCGCGGCGCGGTGATCCCGGTGAGGCTGTTGCCGTTCGCGGCGAGCTTGACGTCGGTCAGCGGCGTGCCCCCGATCGTGACGCTCACCGGTCCCGTGCCGAACCCGACACCGTTCACGGTGACCAGCTGCCCACCGGCTGCCGGGCTGGTCGCCGGGAGGATCGAGGTGATCTTGGGTCGCGCGACCAGGGTGTAGGGAGCCGAGGCCAGCAGAGTGCTGCTGTCCGTGGAGTCGCTGTCATAGACGCAGACGTTCCACTTCGCCATCGTCTGGGCGGCCGCCAGCACCAGTCCACCGGTGTTGATGCCGTTGCCCTGCGGATAGGACCCGGACGGAACCTCGAACGCGACCCTGTTGTACGACACCCGCTTCACATCAGCGGGATCGACCGTCACCACTCCCGCGGTCGTGGTGGTGCCGGTGGCGACGATCTGGGTGACCGGCCGCGCCGTCGCGTTGCAGACCGGCGTGGCGGCCCCGACGAATTGGAATTGAACCGTCGGGACCGTGCCCGCCGCGATCGGAATCGGAACGGCGGAACTCGGCGTGATCACGCCGACGACGAGGTTTCCACCACCGCTCGGGCCACCCGGACTGCTGAGCGTCATCGGTAACGGAGCGGCCTGCGCCGGAGCCGCCGCGGCGACCACGACGAGAGCCGATGCGGCGGCAGAGATCAGGGCGGTTCCCGCCGCCCGGAAGAACGGATGTTGCGACTTGGCCATCGGTATTCACTCCTTGGAAACGGCATCGGGAAGGAGCGTAACGACGCGCCGCCCTTTCTTGCCGAGAGCGCGAGAATAGGCCGTTCACCGATGTTCTCGGCCCATTCGTGATACGCGGGAAAGTAAATGACCGGCGTTGATTCTGGTGCCGCCGGGACGGAAGGAACCCACGACTACTTTTGGTTACCACAGCGGCAGGTGTTTCTCCCTTAAAACGTGGCAAACCGTGCTCGGCAGCAAACGTCGCTGGCTAGTCTGAATTCACTCTCAGTCACGCCGGTGCATGACTCAGCCACCGCAAGGACTGCCGTTTCAGCATGGAAGGACTCGTCCCAATGCCGCTTCTCTCATCGAGGCGTCGACGCAGGGCGGCCGCCGTAGGTGCCGCAGCTGGCCTCGTGGTAAGCGCAACGCTCGCAGGCTCCCCGGCGTACGCCGAGGCCAAGTACGGCGTCACACTCACGGCCGTGAGCCCCACGAAGCTCGCCGCCGGCCTGGCGAACCGGGTCGTCACCCTCACCGGCACCAACTTCGACGAGGACCAGATCCTCAGCATCGACCTCGGCGCCGACGCCGACTGCCAGGCGCTCACCAGCTATGTGGTGACCAGCGCGACCAGCATCGCCGTCAAGACTCCGACCGGTGGCTGCGACGCCGGAGCAGCCGCGCCGGTCACCATCAACCAGACGGAGACCGGCGAGGTCGTCAAGACCGGCGCGATCACCTTCGTGGATCCGCCCACCATCACGGCCTCCAACCCGATCTCCACCGAGAACAGCGCGGCGCTCGACGCCGCGGACCGGGTGACCAAGCTGAGCACCACCGGCGGGCAGGTGATCCGGATCAAGGCAGGCAGCGGCACCACGTTCACCGGGCAGTCGGGCGCGGCGCTCTCCGGCACTTTCGGCGGCAAGGCGCTGACCACCGTGGGCTTCCTGGACAACGCCGGCGCCCCGCAGCTGGCCTCGGCCGCCGGTAACGCCGGCAACTACTGGATCGCGCGGACCGGCACCGGCCTGTCGGCGGCGAGCAACACCCTCACCATCAACCTGAACGGCGTCTCGAAGACCTTCTCCTCCGCCGACACCGGGCTCACCATCGCGCCCATCCCGACGGTCACGTCGCTGGACGTCACGTCGGGCAAGGCGAAGACCGCCACCACTGTCAAGATCACCGGCACCAACTTCACCGCCACGGCGGCCGACTGGCGGGTCGAGTTCTGCGGCGAGGACGTGACGCCCAGCGCCGCGACCACCACGCAGCTGACGGTGACCACACCCGCCACCATCGGTGACGAGGTCGGCTTCCCGGACACCGTCTGGGAGGGCGTCTGCCCGGTCCGGGTCTACCCGGCGGCTACTCCGGCCAACATCAGCCCGGTCAGCCCCGGCAGCTTCTTCACCTACCTCACCACCTGAGTCTCATCCTGCTCGAAAAGGAGAGGCCGGCGCTCGCATCGAGCGCCGGCCTCTCCTTTTGTGCTGCCACCGACACGGACATCGTCCGCGAAATATCGGTTTCGTGAGCAATAGTCCGGATCGACTGTGACGATGGGGCTTCGGGGCCCGCTCACGGCGGACACCCCGTCGATGAGATCGCGAACGATGGGAAGACATGATGCCCGACGCCAACCACGGCGCGGCCGGGGACAGCCCGGCCCAGGCCATCCGGCGCAAGTCGCGACGGCGCAAGGCCGTCATCGGGGTCACCGGCCTCGCCCTCGCCCTCGGCACCGGCTCCTACGTCCTCGCCGAGAGACTCACCGCCGGAGACGAGGCGGAACAGCGGGAAGTGATCGCGCAGCCGCTGCCGGGAGCCGAGCCGGCCTCGCCGGAGGCGAGCCCGCCGGCCCCGACGGCCGGGGCGCAGGCAGCCATGCCGGAGACCGAGAAGCCGGCCCCGCAGGTCTCGGCGGAGATCATGGCCGCTCGCAGCCGGGCGGCCGCCGACGGTCACGAACTGCAGCGCGCCCGAGGCCACACACCCAAGCTGACCAGCGACGACGTGACTGTTACGCAGTCCGGGTCGCTGGAGCAGGGGCACACCCTCAAGGTGGTCTCCGCCCGTGGCGACCTGACGGACTACGAGGAGCTCGGCTGGCTCGGTGACCAGCCCAAGCCGGCCGGGAAGACGGACTGCACGCAGAAGTTCCAGCTCGCCACCGACCGGGAGCCCACCGAGCGGCCCACCCTGCTGCTCTGCTGGCGGATCACGGCGCAGAAGAGCGCCTACACCGTCGCCGTCAACCTGAAGGGCCGCCCCGATCGGAAGGAGAGCGTGGCCGCGCTGGAGAAGGCCTGGTCCAAGCTCTCCTGAGCAACGTTCGCAGAGAAGCCGCCGGCCGCGTGACACGGCCGGCGGCTTCGTCTCCCCGAAGGAGCAACGGGTGCGGCCCGGGGCGTTCGCCCCGGGCCGCGTTACGCGTTACGTCGCTGTCAGAAGTCGGCGACGGTGAAGGTGGAGCCGCTGGAGACCACGCTCACGGAAGCCGTGCCCCCGAAGAGGGCGTCCACACCGCCGTCGCTGACGACGGCCAGCGAGTACGTCCCGACGGGGACGACGACATCCGTGCCGGTCTGCGCCGCGCCGCTGGTCTGGACCAGGTGCCCGCCGGCCAGGTTCAGCTTGCAGAACAGCTCGTTGCCGCCGATGATCGCCGGGGTGAGGCACTCGGCGCGCGGGCCCGAGCCGGCCGTCCAGGCGGTGCCGCTCGCCGCCAGGTAGTTGTTCTGCGGGCAGATCACCGGGCTGGCTGACGTGCAGGCCCGCGAGCCGTCCAGAAGCCACACCCGCGCCTCGTTGTCGGACGGGCCGGTGTAAGCGGCGGTGGGCCAGGTGTAGCTCTCGAAGCCGGTGCCCCGGACGTTGACCCAGACGTTGTTCTGCTTGTTCGAGGCCGTGTTCGGGGTGACGTCGATGGCGTTCAGGAAGTCGAACTGGCCCGCGAGGGTGTCCGAGCCGACCTCGGTCTTCACCACCAGCGCCACGTCGTTCTCACCGGCGTGAGCCGGCGTGACAGCGGTGAAGGTGTTGGAGTTGATCGCCGTGATGTTCGTCATCGGCAGGCCACCGAGCGTCGCGGTGATGTTGCCGGAGACGGTGGAGAGGTTGGTGCCGGTGATCGTCACCGTCTCGCCGCCCCGCGACGAGCCAGCGCCCGGGCTGATCCCGGTCACGTCCGGCGGTGTCGTCGCCGTGTAGGTCGCGTGGGCGATGATCCGGCTGAGCGGGTTGGTGCTGGTACTGGTGTAGACGCAGACGTTGTACGGGATCGCCGACGTCGTCACGCCGGCCGGCAGCGTGACCGCGGCACGGTTGTTGGCGCTCTTGAGAACACTGGCGGTCACATACCCCGTCGTGCTGGTGGGATACGTCGTCGGGCACCTGCCCGTCGACGGCCCGTAAAGCGCCGCGGGCGCGCTGACACCGGTCAGGAAATCGGTGGTGGAGGACATGGTCAGCGCCGCAGTCGTCGAACCCGGACCGCCGATGGCGGTGTTCAGGGTGACGGTGGGGAGGGTGACGGTGTAGGTCGGTACGAGCGAGTCGGGCGCGGTGCCGGCGACGACCGCGCTGGTGTGGCTGTACACGCAGATGCCGTAGTTCGTGGCGCTACCGAGTTGGCCGCCGACACCCACCGGCACGGTGGCCGTCGCTACGCTGGTAGACCCGGAGTTGGGAACCAGCGTGGCGTCCATGGCCGCGTCAGCCGCGCCCCAGGTTGCGGGGCAGCCATCCTCCCGCGGCACCCAGCGGGCGATGTTGTACGCCTCGAGCGGGGCCGCCGCCGGCGCGGTGATGGTGACCGTGTTGCCACCACCGCTCGGACCCGTGGCCGGGTTGGTGGTGCCGGTCGGCAGGAGCGTGTAGGTGAGGGTCGGAGTCGCATCGTTCAGCAACGCGCTGGTGCTCGCGGTGCCGGCGTAGGCGCAGATGTTGTAGGCCCGCGCCGCACCGGCGTTCAGCGTCGCCGTGGTCGGCACCTGGAAGGTGGCGGACGTGCCGCTGACCCGCACCGGGTTGGTGCCCGCGAACGAGACCGCCGGCGAGGCGGCGGTCGTCGTGTAGGTGGCGGGACACGACGCCAGAGTGGTCAGGATGACGCCGACCGTGGTGCCGGTGAAGAAGTTCGACGGCGCCGTCAGCGTGACGGTGGTGCCCGTGGTGCCGAAGGACGGCGCCGCCGACGTGATGGCCACGGCTTGGGCGGCCGTCGGCGCGGCGAGCAGGGCGGCCCCCACCGTCCCCGCGGTGAGCCCGGCCGCGAGCAGCCGGGATGTGGTACTGGACTTACGCATGCGAGGTCCTCCTACGGGTCCCCTTGGGACCACGTCGCTGGATGTGTCGGGCCCTGGCGTCCGGTGAACCGTCGCGGGCCATTCGCCGGAAGCGTAACGATTCGCGGAGGTTCGCCAGGTAATTCTCAGAAACATGCTCATATGTCAGACTGCACCGATCGAAGCCGCTAGGCTTCCGCCGCCCGACGACCGGGCGCGAGGCACGACCGCGACCGATATCGCTCAGGAATGCGTCAGGTTTGGCACGCCTAAATTGTTTTAAGTAAGGCTTGCCTTAGCATTCTTGATTTTTGAGATAATGGCGCGAAAAGTGTGTGCGGATCCGAAAGAATGGATACATTCGGCGAGGAGCCTCATAACCTGCCGGCCTAGGGAGATTCGTCGTGACCCAGATGATGAACATGCCGCGCGTGCAGACCTGCACCGTGACGGACTGTGGGTACAACCACGATGGCTGCACCGCGTTCGCCATCACCATCAGTGAGAGCAACTCGGCCTGCGACACGTTCGCCGGCGCCGGGCTCTCCGGTGGGATGGGCATCGCGACCGCTCAGGTGGGCGCCTGTAAACGCGCCGACTGCACGTACAACAAGAATCTCGAGTGTCAGGCGCCGGCGATCACCGTGGGCGCGTCCGCGGACAAGGCGGACTGCCTCACGTACCAGCACGCCTGACCGTTTCCGGATCGACGCCCGCCGTCCCGCATCGCGCGGGGCGGCGGATTTTTTGTGCCCGTACTCGGTTGACGGGTGGATCGAGGCGCGCTAGGTTCACCTCAAGTCGAGTAATACTCAAATCGAGAAGAACTCAGATCAAGAACAACTCGGAGCGAGAAGGACCACGCGGATGGATGAGGCCGGCTTCCTGGCGGCGTACGACCCACGGGACTACCCGGCGGTCGCGGTGACCGTCGACGTGGTGGCGCTGACCATCCGCGACGGCCGGCTCAGCGTTCTGCTGGTCGAGCGCGGCACGTCGCCCTTCGCCGGTCACCGGGCCCTTCCGGGCGGCTTCGTCCGCGAGGAGACCCTGGAGCAGGCGGCACTGCGGGAGCTGGCCGAGGAGACCGGGCTGGCCGGCCAGGTGGACGCGTCGAGGGCCGAGGGGGACCTCGACCGCGTCCACCTGGAGCAGCTCCAGACGTACGGGCAGCCTCAGCGGGACCCCCGGATGCGGGTCGTCTCGGTGGCCTACCTGGCGTTCGCGCCGAGCCTGCCCGAGCCGACCGCGGGCAGTGACGCGGCCCGCGCCTTCTGGGTGCCGGTGGACGAGGCGAAGGATCTGGCCTTCGACCACGACGAGATTCTCGCCGACGGCCTGGAGCGGGCCCGGGCGAAACTGGAGTACACGCCGCTCGCCACCGCCTTCACCGGGCCGGAGTTCACCATCGGCGAGTTGCGGCAGGTCTATGCGGCGGTGTGGGGCGAGGACCTGCACGCCGGGAACTTTCACCGGAAGGTGCTGTCGGTTCCGGGGTTCGTGGAGAGCACCGGTGCGACGACGGCGCGGGGCGGGGAGCGGGGCGGGCCGAAGGCGAAGCTGTACCGGGCGGGGGATGCCCGGCTGCTGCACCCCGCTCTGCTGAGACCGACGAGAGAGGACCGGGTCAGGTGACGCAGACGACGTTCAGAACCGAGCCGCCGCGGATGGGGGGGCCGTCCTTCGAGGAGGCGGTCCAGCGGATCACGGCGGCGCAGAGCTTCCGGGATCTGCAGGGTCCGACGGTGAGCGGCTCGGCGTACAAGAAATGGGCGAAACTGGTCCACCCGGACGCCGTGAGCGCGGCGCGGCGCGCGACCGCGACCGACGCCTTCGCCAGGCTCTCCGCTCTGTACAAGAAGGCGGAGAAGGCGCCGGTGCTGCCCGGCCGCCGCCGCGCCTACCGGATGGGTGAGGCGTTCGCGGCCGGTGACATCACCGAGCTGTACGCGGACGGCGCCGCCCTGATCAAGGTGCCGCGCCATCCGGCCGACAACGATCTCCTCGCGACCGAGGCGGAGGCGCTGCGCCGGCTGTGGAGCCACGGCGACCCGAAGTTCCGGCCGTACGCGGCGCGCCTGATCGAGAGTTTCCTCTGGGAGGACGCCCAGCGCCGGCGGCGGCGGGTGAACGTGGTCGAGTTCCAGCGCGGCATGATCAGCCTCGACCGGATCCGCGGCCCGAGGGACGCCCAGGACGTGGCCTGGATATGGCGCCGGCTGCTGGTGGCCGTCGGCTGGGCGCACCGGGCGGGGGTGACCCACGGCGCGATCCTGCCGGAGCACGTGCTGATCCATCCGCAGGACCGTGGGGTGGTTCTGGTCGATTGGTGCTATGCGGGCCATCGACCGAAGGCGATAGTGAAGGCACGGATGTCCGACTACCCGCCGGAGGTGCTGCACGACAGTCTCGCCGGACCCGCCACCGACATCTACATGGTGACCAGGCTGATGACACGGCTGATCGGGCCGCGGATACCGCAGCCGCTGCGCCTGTTCGCGGCCGGCTGCATGTACGCCGCGCCCCGGATGCGACCGCAGGACGCCTGGTCGTTGCTGGGCGAGTTCGACGAATTGCTTCACCACCTTTACGGCCCGCGCAAGTTCCGGCCGTTCGTCGCATAGGAGGACAACATGGGAAGCGGCAACTGGTCCACCGATGTCTACAGCGCGGCGGCGAACTATCGTGCCGCCACCGGGGCGAGCGCTTTCGCGTACAGCGACGGCGGAGCCCGGACGGTCCACCCGGATCTCGACCCGCACGGTGTGTTCATGCGAGAGAGCCGGGACAGCGACGAGCACCCGTTCAGCACCCCGATCGCGGTCCTCTTCGACGTGACCGGGTCCATGGGCCACGTACCGCGTGCCCTGCAGACCAAGCTCCCCCAGCTGCTCGGCTTGCTGACCCGCAAGAACTACGCGATCGACCCGCAGATCATGTTCGGGGCGATCGGCGACGCCACGTGCGACCGGGCGCCGCTGCAGGTGGGGCAGTTCGAGTCGGACAACCGGATGGACGAGCAGCTGGAGAAGATCGTCCTGGAGGGTGGCGGCGGCGGTCAGAAACACGAGTCGTACGAGCTGGCGCTGTATTTCATGGCCCGGCACACGGTGCTCGACTCGATGATCAACCGCGGCCGGCGGGGATACCTGTTCCTGATCGGGGACGAGATGCCGTACCCGCGGGTCAAGCCGCGTGAGGTGAAGGCGGTCATCGGCGACGAGCTGGCCGAGCCGATCCCGATCGAGGCGATCCTGGCGGAACTCAAGCGCAAGTTCGACGTGTACTACATCATTCCGACCGCGGCGCACCACAGCGGCGACCGGGAGATCCTGAGCCGCTGGCGCAAGCTGCTCGGGCAGAACGTCCTGGAGCTCGACGATCTGGACGCGGTCTGCGAGACGATCGCGCTCACGGTCGGCCTCGGCGAGGACGCCATCGACCTGCACGAGGGCCTCGACGATCTGACCGACGTCGGCTCGCGCGCCGGTGACTCGGTGGGCCGGGCCCTGGCCCCGCTGCAGCGCACGCCGGTGGTGCGGTCGACGTTCGAGATCGCCGGCGGCCCGGGCGGGAACCAGCGCCTGTGAGACGGCGGCCCCGGCCGGATCCAGCGGTTGTGAACGAGCACGTGGCCGTGGTCGATCTCGGCTACGGCGACGCCGGCAAGGGCACGGTGGTCGACGCGCTGTGCGCGGCCTCGGAGAGACGGGCCGTCCTGCGCTTCAACGGGGGAGCGCAGGCCGCGCACAACGTGATCACCGAGGCGGGCCGGCATCACACGTTCGCCCAGTTCGGGTCGGGCACGCTGCGGGGCGTGCCGACCCACCTGACGCGGTTCATGGTGGTGGACCCGCTGGCGCTGGCGGGCGAGGCGGCAGCGCTCGGCAATCCCTTTCACCTGCTCACGGTCGACGGGGATGCGCTGCTCGCCACGCCGTGGCATCGCGGAGCGAACCGTCGACGGGAGCTCGCGCGTGGCGGCTCCCGGCACGGTTCCTGCGGCATGGGCGTGGGCGAGACGATGGCGTACGCCCTGGAGCACCCCGACGCTCCGCGGGTGAGCGACGTCCTCTCCCCCGCTCGTCTTCGGCGCCGTCTCGCCGCGGTGCGGGACGCTCTCGGCGACGGTCCCCCCGTCGACGACGTGGTCGACGCCTTCACCGCGTTCGGCGAGGCTGTCCGCATCGTCGGGGACGACTGCACCGAGCGGCTTCTCACGGAGGGCCCCTGCGTCTTCGAGGGGGCTCAGGGCGTGCTGCTGGACGAGTGGCGCGGCTGGCACCCGCACACGACGTGGTCGACGACGACGTTCGACAACGTCGCGGCGCTCTGTCCGGATTTCCTGAGACTCGGGGTGGTACGCACGTACACCACCCGGCATGGCGCGGGGCCCTTCGTCACCGAGGCCGAGCTGGGCCTGGCGGAGGCGCACAACGGAAGGGACCCCTGGCAGGGGGAGTTCCGGACCGGCCACTTCGACGCCGTCGCCCACCGTTACGCCGTCGAGGTCGCCGGCGGCGTCGACGCTCTCGCGATCACCCACCTGGACGCCCCGGACCGCTCCCCCGGTCTGCGGATCTGCACTTCCTACCGGATCGACGGCGGGACCTGGGACCGCATCGAGCCCGGCCCCCCTCGCGATCTGGCCCACCAGGAGCGGCTCGGCGAACGCCTGCGGCGGGCCGTGCCGGGCGAGTGTCACCGCCCGGACGACTGGTCCGCGGCGATCGCCACCCACCTGGGCGCCCCGGTCCTTCTCGAGTCCACCGGCCCGCGCTCGACGGACAAGCGGATGTATCCGCTCGGCGTACCAGCCCTGACGTAGATCCCGGCGTGTGGAGTCGCGGCGCGCACCGCGGCCGCACTCCACACGCGGGACGCGGGGGTCAGGAGACCGGGGTCAGCAAAAAGAGCGGGATGACCCGGTCGGTCTTCTTCTGGTAGTCCGCGTACGGCGGGTAGGCGGCGACCGCCCGCTCCCACCAGATCTCCCGCTCCTCGCCGGAGATCTCGCGGACCGTGTAGTCCTGCTTCCGCGGGCCGTCCTGCAGCTCGACCAGCGGATTGGCCCGGATGTTGTGGACCCAGACCGGATGCTTCGGGGCGCCGCCGAGAGAACCGACAGCGAGGTACTCCCCGTCGTGCTCGACCCGCATCAGCGGAGTCTTGCGCAGCTTGCCGCTCTTGGCGCCGACGTTCGTCACCACGACGATCGGCATGCCCTGGATGTCGTTGGCCTCGGCACCATTGGAAGCCTCGTACTTCTCTGCCTGATTGCGCGCCCAGTCGGAACTGCTGGGGGCGTACTCACCCGTCAATGGCATGATCCCGACCCTACCTCGCGCTCCCGGATCGCACCGGCCACGAGCCCGCTTCGCACTGCGACGGCCGCACCTTTGTCCACACGGGCCCGCCACGGACGGACGGCTCACGACGGAGGGTGGACCGGATGCGCCGCAACGTACTCGCTGGTGGGCTCGCGGCGATCATCGCCGCCTCGGTGGGCGCCATCGCTCTCCCCACCGGCAGCCACGCGTTCTCCCCCGTCTCGTACGGGCTGGCCCTGCCCGCCTCGGTGACCCCGGCGAACCCGGTCCGGATCGTCACGACCACCCTGGACGCGACCGGCCGCCCGGTCTTCACCGTGCAGGAGGCCGCCGACCGGGCGCACGCCACCCGGATCGCCGCCGCCGCACACGACGGCGCCGCCCCGGTCGCCGTCGAGGTCGACGTCCCGGTCCACGCCCTCGATCTGGTGTCGGCGGCCGGTGACCCCTACAGCGTGCACCAGTACGAACTGGCGAAGCTCGGCATGGAGCGGGCCTGGCGGTCGAGCACCGGCGCCGGTGTGGTGGTCGCCGTCATCGACAGCGGTGTGCAGGGTTCGCACCCCGACCTGGCGGGCCAGGTCCTGGCCGGTTACGACGCGATCGGGAACGTGGCGGGCGGCGACACCGACGGCAACGGGCACGGCACCCATGTGGCCGGCACCATCGCCGCCGTGGTCGGCAACGGCGTGGGCGTGGCCGGGCACGCCCCGAACGCGAGGATCCTGCCGGTCAAGGTGCTCGGCGCCAACGGCGAGGGCACCACCGCGGACACCGCCGAAGGCATCGTCTGGGCCGCCGACAACGGCGCCCAGGTCATCAACCTGTCGCTCGGCTCCAGCGTCGCCACCAGGGCCGAGGAGGCGGCGATCCGCTATGCCCGGAGCAAGGGCGTCACGGTCGTCGCCGCGGCCGGCAACGAGCGCCGGGACGGCAACCCGGCCAGCTACCCGGCCGCGTACGACGGGGTGATCGCGGTGGCCGCCAGCGACGCGTACGACGAGGTCGCCCCGTTCTCCAACTTCGGCGACTACGTGGACGTGGCCGCGCCCGGCGTCGCGATCATGAGCACCTACCCGGCCGGGCTCGTGAAGGACGGCGGCGCGTACGTGAAGATGAGCGGCACGTCGATGGCGGCGCCGCACGTGGCGGCGGTGGCGGCGCTGGTCGAGGCGTACCGGCCGGAGTTCGGCCCGGACCGCGTCGAGCAGGTGCTGGAGGATTCGGCAGTCGATCTCGGCGCGCCCGGTTTCGACACCGACTTCGGCAACGGGCTGGTCGACGCCGCCGACGCGATCCACCTGGCCGGCGGCGGCAGCGTTGAGAACGGTGGCGGCGACAGCGGCGGCGACGTCGGCAGCGGAGACGGCGTTGGCAGCGGGGACGGCGTTGGCAGCGGGGACGGCGGCTCGGTCGACCAGCGGATGGCGCCGGTCATCACGCCGAGCGCGAACGGCCGGACGGTCGTGCACGGCGCCAGGACCAGCACCGCCTTCACGATCGCCGACAGCTCGGGACCGCTGGCCGGGGTGAACCTGGACGCCTGCGTCTCGGCCGGCGGCGGCGCCTGGCGATGCGTGCCGGGCCGGGCCGACACCCGCGGCGGGTACGTCGTCACGCATGTCGCCACCGGCTCCTTCAAGGTCCGGGTGACCGTGCCCGAGGGCCCGAAGACACTGGCGGGCTCGGCGACCGCGTCGTACACGGTCAAGGCCGCGGTCAAGGCCGTCCGCACCGCCAAGGGCGTGCTCACCGTGCGGGTCACCGGCGCGGCCGGGCAGAAGATGACGCTGCAGCGGCTCGTGAACGGCAGGTGGGCGGCCGCGAGGACCTTCACCGCGACGGCCACCCGCAAGATCAGCGGGCTGGTGAGCGGCGGCAGTTACCGGGTGGTGCTGGCGTCCGGCCCGGCGATCCAGGGCGTGACCAGCGGCACGGTCAAGGCCTGACACGTTCGGTGACGCTCGTGAGGTTTACTCGTACCCCATGAGCATCATCTCCCGGGGTTTCGGTGGGCGGCGGCGTGAGCCGTCGCCCGACCTGCCGCCCGGCCAGTACCTCGCCCACGATTTCCCGGTCCTCTCCGCGGGGCCGACGCCGAGGATCCCCCTCGACCGCTGGCACTTCTCGATCGTCACCGAGACCGGCGAGAAGCACACGTGGAACTGGGCGGAGTTCACCGCCCTGCCGGCCGAGGAGTTCACGGTCGACATCCACTGCGTCACCAAGTGGTCGAAGCTCGGCACCTCCTGGAAGGGCGTCTCCCTCGACACCCTGTTCGAGGACGTGGAGACCGCCGGGGACTACGCGATGGCGCACAGCTACGGCGGCTACACCACGAACGTCCCCCTCGAGGATCTCCTCGACGGCAAGGCCTGGATCGCGTACGAGTACGACGGCGAGCCTCTCCACCCCGAGCACGGCGGCCCGGCCCGGCTGCTGATCCCGCACCTGTACTTCTGGAAGTCGGCCAAGTGGGTCGACGGGCTGCGGATGATGCACGAGGACGAGCCCGGCTTCTGGGAGGACGCCGGCTACCACATGTACGGCGACCCCTGGCGCGAGCAGCGCTACCACGGCGACTGATCTCCCGTGGTGAAACGCATCGCATGGCGTGCGGCCACGGTCGTCGAGGTCCGCGCGGAGACCCCCTCGGCGCGGACCCTCGTGCTGGACGTCCCGGAGTGGGGCGGGCACCTGCCCGGCCAGCACGTCGACATCCGGCTCACCGCCGAGGACGGCTACCAGGCCCAGCGCAGCTACTCCATCGCCTCCGCCTGGTCCGCCGAGTCCGGGCGGGTCGAGGTGTCGGTGCAGCGGCTGGCCGACGGCGAGGTGTCGCCGTACCTGACCGACGTCGTCGAGACCGGCGATCAGATCGAGGTCCGCGGCCCGATCGGTGGCTGGTTCGTCTGGCGGCAGACCTCGACGGCGCCGGTGGTGCTGGTGGCCGGCGGGTCCGGCGTGGTGCCGCTGATGGCGATGATCCGGGCGCGCGGTCTGGCGGGCGGCCGGCAGCCCTTCCGGCTGATCTATTCGGTACGGACTCCCGAAGACGCGCTGTACGCCGATGAGCTGCGCCGCCGTGCCCGGGAGGACGCCGGCCTGGACGTGCACTTCGTCTACACCCGCAAGGCGCCGGACGACTGGCCGGTCCCGCCGAGACGGCTCGACGTCGCGGTGATCAACAGCCACGGCTGGCCGGCCGACTTCGAGCCGGACTGTTACGTCTGCGGCCCGAACACCTTCGTCGAGACCGTCGCCGACATCCTGGTCGCCCTCGGTCACGACCCGAAACGCATCCGCACCGAACGTTTCGGCGGCGCGTGAACCCCGGCTGGGCGTGGTCGCTGTCTCCACCGCCCCGAGACAGCGACCACGACCAGCGGCGAAGATCCGAACCGGCCGGCCGTCACTGCTGCCTGGACCACGCCGAGACCGCGGCCACGACCAGCGGCGTCAGGTCAGTTCGAGCAGCAGGGCCTGTTCGGGGGTCAGGAGCGGGGACGGGAGACCGGCCTCGACGAGGACCCGGCCGGGGAGCGTCACCGAACCCGCCGCGAGCCACGGGGGTGGCGCGTCCTGCATCGTGCGGGGCGGGACGCCGATCGGGCGGACCGTGTAGAGGCGGTCCGGGTCCAGGCCGGGGAACTTCAGCGGCGGCGGCAGCGCGGCCGCCGGCGTGCCGAGGGTGACCAGGGCGAACACCGCGTGGCTACGGTCTCCGGCGACCACCCCGTGGATCAGCTGGGCGGGGTCGGCCGTGTCGGCGCGGACCACGGTTCCGGAGTGCAGCAGCGGCCGCAGGCGCTTGTGCTCGGCGATCCAGGCGGCGATGTCCCGCCGTTCGGCGGGCGTGGCGGTGGTCAGGTTCCATTCGATGCCGGCGCTGCCGAACAGGGCGGTGGCCAGCCGGAACCCGAGGGCCGAGGTGCGGCCGGTGACGTGGGCGGCGCCCGCGCCCAGGTGACCGCCGAGGTACTCCGGCGGGATCAGGATGCCGGTCCAGCGCTGGATCGACTGCCGATCGAGCGGGTCGTTGGTGTCCGAGGTCCAGAACCGGTCGACCAGGTCGAGGATGCCCAGGTCGATGCGAGCGCCGCCGGACGCGCAGCTCTCGATCTCCACGTGCGGGAAGGCGGCACGGAGTTCGGCGAGCAGGCGGTAGAGGGCGCGGGTCTGCCGGTGGGCGGTGCCCGGGGTGAGCAGGTCGCGGTTGTGGTCCCACTTGAGGAACGCGATCGGGTACTCGGTGAGCAGCGCGCTCAGACGGTCCCGGACGTGGGCGTAGGCGCCCGGCTCGTGCAGATCGAGGACCCGCTGCCAGCGCCAGGTCGGGCCGGCGGCGGAAACGGGTGTGCCCGGCGGGGCGGGAGTGGGACGGGAGCCCAGGATCCAGTCCGGGTGGGCGGCGGCCAGGGCCGAGTCGGGGCTGATCATCTCGGGTTCGACCCAGAGACCGAACTCCATGCCGCGCGAGACGACGTGCTCGATCAGGGGGTGCAGGCCGCCCGGCCAGACGTCCGCGTCGACGGTCCAGTCGCCGAGGGCGCGCTTGTCGTCGCGGCGGCCGGTGAACCAGCCGTCGTCGAGGACGAAACGTTCGACACCGGCTTCGGCGGCAGCGTCGGCCAGGTCGCTCAGGACGGCGAGGTCGTGATCGAAGTAGACGGCCTCCCAGGTGTTGAGGACGACCGGGCGGGGCATGCGCGTGTTCTTGAAACCGCGAATCCAGGGATGCAGCCGGTCGGAGAGCCCGTCCAGCCCGGCGTCCGAGAAGACGGCGACCAGCCACGGCGTCTCGTAGGAGTCGCCGGGCGCGAGGCGGATCTCGCCCGGGGCGAGCAGTTCGCCGGCGCCGAGGACGTTGCCGCCGAGCGCGGAGCGTTCCGCCCAGATCCGCTTGTCGCCGCTCCAGGCCAGGTGGGTCGCCCAGACCCGGCCGTTTCGGAAACCGAAACCGGGCTCGCCGGCGATCATCAGGAACGCGTCGTCGTGGCCGGGGCGGCCGTGCCGGCTCTCCCGGCTCCACACGCCGTGCCGGAGCGGGGCGCGCTGCGGCTGCCGTTCGTGTGACCAGAGGCCGGTGAAGTCGAGCAGCTCGGACGCCTCGTGCGGGATCGGGAGCAGGACGTCCAGGCCGGGGACGGCGAGCTCGGCGTCGCCACGGTTGGTGAGGCGGTGCCGGACTCGCAGGACGCCTTCCGGCGACAGCTCCAGCTCCGTGACCACCTCTTGCGCGGAGTCGGGGCTCGACGACCGTACGACAATAGTTTGATCTTGAAGGTGGGCCTCGGCCAGGCGGAAACCGTGACCGGACTCGAGAGCCGGACGCCCGCTCCACCCCTCGGCGAGGGACGGCAGGAGCGACAACCGCAGGGGTACGTCGATCGAGCTCGGTGGGATCGCCGGCACGAAGGTGTCCGCGGAGGCGGAGAAGTCGCCCAGGTCCGGACCCCAGTGGAGGATGTGCGCGGCGGTGCCGCGGGTGTCGAGCACGAGGCTGACACCCGCGGCGCGCAGGTGGAACATGGTCACTCGGCGACCGGGATGGACTGGGACTTCAGGTTCTCGACGGTCTTGGTCTGGGTGGTCTTGAGCGCGTCGAGCAGGGTGCCGGAGCCGGAGACGGCGGACTTGAAGCCGTCCGAGGCGGTGGCGTAGGTGCTGGTCATCGTCGGTCCCCAGACGAAGTCGGCGGCGACCTGGGTGGAGGCGGTCGCGAAGACATCGTAGATCTTCTGGCCGCCGTAGAACTCGACTCCCTCGGTCAGCGCCGGGAGCTTCGCGCCGGCCTTGGTCGCCGGGTAGAGCTGGGCCTCGGAGTTGAGGGCGGTGAGCGCCTCCTCGGAGGTGTTCAGCCACAGAGCGAACTTCGCCGCCTCGTACGGGTGCTTCGAGTTCTTGAAGACCGCGGTGGCCGAGCCGCCCCAGTTACCGGCCTTCGCGTCGCCGGCGGTCCACTGCGGCATCGGGGCGACCGCCCACTTGCCCTTGGTGTCCGGCGCGCCGGAGATGATCGAGTTGGCGCCCCACACCGCGGAGACCCAGGTCCAGGCGTTGCCCTTGTTGTAGGCGTTGTCCCACTCGGTGGTCCACGGCGGCACGCTGGAGACGAGCTTCTTGTCGATCAGGCCCTGCCAGTAGTCCGCGACCTTGGTGGTGCCCTCGTCCTGCAGGTTCACCGTCCACTTGGCGCCGTCGTTGGCGAACCAGCGGCCGCCCGCCTGCCAGGACAGGCCGGCGAACTGGTTGATGTCGCTCTGCGAGAAGTTGGTGATGTAGCCACCGGCGGCCTTCACCTTCTCGGCGGCCGCGGCGTACTCCGCCCAGGTGGTGGGGACCGGAATGTTGTTCTTCTCGAACAGGTCCTTGCGGTAGAAGAGGGCCATCGGGCCGGCGTCCTGCGGCACGCCGTAGACCGAGTCCTGCTCACCGAAGGTGACCTGACCCCAGGTCCAGTCGACGAACTGGTCCTTCGCCGCGGTCACCTCGCCGCAGCCGGCCAGGTTCGCCAGACCGTCCTGGACGCGGAAGCTGGGCAGCGCGTCGTACTCGATGTGGCCCAGGTCCGGGGTGTTGCCGGCCTTGATCTGGTTGAAGAAGTTGGCGTAGGTGCCGCCGTTGCCGTTCGGGCCGGTCTGCACCTTGACCTGGATGTTCGGGTTCTTGTCGTTCCAGAGCTTCACCACCTTGTCGATCCCGGGGATCCAGGTGGTGTAGGTGAGCGTGACGTTGCCGGTCGACGGGGCGCAGTTCCCCGCCGCCGCCGGGTCGCCGCCCTCCGAGGAGTCGGTCGACGAACAGGCGCCGAGTGCAAGCGCCGAAGCCAGCACGACGCTGAGTGACCTCATACGCATGGTGATCCTCATTTCTCAAAGGGGGATTACTTGATGGCGCCGGAGCCGAGGCCGTTGCGCCAGAAGCGCTGCAGGAGCAGGAAGGCGATCACCAGCGGGACGATCGAGACGAGAGCCCCGGTGAGCACCAGCATCCGCAGCTCGGGGATCTGGTTGACCTGGGTGTTCCAGGTGTAGAGGCCGAGGGTGACCGGGAAGAGCTTCTCTTCGCCGAGCATGATCAGCGGGAGCAGGAAGTTGTTCCAGACCGCCACGAAATGGAACAGGAAGATCGTGACCAGGGCCGGGAACATCAGCTTGCTGGAGACCGTGAAGAAGGTGCGGATCTCGCCGGAGCCGTCCAGGCGGGCCGCCTCGAGCAGCTCGTCCGGCACGCTCGCGGTGGCGTAGATCCGGGCCAGGTAGACGCCGAACGGGTTCACCAGGCTGGGCAGGAAGACCGACCAGAAGGTGTTCGTCGCCTCGAACTGGCTGAAGATCAGGAACAACGGTAGGGCCAGGGCGGTGGCCGGCACAAGGACCCCGCTGAGAATGACGTTGAAGATCGCCTCGCGGCCCCAGAACCGGTACTTGGCCAGGGCGTATCCACACATCGCGGCCAGCAGGGTGCCGAGCAGCGCGGCGCCGCCGGTGTAGACGACGCTGTTCAGCATCCAGCGCAGGAAGACACCGTCGCGGTAGGCGAGCAGCTCCTTCAGGTTGTCGATCAGCGCGAAGTCGGCGAACCACAGCGGGTCGGTGCTGGAGAACTGGCTGCGGGTCTTCGACGCGGCGACCACCAGCCACCAGATCGGGACCAGGAAGTAGAGCGTGGCGGCGCCCATGACCAGCATGGGGCCCACACGGTTGAGGTTCTTCACTTGTCGCCTCCCCGCTGGGTGAGCTTGAGGAAGGCGAACGAGAGCAGGCAGGTGGCCATCGCCAGCACCACCGAGAACGCCGCGGCCAGGTTGAAGTTCGGGATGGACGAGGTGGAGTAGACGGTCAGGTTCGGCGTGTAGGTGCTGGACACCGCGGAGCTGAACGTGCGGAACACGGCCGGCTCGGCGAGCAGCTGCAGCGTGCCGATGATCGAGAAGACGGTGGTCAGCACGATCGCCGGCATGACGAGCGGGATCTTGATGGACCAGGCGGTCCGAAGCGCCCCGGCGCCGTCGATCTTCGCGGCCTCGTACACCTCCTGCGGGATGGCCAGCAGGGAGGAGTAGATGATCAGCATGTTGTAGCCGACGTAGACCCAGGTCACCACGTTGGCCATGGACCACAGCACCAGATCCGCGCTGAGCAGGTCGGCGGCGCTGGTGACGGCGGTGAACGGGGACAGGTTCGGGGAGTAGAGGAAACCCCACATGATCGCGGCGACGACACCGGGGATGGCGTACGGCACGAAGAACGCCAGCCGGAAGAACCGCCGGCCCTTGACCAGTCCCGAGTCCAGCAGCAGGGCCAGGGCGAGAGCCAGACCCAACATCACCGGCACCTGTACGACACCGAACAGCAGCACCCGGCCGATCGACTCCCAGAACGGGCCGTCGGTGAAGACCCGCTGGTACTGGGCCAGTCCACCGAACACCTCCTGGGCCTTGCCGAAGGTTCCCTTACGTTCCACCTGGTAGAGGGACTGCTTGATCGCGTACCCGATCGGGGCCAGGTAGAAGGCGGCGAACAGCAGGCCGAACGGGAGGATGAAGAAGAGCAGCGCCTTCTTGTTCGCTTTCACTTCCTCTCCTCCCGGATGACGGCGACCCCGCCGCCTTCGACGGTGACGCTCCCGTCGCTGTGCTTCCCGGTGACCAGGTCCTCGCCGGTCGCCGGGTACTCGACGGGTTCGGCGCCGTGGTTGATGACGAACAGGTAGGCCCCGCGCCGTACCACTTCCACGTCGTCCGCCGTCTCCCGCGATCCGATGCCGGCGGTCGTGGCGGCCTCGCGGAGGAGGCCAGTCATGTCCGTCGCCGTGGCGACGTACCAGGCGACGCCCTCGCCGTGCCGGTTGCGGGTGATCGCCGGGACACCGGGCAGCGGGCCGTCGACATAGTGCGCGATCCCGGTGGCCGTGGTGACGCGGAGCCGCTCGGTCCACAGCGAGCCGGCCGAACCGTCGCTCAGTTCCACCGTGACGCCCGGCAGCAGCGGCGCGAACTCCTCGGCCAGCACGCCGAGCACGTCCCGGAACGCCCCCGGGTAACCGCCGAGCCGGATCCGGTCCCGCTCGTCGACGATCCCGCTGAAGAAGGTGACCACCACGTGCCCGCCACCGGCCACGTAGTCGGCGATCGCCTGCGCGTCGGCGTCCGAGACCATGTAGAGCCCCGGGACGACGACCAGCTTGTACCGGCTCAGGTCGGTGCCCGGCGCGATCACGTCGGTGGTGACGCCCAGGCTCCGCAGCGCCCGGTGGCTCGCGTGCACCTGGTCGAGGTAGGTGACCGCCTGCGACGGCCGGGCCTCCCCCTCCGCCGACCACCACGACTCCCAGCTGAAGAGCAGGGCGGCCTCGGACTCGACCTCGGTGCCGGCCACCTCGGCGATCCGGTCCAGGATGTCCGACAGCTTGAGCACCTCCCGCCAGGCGACCGTGTCGGTGCCGGCGTGCGGCAACATCGCCGAGTGGAACTTCTCGGCGCCCTGTGCGGAGGCCCGCCACTGGAAGAAGCAGATCGAGTCGGCGCCGCGTGCCACGTGGGTCAGCGAGTTGCGGATCATCTCGCCGGGCGCCTTCGTCAGGTTGTGCGGCTGCCAGTTGACCGCGCCGGCCGCCTGCTCCATCAGCATCCACGGGCGGCCGCCGGCCAGGCCGCGGGTCAGGTCGGCGGCGAAGGACAGCTCCGCCACCGGGTCGCCGAGGCGGTGGTCCAGGTAGTGGTCGTTGGCGATCACGTCCATCTCCGGCGCCCAGGACCAGTAGTCCAGGTTGCGGATGTGCGCGGTGACCATGAAGTTGGTGGTGACCGGCTTCTCCGACGACCGGCGCAGGATCGCCGCCTCGGCCCGGTAGTGGTCGAGCAGCTCGTCGGAGCTGAACCGCTGGAAGTCGACGAGCTGGGCCGGGTTGCGCAGGGACAGCGCCAGACGCGGCACCCGGATCTCGGACCAGTCGCTGTAGCGCTGGCTCCAGAAGGAGGTGCCCCACGCCTCGTTCAACGTCTCGATCTCGCGGTACCGGCCGCGCAGCCAGGTCCGGAACGCCTCGGCGCTGGTCTCGCAGTAGCAGAGGGCGTTGTGGCAGCCCAGCTCGTTGGAGACGTGCCAGAGGGCGACGGCGGGGTGGCCGCCGTACCGCTGCGCGACCCGCTCGACCAGGTCCAGCGCCCGCTTGCGGAAGACCGGCGAGCTGGGGCACCAGGCCTGCCGCCCACCCGGGAAACGGACCGTCCCGTCGGCGGTGACCGGCAGCACCTCGGGGTGCAGCGTGGTCAGCCACGGCGGCGGCGAGGAGGTGCCGGTGCCCAGGTTGACCCGGATGCCATGGGCGTGCATCAGCTCGACGACCTCGTCGAGATCGTCGAACCGGTACTCGCCGGGGCTCGGCTCGAGGTTCGACCAGCCGAAGATGTTGACGGCCACCAGGTCGACCCCGGCCTGGCGCATCAGCGCGGCGTCCTCACGCCAGACGTCCGGCGACCACTGCTCCGGGTTGTAGTCGCAGCCCAGGCTGATCCCGGGTAGCGGCATGCGCACGGTTTTCATAGAACTCCTGGTCAAGGCCCATTCGAGTGTGGGGAGTACGGACGCGCTGGGCAGCCGGAATCCGCACACTCGGGGATGTGTGCACGTGCACACATTGCCGTGCGCCGTCAGGGCGGTTACGGATGTGTGAACGTGCACACGTTAGGACCGACCCCCCGCAAGGTCAAGAGGCCGGCGGCTACTGTTGACCGATGAAGCCCGCGAAGCGCCCGACCGTGCACGACATCGCGGCGGCGGCCGGGGTTTCCCGAGGCACCGTGAGCCGCGTCCTCAACGGGGGCTACGTCTCCGCCGAGGCGCGCGCCGCCATCGAGACGGCCATGAGCGACCTCGGCTATGTGCCGAACAATGCCGCTCGCGCGCTGAAGATGCGCCGGTCGCAGGCGGTCGCCTTCGTCGCGCTGGAGCCGCACTCGCTCTTCCTCGACGACCCCAACATCGGCGCGATCATGCTGGGCGCCAACGCCGCCCTCTCCCTCGCCGATCACCAGATGGTCAGCCTGGTCGTCGAGTCGGCCCGCGACACCGAGCGCGTCGCGCGCTACCTGAGCGGCGGTTTCGTCGACGGCGCCATCGTCGTCTCGGCCCGCACCAAGGACCCGATCATCAAGGTGATCAGCGACCTGTCCCTGCCGGCCGCGTTCGTCGGCCATCCGCCCGAGCTCGACCAGCACATCCCCTTCGTCGGGATAGACAACGTCGGCTCCGCCCGGGCGATCACCGAGCACCTGCGCTCCACCGGCCGCCGCCGGATCGGCATGATCGCCGCCGCCCTCGACCGGGATTCCGGCATCGACCGGCTGACCGGCTTCCGGTCCGCGCTCGGCGACCTGTTCGACGAGGATCTGGTCGCCGACGTGCCGCACTACGACTACGGCTCCGGCGTCAAGGGCATGCGCGACCTGCTGGAACGTGAGCCGGCCATCGACGGCGTCTTCGCCGCCTCGGATGCCATCGCCGCCGGCGCGCTCGAGGTCCTGCGGGAGGCCGGGCGCAGCGTCCCCGGTGACGTCGCCGTCGCCGGGTTCGACGACAGCACCTGGGCGGTCCGCACCCAGCCGCAGCTCACCACGGTGCACCAGCCGGCCAAGGAGATCGGCTCGTGCGCCGCGCAGGTGGTGCTGCGCCAGCTGCGCGGCGAGCCGACCGATGCGGGCGGGCAGCTGCTGCCCACTCCCCTGGTGCTACGCGACTCCGCCTGAAACAGAGCGGTCGCCCTCGACCGTGTGTGAAGTTCGGCCGGCCCACACGCGGCCGAGCCCGCCAGGACTCGGCCCGGAGGCGTTGGGCGAGGCTCGGCCGGGGCCACGCAGACCCCGGAGGCGCTGGGCGAGGCTCGGCCGGGGCGGTTGAACGGTCAGCCACGCAGACCCCGGAGGCGCTGGGCGAGGCTCGGTGGCGGGGGCGGCGGAACGGGGCGCTGCACCGCGGGCCGCGCGGAGCGGCCGATCGGGCGGTCGTAATCAGCGGCGGCGATGGCGTCGACCACCTGCTCGTCGGTGAAGTCCTCGGAACCCTCGATCGCGTCGACGAACCCGACCAGGACGCCGTTGCGCATCACCTGCGCCTTGAGGGCGGCGGAACCGTCGTCACCCCAGAGCGCCTCCCGGCCGTCGGGCAGGACGACGCGGACCGCGTATCCCGAGCGGCCGGCGCTGGGCAGTTTCAGGTGGGCGAAGACGCTGCGTGCCCGCAGATCGGCGACGACTCGGCGGGCTCGGCTCTCGTGCATGATCCGACGCTAGCGCGCCGTCCTGGAGGATCGCTGAGCAACCCCTGAGCGCCGGTCATATTGATGGACGTTACTACTTCGTAACAGGAATTTCACCGGATTTCTTTTCTCACCATCGCGGCCTACCGTGCGGTAACAAAGGAGGTCATCGATGAGAAGAGCCATCGTCCTCGTCATCTCGTCCGTCCTCAGCCTCGCCGTCGCCACCCCCGCCTACGCGGCGAGCACCGTCGACTACGTCGCGCTCGGGGACTCCTACTCCTCCGGTGTGGGCGCGCCCGGCCAGTCCGGGACCTGCCTGCGCAGCAACACCAGCTATGCGGCCCAGTGGGCCGCCCGCAACGACCCCGCGTCCTTCCAGTTCCTCGCCTGCGGCGGCGCCACCACCGACGACGTCCGCACCAGTCAGGTTCCGGCCATGCGGGCCGGCGCCGATCTGGTCAGCATCACCATCGGCGGCAACGACGCCGGGTTCGCGCCGACCATCCTCACCTGCCTCACGTCCAGCGACTCGGCCTGCGCGGCCAAGGTCGCCGAGGGCCGGGCGTACGTCGCCAACACTCTCCCCGCCGAACTCGACGCCACCTACGACGCGATCCGGGCGAAAGCGCCGGACGCCCGGGTGGTGGTCCTCTCCTATCCGCTGATCTTCGACACCTCGTCGATCCTCTGCGAGATGAGCGTGGCCAAACGGCGCTCCCTCAACGAGGGCGCACGGGTCCTCGACGAGATGATCAAGCAGCGGGCGGAGGCGGCCGGGTTCGTCTACTCCGAGGTTCGTGACGAGTTCACCGGTCACGGGGTCTGCTCCTCGCGGCCGTGGCTCAACGGCCTGACGATCATCCCGCCGCAGAACTCGTACCACCCGAACGGAAGCGGCTACACCAGCGGATACCTGCCGGCCTTCAGCGGCGCCGCGTAACAACCCACCGGCACCGTGGGCGGACCCCGATCGCCGCCCACGGGCGCCAGGATTCTCGGTCATGGCCCGAGTGAACACGCTGATCTTTCTCGCCGTCATCGCGTTCAGCGTGGTGGCGCTGCTCGACTGTCTGCGCACCGAACAGTCCCGTCTCCAGTCGTTCCCGCGGCGCGCCTGGGCCGTACTCATCCTGCTCTGCCCGGTCTTCGGGGCGATCGCCTGGTTCCGCGCCGGTCGCGGCCCGGCACGCCGGCCGGCCCCGGCGGACCACCCGGTCGCGGCAGGCGGCGCGGTCGCGGCGGGCGTCTTCGTCGGCCCGGAGGACGACCCCGATTTCGTACGCCAGATGGCGGCGGCCCTGCGCGACCGCTGAAACCCGTGCGCAGGTGAGGCGCGTACAGCGGCCGAACTCCCCACTCGGCCGGGGTGGGTCCCGGGCGGCGCCGATCGAACCGGTTGAATACCCTCTCGTGCGACCATCAGCGCGACGACGAGGGGATCAAGCATGAGCGGACCGGGACGGGCCCTCGGGGCGGCGACACTGCTGGCGGTTCTGGCCGTGGCGGGCTGCGACACCCCGGTCGCTCCGAAGCTCGACACCTCGCTCGCGCCGCCGGAGGCGAAGGCCACCGCCGGGGCGACGTTCGATCCACCGGTCCGTTTCCAGCCGACTGCGCTGAACATCGGCTGGCCTAACGGCAGCAACGTGCTGCTCCGCAAGAACCTGGCCTTCTACGGCGACAGCAAGGGTCTGACCGTGACCGACGTGCTCACCGGCAAGACGGTGGGCGTCCTGGCGCCGGGGGGCGCGCAGGCGGCCGGCGGCGGTACCCCGCTCCTCTTCCGGGAGCATCCGTCGGTGCTGGTGCGGACGTCGGCGGGCGAGCGGGTCGCGGCGGTCTACCCGGTCGCCGTCGCGGCCGCCGGCACCAGCCGGAACCGGAACCGGCTGGAAGTGGTCACGGCCGACGCCACGACCGGCAAGGGCACCGGCTCGGTCGTTCTGGACGCCCCGGCCACGCCCGCGAACGGCGCCGACGCCCACGACACCGTCCGGATCGCGGGGACTCACGGCGATGTGGTGGTGCTGGTCTTCGGCGCGAGCATCCTGATGAAGAACCCGGAGACCGTCGCGGTCGACGTGATCACCGGGAGGACGCTGTGGCGGCGGGCCGGACTGCGGGCCGGGGCGGTGCTCGGTGACACGCTGCTCGCCCAGACCGGTACGAAGCCCGCGTTCGTGAGCGGTCTCGGGGTGGCCGACGGCGGACAGCGCTGGAAGGCGCTGCAGGTGCCGTCCGGCAGCTTCACGATCACCGCGGCCGGACCGGACGCCGCCGCCGTCGCGGTGAGCGACCACGCCACCGGGAAGCGGTCGGCCGGCTTCCTGGACTCGGCGGGCCGGCTCACCGGGCGGATCTCGGCCACCAGGGTCGGCGACTGCCACTACGACGAGCAGGCGATCACCGTGTGCTCGCTGGACGGTGACGAGGTGGCCGGATTCGACGCGGCCACCGGCCGGGAGCTGTGGCGGCTGCCGACGGCGGACCGGCTCGCGCCGCGGGTGACCTTCGCGTGGCACGGCGCGGTGTACGGCCGGGTCAAGAGCGACGCGGTCGTGCTGGACGCCCGGACCGGCGCCGATCGGGAGGCCGAGGCGGGCATCGACCCGATCGCGGTCAACGAGTACGGCGGCGTGTCCAACGTGCCGCAGTTCCACCCGGCGGCCGGCTGACCGCGAACCCGGCCGGCCGGCCCGTGCAAGGTCCACTCCGGCCGGCTGTCAGAGCTGTCTCGGCGCAGCTGAGACAGCCACTACAGCCGGCCGGGCGTTCACCAGGTGAAAGGGCGGCCGCGGGTGGTGCTGGAGGTGGTGCGGCCGTCCCGGCTGTAGCGGTAGGACATCACCACGGTGTAGCTGCGGCCGCGCCGCGGACTCGCCCCGCCCGGTCCGCAGTCCCGGGTGTACGACTGCCGGGTGAAGTTCAGGTTGTCGCAGGTGGCAGGGCCGGCGACGGTACGGCCGGTGGTGGTGTCCTGGAGCGTCACCTCGATCCGGCCGCGACCGCCCGCCGGGGCGGTCAGGGAGGCCTGGAAGCGGACGTCACGGCCGACCGAGTGGCACGGCCGGGGGCCCAGCGGGGTGCGGCTCGGCAGGTCGAAGACGAACCCCTGCGAACACTGCCAGGGACCTCGTGTCTTCGCCTCCGGCAGGGGCGGGCCGGGCGCCTTTTTCGTGGGGGCGGGGCGCGTCACCCGTACCGCCGCGGGGTTGGTCTCGACGTCCGGAACGGGAAGCGTGACGTCGCGGGTGACCTTGCGCGGCTGCCGCGTGGGTCTGGCGGAGGCCCGCCGCGAAGCGGCGCCGCTCGGGGACCGGGCGACCGGGATCCGCGTCGCGCTGGGACCGGCGATCACCGTGGGGACCTCCTGGACCTCGGTGCCGGACCGGCCCAGGTGCCAGGCGGTGGTGGCGATGGCGGAGGCCAGCATGGCGCCCGCGACCAGCACGGCGATCGCGCCGGGCCGGGACCAGCGGCCCGCCGGGGCGTCATTGCGCGGGCGGTGGCGGCGCGGTGCGGGCACGGCACGGTTCGCCGGTGGCGGAGGTTCCTCCCGCGAGGGTACGGCCGGGGGCAGCGCCGGGATCTCGCCGAGGTCGGCGGCCATCGCCGTCAGATCGGTGACCAGTTCGGCGGCGCCCGGCCGCTGGCGCGCCTTGCCGGACAGGCAGGCCGTGATGATCCGCCAGAGCGGGCCGGGGATGCCGGGACGGCGCGGCGGATCGCCCTCCGCGTGCAGGCGCATCAGCTCCGGTATCGAGTCGCTGCGGTACGGCGGTTGCCCGCACACCAGCTCGTAGAGCATCACCCCGAGCGCGTAGACGTCGGTGGCCGAACTCGGGGTGACGCCGTGGAACGCCTCCGGGGCCATGTAGTGCGGGGTGCCGACCACCGCGTTCGGCGTGGTCATGCTCGGCAGGTTGAGGATCCGGGCGATGCCGAAATCGGTCAGCCGGGTCTCGCCGGTGCTGTCCAGCAGGACGTTGTCCGGTTTCAGGTCCCGGTGGATGATGCCGAGGTCGTGCGCCTCGGCCAGCGCGGCGGCGATCTGCGCGGCCAGCCGGCACGCCTCGGCGGGGGCGAGGGTGCCGTTGCGGTGCAGGTGGTCGCGCAGGTTGCCGCCGTCGACCAGGTCCATCACCAGGCCCAGCGTCTCGCCGGCGCTGAACAGGTCACGGACCCGGACCACGTTGGGGTGCCGGAGCATCAGCAGGATGGTCCGCTCCTGCACGAACCGGGTGACCAGTCTGGGCTGCCGGAGCAGACTGTCGTGCAACAGTTTGATCGCGACCGGTTCGCCTGACGTCTGGTCTTCACCGCGCCAGACGGTACCGGTCGCGCCCTGTCCGATCGGGCGGATCAGGCGGTACGAGTTCCCGACGACTTCGTCCTCAGCCACCCGGGAATAGTGCCGTTTGCCCGAAATTTCGGCAAGTCTGCGTCATTTTCTTGACACGGGCGGTTGCGGGCCGCACAGCGACCGGATCGCGCCCAACAGGGTCGACCGTGTGAACGGCTTCTCCAGCAGCATGCTGTTCTCGTCCAGACTCAACTGCGGGCCCAGCGACGCCGCCGTGTACCCCGACATGTAGAGAACCGGCAGATCCGGCTGATGGGTACGCAACGCCCCGGCCAGCTCCGGCCCGGTCATCGTCGGCATCACCACGTCGGTGATCAGCAGGTCCGGCCGGGCGCCGGAGGCGACCTGGGTGACCGCCATCAGCGCGTCGGTGGCGACCGCGATCTCGTACCCGGCCGGCTCGATCAACCGCCGCACCAACTGTGCCACGTCCGGCTGGTCCTCGACGATCAGCACCCGGCCGATCACCGCGGTCCGGCGCTGCCCCTCCCCCGACGTGCCGGGCTTCTGCTCGGCCGCCGGAAGGTAGATGTGCACCGTCGTGCCCATCCGGGGCTGCGACTCCAGCTCGATGTGGCCGCCCAGGTTCTGCACGATCCCGGCGGTGGTGGCCAGGCCCAGACCGGCCGCGGTGGGACGGGTGGTGAAGAACGGCTCCAGCGCGCGGCGGCGTACCTCCTCCTCCATGCCCTGACCGGTGTCGGTGACCACCAGGTGCACCAGCCTTCCGGCCGGCGCGCCCTCGGCCGCCAGCTGACCCGGCTCGACCACCTCGTTGGTGGCCGTCACCCGGACCATGCCGCCGTGCAGCATCGCGTCCCGGGCGTTCGCGGCCAGGTTCACCAGGGCCTGCTCGAGCGGGCCGCGTTCGGCCTTCACCGGCCACACGTCCGGGCCGAACGCCAGATCCAGGCCGATGCGCTCGCCGAGCGTACGGCTGAACAGCGCCTGCACGTCGGTGAGCAGGTCCGGGATCGGGATCACCTCGGGCCGGTTGCCCTCGCTGCGGCCGAACGCCAGCAGCTGGTGGGTCAGCGTCCGCCCGGTGCCGACCGCGTCCAGGATGTCCTGCGCCAACTGGGCGTGCGGCGAACCCTCCTCGGCGGTGCCCAGGATCATGTCGGCCGAGCCGGCCACCACGGTCATCAGGTTGTTGAAGTCGTGCGACAGGCCGCCGATCAGCTGGCCCAGGCTGTCCAGCCGGCGCAGGTGGTCGAGCTGCCGCTTCAGGCCGCGGGCGTCGATGTGATCGGTGGTGTCGGTGATCATGCAGAGGACACCGGTGAACTCGTGGTTCTCGTCCTGGACCGGCATCATGCTGACCCGTACGCTGCGCCGCGAGCCGTCGGCCCGCATCAACCGGGTGGCGCCCACCGTGGACCGGCCGGTCTTGCACTCGTTGATCCGTCGGTCCAGTTCCTTCTGGCCCACGTTGTCCAGGAAACCGCGCAGCGACACCCCGATCAGCTCGGCCCGTGGCATGCCCAGCACCACGCCGATCGGCTCGTTGGCGTAGGTGGCCACCCCGGCCGGGTCGAGCTGGAGCACACCCTCCGGGATCGTCTCCAGCACCCGGCGGTACCGCTCCTCCGCGGCCCGCAGCCGTTCCTGGGCGCGGGCGCTGCTCACCGCGAGGGACAGCTCACCGGCGATGTCCCGGGCCAGTTCCACCTCGGGGGTGGAGAAGAAGGCCTCCTGACCATGCCGGGTCAGGATCAGGTACCCCGAGTACGTGTTGTCCACGATCACCGGGCACAGCACGGCGGCCTGGATCGACAGCTCCGGGTTGGCCAGGGCCGCGGCGGACTCCCCGGCCAGCACGATCGGGCGGCGGCTCGCGGCCAGGGTGGTGGAGTACTCGTCGTCCGGGGTCTGGCCGGCCCGGGACAGAGCCCGGGCCAGCGGTTCCGAACGTTCGTTGTCGAGATGGTGGTACGAGATCTCCTCGTACTTGCCGTCGTCGCGAAGCAGCTGCACCCCGCCACCGTCACCGATCATGTCGGCGGCGGCGCGGGCCGCCGTGGACCGAACCTCGGCCGGATCCGCCGCGGCGCGGCTGAGCGCGAGGGCGAGATCGGCGAGCGCGTACCGGAGGGGGTAAGCCATGACACCCATGAGCATCATGATTCGGGTTTGGCCCGGTGTGCGTAGCCGATTCGCCGGATTTCCTCGCCTCGGTCAGGCGAACAGCGCGCTCACCGACTCGCCGTTGTGGATCCGGCGCATCGCCTCGGCCAGCGCCGGGGCCACCGAGATCACCGTCAACTTGTCGTCGGCCTTCTCCCGCGGGATCGGGACCGTGTTGGTGCAGACGATCTCCTCGATCTCCTTCTCCGCGGCCAGGCGCTTGATCGCGTCGTTGGTGAACAGGCCGTGGGTGCAGGCCACCCGGACACTGCGCACGTTGCGCTCCCGCAGCCGGGCCAGCAACTCGAACACCGTGCTGCCCTTGGCGATCTCGTCGTCCAGCACGATCACGTCCCGGTCGGTGACCTCGCCGATCACCGAGCTGATCACCACCTTGTCGTCGGCGAACCGCTGCTTCGCCCCGGCCGCCACCTCGACCCCCAGCATCCGGGCGAAGGCCGCGGCCTCCTTGGCGTTGCCCAGGTCCGGCGAGACCACCACGGTGTTGCTCAGGTCGTAGCCACGGAAGTGGTGGGCCAGCTCCCTCAGCGCGTGCAGGTGGTCGACGGGGATGTTGAAGAAGCCGTGCACCTGCGGCGAGTGCAGGGTCATCGCCAGCACCCGGTCGGCGCCGGCGGTGGTCAGCAGGTCGGCGACCAGGCGACCGCCGATCGAGATGCGCGGGGCGTCCTTCTTGTCACTGCGGGCGTAGGCGTAGTGCGGCAGCACCACGGTGATCCGCCCGGCCGACGCGCCCCGGGCCGCGTTCAGCATGAACAGCAGTTCGGCGAGATGTTCCTGGGTGGGCGGGACCAGCGGCTGGATCAGGAAGACGTCGCGCTCCCGGCAGTTGCCCTGCAACTGCACCTCGATGCAGTCGTTGGCGAAACGGTCGATCTTGGTCGGCGACAGCATTACACCGAGGTGTTCGCAGATCTCCTTCGCGAGCTCGGGGTGGGCGGATCCGGTGAAAACGGCGATGTCACGCACGGCTTCACGATAGGTTGCGCCCGGACGGGGTCGTCAGGCCGGTCCACCTCGATTAACTTGACAGGCATGAACGGACTCGCCGTCGCCTGCCGCCGCGTGGTGCACATCTATCGCGCCGAGGCCGGCGACGTCGTCGCCCTCGCCGGTGTCGACCTGTCCATCGCCCCCGGCGAGACCCTGGCCCTGGTCGGCCCCTCCGGTTCCGGCAAGTCCACCCTGATCGCCCTGCTCGCCGGACTGATGCGGCCGTCCGCCGGCCGGATCAACATCGGCACCTACGACATGGGCAAACTCTCCGACAGCGAGATCTCCCGGCTGCGCGGCACCGAGATCGGCGTCGTCCTGCAGGGCGCCGCCCGCAACCTGCTGCCCTATGCGACGCTGCACCGCAACATCTGGCTCGCCCAGCGCCGGGCCGCGCACACCCGCGGCATCGAACTCGACGACCCCGATCGCATCCTCGACCTGGTCGGCCTGCCCGGCCAGGGCCGCCGCAAACTCGCCGACCTCACCCCCGGCGGCCGGCAGCGCGCCGCCCTCGCCGTCGGCATCGCCACCGGCCCCGGCCTGCTGCTCGTCGACGAGCCCACCAGCCGGCTCGACACGTCCGGCCGCGACGAGGTCCTGGACGCCCTGGAGACCGTCAACACCGAACGCCAGACCACGATCGTGGTGGTCACCCACGACAACGAGGTGGGCGCCCGGCTGGGCCGCGCGGTCACCATCCGCGACGGCCGGGTCGGCGCCGAGGGCCGCGACGGCCAGGACTTCGCCGTGGTCGCCGGCGACGGCACGGTCCAGCTGCCGCCGGAGGTGCTGGGCTCCTATCCGCCCGGCACCCTGTTCACGGTCCAGCACATCGACGGCGAGGTCAGCCTCGTGCCCTCCGGCCACGAGACCGCCGCCTGACACGCTTCCGGGTGACCGGCGCCGGCGATCACTTCCGGTCCGCGGTTCCTCTGTCACACCATGCTCCGGTACGGGCCACGCATCGTCCCGTGACTCCCCGCGGCCACGGCAGGCGTCCCCTGACGACCGTCCCTCGGTGCCACTCATGCATGCCCCCCACGGTCACCCCTCCGGCCGGCAGCCAGGCCCGCCGCCGCAGCCAGGCCCAGGTCCGGGTCCGTAGCCGGGTCGGGGGCGGGCCCGCAGCCGGGCGGGGCGAGCCGGGAGGGGGTCCCGCAGCCGGGGCGGGGCCCGCAGCGCGGTCCGCGGCCGGGGCGGGGCCCACAGCGCGGTCCGCGGCGGGCGGGACCCGCAGCGCGGGGCGGGGCCCGCAGCGCGGGGCCGGGCCCGCAGCCGGGCGGGGCGAGCCGGGAGGGGGTCCCGCAGCCGGGGCGGGGCCCGCAGCGCGGGGCGGGGCCCGCAACGCGGGTGTCAGGGGCGGGGCCAGGTGGCGGCGCCGTCGGCGAGGTGGAGTTCGCGGTCGCAGGCGGCGGCCGCCTCCGGGTCGTGGGTGGCGAAGACGACGGCCGCGCCCCGGGCCGCCTCGGCGCGCAGCAGGTCGAGGACGCGCTGGCGGTTGGCGGCGTCGAGTTCGCTGGTCACCTCGTCGGCCAGCACGACGTCGCCGCGCAGGGCCAGGCCGCGGGCCAGGGCGGTGCGCTGCTGCTGGCCACCGGACAGCTCGTCGATCAGCTGGTTCGCCTGGCCGGAGAGTCCGAGCGCATCCAGCGACTCGGCGGTCCGGCGCCGCGCGTCGGCGGGTGAGCCACCGGTCGCGATCACCGCCACCGAGACGTTCTCGGCCGCGGTCAGGATCGCCGCCAGCCCGTTGTCCTGCGGAATCAGCACCACACCGAGTGACACGGCATGATCCCGGCCGGTCAGCGGGACGCCGTCCACGGTCACCGTCCCGGATCGGGTCGCGAGCGCCCCGGCCATCGCGTTGAGCAGCGTGGTCTTCCCGGCTCCGGAGGTCCCGGTGACCGCGAGCACCTCCCCGGGCCGGGCCGTCACGGTGATCCCGCTCAGCACCGCCGGGCCGTCGCCGTACCCCAGATCCGCCCCCTCCACCGTCAGCGTCCCCATCGCCGTCCCCTCTCCTTCAGCATCCGCGCCGGCTGCCTTCATCTCCGCGCCGCTCACCGGTCTGCGCCCGCCGCATTCTCCGCCGGCGCGAAGGGGCGAGAGCGCGGCGCGGGAGGGCGGGTCATCGATCCTCGATTCGGTGGCGAGCTGGCGGCACCGGAGGGCGGGTCGTCGGCCCTCGATTCGATGGCGAGGCGACGGCACCGGAGGGCGAGTCGTCGGCCCTCGATTCGATGGCGAGGCGACGGCACCGGAGGGCGAGTCATCGGCCCTCGATTCGGCGGCGCGGGAGGGCGGTCATGGGCGCTCGATCCGGCGGCGGAGGTTGCGGCCGCTGAAGAGGGCGACCAGGAACTCGACGACGAGGACGGTGCCGGCGGCGGCGAGCACGGCGGACGGGCGTGGCCAGGTGGGCAGGGGCAGGTCGGGTGGGGTGAGGCCGGCCAGGGGCAGGGCCCACCCGGTGAGGCGCCACGCCGCGAGGGCGACCAGCACGCCGACGCCGGTGGCGATGGTGACCAGCACCGGGTACGTCCACAGGGTCGCCTGCGACGCCGGGCCCCGCCGGAGTCCCTGGATCCGCAGCGCCGTCAGGTCCTCGGCGCGCCGGGTCCGGTCCACGGCCACGGTCAGCGCCAGCGCGCCGGCGCCGAGCAGCCCGGCGAGGACGGCGGCGATCAGGTGGAACCAGAGGGCGACGGCCGGGCCCTGCCGGTCGAGCCCGGCCCGGACCGTGGCGGCCGGCGCGTCGGAGGCGACGGACAGTCCCTGGCCGGCGAGCCGGTCGGCGATGTCGGCGGGCGCCGCGGCGTTGAGCCACACCTGGGGTTCGGAGGCTTCCTTCGGTTCGGCCGACAGCACGTCGAGGTAGTCCAGCTCGACGAGGGCGGCCTGGCGTCCGGCGGCGGGCACGGCGGGCAGGGCCGCGACCGGGGTGAGCGGGACCGGCGCCGGGGCGACGCCGGTCACGGTGACGTCGTTCAGTTCGCGTCCGGCGTACGCCATCGGGACCGGATAGGGGGTGGCGACCGGCTGGATCCAGGCGCCGACGGCGCCGTCGGCCGGAACCGTGACGTCGGCTCGCAGCCCGTCCGGCGCCGCCGACAGCCTGGCCTCCTCGGTGGGCCGCCAGCGGGCCGGGTCGGTGAGCGGGGCCGGCTGCCCGGTGTTCAGTCCGCGGATCACCACCTGCCCGCTGACGGTGGGGGTGTCGGCGTCGCCACCGGTGATCGAGAGGGCGTTGAGCCGGCAGCCCTGGGCGCACAGGGCGACCTGGTGGCGGTACGTGTGCGTGCCCGGTCTCAGTTCGCCGAGCTGCAGCAGACCGTCGCCGAGCCCGGCCGTCGAGGACAGCGAGAACGTGAGCCGCAGCGGCGCGCCACCGCTGGTGTAGGTGATGTCGGCGGTGATCTCCGGGCCGGTGAAGAGGGGTGGATCGGCTGCCCGCGGGTGCAGGAGCCGGTGCACGTCGTCCGGGTCCGGCCCGTCCTCCGGCCAGGCGGCGACCGTGGCGAGCCGTTCCGAGTCGACCGCGTACCCGGGTGGCGTTTGAGCGCCGGCGGGCAGTTTCACGGCCGCCATCGCGAACCTGCCGTCCGGGTCGACCGCCCGGACGGCGTCGATCAGCTTGCGTTTGGTCACCGGGTTCACGGTGAGGACCCGATCGGCGCCGGTGCCGAGCATCGCCTCGACCTCCCGGCCCCGGGCGGCGGTGTCGACCGCGGAGGCGGCGTACCCGGCGACCGCCGCGGCGGCGACGAGCAGGGCGAACAGCCGGCCGGCGCCGGGGCGGCGGGAGAGCTGGAGTCCGGCGAGCGCGAACCCGAGGCGGCCGCGGTGCAGGGCGGCCACCGCTCCCCGGTTCACCAGCGGGAGCAGAGCCCGGGCCGCGACCAGGGCCAGGGCCAGCACGAGCAGCGCCGGGGCGAACATCCCGACTCCGGT
Source organism: Actinoplanes utahensis (assembly GCF_016862455.1). GTDB lineage: Bacteria > Actinomycetota > Actinomycetes > Mycobacteriales > Micromonosporaceae > Actinoplanes > Actinoplanes utahensis. Next base: position 40,653 of record NZ_BOMZ01000027.1, read on the forward strand.
GAGCGGCTCGTCGGCGAGCGCGTACTGGGCACCGGTGGCGATGGCGAGGACCACCACCACGGCCTCGGCGGCGGCGACCCGGCGGCGGCCGGTGGCCGGGGTGCGCCGGAGCAGGCCGGCCACCGAGCTGGTCAGTTGCCGTCGCTGTGCCACCACCGCGGCGACCAGGGCGGCGACGGCGGCCAGTGGCGCGTACCGCAGGGAGGAGAACGCCGGGTCGGCGCCCACCCCGGGGAACAGGGCCGCCGCGGCCGCGTTGACCAGCAGCTGGCCGGTCAGGCAGCCGGCCACCGCCCCGGCCAGCACCGCGATCAGGCTCTCCCCGGTGGCCAGCCACCAGCGGGTCCACCACCGGGTTCCGCGCAACGCGACGACGGCGAGCTCGCTCTGCCGGCCCTCGGCGCCGTAGCCGACGGTCAGGTAGATGGTGAAGCAGGCGAGCAGCACCAGCGGCACCGCGATGACCGGCACCAGCAGGCGGGCCGCGGCCCGGCCCTCGTCGATCCGGTCGAGCAGGCGCGGGATGGCGCTGCTGAACTGGATCTGGTCCAGGTCGTCGGAGGTCGTGTTGATCCGTACGAGGTCCGCCCGCAACTGGTCGAGCCGGTCGATGTCGATCGTCCCCGGTTCGGCGATGCCGTCGATCGCCATCGTGGTGACGGTCCGCTGCATCGTCTCCAGAGTCTCGTGGTTGGTGAAGACCGGTTCGCCGCTGCCGATCCCGGGCCCGCCGACGAAGTACCCGTGCAACCCCCAGTAGGCCTCGGTGGAGTCGACCGGCCGGTACGTCCCGGACACCGTCATCGTCTTCGGCACGCCCTCGGCCGTCCACGTCGGCGGATTGGTCAGGTCGTTCTGCCGGGCCGCCCGCAACGCGATGACGTCGCCGGCGGCCAGCCCGAGCCGTCGCGCGGTGTCCTCGCCGACCAGCGCGTCGCCCTCGGCCGCCGGGCAGCGCCCGCTGACGATCCGCACGTGGTCGCAGATCCCCTGGCGGTAGACGGCCCGGGTGGGGAACTCGATGCTCTTCTCCAGCCCGACGGCCGGCACCTCGGCGGAGTGGTAGTAGGTGAAGCCGTTCAGGTTGAGCAGCACCTTGCCGGCGTCCGGGAAGTCGATCCCGGCCCGGCCGGACGGGTCGTCGATGGAGTCGAGGCTGCGCCTGGTCACCATGGTCAGTTCGCTGGTGGCGGCGGTCTCGATCTGGCCGGCGGCGACGGCCCGCTCGGCGGCGATCAGATAGGCCGGGGCGGCGACCGCGGAGGCGACCGCGAGCAGGGACAGCAGGGCGAGCGTGCCGGCCTGCCCACGACGGCGCCAGAGCATCGCGAGAACCAAGGAGATCATCGGCCACTCTCCGCACGTCCGGTGGGCGTGCTGTCACGCAGGCCGCGCAGCAGCGGCAGCAGGGCCGCCCAGGCGGTCAGCCCGAGCACCGCGCACGCGGCGAGCACCGCCAGTGCCGTGGTCCCGGGGTTGAGCGGGGCGGGTGGTTCCAGCACCGCCCAGCCGTCGGCGAACAGCGGCACGGTCCGGCCGATCAGCGCGACCGCCAGCACCGCCGCCAGGATGCCGCCGAGCAGGCCGGCCACGATCAGCGCGGCGGCGCCGGCGTACCCGGTGGTGATCGCGACCCGGCGCGGCAGGCCCTGGGCGCGCAGGGCCGCGAACTGGTCGGTCAGCGAGCGCCGGTCCACCGAGGCGGCGACCGCGACGGTGGCGGCCGCGAGCAGCAGCGCGGCGACGCCGGCGAGCAGAGCGAACCGGACGACGACGGCGGGGCCCTGGGCGCCGAGGCGGGCGGCGTGGGCGGCCACCGTCGAGTCGGCGGTGACGGTGAGCCCGGCCGCGGTCAGGTCGGCGACGATGCCGGGCCGGGCGCCGGGCGCCAGCCACACCTGGTACTGACCGGTGGACTCGGCCTCGGCGGCCACCCGGCGGGCGGTGTCCAGGTCGATCATCAGCCCGCCGCGGCCGATCAGTGGCAGCGCGCCCACGGTGGCGGCGACCCGTAGCGGCACCGGTTCCCCGTACGTATCGAGTGCGGGGTCCGCCTCGCGCCAGTCGTCCGGAAGCGGCCCGGCCAGCAGGGCGGGCAGTGGCAGCAGGGAGTCGGAGGCCCACGCCTGGACGCCCACCGGGCCTCGCCTGTTCTCGTTGGGGTCGGTGGCGAGCCGCAGCCGCCCGTCCGCCGTGGACAGGTCGAGGGCCGCGCCCACGGTCCCGGCCCGCCAGCGCCGGATGTCGCCGAGCGTGGCGGCGTCCAGCAGCCCGGACTCCGAGCCGCCCTGGCCGAGCCCGGACACCGTGATCGAGGCGCCGTCCGGCGGCGGCCGGAACCGGCCGTCGGCGTCCGGCGGGCTCGTCATCTCCCAGCGGACGATGCGGCAGCCGGGCGCGGTGGCGCAGCCGGCCACCGGGACGGTGATCGTCTGGTCGCCGGGCCGCAGCGTCCCGAAGCCGGCGGTGACCGCCTCGCCGGTGCTCTCGTGCTGCAGGCGCAGCCACAGGGCCACGTCGGACCGGCCGGCCCGCTGCGCCCGCAGGGTGAGCCGGTCCCCGGTGACCAGTGGCAGGGGCGGCCGCGCGGCGCCGGCCACCGCGTCCGGCAGGGCGGCCGGCGGCCCGTACTCCGGGCGCCAGGAGGTCACGGCGGTGAGCCGGGCGGTGTCCACCTCGAGGACGTCGAGGACGTCGGCACGGTTGCGGACGGCGGCCATCGCCTCCCGGCCGCCGGGGTCGGCGCTGTGGACGGCGTGCAGCAGGGCGGTCCGGTTGGCGGCCTCGACGGTCAGCACCCGGACGGCGCCGAGCTCGGCGCCGCTGCGGGCCAGCCGGGCGTCGGTCTCCGCGCCCCAGCCGCCGGCCGCCGTCACGAACATCGCGACCGCCACCACGACCAGCGCGAAGACCCGGTCGGTCCCGGGCGAGCGGGAGATCCGCAGGGCGGTGAGGCCGGTTCGCAGCCGGCCGGAGCGCAGCGCGGCGCCGCCGCCCCGGTCGGCGGCCCGGCTCAGCAGGCGGGCCGTGACCAGCGCGACGGTGAGCGCGATCAGGGCGGGGGCGGCGGGGCCGAGCCCGTCCGACGGGCGGCCGGACCGGGCCTGATAGATCGCGGCGACCGCGACGGCGATCAGCAGCATGTCGATCAGGGCGGGGCGCCAGGCGCCGCCGGTGGTGGGGGTCCGCTGGAGCAGCGCCGACACCGGCCGGCCCAGCACCGCGGCCTCCACCGCGGCCAGCACGGCCAGGCCGCCGAGGAGCACGGCGCCCACCGCGAGCACGCTCTGGGTCAGGGCCGACTCCCGGTCGGGGACCACCGGCACCGGTCCGGCCAGGGCCCGGGCCAGCAGGTAGCCGGCCGGGACTCCCACCAGCGCACCGGCGGTCAGCGGCACCAGATGCTGGCCCCAGGCCAGGCGCAGGCGGCCGAACCGGCTGATCCCGCGGAGCTTGAGCAGGGCGGCGTCGGCGCGGCGGTCGCGGAGGGTGTACCACCCGGCGAGGCCGATCGCGAACAGGGTGAGGATCAGCAGCTGGGCGCCGGAGGTGAGGACGCCGTTGAGGATGGTGGCGCGGTCCCGCACGATCGCCTGGTGCAGGGAGACGGCCTCGGTGGTGAGCCGGTTCTGTGCCCGGCCGAGGCGCCGGTCGGCGTCGGTGATCTCGGTGCCCAGGTCGAGGCCGCCGTCGCCGCGCAACAACGCGGCGGGGACGTCCACGTCGTACGCCATGTTCGGGGTCCGCAGCTCCCAGTGCGTGAAGGTGGCGACCGTGGTGAAGGCGGGGTCCAGGCTGGTCTCGCCGCGGAACATCCGGTTGTGCCAGTAGGTCCCGGCCGGGTCGGTCAGGGTGTAGAGCCCGACCACGCGCAGCCGGATCGGGCCGTCGGAGCCGTCGCCGAGGGTGGTGAGCGAGCCGCCGATCCCGACGCCGGCCCGCTCGGCCGCCCGGCGGCTGAGCGCGATCTCGCCGCGGGCGGCCGGGCACGCCCCGTCCAGCCGCACGTGGGCGCAGAAGTCGTCCCGGTACGCCACCGGCAGGGTGGTGAAGGCCGCCCCGGTCTGCACCCGGAGCGGCCACATCATCCCGGTGACGCCGTCGCCGATGCCGGCCGGCAGCTCCTCGCGCACCTCGCTGGTGAACCGGCGCAGCCGCGCGGCCGGGTCGTCCTGGAGGTCCACCCGGTTCGCCACCGAGATGGTCCGCTGACCAGCCGTGGCGACGTCGAGATAGGCCTGCGCGCTCGTGCCGACGGCGGCGAACCCGTACCACGGGGCGGCGACGGCGACGGCGGACGCGAGCAGGGTCAGCACGAGGATCGTGAGCACCTGCGCGGCGCGGGCTCGTACCGCGCCGATGACGAGCGCGAACATCCACCCTCCCCGGTTCGGGGGCGACGTTACGCGATCGGGAGGCCGCTCGGGGACCCGTGTGGACAGAGTTTGCTTAACCGGTTCATATGCCGCCGCGGCGCTTCAGGTAGGCGTACAGCCCGCCGCCCGACACCACGATGTCGGTGGCCGGACGGCCGTTCCGATGGGGCCATGTCACCCGGCTCACTATGCCCGCGCGTGGAATACCGGGAGACCCGGCGCGCTTACCTGGACCGTGGACTGGATCGATCAGCTGCTGACGAGTTTCTACACGGCCAAGTGGCAGGTGACCGCCGACCAGGCGATCTACTGGCGGGAGATCGTCGGCAACGCCTTCGGGCTCGGCTCGGCGCTCTTCGGGCTGCGCCGTAACGCGTGGGCGTGGCCGGTAGGGATCATCGGCAATCTCCTGCTCCTCACCGTCTTCCTGGGTCAGGCGCTCGGCAACGACCAGGGCACCCCGCTCTACGGCCAGGCCGCCCGGCAGGTGTTCTTCCTGGCCACCAGCGTCTACGGCTGGTGGGCGTGGCAGCGCAACCGGCGCCGTGACAACGGCACCGCGGTGGTCCCGCACTGGGCGACCGCACGCCAGCGGGCGATCCTCATCCCGCTGGCGCTGGCCTCGGTGGCGCTCTTCTTCTTCGTCTTCCGCGAGGTCGGGGCCGGTTTCCCGGTGCCCTGGTGGTACTACCTCGCCGACTCGTGGATCTTCGTCGGGTCGATGCTCGCCACCTACGCGATGGCGCGCGGCTGGGTCGAGTTCTGGCTGTTCTGGATCGCCGTGGACCTGGTCGGTGTGCCCGAGCTGCTGCACTTCGGCTACTACCCGTCGGCGATCCTCTACGCCGTCTACGCCGCGTTCGTCATCTGGGGATTCGTGGTCTGGCTGCGGATCTCCCGCGCCGCGTCCGCCGCGCCGTCCGGGCCGACACCTGCTCTGGCCTGACACCACAATCGATGGACCGGCCTCCCCGAAAGGGCGTGACAGCGCAGTGCCGTCACGCCCTTTCGGCATACCCCGGCGATGGTCCGACCGGCCCCGCTCCCGGAAAGATCGGTTCCGCCACCACGTACCTCGAGTAGCGCCCCGCACTCCCCGGCCCGGCGGCCCCCTCGCCGCCGGGCCGGGGTTTCCGTGGTCAGGGGCAGACCAGGTCCGCGACGGCTTCCGCCGCTCGGGGGTACGCGGTGAGCAGCCCCGCCACCGCCACCCCGTCCCCACCGGACCCCGCCGGGAGACCGGTCTCCACCGGCGTCCAGTCGCCCTCGCAGCCGAACAGCGCCACCACCGCGTCCGGCACCATCCGGTTCGCCCTCAGCAACACCGCCACCGGATCGGCCGGGCCGGCCGGCCCCGCCGACGGCCGCCGGCGGGGCGGGGCCTTCCAGGGTGGCGTCCACGCGTCCAGGGCGGCGAGACCGCCCGGGAACGTGCGGCCGGCCTCCCTGGTCAGCACCGGCACCAGCTCCGCCGCCTGCTGCCGCAACGTGGTGATCAGGTTGGGCAGCCAGGGCAGCAGCACCGGATCGGGCAGCCGGCCGAACGCCTTGGACAGCGTCTCCACCACGAACGGCGCCAGCCTCGGCACCGGTTCGAGGGCCTGCACGAAGCCGCTCACGTACTGCGGGAAGGCGGGCACCACCAGCGGATTGCCGAGCAGCTCGTCGACCCGGACCCGCAGGTCGGCCAGCGGAAGCGCGCCGAGCTGGTGTCGCGCCGCCCAGAGCAGAGCGATCTTGGCCGGTGACTCGGGATGCGACTGCCGGACCGCGATCTCCAGCTGGGTGCGGTCACAGCCCAGCGACAGCGCCAGGCTCTCCATCCCGAACAGGAACCCGAGCATCGCCCCGACCTGCCGCACCCCGGTCTCCTCCTCGACGAAGGCGGTCGGCAGCAGGGTGCAGTAGTGCGCGTACCCCTCGGTGACGAACCGCTCGCACCAGGCCGGCAGCACCGGCGTGGTGGCGCGGTAGTGCGCGAGCAGCCGCCGGATCCGCCGCAGCACGTCCGGCGCGTCGTCGACGGTGCGCTCGGCCGCCAGCAGCTCGATCGCCCGGGCGCCCAGCTCGTCGGTGAGGCGCGGGCTCTCCAGGAACAGCAGGCTGTTCTCGACCGCTTTCAGCGCGGTGGCGGCGGTGGCTTTCGGATCCCAGGCGTCCCGGCGCAACCGCTGCTCGAGGACCTGCTCGACGGTGACGCCCTCGTAGCCGAGTTCGATGACGGCCCGCTGGTTGCGGCCCAGATCGAGGTCCCAGCTCTCCTGGATGTGCTTCTCGCCGAGCCGCCGGCTGCCCATGATCGGGCGGACCGCCTGGTCGGGCAGCAGATATCGCAGCATCCACAGCAGCTGTGAGCAGGCCGCCAGCTCGGGCCGGGCGGCCAGGTCGAGCAGCGCCCGCTGGATGCTGCGCTGCTCCAGGTTGAGGCCGAGCGGGCCGAGCCGGTCGTAGACGTCACGGGCCAGCGGGGGCAGAGCGTCGTATCCCACCTGGCCGATCCGGTCGCCGCCGAGCAGGATCTCGCAGAGCCGGCGCACGTCGCGGCGGCCCGGCACGCTGTCCTTCTCGATGCAGGTGACCGCGGCGTCCTGGAAGTCGTACGGCGTCGGCCGCACCCGCCCGCGCATCCCGGCGAGCAGGATCGACGTCTCGAAGACCGCGATCGCGTCGGCGGTGCTGGCGAGGTAGCCGTTGCGGCGGGCGAGCCGGACGATGTCGACGCACCAGCCGCGCAGCTCCTCCTCGTCCAGCCCGTCGAGCGCGGGCGGCCCGGCCAGGTAGCCGGAGAGGTGGTCGGTCACCGGCCCGGACGCGGCCGCCGGCGCCGGGAGCGTCTTCTTCCTGCCGCCGCCCTTCTGGCCGTCCAGCCGGAACGGGGTGAGCCGCAGCCTGCCGAGCTGCTTGCGCCAGTTCGCAGCCGCGATCGACACCGAGCCGGGCGCCAGCCCGAACTGTGCCTCGATCGCCGAGTGGCTGGACGGGATCAGTCCGTACAGCCAGGTCGTGCCGGTCCTCGGGGTGATCGCGAAGTCCGGTGTCCCGGGGGCGGAGCCGGCCTCCGGAACCCGGCTTGCCGCGTGGAAGGCACCGCAGATGTACAGACAGTCGGCCGGGTCGGCGCCGGAGGTCGCCAGGTGCTCCCGGATCCGGGTCCACATGTAGCGTTCCCGGTCCTCGTCCCCGGCGTACCGCCGGGTGTCGTGCGGGGCCAGCCGCCGGAACAGGCTGCCGATCAGGACCATCACCTGCCGGTACGTCTCGTGGTCGGCGCCGGCGAGCGGCTGCTCGACGTACTGCTCCCACCACTCGGACCAGTGCCGCACCCGGCCGTGGTGCAGCAGGTGCTCCTCCAACTCGGCGAACCGCGGCCGCAGGTCGCCGATCTCGACGCCGACCGCGTCGCCGTGCAGGTCCTCCTCCGGCTCGGGTGTCCCGGCCGGCGACGACACGTCCGGCTGCCACTGGAAGACGTGGTCGGTGGACCGGTCGACCAGGACCAGCTCCACGCCGGGGGTCTCCAGCGCGTACGCGATCGCCTGGTACTCCGCGGAGGCCTCGGTGATCGGCGCGATCACCGAGAGCGGGGCCGACTCCTTGGGGAAGCCGTCCAGCTGGGAGGCGAAGGCCTGCAGCGCCACCGGCAGCCGGCAGTTACGCAGCTCGGTCAGCAACGGCTGGAGATCCTCGCAGAGCTCCAGGTAGATCACCGTGGGCTGTTTCTCCCGCAGCCGCCGCAGCATGGCCAGCGCGGAGGCGGGCGAGTGGTGACAGACCGGGAAGATCTCCAGCGGCTCCCGCAGGGCGTGGTCGACGTCGTCGACGATCCCGGCGAGGATCTCCGGCAGTGCGGCCGGACCGCCGGCGAGCGACTCGGCCGCACCGAGCAGCTGCTCGCGCAGCGCGTCGAAGGGCCTGGTCACGACAGGGTCGCAATCGCCTGGCGGCCGCCCTCCAGGAACCCGGTCCACTCGCCGCTCTGCTCCTTGCTCCGCGGCTCGACCACGCCGTGCCAGTACTTGTTGAGGATGGCCAGGTCCTCCGGACTGCGCCGGGCGAGTGAGCCGACCAGCGAACTCGCCAGGGTCTCCGCGGTCAGCTCGCGGGCGCCGAAGAAGTTGCTGTGCAGGATCGCGTCCTCCAGGACGCCGATCTGCTCGGCGGTGGACAGCGCCGACTCCAGCCGCTCGTCGTCGCTGCCCGCTCCGGCCGCGGCGGCACGCAGGTCGGCGAAGCTCTGCAACAGCACGTCGAGCAGGGTGGGCGGCACCTCCAGCTCGATGTTGTGCCGGCGCAACAGCTCCTCGGTGCGGAACCGGACGATCTCCGCCTCGCTCTTACGGTTGGTCACCACCGGGATGCGGACGAAGTTGAACCGCCGCTTGAGCGCCGAGGACAGATCGTTGACACCCCGGTCCCGGCTGTTGGCGGTGGCGATGATGCTGAATCCCGGCTTGGCGAAGACGATGTTGTCGTCGTCCAGCTCGGGGATCGACACGTACTTCTCGGAGAGGATGGAGATCAGCGCGTCCTGCACGTCGCTGGTGGACCGGGTCAGCTCCTCGAACCGCCCGATCACCCCGCCCTCCATGGCCGTCATGATCGGCGACGGGATCATCGAGGCACGGGACTGTCCCTTGGCGATGACCATCGAGACGTTCCACGAGTACTTGATGTGGTCCTCGGTGGTACCGGCGGTGCCCTGCACGACGAGGGTGGAGTTGCGGCTGATCGCGGCGGCGAGCAGCTCGGCCAGCCAGCTCTTGCCGGTGCCCGGGTCACCGATCAGCAGGAGGCCGCGGTCCGAGGCGAGGGTGACGATGGCCCGCTCGACGAAGCTGCGGTCGCCGAACCACTTCTGGCTGATCTCCCGGTCCAGGCCGTCGGCGCGCTCGGAGCCGAGGATGAACAGACGGACCATCTTGGGGCTGAGCCGCCACGAGAACGGTTTCGGGCCGTCGTCGACCGACTCCAGCCAGTCCAGCTCCTCGGCGTACTTGACCTCGGCGGGGGCGCGCAGCATGTCACTCATCAGGGGTTCTCCTAAGGTCAGACGAGGAAGTTCTTGAGCTCGGTGACGAGCTTCTTGATGTGGCCGGACAGGACCGGGGTGCCCTGGTCCTTGAAGCGCTGGCGGAACCACGGGTTGACGCTCTGGTGGCCGCCGCTGCTGACCGAGCCGACCGGGATGAACTTGACCCCGGCACGGTGAATGGCCTGCATGCCGTCCCAGACGGCCTGCTCCCGCCACTCGTAGAAGTCGGAGATCCAGACGACCACGGTGTTGCGCGGGTCGGTGATCTTGGGGCGGGCCAGGTCGAGCGCGACAGTGCCGTCGGTGCCGCCGCCGAGATGGGTGTGCAGCAGCACCTCGAACGGGTCGTGCACCCACGGGGTCAGGTCGAGGGCACGGGTGTCGTACGCCACCAGGTGCACGTCGACCTTGGGCAGGCCGGCGAAGATCGAGGCGAGGATGGTGCAGTTGACCATCGCGTCGACCATCGACCCGGACTGGTCCACCACCACGATCAGCCGGGCCGGCTCGATCCGTTTCGCGGTCTGCCGGTAATAGAGCCGGTCGACGTAGAGCCGCTCGTCCTCGGGGCTCCAGTTCGGCAGGTTCTTCCAGATCGTGCGGTCCAGGTCGAGGTTCCGGAAGACGCGTTTCGGGGGCACGGACCGGTCGATCGTGCCGGTGCCGGCCTGGGCCACCTGGGTCCGCAGCACCTCGGCCACCTCGTCGACGAAACGGCGGATCAGCGCCTTGGCGTTGGCCAGGGCGACGCCGTCCAGGTTGTCCTTGTCGCGCAGCAGTTGCTCGATCAGCGACATGCTCGGGGTGAGCTGCTTGGCCAGCCGGTTGTCGGCGAGCACCTCGCGCAGCCGCATCCGGCTCACCAGGTCGCCCTCGATGCCGGCCAGGACGCCGCCGAGACCGGCGGAGTCGCTGCCCGCCGCGCGGCCGCGGAGCTGGCCGGGCCGGCAGCCCATCGACCGCTCGAACCAGCCCGCGTCGGACTGCCAGCGCTGCAACTGCTCGGCGGTCACGTTTCCGGAGCCGGTGGCGAAGACGTTGAGCAGCAGTTTCGACACCAGGGCCGCGCGCCGGACCTCGCCCTCCCGGTCGCCGGTGGCGGTCGAGTCCTCCGCCATCAGGCCGTCGAACTCGGCCTCCAGCTGTGGGAACCGCTGCACCACGGTGTCCACCGACACGGCGGGGTCGAGCAGAGCCGCCGGAAGGCCGAGGTCACCGACGATCGCGACGCTCGCCGACTCCAGGGTGGCCTGCTCCTCGGGGTCGAACAGGCGGGCCAGGAGCCGCCAGTAGAGAACCTGGCGGCGGCTCTCCGCACCGCCCGCGGCCGGCTCGGAGGCGGCCGGATCGACAGTGGCGCTCATTTCCGCAGCAGCCTTCCCGCGCGCTCGCGCAGCACCTCGACGGCGGTCCCGGCGGCGGCCTCGGCCTTGGCGGCCTTGGCCTCGGTGGGGCCGAGCGCCCAGTCGGCGGTGTGCACGACGACCGGCTTCTTGCGCACCGTGGCCTGCACGGCGAGCGGCTGCACGACCCATCCGCCGTCCCAGCGCAGCAGGCCGAGGCAGGCGGTGGAGGCGGCGATCAGGGCCGGGGTCAGCGGCCCGGCGGCGGGCAGCCGGTCATGGTCGACGGCGAGCGTCACGCCGCCCAGGTCGATGGTGTCGGCACCGGCCGTGTAGCCCTCCAGCAGCACCGGCTCGGCGATGGCGGCCGGATGCCGGTCGAGCGGCGAAGCGGACGCGGCGGTCACCGCGCCGAGCCGGACCCGGGCCGTCGCGAACGGGTCGGCCGGCTCGCCGGCCACCGCACACGACTCGTCCCACAGCAGGTCTCCGGCGGGGGTGAGCGGCATGCCGGCGATCTCCACCCCGCGGTGCCCGGCCAGCGCCGTGAGGAACACCGGGTAGGCGGACAGCATCCGCCAGGCGGACGGGCCGCTGATCGTGTCCACCTTGGCCGCGGCGACACTGGCGCGGACCAGCCGCACCTGCCCGTCCGGCGACTCCAGCAGACCGTGCGCCTGCGCCCGGAAGGCGGTGGGGTGCTCGTGCAGGTCGACGCCGAGCGGCAGGAACCGGCCGTCGGCCGGGACGGCCGTGGGAGCGGGGAAGCCGTCGTGGGCGAGCAGGATCGCCCGCGCCCAGAGGTCGGCCCAGCGGCGCACCGGGATCCGGTCGAGGCCGGCGACCGGCGCGGCGCTGCGCAGCTCGGCGGCGAACCCGTCGAGCAGCACGGCGAGACGGCGGCCGCCCGGGGCGGCGAGCAGCGCCTGGACCGCCTGGGCGGCGCCGCCGGCGAGCTCGTGGTCGACACCGCGCCAGCCGGCGATGGCCAGCTCCCGCAGCCAGGACCGGGCGCCGGCCGGCAGATGCCCCGCGGCCGGCGTGGTGGGCCCGGTGGCCGGGGCGGGCCACGGCTCACGGGTGCGGCCGAGCGCCTCGTCGAGGACGTCGAGGAGGGCGTCGTGCACGGCGCCGGTCAGGGCGGCCCGGGCCCCGGCCAGCACGGCCAGATGGTCGTCGGTCACCGTCCCCGCGATGATCTTGCCGATCGAGTCGGTGACCCGCCCGGCGAGCGGTGACCCGGTGAAGGCGGCGGCGAACGACTCCAGCGCGGCGGCGCGCTCCTCGTCGATCCGGGCCAGGCCGTGCACCAGGGCGTCGTCGAGGCCGTCGATCAGGGTGAACGCCTCGTCGAGGCCGGCCGGAGCGGCGCGCAGCGCGTCGGCGAGCATCAGCTCACCGCCCCGGCGGCCGGGAACCAGTGCAGGTCGGGCAGCGGCTCGGTGGTGGACGGGACCTCCAGATAGGCCAGGTGGCGCAGGAAGCCGGCGAACACCTCGGCCGCCCGGTTGGGCGCCGTGGTGGTGTGCAGGCCGGACCAGAGATCGTCCGAGCCGTCCGGAACCGTCACCTTGAGATAGCGGGCGACACGGTCCAGCCCGTACTGCGCGACGGCGGCGTCGGCCAGGGCGCGCAGATGGTTGCAGGCGCGTGTGCCGCCGGAGAGGCCGCCGCAAGGCCGGTTGTTGTTGGTGTTGCAGCTCAGGCCGTGGTCACCGGCGGTGATCGACGAGACGTAGACCCGCTCGACGTCCGACCCGCTCGACACCACGCCCTGCAGCCGGCCCTCGGCCAGCTCCACGAACGGCACCTTCGCCAGTTTCCGCGGCCGCACGGGTGCGATGACGGGCGCTGCGCTGCGCCGCTCGTAGGCGGCGCTCCCGCTTGTCACAACAGACCTCCTTCGAACCAGGTGTGCGAAGTTCTATCCCAGGGGTACGACAAAACCGCGTCGATCGAGCTCAGCGGCATCGGCGAGGCACGGGACGCGCCCCGGGGAAGGGGACACCGGAACGGCTGGAGGCGCCGGGCCGTGTCAGCGGTGACCGGGTCGCTGACGGGCCCGGATGACGAGTGCCGCGATGTCGTCGTGATCGGTCGCGGCCAGCCAGTCGCCGATGCGCTGATCGATGCGTTCCGCCACCAGCGCGGCCGGCATGTCGGCGTACTCCGCCAGCAGTGCGGCAAGCCGATCCGTCCCGAACGTCCTGCCGTGCGGGCCGCCCTCGGCATCGATCAGCCCATCGGTGTAGAGCACGCAGAAGTCTCCCGGAGCGAGCCAGACCGCCGCCTCGGCGAACGTCGCCGGGCTCGCCACCCCGAGCATCATGCCGCCGAGACGGATCGCCTTCACCGTGCCGGTCCGCCTCACCATCAGTGGTGGCGGATGACCGCCCCCGGCCAGTCGCACCAGGGCGCCGCCGTGGGCGCTCGGCTGGACGACTCCGAGGATCAGCGTGGCGAACTGCGTCGCCTCCGTGGCGTCGGGATCGAAAGTCGCGTCGTTCAGCAGGTTCAGGATGTCCCGAGGCTGCCCGGTGATCCGGCACAGAACCCGCAGGGACTGCCGCAGCCGGTTCCCCGCCACCGCCGCCTCGATGCCCTTGCCGCAGACGTCGCCCAGGGCGTAGAACGCGCCGCCGCTCGTCAGCGGCTCGACGTGAACCATGTCGCCGCCGATGCGGAGGGCCTCGCGAGCCGGCCGGTACACGGCCGCCAGCTCGATGCCGTCGACCTCCGGCAACGGAGCGGGCAGCAACGCCGCGCGAAGGGTGTCGGCGACCTGCACCTGATCGTGGTAGAGCAGAGCCGCTGTCACCGCGCGGCCGGTGGCGGCGCCGAACTCCACCGCGAGCGACCGGTCGGTCTCGGTGAATTCCGGCTGGCCGGCGTCGCGCAGCAACGCCAGCACACCCTGGCACTGGTAGGAGCACGTCAGCCGTACGGCCATCCCATGACCCTCGTGTTCCCCGCCGTCGGGCAGGCGCCGTCGTCCCCGCGGGACCGGATGCACCCGGACACTCTCCGCCCGGGAGAGGATCGTCCGTATCCAGTCGGGCAGATCGGCCACGGCGCCGTCGTCGTCTCGATCCGATCCCGATGCGGCCACCGACGGGTCGCCGTCCTGTTCCGCGCCACTCGCCATCCACCACCGCGCCCGCTGCAGGTCGAAGGCGAGCACCAGGACCGCCGTCCGGGCCAGCGAGGGTACGGCCAGGCAGACGGCGGCAACGGCGTTGCGGTGCAGGTTGAGCGAGCGGCCGAGCCCTCGATAGGCCTCGAGGAGCAGGTCCCGCCCGGGCCGGTGCGCGATCACGCCGGCCGCGAGCGGGCTCGTCGCGAGCTCGTGACGGCCGCTCACGACGGTCGGCCCGATCCTCAGCCGTCGGTGGACACGGCGAAGGTGAGCCGCACCGTCGTACCGCCCGGCCCGGTGCGGATGTCGACCCGCTCGCATATCTGGCGCGCCATCCACAGGCCCTGCGAACCGATCCGCCCGGGACGCGGCGGCGGGCGGTCGCCGAGGTGGCGTCGCGGGATGCCGCGGCCGGTGTCTCTGATCTCGAGGTGGAGGCGGTCGGCCAGGCGATTGACCGTGATGCGGCCGGAGCCCCCACCGTGCAGGACCGCATTGGCCATGATCTCCGAAGCCGCGAGCACCAGCTTGTACCGGTCCTGCTCCGACATGCCACAGCTGACGGCGTAGCCGGACAGTTGTGCCCGGACCTTCGCGATGCTGTCGAGGTCGAACCGCTCGTCGAGGATCTCCACCGAACCCGGGCCGCGGCCGTCCGCACCGTCGAGCGCGACGGGAGCCCCGTCATCGATGATCGCCGGAGCGGCGTCGGCCGGCGGCTGCAGTCCGAGCAGCAGGGTGAGACCCGCCAGGTACAGATGCCTCATCACCTCGGGCCGAGCTCCGAGCAGGCGGAAACCCTTGCCGGTACGACGCGCGCGCCGGCGCACGAGCAGCAGCAGCGCTATCCCCGACGAGTCCATCGACGTGACCTCGCTCAGGTCGATCACGACTTCCGAACTCGGCTCGGCTTTCAGCGCCGGATCGAGTTGCGCCAGGATGTCGTCCTGCCGTACCAGGATCACCGACCCGGCGAGGATCAGTCGAACGGTGCCCTGGGCGGTGACCTCGACACGCACGGCGTACGCCATGAGAAGTCCTTCGATTCGTCCCTCGTCCAGATTCCAGCATCGCTCGCCGGGACGATCCCCCGCAACGCCGACATCACGATCGGGGGTCACCCGGCGCTCTCGGCGCCGATCTGGTCCCAGCCCTCCTGAGGGGTGGCGCAGGTGCCGCGGAAGACGTACTGCGACGGCAGCTTGCGCTGGGAACTCGTCCAGTCGATGGGTGGCCGCCGCTGCTTCTCGGGCAGGTAGCCCAGGCGGTAGACGGCCATCAGCTCGAGATCGTCGGGCACCTCGAGCAGGCGGACGATCTCGTCCCAGCGCCCCGGAACCTCCATCGGGAAGGAGATGAACTGGATGCCCATGCCGAGCTCGACGGTGGTGAGCCAGACGTTCTCCATCGCCGCGCCCATGCTGAACACCGAGTAGAACGACGACAACTCCCCGGGCCGGTACTCGGATCGGTCCAGCATCACGCCGAGCAGCAGCGGCGAGCCGGCCACCAGTTTGCGGTTCTCCTCGCCGAGGGTCTGCGGCACCCGCATGGCGTTCATCAGCTTCTGGCCGCGGGAGGTGAACACCTGGCTGGTGAACGGGCGCAACGGTGCGGGCAGGCGGTCGAACAGCATCCCGTCGCGGCGGCGTTCCATCTCGTCCTTGCTGAACCGGAAGTACGGCTTGTAGCGCTCGAAGAAGGTGCCGTTGGACATCGCCTCGGTCATGCTCTCGCCGCTGATCCGCGCGATGGTCTCGATCGTCTCCCGGTCCTCCACGATCACGAACCGCCACGGCTGGCTGTTCAGCTGCGACGGGGCGCGTCCCGCGACCTCCATCAGCAGGCGCTGGTGTTCCTCGGAGACCGGGTCGGGCAGGAACGCGCCGTTGGTGGTCCGCCGGCGGCGCACCACATCGAGAAAGTCCATCAGCGATTCCTCCAGGCGAGAACAAGGGCGATGGCGTACGCGGGAGCGGCCGCCCCGGCGACGGCGGCATGCCGGCGCAGTCTCCCGCCGGCATAGGGCAGCGCGAGGAGCGGGCCGGCCGCCGGCAACAGCGCCAGGCCGGCGGTACGGCGCTCGACGGCGCCGGCGACGAGGGCGGTCGCGGTCAGCGAGGAGGTCACCACGTACAGGGCGTGGTGGACCCAGCGGATGCGCCGGTTGTCGATCGCTCCGGTGGCGACGGCGGCGCCGAAGGCGGCGTTGCACAGGTAGCTCACGGCCGCGGCGGTGATCAAGCGCGGGGCTGTCGGCGTACGTTCGCTCATCGGTGCGCTGCCGTGTGGGTGAGCAGCAGGCGCTGCGGGAACATCGACGTGACCTGCCACCCTGGCGGGACGACCGCTTGCAGCTCCGGGCGCCGGTAACTGCGGCGGATGGAGAGCAGCCCGTCCTGATGGATGAACGAGCGGCGCGCGAACGGCCACGTGGTCACGGCGTAGAAGCCGTAGCCGGCACGACCGCGCGACAGGTCGTTGTGGACGACGAGCCGGCGCGCCAGCGCCCGGCTGTCGGCCAGCAGGGCGGCGAGCCCGTCCGGCTCCAGGTGGTGCAGGAGATGGTTGGAGATCACCAGGTCGTACCGGTCGCCGCGGGCCACCAGGTCCGCACTCGACGCCTGCTCGAACCGGACGCCGGCTGCCGGCAACCGGCGTACGTGTTCGAGTGCTCTCCCGTCGGGATCGATGGCCGTCGTGTGCAGTATCAGCCGGTCCCGCGCCGCCCATCGGGTGAGGGCACGCGAGATGTCCCCGCCACCGAAGCCGACGTCCAGCAACGTCGTGGGCCGGTCCGTGTCCAGGTGGGGCCGGATCCATTGCCGGTAGAGGCGTCGCCAGCCCGAGAAGAGCCGGTTGACGGTACGGAACTGCCGGTAGGTGCGCTCCAGCCGGTCGGGGTCGCAGTCCGGGTCGTCCATGAGCTCCCGTGACACGGTGTCGCGCCAGGTCAGGCCCGCACGGAAGCGTGTCGTACCGGTGCTGCTCATGTCGTCGGCCCTGTTCCTTCGCCACCCGAGGATCGATCTCCGGGGATGCCATACCCCCGATGATCAGAGCGCTAACAGAGCAGATACCGGATGCCTGCGGGACGGCCAGGCCCTCCGGCGAGCGGTGGCGCAACCGGCGAGACCGGTCAGCCGAGCAGGCCGTCGGTCACGACGGCGGCGACTGCGGGGGCGCCGTGGTCGGCCTCGGCGCACCACCTCCGGCACGCAGCGGACCAGCGTGGCGGTGCGGACCTCGTCGGAGCGCACGTCGTCGCCGATGCTCAGGTGCACCCGCGGCGAGGGCAGGCCGGCGACGATCCGCTCCAGCGTCTCGCGCAGATCGGGGGCTCGTTCGCGGGCGCCGGTGACGACGACGGCCGCCCGGGACCGGTCACCGAGGCCGGCAGCCGCCATGGCGACGGCCGTGTTGCCGGCGGCAAAGGTTTGCCTGGCCAAGCGGCGGTGGGTGGCCGAGCACACCCTGAGCCGGCTGATGCAGCACCGCCGCCTGGTCCGCGACTACCTCATCGAGGAGACCACCCCATCCTGGCGAGACACCTGAAACGGCATGACTCACCGATCACGGGAGACAGACGCCCCTGATTCAGGGAACCCAGATACTCCGCACAGAGGAGCTGTTGAGAGTCGGCGTGCCGCCCGGCTGGAGTTGGTTCGGTCCACCCAGGCAATCGTCGTTCATGAACAGCGCGGCGCTCGTCAGATTGGTGTTGTACGCGGAGTGGGCGCGGTTGGCCCAGCCGTGCTCCACCAGGCTGATACAAGCGCCGGAGCCGGCCGGCCACGAACTGAGGGTGAGCCGGGCGCCGGTGTAGTTGGCGCCCTCGAACAGGCAGACCGTTTTGGTGAAGGAACAGTCAGGAGCGGCGGCCCGGGCGGCATCGGCCGCGGCCGGAGTCACCGCGCCGAGCACGACTGTCGCCGTGAGCACGGTGCCGAGCAAGACGGACCGGCCCAGGGACATGGCTGTCTTGGCACGCATGTGTACCTCCTTGTTTCGCAGAGTTGGAATGGATTTCGCAGAGTGACGTGATCTCCGTAAGGAACGGCATGTGATTCGGTGACGTTCGCCGACAAGCCACCGAGTTTCACGGCCGGCATACTCGTTCCCGCCGTCGGGCCTCAGAAGGCACGGGCAACGGGCAACGGAGAGGGCGGATCAGTCCCTGGGGATCGGCCGGCCGAAATTCTCGAGGGTGATGGCGGCGGGTTCAGGCCCACCGCGCTTGCCGGTCTCCAGACCGTCGATCGCCGCCAGTTGCTCGGCGGTCAGTTCGAAGTCGAACACGTCGATGTTCGCCGCGATCCGGTCCGGCTTCGTACTCTTCGGGATCGCGGAGCGGCCCTGCTGCAGGTGCCAGCGGAGCATCACCTGCGCCGCGCTCTTGCCATGCGCCTTCGCGATCTCGCCGATAACCGGGTCCAGCAGGGTGTTGGCGTGCCCACTGTCGCGGTAGAAGGTGATGCCGCCGATCGGCGACCACGCTTGGGAGAGGATGCCGTGCCGCGCGTTGAAGGTCTGCACCTCGCGCTGGGCGAAGTACGGGTGGACCTCTATCTGGTTGACCGCGGGCACCACGGTCGCGGAGTTCAGCAGAGCGATCAGGTGGTCGACCATGAAGTTGCTGACGCCGATCGCCCGAACCCTGCCGTCGGCCAGCAGCGTCTCCAGAGCGCGGTAGGCCTCCAGGGTCTTGCCGAAATCCGACGGAAGCGCCTGGTGCAGGATCAACAGGTCGATCTGGTCGACGCCGAGCTTGCCGGCGCTCTTCTCGAAGCCGTGCAGCGTCTGGTCGTACCCATAGTCACTGATCCAGATCTTGGTCTCCAGGAACACCTCGGAGCGGTCGACGCCGGACTCGGCGACCGCCTCGCCGACCTGGCGTTCGTTGCCGTAGATGGCGGCGGTGTCGATGTGCCGGTAACCCGCCGACAGCGCCGCCTCGACCGCGGAGCGGGTCTCGGCCGGCGGCGTCTGGAAGACACCCACGCCAAGAACGGGCATGTGCACGCCGTTGTTGAGCTTCAGGTTCGGGATGGTGGACATCGGGACGTTTCCTCTCAGTTGGCGGGGAGCAGGCCGAGGGCGGCCTTTCGGAGCCGCCCACCGCCTATGGGATCCCCGCGCCTCGGGCCCTCACCGGACCTGCCGCAGTGGGCGTGGCACTCACGGTGGGGTCCACGCGACGGCTGCTACTCACCGCTCCCACCCACAGTCCGCAACGGCCGGGCGCTGCTACGACCGCGGCACCAGGATGTCCGTGCGCACGATGGAGTCGAGGTCGGCCAGACTCGCCACACCTTCCAGGGCGGCTGCCTGGTGGCCCATCTTCAGCACACTCTCGAGACCTCGCTCGATCGCGCTCATCGCCGCACGGACGGCCACATTGGCGGCCACGTAGACATCAAAACCGGCTGCCGACACGGTTTCGAACGTCACCGGCGGGGCGGCGGTCGGAATGATGACCAGTTTGACATCCGCCGTCGCGGCCTTGCGCGCCACCTCGAGCGCGTCCTCCACATCCCTGCGGAAGTGGACCACAACGTACTCGCATCCGGTGCTCGCATACCGATGAACTCGCTCCACCGTCTCATCGATGCTCAAACCTTCGATGAGCGCCTCGGTACGCGCCATCATGATCCCCCCGTGGCGCTGGGCGACCTCGACCAGCCGGTGCAGCCGCTGGGTCATGTCGTCGATGGTTGCCAGATCGCGCCGGGTGCCCGTCCACAGACTGTTGCGCTTGGCGCCGACCGAGTCCTCCATGCACAGAGCGCGGCTGCCGGCAACGAAGAACCGGTCGGCCAAGTCGGCGAGGTCGGAACCCTGCAGGCCGTAGCCGTTCTCGAAGTCGACGTGGATCGGCGTGTCGGTGACCCGCCCGATCTCCTCGATCGCCGTGATGACCGTCGCCGGCTGGAGAAAGCCCGCGTCGGGCAGGCCGAGCCGCCCGGTGGACAGGCCGAGGCTGCTCAGCCACAAGCCGTCGTACCCCAGGCGTTGCGCCTGAAGCGCGGTGAGTGAGTCGTAGATGCCTGCCCAGACCTCGATCGACGCCCGGCCAACGGCGGCGTCGATGGCGCGGGAAGCACATGCTCCGGTTTCGGGTTCGTGGTCCGCGTCCGATGGAATGCGCACAGGTCACCCTCGACAATCGAGAATCGTTGTTGTGAAGGACAACGGCGGTGTGCCATCCGTCCAGTGCCGTATCCACCGACGTCGGCCGGGGCGTTGCCGGCGTCCGTCTCTGGTGCAGCCACCTCGCCGACCCGGCAGATGTGGTGGACGAATGCGCTGGCCACTCGCTGTTGGCAGAAGACTACGGTTCCCGGAGAGCCGTGGACACGTCCCGGAAAGGCGCGACACCGGCATCTCGAGGGGCCGTGACGCCGTCCACCGGACTACGCCGAGGCACGCAGTCGATGCTGCAGCTGGTCCGCGAACTCCGCCCAGGAATCGGCGCAGCCCCGCGCCACCTCAGCCACGATGTACGCACTGTGCGGGGGGATCGCGTCGATGACCTGCTCCCACCCATCGGGCGCCCTGGCGTGGGTGAACAGCCACCGCAGCAGGGCGCGCCCGGAGTCGGCGAAGCGCAGCGACGGGTCACGGTTCAGGCTGTGCAGCATGCTCTCCCAGTCGTGCCCCCTGCCGGTGGCGGCACGGTCGCCGCCTGTCCCGGGCCGGACCTCGGTGACCGGTTCCCGCACCGCCCGCGCGTCCCGCCGCTCGACCGGCGCCAGAGATGCGGTCGCTCTGCTCCGGCCGTCGCGCAAGCGCTGGGGCAGCGGGTCCTCACCGCGCCGCAGCCGCTCGCGTACGTCCCTCGCCGTCGCCGGAGAGATGCCGGCCTCCCGGGCTATCTCGCGCAGCGACGCCTCCGGTCGCCGGGCGATCACTTCGGAGGCCAGGCGCCGGCCGTCGCCACCGTCGAGCGGACGGACGCGGCCGTCGCGGCCGACCCGCAGCGGCGCCAGCAGGCCAGCATCACCGGCGCGCCGGCGGATCACCCCGACAGTGCGCGCGGACAGCCCCGTGATGTCGGCGATGGCACGGTCGGAACACTGGGGCCGGCGGCTGATGAGCCGTGTCGCCGCGGCCTCGCGCTCGGCGAAGGTCAGCGGAAGCCCGTGCGCGCGGTTGGCCTTGACCGCTACGACGAAGGCCTCCTCGTCGCTACCGTCGAAGAAGCGGGCCTCGATCGTGTCGGCGCCCCGCAGCCGCGCGGCCCGGACCCGATGCATGCCGTCGATGACCCGCATACTGCCGCGGTGCACCAGGATCGGCGGCAGGGCGGTGCCCGACTCGGCCAGCAACCGTACGTGTGCGGGGTCCTGGCCGGAGAGCCTCGGTGACCCGCTCATCCTCAACGAGTTCAACGAGAGCCGCACCGAGCCGTCCATCAGTACCCCCGTATGTACAGATATCACCGGCAGCGATCCCGCCGGCGAGCAGATACGGCTTCAGGGTCCACTGGTCCCGGACGAGGTTGCACGTCGCCGGTTTCCGCGACGGTGCCGGTATTCCGGCCCGTGCTCGCCGCGCTGTCGCGGCCGGTGTCACCCGATCTCGGGACGTGCTCGGCCGGAGACTGATGGAACAGGCTGCGGAGACGCACGAGCGCCGGCCGACCGACGTTCCCGCGCCAGGAAGGGAAGGGAGAACGGGTGCCACCCGATTCACTGCCCGACGGGATAACCAGCGAGCAGGTTGCCATGCTCGTCGAGAAGCTGCGCCGGATCCCGGACGCGGCCCGGCAGTTCATCGTCACCCCGGACGAGACGTGGCAACTCTTCCGTCTGGCGCCGGCGTTGCTGGCGGAACTACGCCACCATGGCCTGCCGACCCGAGGCACCGGAGAGTCCCTCCGCTACGACCTGACCGACCTCCGCAACGTTGCGATGCGCATGGGCGGCTCCGCCCGGGCGGCACGCCGCTTCTGGGCCGCGGGAATGAACCGTCGCAGCGACGAAGGATCCGCGTCCTACGAGATCCAGTACAAGGTGGGCTGCCCGTCCCCGGGCCACAGCGGCGACTGCCGCTATGCGTTCCTGCTGCCCGACCAGCAGATCCTGCAGCGGGAGGTCTCCGCCGGCGATCCGGCCCCGGCGCCTGCCACACGGGTCGTCCTGCGACCGGACTGGCCGGCACTGCCGGACGACGCTCGGGAGTTGATGGACTCCCTGTCGGACATCGAGTTCATGCGCCTGCCTGCCTCGTTGCGTGAGGACACGGACTTCATCCGGCAGGTCCGACTGGGCGACTGCCTCGGCACCACGCGATACCTCGTCGCCGAAGGCCGCCGACGGGGTCTGCCCATCCGGTCACGCTACGGCGTCATGGTCGTCCTTCCCTACTCCAACCGCCACAACTGGGCCGAGATCTCGGTCGACGGCCGCTGGGTACCGATCGACCCCGTGATGCTCCGGTGGATGATCGAGTGGGGTGTGGTGGAATCACCGGCCTGGGACGCGTACCGGTCACCGGGAGCCATCCTCGTCGGCATCACCGAGACCAAGGTGCCCCTCGCGACCCACAACGGTGACGAGATCGTCCTGGGGCTGGCCACCCGTCGGATCCGTGAGTCCCCGGAGGCGAGCGGTACTACCGCCGCCACAGGACCGGATGGCCACTGAGGCCGGCCGAGGGAGCCGTCCACCGGGCTCTCCGCTCGCTGTCACGCGTCCGGTGACAACCCGGCCGGGTCAGGCACGGTCAGGAACCGGTGCCGGTGTAGTGGCGCAGCCCTGCCCGCCAGGCTCCCATCGCCACCACCCACACCAGCACTGCCATCACCGGCGTGCACCACCCGAGCCACTGCGGCAACCCGGCCGGCCCCGGCAAGTCCAGCAGGACGAGCACCGGCAGGTACGAGACGAACGCCGCCGGCAGGACGAACGAGAAGAACACCCTCACCATCGGGTGAAAGACGCTCGCCGGGTACTGCGCCGCATAGCTGCCGCCATAAGTGACGGCCGAGGCGAACTCTCCGCCTTCGACCAGCCAGAACTGCACCGCCGCACCGCACACCATGAGGCCGGCGAAGATGGCGGCGCCGGCCACCACGGTGATGACGATGAGCATCACCTTGGCCGGATCCCAGACGATGCCGCTGAGCGGCACGGCCACCGCCAGGATGACGAGCCCGGTCGCGGTGCGGCCGAGCCTCCGCAGGGTGACGTCGGCCGTGGCGAGTTGGCCGAACACCGACAGCGGGCGCAGCAGGAAGGCGTCGAGGGTGCCGGTGCGGATGTACGTCGGCAGGTTGCCGACATGCCCGACGACCAGATCGGCGATGGTGAACGAGACGTGGGAGAGGGCGAACAGCATGGCGGCGCCGGCGAAGTCGAGGCCGCCAAGCGTCGTGATGTTAGTGAAGATCACGTAGATCTCGGCGAATCCGATCGTGGTGCCGCCGACACTGACCGCGAGGTCGATGGCGAACGATCGCCGGTACGCCGTCTGCGAACGCACCCGCGACCCGATGATGACCCGGTAGGGCCGCAGCGCATCAGCCACCTTGCACCACCAATCGCCGCGCGCCGCGGCGGTAGACGACCTGCCCGAGCAGAAGAAGCGCCGCCGCCCACGCCGATTGGACGACGATGACCGACAGCGCCTGGGTCCCTTCGGCTCGGGCGGTGAACACGTCGATGGGGGTCTGGAGCATCGACGGGAACGGTGTCCAGGCAGCCAGCGTCTGCAGCCAGGCGGGAAACCACGAGACCGGCACGATGAGGCCGTTGAGGACGCTCACCGCGACCAGGTACGTCGCCATCGGACCGCGGAGATCCAGCAACCAGAACCCGGCCAGGTTCACCAGCCACCGGCAGGCGAACGAGATCACCACGGCCAGCACGAGACTGACCACCCCGAGCAGGTACGGCAGCGGGCTCGCGGGCAGCACCAGACCGGTCACCAGTGCTCCGACCAGGAGCGGCAGCGCGCCACGGGGGATGAGGTCGAACGCGGCCCGGCCCAGGTCAGCAGCGAGGTAGGCGATCTGCGGATCCACCGGCCGGCCCAGGTCGATGGCGATGTCCCCGCTGCGTATGCGCATCGCCAGATCGGTCCACTGGAAGATGTAGATGGAACCCAGCAAAGCCTGGCCCACCCACACGTATGTGGCCACTTCCCGAGCGTCGTATCCGGCCACCACGCCACCGGCGACGCCGACCACGGCGACCGTCACGTTGGCGCGGATGAGGCCGAACACCGTGTTGGCGAAGGCGCCGGCAAGAGCCGCCAGCCGGTAGGTGGACCACCGGCGGAAGCCCATGACGACGAGAGCGCCGAACACCGCGGTATGGGCGCGTAGCCGGCTCCGCGATGCGGCTTCGGCCGATGTCCCAGAAGCCGAGGCGTCGATCATGCTGGGTGGCGTCCTCGCAGTTCGGCCAGGGAGCGGGACATCTCCGCGAAGTCACGCCCGCAGTGCTGGGCGATCCTGGTCACCCACGCGCCGGGTATCTCCTGCGGCTGGAAGGCGCCGGCGAGCGCACCGTAGATCGCACCGGTGGAATCGAGATCCCAATGCGCCTGCCGCCGCATCAGGGCCGCCATCACGTCAGGGAACGGGAAGCCCGACAGCCCCAGGCATATTCCCGCGACGGCCGACGAACGCGCCGCCATCGCCATCCCCACGCTGTTCTCCAGCATGTCGACATAGTAGGCGGCGGACTCAGCCCGATCGGCCTGCGCCGCGCCGGACCGGACCAGCTCGGACACCACCTCGCCGCCTCCCGCGAGCCGGACGAGGGAGCTGTGCAGGGCAGGGAGCCGCTCACGCACCGACCGCGCCGACTCACCGTCGAGCGCGCGGGACAGGACCACGCCGAACAACAGCGACGCGGCCACCGCCTCCGCTCCGCCGTGCGTCAGCGTGACCACCTTCAGCATGTCGTAACAGAGGTCACCGAGAGCGCTCGCGGGGACGGTGTACGCGACGGCGGCACACCGCGGCACGCAGCCATTGGTGTTGCCGTCACCCGCCACGTGCAGGTCCGAGGAGTCGCCACGCAACTTGTAGATCTGGCGGCCGCTGCGCGGATTCAAGGAGCGCAGCACCCGCTCGTACGAGTCGCGGTGCACCCGGCCGTCGGCGAGGACGCGATCAGCGAGCGCGAGGAGCAGGACCGTGTCGTCGGTGACGCAGCCGGTGAACACGGTCGCCGGTGGCGGCTCGGTCCCACTGCGCAGGGAAGTGAGCAGCTCGGCGGTGTCCGTTTCCAGCTGGCTCGCGGTGCGCTTGTTGACCACCTTCCCCACCGCGTCACCCAAGGCCAGCCCGCCGAGACTGGCAGCGATCCGCCCGGCGACGACGGCTTCGTCCGGCCCCTGCCGCGGACCGGCCACCGTCAGGCCGGACAGTGCCCCCGGCAGGTCGACCCAAGGTGGCTCAGCGACTACCATGCCGTCCTCCGTCGTGAACAGGTGAGTAGAGACCCGGTGCGGCGAAACCACACAGCGCAGACCCACGGCGCGCGCCGCGCGGACGCCGGGCGGCGCGTCCTCGACCGCCACCAGCGCCGTGGCGGGCAAGCCGGTCTGCTCGGCGAGTCTCCGGTAGCCGTCGCCGACGGTGGTGCCGGCGAAGCTGAACCGCATGTCGAAACGGTCGCTCAGGCGTAACCGGACCAGCTCGGCGTCCAGTTGCGATGGTGGACGATCGGAGGCGACGACCAATCGCAAGCCGAGTTCCGCCGCGTCGTCCAACCAGCGGGAGACTCCGGGCCGCAGCGGCTGGGCCCCCTCCAGCCGCTGACGCCGGCGCCGTACCCGATCCACCACCGCAGCCGGGTCGGGCAGCGGCTCCGGCGAGCGCTCGCGCAACAACGCGACGACCCGGTCGTCGCACCGGTGCACCGGGTACGACGCCAGCAGGTCTCCCCAGTAGTCGATCGGCAGGTGCAGCCCGCGCCGGAAGAATTCGCTGTGCCAGGCGGCATAGCTGGCATGCGCGCTGTCCACGAGGACACCGTCGAGCCGGAACACGACGGCGCGGACCCCGGCTGGTGCCCGCTTCTCACGCCCGCGGGTCATCCGCGACCGGACCTGTCGCCCGACAGCGCGATCAGCCCGTCCAGAGTGGCCCACAGCGCAGCCGGCGTCGAGACGGTGCTCGCCTTGAGCATCTCGTCGGGGAAGGTGATGTCGAAGGTGTCCTCCAACTCGATCAGCAGGTTGACCGTGGCCAGTGAATCGAGTCCGGCCTGCTGGAGTTTCAGGTCGGGCGCCAGCGGTTCGTCCGCGGGAAGGAGCGGGATCAACGACCTCAGCACCGCCTCGAATCGCTCAGGCCAGCTGGCTTCCGTCATAGTCATCTTCCCCCGACCATCGCCGCATCGCCGCCGCGTCTGGTCGGCCAGCGTAGCCGCGCTCACGGGGCCGTGACGCCCACGCGTGCGTCACGTCTTCTCGGGACGCGCCGCCCTCCGGACGGCGACCCTAGAATCTCCGGGAGGCCGGTTCGTGACGAAGACGATCCCGCTTCGGCGAAGACGGACGGGTCGAGCAACGGAGAGGGCACACGTGGCGTCCGGTGACCGCAGGCCAGGGCCGGCGCCCGGCACCCGGTTGATCCTCATCCGGCACGGTGAGTCGCACGCCAATACGACACGGCGGCTCGTCGGTCACGACACCTGCCTCGGCCTCACCGATACCGGTCGTCAGCAGGCCGCTGCCCTCCGCGACCGCCTGCTGCACGCCGGCGGAATGCCGGCCGACGCCTTGTACACCTCCGAACTGCCCCGTGCGATCGAGACGGCCGCGATCATCTCGCCCGCGGTAGCGGACGGCCGATGCGAGCCGGTACGCCGGTGTGACCTGTGCGAGTTCCACTGGGGTGGCCTGGAAGGGCGCAGCATGGCCGATTTCGGCGGCGTCGACAGCATGTACGACGCGGTGGCGACCGCGGGTGGCGAGAGCTGGGTGCGCTTCATGCTGCGGTCACGGCGCGGCTTGCTCGCGGTGGCGCAACGACACGCCGGGCAGACGGCCGTCATCGTCACCCATGGTGGCGTCATCCGCGCATCGATGCAGCACTTCGCGGGCGTCGACGGGCCCGGCCGTCTCGAACTGGACGTCGACTACACCAGCATGACCGTATGGTCGGGAGGATCCACCGGTGGACGGTGGCGATTGGAGCGGTTCAATGACCACGGGCATCTCGACTGACCGGGCCCGCCCGGCGACACGGCGGACCGGCCGGCCCGCCGCGGCTCTCGCCGCCGGGCCGGTGGCCTCATGACCGACCCGATCATCGAAGTGCGCGATCTACGGCGGGAGTTCCTCGTCCGGGGCACGTCCGGGCGGTGGCTGCGCCGTGCCCGTACGGTCGTCAAAGCTGTCGACGGCCTCACCTTCAGCATCCCGGAAGGCGCCGCCGTCGGGTACCTCGGCGCCAACGGAGCCGGCAAATCGACCACGATCAAGATGTTGAGTGGCATCCTGGTGCCGACCTCCGGCGTGGCCCACACCTGCGGGCTGGAACCGGTACGCGACCGCAGCCGGCTGGCCCGGCAGATCGGCGTCGTCTTCGGCCAGCGCAGTCAACTGTGGTGGGACCTGCCCTTGAGCGAGTCGTTCCGGGTGCTCGGCGCGATCCACCGGCTCTCCCCCGCCGCCCAGGCGCGCCGCACCGACGAGCTGATCGAACGCCTCGATCTCGGCGGCTTCATCTCCACCTCGGTGCGGCAGCTGTCCCTGGGCCAGCGTATCCGCGGTGAGGTGGCGGCGGCCCTGCTGCATTCCCCGCGGCTCCTGATCCTCGACGAACCGACCATCGGACTCGACGTGCTGAGCAAGGAGCGGCTGCGGAACTTCCTCGTCGAGCAACGCCAGCTCCGTGGTACCAGCCTGCTGCTCGCCACTCATGACATGGGCGACGTCCAGCGCCTCACCGAACGGGTCATCGTGGTGGACCACGGAAGATCCGTCTATGACGGCACGCTGCCGGGAATCGCCGAGCTGGTCGGCGCCGAACGCATCATGGTCGTCCAGCTTGCCGCTCCCGTACCGCCGCTGGACCACATCCCCGACACCCGGCTCGTCGGTGTCGAGAGGGAAGGCACGCAGCAACGGTTGTCATTCGTGCCGGCGGAGACCACCGCGGCCAGGATCCTGGAGCTGGTCGGGCAGCACGCGCAGGTCCAGGACCTGACCCTCGAAGAGCCGGACATCGACGACGTCATCCGCAAGCTATACCTGCGCACCGCCGAGGAGTCGGTGCAGAGCTGACCGTCCCGGGCCCGGCAGCCCGCCGGCGGAGGGCTACTTCAGGCCGGCCAACCGTGTGTCGCCGAACACCTCCAGCCGGAGTTCCGCCAGCGTGGGGAACTCGGCCAGCGGACGGTCGTAGTCGACGTAGACCGGCGGGAAATGCGGGTAGTGCGAGCGGAACAGCACCGCCTCGTGACTGAGGATGCGCGATTCGTCGAGTAGCGCGTCGATCTGGTCGTCGATCAGCGCCCGCGCCTCGGCCGCGCAGACGGCCACCGTCTCCGGCTCCGCGGCGGCCTCGATGTCGCGCAGGGCCCTCTCCACGGCGGACAGCACGGTGTCGCTGTCTGCCCGCGGGAGGTCGAACAGCAGCTTCGCCTGGCCGGCGAGGGTGCGGCTGTGCACCATCCGTTCCCGGCACAGCCGATGCCGCGGATTCGTGGTGCGACGGGCCGCGTACACGACGCCGAGGAACTCGTCCTCCACGAAGTCGGCGACCCGGAACTCGTTGCCACTCGCATACCGGCCGACCAGATCGGACGTGGTCGGCAACTCCGGCAGCACGCCGGAGACCCAGTCGGCGTAGGCGACACCTGCCGGTGACGCCAAGGCGCCGACATTAGCGAGGTTCCACGTGTAGTCGCCGGCGAAGAAGCGGCGATATTTGTCGGCGAAGCGCTCCAACGGCGCATCCGGGACGCCGAGGGCGACGAAGCCGTCGAGTTCCCCGGTGAGCGCGAAACGCGCGTTGGCGAACACCAGATCGCGTTCGAGCTCGTACGTCAGCGGGCGGTTCAGGGAGGCGAAGACCGGATAGATGGCCCGCTTCCCGACGTCGTAACCGGCTGCCGTCAGATCCGCCGCGTACACCGCCGCGATGTCGGCGAGGACCAGGGTGATCGATTCCGAGAGCATCCGCGCCGCCACGTACGCCATGCGGTGCGCGGCCGTCGTCCCCGTGACGATGGGGTCGACGAAGAGGAAATGGTGCAGGTCGTGCACCATGAACGTGCCCTCGTGTATCGGGTCCCGCTTGCGGATCAGCGGCAGGCCGCCGTTGAGGGTCGAGTTCCAGTAATTGCGTTCGGCGACCAGCCTCCACGGTTTGAGCACCACCGGCCGATGGTCCAGGACGTAGTGGATCAGCGCCGCATGGTGGGTACCGGCGAGACGGGTGACGAACGGGCTGGCGAAAACCCAGTCATGCGGCTCGTGCGCCAGGTTCAGCGCGCCGCCGGGACTGCGGGCGTCCAGCAGGCGTTCGCAGTCCGGCCGTGAGCTCCACTGCGCCGGGCTCTCGGTGCAGTCGACGTGGAGCAGCAAACGCGAGGCAGCCTCGGCCACCGAACCGGGAGGGTGACCGGGCACCTCGATCTGCACCGGCCGTTGGTCCGCGCGGTGGTACCGCAACCGCACCCCGGCCGGCCCCGCCGCGATGTCGACCACAGGGAGATCCGCGGATCCGGCCGCCGTGCCGGATTCGTTGCCGGCCGGGAGGGTCTGCAAGCCGTTCACGGCAAAGAAGCGCTCAGCGACGAGGGCGATCTCCGGGTCGGCCCTCAGATAGACCTTACGCATTCGTGACCCCCGCTTGATCGCCACCCACCGGCCGAATGGCGCCACAAGGCATCACCGGTGACGGCATCGTGGATTGTTGACAGCGTTGCGCTCGCCTGCCTGCGGCCCGGCTGCCCACGGACATGTTCCGGGGCTCGTGCGGAACCACCGGTCCCGATGCTATCGATCGATCGTTCCCCGTGGTTGTAGCGGCTTTAGGGGGCAGTCGGCGGCCCGCTCACCTCGTCCGGGAGGCGGCACAGGGCGGTGATGTGGGCCGACAGCCGGCTGGCGAGTCCACCGAGCTCGGCTTCCTTGGCCACCCCCGAGGCGGCCACCTTCATCAGGTTGCGCATCGTGCCGGACAGCAGGACCACCGACGCCTTGGCGGCGGGGAACAGAGCGTTGCGGCACTCCAGCTCATCGAGGGAGGCGCCCCCGGCTGCCGGGAGCCGCTGCCGGATCATCCGCATGATCTCGTCAGCCGCAGGGAGGAGTTCCGCATCGGCAATCCGCAACGGCGGGTCGCTCTGCGCCATGGTGCGGTTGACGGTCAGCCGGGACAGATGCACCAGATCACGCTGGGTGGCCAGTTCGTGCTCGACCGCGCTGGTGTGCCCGGCGATCAGCACGGTGGCAGCCGCGGCGTGCAGCACCGACCGATGGCCGAGCCGCAGGGCGGTGTCACCCAGCTCGGCCAGGGAACGGTCACGCGGATTGAGGTAGGTGAAGAACGCGCTGGCGCCGCCGGCGTTGCGCACCGCGCGCCGCAGCGACTCGACCGGCAACGGGCCGGTGAGTTCATGCAGCCGCACCGTGTCGGCGGGGTCGTCCGGCTCCCAGTCGAACAGCAGACCGCCGATGCCGGCCAGCGCCACCACGGGTGCCGCTACGAACCGGTCGTACGGCGATGCGTGGAACCGTACTCCGCATGCCCGTAGCAGCCCGTTCAGACGCTCGCCCGGGGGCAGGCCGGCAACGGCGGCGGCCGCCGCCGGCAACGACACGAAGGACAACCCGTCCACCTTGCGTACCGCGTACTCCATCGTCTTCCCTTTACTCGACGTCACGTAGAGGCAGGTCACCGAGGTGTAGATCACCGGCGGCCAGCATTTCGGCCAGCCGCGGGTACAGACGGTGTTCGCGGCGCAGCCGCAGACGGTCATGGACGGCGGCCGGGTCGTCGCCGGCAACGACCTCGACCGGCCGGGACAAGGCCAGCACCAGGCCCTCGTCGACCGGGTTGCGGACCAGGTGGGCGGAAGCGCGCACCTGCCGGTGGCCCAGGGCGAGACTGTCCGGCACGGCGTTCATCCCGGTAAGTCTCGGGCGCCCGGAGTCGTCGCGGACGGTGAGGTCCGCCGGGTGGACGTTGACCCCCGGCCACTGGTGGCAGATGTCGTCGGGAAGGATCCTCAGGAACCCGCCACAGAAGACCACGTCGGTGCCGGTCCAGGTCAGCCATCGGCGCAGCTGTGGCCACAGCTTTCCGGCCGGCATCCGGTCCGGCGGTTCGAACCAGGGCAGTCCATAACGGCCGGCGAGCGTAGACGCCGCCGAGCCCGGACGGTCCGCGAACAGCGACACGAATCGCAGATTCGGGTACCGGTACCGCGATGAGAGCAGCACCTCGGCGTTCGAACCGCGGCCCGACAGCAGGACGGTGACACGGGCGCCGGCGAGGCACCGCTCCCGCAACGCGCCGAACAGCTCCCGGTCGAGCGCCGTCGCGCCGCTCATCCCGTCCCGCCTGCGGACGCGGGAGTGGCCTGCACGGCCAGCTGATCGGTGACGAACGGGAGGAGTCGCCGGTCCGGCCGGTCGTCGATCACCAGTACCGGCATTCCCGCCACAGCGAATACATCGTGGTACGCCCGGCGCAGTTCACGACGGAACCGCGCATTCCAGAACAGCACTGCGGTGACGTACGCACGTGTCACCACCCGGACCGGATCCAGCATGACGTAGGCGGTCGGCACTTGAGGAGGCGCACCGTAGAGTCGCTCGATCACCTCCTCAGGTCCGGCCGCCCGGCCGGACCAGCGCTCTTCCGCGAGCACGTACGCCGCCGTCGACGGCCAGGCACGGTCGAGGAGCGCCCGGCCGGCGAGCTGCGCCAGCCGGGCCTTCTCCAGGTCGTTGCGGACGAAGAACGCCTCGTCGCCGGGGCTCTCGGGAGGAAGCACCAGCTCGGGCAGGACGCGCACGTCCGGCAGCGCCCGTGCCAGCCGAGTGAGCAGTGTGGTCTTGCCGGCGCCCGGAAGGCCCTCGAGCGCGACCGCCCGCACCGTCATCGCGGTACGCCCACGGGTTCCTGTTCGGCGAGCGGGCCCCCGCACAGGGCGTCGCGCACCGCGACGACCGCCTCCGCCGCCGCATCGCGTCCGGCGTTCCACGTCAACCGGTACAGCGGCAGACCCGCCACCATGTCCCGGAACTCGGCGAAATCGCGGGTGTGCGGCGGTTGCCGGTCCGGCGGCGCGAGCCAGAACGAGA
Source organism: Actinoplanes utahensis (assembly GCF_016862455.1). Taxonomy (GTDB): domain Bacteria; phylum Actinomycetota; class Actinomycetes; order Mycobacteriales; family Micromonosporaceae; genus Actinoplanes; species Actinoplanes utahensis. Next base: position 72,825 of record NZ_BOMZ01000027.1, read on the forward strand.
CGAGCGCCTCGTCCGGTTCCCGGAACTCCGCGCGTACCAGCGGTTCCACCTCGTCGAGAGTGACCGGCTGGATCCGCATCGGCACGCCGTCCGCAGCGGGCTGCAGGACCACGATCGCATCGACGGGCGCGATGTCCATGGAGCCCGCCTCCAGCAACGCGTCGAGTTCCAGCATCGTGAGTTCCAGCTTGTCCGGCGACCGGAACTGCAGCGCCCGATCGGTGAACGCGCCGTCGGCCAGGGACGGCTGCGGGCGCAGCAACGGTGCGTCCCGGATCGTCATGTCGGCTCCGAGGCCGGTGAGGGTGCCGACTCCCACGCGCGAGATCCACGGGAAACCGATACCCATGACGCCGCCGCCGGGTCGCGCGAGCACCTCGGACTGGTCGCCGCTGACGAGATAGCCGCCGGCACGGGCGAACGCGAGCGCCAGCGTGGTCTTGCCCCCGCCGGTGGGGCCCAGGAACATCACCCCACCGCAGATCGGGTCCGCAGCGATCGACGCGTGCACCGTGAAGGCGCCGTGCCGGGCCAGTTCGGTACGCAGCAGCTCCCGGGCGAACCGGACCGCCGCCTTACCCACCGTGAGCGGGTCGGCGCCGGCGATGAGCCACCCGCCGTCGTTCTGGGCGACGATCACGTGCCGGTCGTGACCCACGTCGGGGGGCACGCCGTGGCACCACGTCTCACCACGCGGCCCGGCCCCCACAGTCCAGAACTCGCCGACATGCCCCTCGATCGTCCGGCACGGCCCGGCGGTCGCCGCCGCCATCAGCTGATCGGTGAGTCTCTCGTCGACGACCGCGGTGAGGTCGACCGGCCGGCTCGGCGTGACCCCGGCTGTGGTCGTCGCCAGCGTGTAGAGGTGGTGGTGGAACCAGGTGAGGACACTGCGCTCGGCGGAGTGGAACCGAAACTCCAGCGGCCACCAGTTGACGGTGCTGTGGGCGGTGATCGGCCGCTCCCCGATCACGACGTCCCCCGAGAGCCGAAGAAGAACTCGTGGGCGTTGGCATAGAGGATCCGGTGCGTCAGCTCGGGGCCGAGCCGGGCGGCCAGCGAATCGATGTCCTCGGGCCGGGCGGCGTCCCAGTGCGGGAAGTCCGAGCCGAACGCGAGCAGGCCGGGACCGAACCGCTCGATGACCGCGTCGACACCCTCGTCACCCGGCTCGACGCTCAGGAGCACCTGCTGCTTCAGCAGCTCCACCACATCGCGATCGACGCTCGGCAGGCCGCCGGTGTGATCGTAGTGCTCCTGCAACCGGCCGGCGAACCACGGGAGCCAGCCGCAGCCCGCCTCGACGACCGCCAGTCGCAGGCCGGCGTCCAGCGCGCCCGAGTGGACGAGGTCCGCGAGCGCGAGCATCTGCTCGAACGGATGCGAGAACACGTGCGTCAGCCGGTAGTCGTCGAACTGATCAGCCATCGGGCTGGCCTGGTGATATCCGGTTGCGCCGTGCAACATGAGCACTGTGCCGCTCTCGACGAGATGGGCCAGCAGTGGGCTCTCGGCCCCTTGACGGTACGGCCGCGGCTCATGCGTGGTCGGCCGGCTGACGACCCCGCGTACCGTCGCCCGGTCCTGCCATCGGCGCAGCTCGGCCAGGGACCATTGCGGATCGTCGGGCAGCACGACCGGCGTGAACTCGATCTCGGGAACCTGGATCGACAGGTGGTGGACCAGCTCGTTGTGTGCCGCGGCGAGCACCGTGCGGGCCCGCGGATTCGGGTGGTCCAGCGCCGCCAGGCCGACGAACCCCGGCAGGAGGAACGAATGCCGGACGCCCATCTTCTGCAGGAACGCGACCCTGTCCTCCACGGTGGCGACGTGGTCGGCGGCACCTACCCCCAGCGGGCTTCCCACCCCCGGGCCGGAAGGCTTGGGCAGCAACATGGAACCGACATCGAGCCGGGTTATCCCGTCGACGCGGACGAGGCGGGGCACGAGGTCGCTGTGGGCCTTCGCGATGAACGGCTGCCAGAGACCCGGGTCGGCGTCGGTGAGGTGAGTGTCGACATCGACTATGGGCTGGTCCTGTATCACGGTACCTCCTGAGACTCGGCGCGTTGAGCGCCGTCGGGGACGAGCCGGTGCCAGTGCGCGGTGAGCGCCTCGATCGCTGCCGCCGCGACCCGGCGGTGGGTTTCCACCGTTGTCGCTCCGAGGTGCGGCAGCAGTTGCACGTTGAGCGGTCCCGGAAGCCCAGGACGTCGGGCGGTGAACCCGGCCGCGGCCTCGACGTGCTCACGGTCGACCGGGTCGACCGCCACCCCGGACAGCTCGCCGGCGGCGAGCGCGGCGATCACGGCGGGCATGTCGAACAGGTCCCAGCGCGAGACGTTGACCAGGTGCGGTCGGGCCGCACGGAACGCGCCGAGCATCGCCGGGCCGACGAACCGCTGGGTATCGGGCCGCAACGGCAGCGCGAACACGTGAACTCGCGCGGTCGCGGCCAGCCGGTCCGGCGTCATGGTGCGCGCCTCCGGCGGCGTACCGCGATGGGTGGCGAAGAACGTCCGCGCCCCCATCCGGGTGAGCAGTTGTTCGGTGGCACGGCCGACCGGTCCGGCGCCCCAGATCCCGACAACCGTGTCGGCGATCTCCTCACCCAGACACTGATCCTTCGCCCACCGCCCGGCGGCCAGCTCCGCAACCGCGACCGGTACCCGGCGCAACAGCGCTACCGCGGAGTGGGCGGCCAGTTCGGCCACCGCCGGCGCCGACGGTCCACCGCCGACGACGGCCAGGGACACCTCGTGCCTGCGCAATTCCTCGACCGGAAGGTTGTCGGTGCCGGATCCGGCCCGGACCACCAGGCGCAACCGCGGCAGCCGGACGATCTGATCGGCCGCCATCCGGACGTTGCTCCGGACCACCAGCACATGCGCGGCCGCGATCGCCGGGTCGTCCGGGTCGATGCTCGCCCGGCCCGGTTCATGATGGACGACGGCGCGCTCCGACAGCCAGTCGAGCAGTAGCGCGTCCACCGGGGACAGGACGGCGACCACCGGCAGCCCCTCAGCCATACGTCAGAGCCCCCTCCCGGTCCCGGTCGAGCGCCCCGGAGTAGCCCCGGTGTGCCCCCGTCCTGGGCCGATCGGCGCAGCGGCGGGCCGGACGGCACAGGACGATCGGGATGCCACGGTCGTGCCCACGGACGAACTCGGCCGCGCAGGCGCACCGCATGCACTCGTACAGGTTCAGGCCCCCGGTGGCGCCGACCGGCGTCGCGCCCAGAGTCAACGTCCCGATGAGCGGAGTCCGCACGTCGATGCCCGTGTCGGTGTCCGAGATGACGACATCGGCCGGCACGTCCGTCCCGGCTCGGATCGCCGCGGCGAGGTCGTACGCGGCCCCGTTGTGGTCGGCACAGCCGAGCGTCGCCATGGCTCCGTGCTCGGGGTGGGTGAACTCGTCGGCGAGCAGCAGATGCAACGGCGTGACCGGGAACCCGCAGTGCCGGCTCCACTTCTCCGCCAGTGCCTCCCGGGTGGCCGCGTCGACCGTCTTGGGATCCGGTGAGGTCAGGATCTCGGCCGGCCCGAGCCGGCCCTGCGCGGCCGCCACCAGCTTCTCCGCGACGACCACGGTGTCACCCGGTTGGACCCGGCCCCGTACCGCATCGGTGATCTGCTGAAGCAGGTCGGTGTAGCCGCGCTCGGTGTCGAGCCGGACGGTGACGGCAATGGCCTCACGGCACACGTGCCCGCTCTGCCCCATGGCGCCGAGCATGCCCTTCAGGGCGGCGTTGACCGCGACGGCGATGTCCCAGCCGGTCGGTTCCTTGGGGTCCCCGTTCACACCCACGGACCGGTGCCCCGATGAGCGAGCCGGCGCGCGAGCCCGTCGGCCTGAACGAAGTCGAACATGGCCCGCTCCTCGTCACTCAGCGTGCCCTGGAAGTAGCACCAGTCCTTGGCGGCGTACTCACCGATGTAGCTCGACGGGTAACCACCCTTGAGGTGCCGGATCGCGGTCAGGTCTCCGAAACGCCGACCGGCCGGCCCGTCGTCGATGGTCTTCTCCAGGTGTTCGCGGGCGATCCCCCGCCGCTGACACAACGCGGCCAGCTGTCGCGCGAGTTCGTTCTCCACCACCAGGAAGGCGTTGTGGCACAGCTTGAGCATTACGGCGTACTCGGCGGAGGCGTACTCGGTCACGTGGCCGATCGCCTGCAGCGCCTGCCACACCGGCTCCTCACAGCGGGGGCCGAGGAGCAGGAAGCTGTCTCCCGCGCGGACCGCGCGTTCGCCGCCGTTGGAACCGCCCGCATGGTACGACCGGCCACCCATGCCGGCCCACAGCTCGGCGTTGGCGGTCGCCGACTCCGGTGACTGGGTCGTCAGGTCCACGACGCACGGTGTCTCCATCGGGTCGATGGCGCGCAGGGCGACCGGCACGTCGGTACCGCGCGGAAGAGCGAGGATCGCGGCCACGGCGGGACCGGTCAGTGGTCCATCGACGCACCGGACCTCATCGCCGGACCGGTCGTGGACGGCGACGGTATAGCCCTGCTGACGCAGACGGTCCGTGTAGGCGCTTCCGGACCTGCCGTTGCCGTAGACGCGGATCAGTGTGGACATGCAACTCCTGTCGAAGTGGGGCGTGGTCACACGACGTGCGGCGGCAACGTGCCGGCCGGACGCGGGCCGAGCCGGTCACGGGCCCGGCGGGTCAGCTCCGCTACGTTCTCGGCGCCGGCGAGGAGCCCTCTGCGCCAGTCGAACCAGTGCCCGCGGTGACGTGCCTGCGGCGGCATCATCGCGAGCGCGCGCACGGCCCGGTCGCTACGCAGGGCGCGGTCCCGGAGGGGGATCGCCCACCGCAGCAGACGCCCGTCGGGGAGTGCCACCATGTCGGCCACGTCGGCCCCCGCGTCGGCGTGACCACCCAGCGAACTGAGCGCCGGCGGCAATTCGCCTCGCACAGCCCGATGTACGGCGAGGCCGACGGCGAGGTGACCGTCGAGGCCGGATCGCGCCGCCATCCCGGCCAGGAGTTCGGTGTCGATCTCACCGGCCCCGCAGAGCAGTTCGGCGTCGAGCGCGCGGATCAGGCGGACGTCGCTGTCGAGGCAGACCTGAATCCAGCTCAGCGCGTGTTTCCCGGTATCCGCAAGCAGTTCCAGCAACGCGTACTCCAGGGACAGCCGACGGCACGCCACCTCACCCAGCGCGGCCGGCACGGCGGCGCCCAGCCACCGGTCGCCGTGGCCCGGCTCCGTGGTGTCGTCGTCCGCCGGCGTGTCGAGGTGGACGTCGAAGGCGACGTACTCCGCGCCGATCTGCGGGTGCTCCGGGCTGCTGACGAACATCGGCCCGTGCTGGCCGGGCTTCTCCCAGAAGTCGAGCGACTCGAACACCTTCCGGACGTCGGCGACCCGGGCGGCCGGGACGATGAGGTCGAAGTCGCGGATCATCCGGTGAGCCGGTGAGCCGTACCGGCTTGCCAGGTCCGCCCCCTTGAAGAAGACCATCTCGGCGACCAGGTCCGGTGCCCGGCGCGCGACGTCGACAAGCGCGGCGTAGCAGGCGCGGTACCGCGTCTCGGCGAGATCGGCACGCCGGCGCAGGGCGGCCAGCACAGAGACGGGCACCTGGTCGGCGCAGCCCGCCAGCTCCAGCGACTCATGCAGCAGGCCCTCCACCCGGTGTTGTGTCGCCAGCAGGCTGACCTCGGCCCAATCGACATCGAGGAATCCCGCCGGCAGATCGCCCCAGGCCCGGACGGTGTCCTCGGCGGTGGTGCAAATGCCGGCGATCACACGCTGCTCGGCCGGCAAACCGGGAACAGTGACCGGCGAATTCATCACGCAATGACTCCCAGGTTACGGAATCCGATAACGGAGACAGGTCGCCAGCATAGGCGCAGGCCTCAATACGGTCGAGAGCCATCAGAACGCGAAATGCACAAACGGTGGCGACGGAATTGTCGAGTCACCGAAATCAAGGACACCGCCGGACCGGGCCGCCGGAACAGAATCAACGGTGCCCCATCATCGTCACGGCCCTGTCTTCTTTGATTTCTTCGGCACACTCGCCGACTATCCCGCCGACGGACGTGAAGACCTCCGCCGAACCCGGGCTCTGCTCGCCGGATGGGGGTCCGCGCTGGACAGCGATGCCTTCCATGCCCGATGGGCCGCCTGCTTCGCGCGTCTCGAGCAGCGGGCCCGAACCAGCCATCGCGAGTACCACCTGCGCGACGTCGTCACCAGCTTCCTCGGTGACGCGCTAGCGCGGGCCCCCCGTGCCGACGAGATCGAGGCGTACATCGACTGCTACATCGGCGAGTGGCGCTCCGCCGTGCATGTGCCCGCCGCTGTCGTCGAACTGGTCCGCGACCTCGGCGCCGACCGTGCTCTGGCGGTGGTGAGCAACACCCACCTGGAAACTCTCGTACCCGACCTCCTCATGGCGGCGGGCATCCTGGACGCCTTCGCCGCCGTCGTCACGTCGGTCGAGGTGGGCTGGCGCAAGCCGCACCCGGCGATCTTCCGGACGGCATGCCGCTCGCTGGGCGTCCCGCCGGATACCGTGGTGTTCGCCGGAGACACCTACGACGCCGACTACGTCGGTCCCACTCGGGCGGGAATGAGAGCCTTCCTCATCGACCCGGCCGGCCGAGCGGCGGTGCCGACGAACCGGCGGCTCGGATCAGTGCTGGACCTGCGGGACCGCCTCCCCGTCCGGTGAGGTGTGCGACTGCGCCGCCTGCACGGTTGAACAGCGCCGGCCCGCACCGTCTACGGACGCCGGCTCCACCGCATGGCTTCGTCGATGAGGCCGGCCCGGCGCAGCTCGTGGATCCTCGCCAGCCGCTGGAACCGGCCGGTGGCCAGGTCGTCTGACGTCAGGCCGAACCGGCGGAACGACTCCGCCAGCTGACTGATCCCCGCACGCAGGGTCCACTGCGGCACGAAGGCCGGCACCTCAGCCTGAATCAGATCGCACGACACCTGGTAATCGCGCCGGTCGTGACCGGCGCCGGCGGCGATGCTCAGCCGGCTCCCGGGCAGCACTTCCGCGACCAGTTCCGCGACATCACGGATGAGGTAGTTCTCCTCGCTGCGCCCGACGTTGTACGCCTTGGCGTGTACGACCTCACGGGGCGCCTCCAGGACCGCGAGGAACGCGGCCGCGATGTCCTCGACGTGGACGAGCGGCCGCCACACGATGCCGTCGGATCGCAGCGGCACCTCACCGGCGATCACCGCATGCGCCGTGAGGTCGTTGACCACCAAGTCCCCACGCAACCGCGGGGAGAAGCCGTAGGCCGTCGCGTTACGCAGACAGGTCGGCGAGAAGTCGTCGTCAGCCAGAGCCCACAGACCCCGCTCGGAGAGCACCTTCGACTCCCCGTACGGCGTGACCGGCTCGAACGCCGCCGTCTCGGTGAGCTTCACACCCGCCGCGCCGGCACCGTAGAGCGAGCATGACGACGCGAACACGAACCGGGTGACACCCGCCGATTTCGCCGCGGCCGCCAACCGCAGCGTCGCACGGTGGTTCACCTCGTCGGTGAGGGCGGGGTCGAGATCGCCGAGGGGATCGTTGCACAGCGCTGCCAGATGGACCACCGCGTCGACACCGGCGCACTGCTCGGGGGTCACGTCGCGCACGTCCCCGCGCAGCGTGTCCACCGGCGGCGGGGCCGGTCCCAGCACCCGGTCGGCGAACAGGCCCGTGTCGAGTCCAACCACCGTGTGCCCGGCCGCCAGCAGGCGGGGGGTGACGACACCGCCCAGGTACCCTTCGTGCCCGGTCACCAGTACGCGCACGTCGGCACCTCTCCGTGTGCGCCGGCCGTGGTCACGAACGCCACGCCTTCCACGGCGGGCTGTCGGACTCCCACTGCCCGCGTAACGCGGCCAGATCCTTGGGTGTGTCCACCGGCTGCCAGTATCCATCGTGGCGGTACGCCATCAGTTCGCCGTCGAGGGCCAGGCGCCGCAACGGGTCCTCCTCGAACATCACGTCACGGTCGACCGGCAGATAGCCGTCGACCACCGCACGTTCGATCACGAAGTAGCCGGCGCTGACCCAGCCCTCGGCGGCGGCGGGCTTCTCAGCGAAGCTGACCACCTGGTTCGCGGCACTGAGTTCGAGATGCCCGAAACGCGACGGTGGGGCAACCGCGGTGACCGTCGCCAGTCGCCCGTGCCGGCGGTGATAGCGCATCAGGTCTCCGAGGTCGACGTCAGCGAGCACGTCGCCGTAGGCCACCACCAGCGGCCAGCGGGGCACGTGCCGGGCGAGCCGGCGCAGCCGGGTGCCGGTGCGGGCGCCCTCGCCCGTGTCCACGCAGGTGACCTGCCAGCGGTCGATGGCCGGTTCGTCGAGGTAACGCACCACCGGCTGAGGGCCGAGTTCGATGGTGAAGTCAGCGAGCGCCGGGTACCGCAGGAAGAAGTCCTTGATGACAGCCCCCCGATGACCGAGAGCCAGCAGGAAGTCACGGCTGCCGTGACGCGCCGCCGCGTGCATGATGTGCCACAGCAACGGCCGCCCGCCCACCTCCAGCATCGACTTCGGGAGGCCGCCGGTGATGTCACCCATTCGTTCACCTGAACCGCCGCACAACAATGCCACGGGTGGCGTGTCGGTCACCATACGACTCCTGTTAATGGCGCGAATAGACCCCAGGGCAGATACGGGGATGACGGCGCCGACGCTAACAGCTGGCTCCGACCAGGTAAAGACGCGCACTGGTGGACTGTTCCTTCTCTCCGACGTATCGTCGCGCCGACGACCGGAGCATTGGAGGGCCGATGCAGCGTTTCAGCATGGAACGGACTGCAATTCCAGGAATGCTGCTACTACGCCCGAAACCCATCGCCGACGACCGCGGCTGGTTCATGCGCAGCTTCGCCGCGGACGAGTTCCGTGACTACGGAATCCCCTGCGACGATCTGGTCGAGGAGAACCACTCCCGCTCCCACCGGCACGTCGTGCGCGGCCTCCACTTCCGGACCGACCTGCGTGAGGGCAAGCTGGTCCGGGTGGCACGCGGCGCGATCTACGACGTGGTCGTCGACCTGCGTCCCTCGTCACCGGCCTTCCTCACCTGGGCCGGCGTCGTCCTCGACGACCGCGATCATCACCAGGTCTGGGTGCCACCCGGCTGCGCCCACGGCTTCCAGGCGCTGGCCGAGTCCGACGTGTGCTACCGCGTCAGCGCCCCCTACTCGCCGGACCTCGACGGCTCGGTCGCGTGGGACGACCGCGACCTCGGCATCGACTGGCCCGACCGGGCTCTCGCGCGGGTGTCGGCCCGCGACGCGTCCTCTCCCGCCCTGGCTGAGGTGCGTGGGCGTCTCGACGGCTGGTTCGGGGCGCCGAATGCCGTCTGACCTCTTCGCCGGCGGCTACACGGGCCGGCGAGTCCTCGTCACCGGGCACACCGGCGCGGTGGGCGGTTGGATGACACGGTGGCTCGTGGCTCTGGGCGCCGAGGTGGTCGGCCTGAGCCGGGGCAGACACGCGCCGGTGATGCCACCGCCGGCGGACGTGCACAGTGTCGCCGGCACCGTCACCGATGCCGAACTCATGCGCCACCTGTTCCGGGAGCACCGGGTAGAGACGGTGTTCCACCTCGCCGGCCAGGCTGTCGTCGCCGATGGATTCACCGAACCGCGCCGCACGTTCACCGACAACGTCCTCGGCACCGTCGCGGTGCTCGACGCGGCGCTGACCGAACCCGCGACGCGCGCCGTGGTCGTGATCGGTACCCCGGCCGGCGGGATACCGGCTGGGGACACCCCACTCGCCCCCTATGCCGGGTCGAAGGCCGCGGCCGAAGCCGTGGTGGCCGGATACGCGCACGAACAGACCCAACGGGCCGCCGGCCGCGCCACACCCCTGGCGGTCGCGGTGGCACGTCCTGGCGTCATGGTGGGCGGCGACTGGACTCCGGGCCGCCTGTTGACCGACGTCGTCGCCGCGATCCGGGCCGGCTCGCCGGTCGTGCTCCGCGGTGGTGACGCAGTACGGCCCTGGCAGCACATGCTCGACGGGGTCAGTGGCCTCCTGACCCTCGGGGCGCGGTTGATGTGCGGGCCGGCACCCCGCCGCAGCTACGCCTTCGGCCGTCCACCGGACGAGGATGACAGGACGAGCGCCGAGGTCGTTCGGGCGTTCCTGCGGGCGTACGGTCATCCGGACTGGGCCCTGCGAGCGGGCGGCGGCACCGGCTTGGACCGCCTGACGCTCGACTGCGCCGTGGCCACCCGGGAACTGGGCTGGAAGCCCGTCTGGAACCTGGATCGCACAGTTGCCGCCGCCTCGCGCTGGTACCACGCGCACGGCCGACCGGCAGCGCTCAGCGAGGCCACCGACGCCATCCTCGACGAGTACATCGATGAGGGCCGACGCGCCGGAGCGGTCTGGACGGCGTGAACCCGTCGCTGGACCCGGTGGGCCGATCCTCACCGCGCACGGTCACCGGGTCACCGGTCTCGTACCGCTGACCGGCGGCCTCGGCGGCGTCAGCCTCCCGGCCGACGTTGCGGCGCCTGGTCGAGCGCTACTGGGGTCCGCACCCTTTCACACCGCCAGCACCGACCGGACTCGTTCCTCGGCTCGGTGGGCGATGGCCGCCACGTCCTCGCTGCCCTCGAGCAGACCTTGACGCCAATGGAACCATTGATCACGGTGTCGCCTGCCGTCCGGCATCATGGCCAGCGCCAGCGCACCTCGATCGGTTCGGAAGGCACGCTCGGCCAGCGGCACCGGCCACGTCTCCAGCCGGCCGTCCGGCAGCGCCACCACGTCGACCAGGTCACGCACCGGCTCGACCAACGGCCGCAGCGGTTCCAGCACCGGCGGCAAGCCGCCCCGGAGAGCCTCGTGCACGGCCAGGCCGAGCGCGAACTCGCCGGTGAGCCCGAGTTCCTGGGCGAGCTTGCCGACACGGCCGGCGTCGACCTGCTCCTGCTCGCAGAGCAGCTCGACGTCGAGGTGGCGGATCATCCGCACGTCGTCGTCGACGCAGACGTGGATCCAGCTCAAGGCATGCTCGGACGAGTGGGAGATCAGTTCGACGATCTCCATCTCCACCGGCAGCCGGCGGCAGGCGATCCCACCGAGCACGGACGGCTCCGTCGACGACAGCCACAACGGGCCCCGGGTGACCTCCGTCCGGTTGTACTTGGGCGGAGCGTCGACGTGGACGTCGAAACACGCCGGCTCCACCCCGGCCTCCGGCAGGTCGGAGGTGTTGCGGAAGTACGTGGGGCCGTTGCGGCCCGGCTTCTCCCAGAAGCCCAGCTCCAGCAGGTGGCGTCGCAGTTCGTCGGCACGGTCCTCGGCCACGATCAGATCGAAGTCGCCCAGCATGCGGTGCGCCCGCGACTCGTATCGGGTGGCGATTCCCGCACCCTTGAAGAAGACCAGCTCGCTGACCAGGTTCGGTGCGCGCCCGGCCAACTCCGCCAACGCGTCGTGACAGGTGCGGTAGCGCGCCTCGGCCCGGGCGGCCTGCCGGCGCAGCATCGACAGCACCGACGCCGGCACCTGATCGGCGCAGCCCGCCTCCGTCAGCGCCGCGCAGAGCAGCCCCTCGACCCTGTGCTGCAGCGCGAGCACACCGATCTCCGGCCAGTTGAGTTCCAGGCATCGCTCCGGAAGGTCGGTCCACTGCCGCGCGCTCCGCCCCGGTGTCGCGGCCAGCTGCGCCACGACGTTCTGCTCGCTGGTGCGCCTCCGCGGTTCTGTCCTTGCGTCCACGTCTCCCCCGTCTGCGCTCCGGCTGCCACGGCTCTACCGGCACCCATCCCGGCGCCGGTAGGGGACGAGATTATCGCCGCCCGCACCCCCGTGACTGTGGCGTATTTGCAGGACACGTACGCGCTGGTGTGACCGGTGGCCCCGGCCGCACCATGTACCGGGGCACGCACCACCGCCCCTGCGCCCGGCATGACGCGTACCCGGAGATGACGAAATGATTGATGAGGTCGACCAACTCATCGTGGACGCCGGACGGCTGTGGCTGGCAGCTGCCGACCAGCGCCGTCTCGTCGAACGGTTCTCGGAGGTGTGCCACAGTCTGCCGTGGCCGGCCTTCCTGGACACCGTGGCCAGGATGAGGATCGCCGGCACAGTGTGGTGGAACTTGCGCGGTGCGGCGTACGAGATGGATCCGCACGCCCGCCAGTACCTGGAGTCGCTGTTCCTCTATCACCGTCAGCGCAACGCCGTGCTGCGCGACGAGATCAGCGCCATAGCGGCGGCGTTCGCCGACGACAACGTGCCGGTGGCGTTCCGCAAGGGCGCCTTCCTCGCCTTCCACCGGTATCCGGACACCGGCATGCGGGTGATGAACGACATCGACGTCCTGGTCGACCCGGACCACGCCAAGCGCGCGGCCGAAACGCTCCGGCGACTCGGGTATGGCACCGGCCGGCTCGACGCCGCCGACCGGGTCCTGACTCCCGAGTCGAGGGCCCGCACCGCGTTCTTCCATCTGCACACCAACAATCTTCCGCCGATGAAACGGCCGACCGGCAGCCCCTACGCGACCCACATCCGTGTCGACCCGGTGATCAACCTCTTCCTGCCCGGATCCGGTTACTCGGTGAACGTGGCCGACCTGCTCGCACGGGCGGTGACGGTGCCGCTGGGCGGCGTACCGGCACCCGTGCTGGCGCCTGAGGACTTCCTGCTGGATCTGTGCGCGCACACGTTCAAGGACTGCACCACGATCCGCAGCCTGCACCGGGGCGGCCACCGCCGGATCGCACAGCACTGCGACATCCAGGCACTGGTGGGTTATCCGGGCACGAGCTTCGACTGGGCGGTGTTCGTGGCCACGTCGATCCGGTACGACGTCGCCGCCCCTTGCTACTTCACGCTGGCTCACACCGCCGCCCTCTTCCCCGGCGTGGTCCCGGACCCGGTGATCACCGAACTGGCCGAGGCCGCCGGCCGCGGCCCGGACTTCCTCGACGAGTACGGCCACGTCGATCTGCCGGAACCCCGCCGATGGGAGCAGGACATCCGTACCCGGCTCTTCTCCGGCAGGCTGCCGGGCGACCTGCCGTCCTCGCGGTCGCTGGTGTGAGCCGGACGGGAGCGATGAAATGAACGCCGGCCCCGGTCTCGTCCTCGGCTTCGGCACACTGGTCGCGGGCTTTCTGCTCTATCGAGCGGCCGAACTCGCGATCGGCGGTGCCCGCACCGTGGCGGCGATGCGCCATGCGGCAGCCCGTCCGCGTCCTCCCGTCCCGGCCGGCGAGCAGCCGTCCGTGATCCTGCTACTGCCGATGCTGCGCGAGGACCGGCGGGTCGCCGCCGCCTGCCGGCACATGCTGCCGGTCGTGCGGGCCGGGCGACGGGTCAGCGTGGTGGTGGTGACCGGCGACCGTGAGCGCCACGAGCGGGAGGGGGCACGGCGAGCGCTGCTCGACATGGACTCCGCCGCGCGCCCGGCCGACCGGCTCGCCGGGGCGGCCCGGGCGGTCACCGCGGAGGCGCTGCCCGCCCTGCGGACCGCTGTGCTCGCCGATGACCGGCAGACCGTGAAGCAACTGCTCACGGAGCACTGCCGCCCGACCACCGGTGAACTCGCGGCCCCACTGGTGGAAGCTCTCAACAGAGAGGCCGGCTGGGCGGGATTCCATCATGTCGGCCTCACCGACGAGGGCAGCACCAAGGTCGCCAAACTGAACCGCGCACTCCAGCAGTGGCTGGAGACCTCCGGTGCCGGCCGCCCACCCGACTACGTCGGCGTGTACGACGCCGACTCGCTGCCTGATCTGTCGGTGTTCGACCAGCTCGACACGGTGGTGGCCGAACACCGACAGCGAGGCGCCGCACCACCCGACGTCGTCCAGCAGGTGGCCTGCTACTGCGCCAACCTGCGGTCGCTCACCGGCCGCGGCAGCCTGCTCAGCCTCGCGGACGCGATGACACAGACCAGTTGGGCGCTCGGCTTCGAGTACCCCCTCTACCGCCGTTACGCGGCCGCGGTCGACCGGCGAAGGACTCGGCCCCTGGTGTACTGCGTCGGCCACGGCTGCTTCGTCTCCCACGACTTTCTCCAGCACATCGGCGGATTCCCCGAGGTCAGCCCCACCGACGACCTCGCCCTGGGCTTCATCGCGTCGGTTGTCGGCGCACGGGTGGTACCGGTTCCCGCCCTGGACTACTGCGACATCGCGCCCCATCCGGTTCAGTCCATGCGCCAGGCAGCCTTCTGGTTCTCCGGAGCGGCCGGCTTTCGGCACGTCCTGCGGTACGCGCGAGATCGTTTCGGGCCGGCGACGACCCGGCGGCAGTGGGTTTCGCTGCACCTGGCCGGCATGGTGCGCACCACGGCCTGGGCAGGGCAAGCCGTGGCATGGATGGCGGCACTGGCCCTGGCCGTCGTGAGCGGGCAGTGGGTACTCGCCGCTGTATTGCTGCTCGCCCACGTCGCCTACGTTCAGGTCGCCTACATACAGACGGTGTGGGCGCTGTACCGGCTCCCCGGTGCGCGGGCGGCCACCGGGATCGGCACGGTGCCACGCTGGCGGCTGGTGGCCGGCTCGGTGGCCGCATCCGGCACGTTCCTGATCCGTAGCCTCGGCCCGTTGGCCAGCGTTCTCACGGGCGGACGCACGCTGCCCACCTGGAAGCAGGAGCGGTAGTGCGCGAGGCGGACACCGCTCCGGCAACGGAGATCGACACGGAGGCCCGGTATCTCGCGCAAGCGCGTGCCGCCCTGCGGGCGATGCGGGCGGACGTGCTCGCGACCGAAACCCCCGAATCCGTCGCCGCCGACTCCGACGATGTCTGGCAGAACACGATGTACCGGATGGCGCGGGCCAAGCGCGGCCGTGACCTCGTGGATCTGCCGGACGTGCCGCTCTTCTTCGGCCGGCTCGACTACGAGCCCGGCCTGGTCTACGAGGATGCTGCGGACGACCAGCCCGACCGCGTCTATGTCGGGCGTCGGCACGTGCGTGACGACGAGGGCCGCCCGTTGGTCGTCGACTGGCGGGCGCCGATCTCGGTGCCCTTCTACCAGGCCACCCGGCAAGATCGGCGGGGTGTGCGACTACG
Source organism: Actinoplanes utahensis (assembly GCF_016862455.1). Lineage (GTDB taxonomy): Bacteria > Actinomycetota > Actinomycetes > Mycobacteriales > Micromonosporaceae > Actinoplanes > Actinoplanes utahensis. The sequence continues at coordinate 87,869 of NZ_BOMZ01000027.1, forward strand.
TCGCCGCTTCGGCTTCTCCGACATCGCGGAGCTGACGGCCTACGAGGACGAACCCCTGGCCGGCCCCGCCGCCGCCCAGGGCGGCGGCGCCCTCCTGGCGGCCGAGATCGATCGGCCGCGCGCCGGGCCGATGCGCGACATCGTCGCCACCATCCAGCCCGAACAGGATGATCTGGTACGGGCCCCGCTGCAGCCGAGCCTTTGTGTGCAGGGTGCGCCGGGCACCGGCAAGACCGCTGTCGGACTGCACCGGCTGGCGTACCTTCTTTACACGGAGGCCGACCGCCTGACGAATGGCGTGGTGGTCGTCGGGCCGAACCGGTCGTTCCTCGCCTACATCCGGCACGTCCTGCCGGCGCTCGGCGAGGTCGCGGTGCGCCAGCGGACCGTGGAGGAACTCGTCGGTCGCACCGTGACCAGCACCGACACAGCCGAAGTCGCCCGGCTCAAGGGCGATCCGCGGATGGCCGAGATGCTGCGCCGGGCATTGTGGCGCCACGTCGGCGAACCGTCCGACGACCTCGTCTACGCCCAGGGGGCCACCCGGTACCGGGTGGCGCAAGCGCGATTGGCCGAACTGGTCTTCCAGCAGAAGGGCAGCGCTCGCTACGGCACGGGCCGGGCCGGTCTCGCGCAACGCGTGGCCAACCTGGTGCTCATGCAGATGGAACGGCGTGGGGCGACACCCGACGACCGCGATCTCGCCGTGGTGAGCCGCTCGAAACCAGTGCGGGCGCTGCTCGACGCGATCTGGCCGAAACTGACTCCCGAGCAGGTGCTGTTCCGGCTTCTCGCCGACGCGGACGTGCTCGCAGAGGCGGCCGAGGACCTGTTCACCGCCGAGGAGCAGGCGGCGCTGCGGTGGTCCAGACCATACCGGTCGGCGCGCTCGGCCAAGTGGTCGGCTCCCGATGCGGTTCTGCTGGACGAACTGAGCGACCTCATCGACCGTGTGCCGTCGCTGAGCCACCTCATGATCGACGAGGCGCAGGACCTGAGCCCGATGCAATGCCGGGCCCTCGGCAGGCGGTGCCTCACCGGGTCGGTGACGGTGCTCGGTGACATCGCCCAGGGAACCGGGGCGTGGCCTGTCGACGACTGGCCGACGCTCCTCGGTCACCTCGGCAAACCGGAGGCACGACTGGCGTTTCTCGACCGTGGCTTCCGGGTGCCGGAGCAGATCATCCGGTACGCGGCCCGCCTGCTGCCGCACATCTCCCCCGGCCTGCCCGCGCCGACCTCTGTGCGCAGCAGCACGGGCGCTCTGCGGATCACCGCCACGAGCGCCGTCGACCTGCCGGACGCGGTGGTACGAGCCTGCCGGGAATTCCTCGGCCAACCCGGTTCGACCGGGTTGATCTGCGCCGACCAAGACATCGACGTGGTCTCCTGCCGGCTTCGGGCCGACGGGCTCGAAGCGTCCCTGCTCGGTGAGGACGAGGACGCGCTCGAGAGCAACCGGCTCATCTGCGTCCCGGCGAGTCAGAGCAAGGGCCTGGAGTTCGACGCGGTGATCGTCATGGAGCCGGCACACATCGTCGCCGCCGAGCCTCGTGGGCTGCGCCGGCTGTACGTCGTCCTCACCCGGGCGGTGAGCGCCCTGCACATCGTCCATGCCGAGCCCTTGCCCGAGGCCCTGACGGCCCGGCTGGAGCCACGGCCACCGAACGGCACCGGGAGCTGAAGAAGATGGATCGTGTCCTGAACGGATTGTCCCGCCTGGACTGGGAGTCGATGGAACACGCGGAGAAGAGGTGCAGGGGCGCGGTGGAGGAGCTGAGCCGCCCGGGCGCCCTGCGCGAGCTGCTGGCGGGGGTGCTCTCCGACCGGCGGCTGCTGGGCCTCTCGGAACGGCACGCCTGGGGTGACCGGCTCGTGCTCTTCGACGATCCGGTGAATCACTGGCGGGTACGGTTGCACCGCTTCGAGGACCAGGTGGACGACCCGCACAGTCACCAATGGCCGTTCCATACCCGCATCCTGCACGGCTCGTACCGCCATCTGTTGTACGGCACCGAACGCTCGGTCCGGCTGGCGATGGAGAGCAACGGCGGCGTGTTGCCGCCGCCGTCGCTGGTGCGCACCGAGGCAGTCGGCAGTTCGTACGCCATCGACGACCAGATGGTGCACGTCGTGGATACGGAACTGGACACCGTCTCCATCGTCATCCAGGGGCCGCGGCTGAAGAACCGGGCGTTCCGGATCCGCAACGGCGGCATCGTCTCGCAGGAGGGCGGCACGAGACCGTCCCTCGCCTCGATCCGTGCGGTCCGGACCAGCTCCGATCGGGTCGGCGAGGTCGCGGAGCTGGCCCACCGGCTGGGTCTCATCGACTCCCTCCGGATCTGAGCCGGAGCTACTGGCCGGCGAGCCGGACACCACGATCGAGCAAGGACAGCGCGCCCGTCGCGACCAGCAGTCTGTCGTCGGCGTTGTTCAGGCTCGCCGACCGTAGGTCGCGGAAGACCCGTTCCAGCGGGAGGCTCGACGTCCGCATGTAGCCCGTCGACATGCCCACCAACTGCACCAGCCGGTTGACGGCGCCGAACGTCAGTTCCGCAGCGGCCACCTTGACCACGTTGAGGTGGATCTGTGTCGTCGGCTCGTCCAGCGACGTGCCGGCCGCGCGGTGCTCCATCACCTCGGCGGCCGCTCGCTCGACGTACGCGCTCACCAACTCCAGGTCCAGACGCACCCGGGCCAGCCGCTCCCTCACCAGATCCGAGGCCGGGTCGAGGCTGCCCGGCCGCCGCCGGGAACCGATCAACCGGACCACGTCACGCAGGGCTCCCTGCGCGGCACCCAGCCAGCACGCCGCCCAGCCCAGGTGGCCCACCGGGATCATGCTGTCCACGGCCACGTCGCGAAACTCTCCCGGCACTCCCACGACATGGTGCCGCGGCACCGATGCCGTGAGTGTCATCGCGACGCTCTGCGTGCCGCGCATACCGAGCGGATCCCAAGTGCCGGCGGTCTCGTAATCGAGCTGATCACGGTCGACGTAGACCAGGCTCACGCTCTGCCGGCTCGCCTCCTCGCCGGCCCGCATCGTCACCAGGTAGCCGTCCGCGTGCAGCCCACCGGTCACGATGGGCGCTTCCCGCCGCAGATCCAGCAGCTCCCCCGTCTCGTGCAAGGCGGCCGCCGCCGTCAGCAGACGCCCTCCCGTGGCCGCTTCCGTAGTCACCGACGCCAGGTACACCTCGCCGGACGCGATTCGCGGCAGCAGTTCGGTGTGCAGTCGTGGAGTGGCGTGACGCACGAGCGCGTCGACCTGCTGGCAGTGCATCGCCCAGATCATCGCGGTGGAGGAACATGCCGAGGCGAGGGTGCGCCCGACGGTGAGCAGGTCGGACAAGCCGCCGCCCATCCCGCCGTGCTCGGCCGGGACCAGCAGCCCCAGCAGGCCGCTGGCGCGGAGGGCCTGCATCCCCTCCTCCGGGAACCGGGCGGCCGCGTCCACCGCAGCGGCGTGCTCCGTCAGCACCGGCAGCACGGACTCGGCGGCCCGCGACGGTGTCACGGTCATCCGTCGGCCATCCTCGCTCCGGGAGTGACCCGGGCCGTGTGGCGGGTGGGCTCGCGGTGGTGTGCGAGCCTGGAGGCCGACACCACGCCGCCGCCACGCAGCACCACCTCTACCGGGGCTGGGCGGCTGAGGAATCCGGTGAGGCTGGCGGTCATCCCGTACGCCCCGACATTCGGGAAGGTCAACAAGTCACCGGGGACCGGCCGGGACATTCTGACGGCGCGAGCGAGCACATCAGCCGGAGTGCAGAGCGGGCCGGTGATGGTCACCTCGGCGGGGTCGTCACCGGAACTCGCCCGGACGGCCACGGGGACGGGGACCGCGGAGGGCAGCATCCGGCCGATTCCGGACAGCCCGCCCAGGTGGTTGATCCCACTGTCGAGCACGACGAAGGTGCGATCCGCGCGGCGCTTCACGTCCACGACCGAGCAGACCAGCCGGCCGGAGGCGCCGACGATGCGGCGACCCGACTCGAAGGCGACGACCGGGTCGCCGGCGCGCCAGCCGGGCAGGTGGTCGTCCAGCGCCCGCTCGACCGTGCTGCGCACTCCAGGGTAGGCGGGCGCGGCCCCGGGCTGGGCGTAGGGCGCGGCGAACCCGCCCCCGAGATCCACGTAGGACATCCTCAGCCCCGCCTCGTCGCGGAGGCGCGCCGCGAGGCTTATGCTGGCGATGAACTCCGCCGTCAGCCCCTGCTCGTCGCGAGCGTTGCTGATCGGAAAGAAGTGCCCGCCGATCACCCGGGCACCGTCGAGGTCACGAAAACGTGACGGCTCGGCGAAGACCTCCGCCGCCTCCACACCGAACTGGGTCGCGCCGCCGGTCATCCGGAGAGCGGACGCCGCGCTGGCGGACCCCGCTATCCGGATCAGACAGTCGACGGTACGCCCGGCCGCGGCCGCGAGCGCCGCAGTGCGGCGCAGGTCCGCGGCCGACTCGACGGAGAACAGCGACACGCCGGCCGCGAGTGCGGCGTCGACTTCCACCGGCGACTTGGCCGGACCGGTGTAAAGGCACTCGTGACCAGGGAAGCCCGCACCGAGCGCGGCCGCCAGCTCACCCTCCGAACTCACCTCCGCACGGCAGCCACTCTCGCGGGCCTGCCGGGCGAGGTCCGGGTGCGGATTGGCCTTGAGGGAGTAGTAGACGGTGGCGGGGGCGGGGAGGGTCGCCCGCAACTCCCGTACGGCATCGGAGACCTGCTCGAGTTCATAGACATAGAGCGGGCTGCCGAACCGCTCGACGAGCGCGGCGTCCCCGGTCATGGCTCGCATTCTCATGTCCTCCATCCCCTGCGCCCATGCCGACGATGTCGGCACCACGGTCGCGGGGACAGTCCCCCATTGCGGTTACCCGCCGATCAAGAGCCATAGCCCGGGCTGTCGGGTTTCCGCGGCGGCTGGCAGGATCGACACGATGTCACCCTCACTGTTCGCGGTCAGCGACCTGCATGTGAGATACATCGAGAATCGTCACGTGGCCGACCGGATCGAGCCCGAGACCGACGAGGACTGGCTCATCGTCGCGGGCGACGTGGGCGAGATCTTCAGTGAGATCGAACGAACGCTGCGCCGACTCCGCGGCCGGTTCCGTGAGGTGATCTGGGCACCCGGCAATCATGAACTCTGGACGCCCGCCGGCGATCCGGTCCGGCTGCGGGGAGAACAGCGGTATCAGGAACTCGTACGGATGTGCCGGGACAACGGCGTGCTGACCCCGGAGGACGAGTACGCCGTGTGGCGGGGGGCGGGCGGCCCGGTGACGGTGGCCCCTCTCTTCCTGCTCTACGACTACTCGTTCCGGCCGGTGGGGGCCGACACCCGGGAGGAGGCTCTGCGCCAGGCCTACCGGAGCGGGGTGGTCTGCACCGACGAGATGCTGCTGCACTCGGACCCGTACCCGGATCGGGGGTCATGGTGCCATGCCCGGGTCACCGCCACCGAGAAGCGGCTCAGCGCGGCTGATCCGAGGATGCCGACCGTCCTGATCAACCATTGGCCGCTGGTACGGCAGCCGACCGAGGTGCTGTGGTACCCGGAGTTCGCGCAGTGGTGCGGGACGGAGCGAACCGCGGATTGGCACCTGCGATTCGGCGCGGTCGCGGTGGTCTACGGGCACTTGCACATCCCGCGGACCACGTACTACGACGGCGTACGGTTCGAGGAGGTCTCCCTCGGCTACCCCAGGGAGTGGCAACGGCGTGGCCCGGTGGCGCCGAACCCGCTACGCCGGATCCTTCCGGCGCCGTCGTGATCCATGCGACCGGGCCGGCGCCGTCCTCATTCGGTGGCTTGGCCCAGCAACGCGGCGCGGGTCAGTTCGGCCTTGTTCCCCACACCGAGCTTCGTCCTGATCCGCTTGACGTACGTGTCCACCGTGTGCGGGCTGATCCCCAGCCGGGTGGCGACCTGGCCGTGCGTCAGTCCGTGTGCGATCTGCCGTAACACCTGCTTCTCCCGCGGGGACAGCCCGACATCTGGCGGGGACGACTCGGCCTCGACCCGGCCGATGACCGGCTCCGGGGGGTCCGTCTCGGTGCTCGTCGCGACCGAGCCGGCGGCGACCGCTTGAACCACCCTGACCAGCCGGCCCGGAGAGTGGCTCCGCCCGATCACCGCCGACGCGCCGAGCCTCAGATAGGTGTCGTCCTCCGACATGGGCTTGTCGGACAAGATCAGGATCGCGGTGGACTGTGCCGCTGAGGCGATGAAGGCGGGCCGGCTCTCGGACGGCACGGCACCGGGGTCGAGGAGCAGCGCGTCGGCGAGCCAGCAGGGTTCCTGCCCGGGCGCCGGAGCTGCCCTGAGAACCTTGATCCCGGCGTCGGACAGCACCTGCATGAGCCCGACGGTGAATATCGGCGAGCGATGGACGATTTCTACACGAATCATATTATCTCCCCGTAGCACTCCGGGTCCGAATATGGCACACGGGAGGCAATATCCACTCACGACTTTGAATCCCGTACTTCTCCCGTACTACGGTTGCGCGAATGGATCACGGGGGATCTTCACGTAGTACGCCAAGTTCATTCGGGGACCGCTTACGGGTCCAGCGCCGCGCAGCCGGGCTGAGCCAGCGCGACCTCGCCAACCGGGCCGGCCTGAGCGTCGCCACGATCCGCGACATCGAGCAGGGCCGCACCACCCGGCCGCACGGACGTTCGATCCGCATGCTGGCGGACGCCGTCGGCATGCGGATCGACAGCGAGGCCCCCGCACCGGCCCGGGTGCCGCCGGCCCAACCGACGGGCGGCCGCGGACCCCTGCGGGTCTCACTGCTCGGCCCGCTGACCGTCTACCGGGGCGACCTCGAGGCCCGGATCGGATACGGGAAGAGCCGCACCATACTCGGCCGGATGGCCTTGGAAGCCGGTCGGCCGGTTGCGGTCTCGGAGCTGGTGAGCTTGCTATGGGACGTGCCACCGCCCTCGGCGGCCGGCGTGGTCCAGGCATGCGTGTCCCGGTTGCGCAGCGCGCTCGGGGGCCACCACAGGGAGCGGGACAGCGTCCTGCGGCGCACCCTGGCGGGCTATCGGCTGGACCTGAGCGACGATCAGCTCGATGTCGCGGTGTTCCGGCAGCGCGTGGCCGACGCTCGGCACGCCGCGGCTCCACAGCAGGCCATGGAGCTGCTGGAGAAGGCACTCGGACAGTGGCGGGGACGGCCGTTGGCCGACATCCCCCAACTGGAGGTGCATCCGGCGGTGACCGCCCTGGCCGAGGAACGGATCGCCGCCACCATGCTGCACGCCGAACTCGCTGAGTTCACCGGCAGCCCGCAACGGGCGTTGGTGTGGTTGCGGCCGCTGACCAGCCAGCATCCGCTCTACGAGCCGCTGCATGCGCGGTTGATGACGACGCTGGTGGCCAGCGGACTGCAGGCCGACGCGCTGGAGCACTTCAACCGGATCCGCGCACGCCTCGCCGACGAACTGGGCATCGACCCCGGCTCGGAGCTGATCGACCTGTACCGGCGGATCCTCCGGCAGGAACTCCCCGTGGGCGCCCCGCCATCGTCAGCACGCTCCGACACCGTGCCGGCTCCTTCCGTGTCGGCACAACTGCCGGCCGACATCCCGTCCTTCACCGGCCGCCGCGCAAAGCTCCGTGAGCTGGACCGCCTGCTCGAAGCGGGCGATCGCAGCAGCGCGCCGGTCGTCGTCACGATCTCCGGCACGGCGGGTGTCGGAAAGACGGCCCTGGCACTGCACTGGGCCCACCGGGTGCGGGAACGCTTCCCCGACGGTCAGCTCTACCTCGACCTGCGTGGATCGATGGAGGAGCCGGACGGGATGTCGCCCGGGCAGGCGATCGAGCTGATCCTGCGCTCGTTGCACGTACCCCGGGAGCGGATCCCGCACACCCTGGCCGCGCAGACCATGTTGTTGCGCAGCCAGATGGCCGACCGTCGCATGCTGATCATGCTGGACAACGCCGTCAGCGCCGACCAGGTCCGGCCGCTGCTGCCCGGCTCGCCGGCCTGTCTGGTGCTCATCACCAGTTCGCAGTTGCTCACCAGCCTCGTCGCCGAAGGGGCCCACGCCGTACAACTCCGCCTGTTGAGCACGGCCGAATCACGGGATCTGTTGATACACCGGCTCGGCGAACAGCGCATCGCCGCCGAACGCGAGTCGGTGGACGACCTGATCACCTATTGCGCACACCTGCCGCTCGCGCTCTCGGTGGCCGCGGCACGCGCAGCCACCCAACCCGACCTGCCGCTGGCGGCCGTGACCACACAGTTACTAGCCGCGGAGGAGCGGCTGGACGCCCTGGCCACCGGTGATGCCCGAACCGATGTCCGTACCGTGTTCTCGTGGTCCTACCGGGCGCTCGCCCCCGAGGGCGCGCGGTTGTTCCGGTACTTGGCGACGCATCCCGGCCCGGACGCCTCCATCAACGCTCTCGCCAGCCTGGCAGGCTGGCCGGCGGGGTACCTCCGCTCGATCGTCAACGATCTCGTCCGCGCCAACCTTCTGACCGAGCAGGTCCCGGGCCGCTACTCCTGCCACGCACTGCTGCTGTTGTACGCCCAGGAACAGGCTCATGCGGTGGACGACCACACCACGCGGTCGGCGGCACTTCTGCGGGTGTTCGGACACTATCTGCACACCGCTCAGGCGGCGGCCCTACTGATCAACCCGACACGGCAGCAGATCAGCCTGCCGGTTCCCGTGGCGGGCACGGTCGTCACGGACATGGCGGACGGGAATGCGGCATTCGCCTGGATGACCGCGGAGCACTCGGTCCTGCTGAACACCGTGCGGCGCGCTGCGGAGACCGGCCATGACGAGTACGTGTGGCGATTGGCGTGGATGCTCGCCGACTACCTGGACAGGCGCGGGCACTGGCGCGACTGGATGGCGGTCCAGACGGCAGCGGTGGCCGCTGCGCGACGGCTCGGCGATCCGGACGCCGAGGGCCGGTCGGGACAAATGCTGGCCCGTGCCCGGACGAGACTCGGCGACTTCGCCGGCGCGCGACAGGATCTGGCCGGCGTGCTGGCTCTGTACCAGGCGCGGGGGGACACGATCGGCCTGGCGTACACCCACATCGAGCTCGGCGGGACCTGGTCGCGGGCGAACCGGCACCGGCAAGCCCTGGGGCATGCACTGCGGGCCCTCGGCCTCTTCCAGGCCGACGGGCACGCCATGGGCGAGGCGGACGCACTCAATGCCGCCGGATGGTGTCATGCGCAACTCGGCGAGCACGCGGACGCCGTCGTGATGTGCGAACAGGCCCTGGACATCTACCAGCGGCTGGGCCATCCGAACGGCATCGCCGGCGCCTGGGACAGCCTGGGCTGTGCCCAGAGCCGCCTCGGCCTGCACGATGTCGCTGTGGCCTCGCTGCGGCGGGCCCTCGAACTGTGGCAGGAAGCCGGGAACCGGTTCGAGATCGCCGCCACGCTGGCGAACCTCGGTGACGCCCATCATGCGGCCGGCCACGTGGAGGCAGCCCGCGCGACGTGGACCACCGCACTGGCGAAACTGCGCGACCTCGGCCATCCCGATGTCGAGCGGGTCGCCAGATCCCTGCGGATGCTGGGCTGAGCCGATTCCCTCGGCCGTTCGGCCGGGGTCCCGGATTCGCGGGACAAGAACCGGTCTCGCATCGAGCGCTCGCGTTGTTAGGGTGCGCGAGAGACAGGCACCACCTGATCGGGGAGGGCGACACGATGTCGGGTACGTCACCGCAGTTGAGCGTCTTCTTCTTCTCCAGCGTGGACACCGGGCCCTCGGCCGATCGGTACGACTTCGTGCTGCGCACCACCGTTCTGGCGGAACAACTCGGCTTCAGCGCGGTATGGCTGCCGGAACGGCACTTCCACACGTTCGGAGGCCTCTACCCGAACCCGGCGGTGCTGGCGTCCGCCCTGGCCGTCCGCACCGAGCGGATCGCCCTGCGAGCCGGCAGCGTCGTGGCGCCGTTGCACCACCCCGCGCGCATCGCCGAGGACTGGGCGATGGTCGACGCGCTCTCCAACGGACGTGCCGGCCTGTCTCTGGCGACGGGATGGAACCCCGGCGACTTCGTGCTGGGGCGGGGTTCCTTCGACGACCGCCGCGAATCGACGTTCGCCACCGTCGACACACTCCGCGCACTGTGGAGTCGCGCCGAGGTCACATTCCCGGTCAGCGGGAAGCCGGTGCCGGTCCGGACCTATCCGGCGCCCGTCTCCAGCGACCTGCCCCTGTGGCTGACCGCCACCTCGGGACCGGCGACCTATCAGGAAGCGGCTCGGCGCGGCTGCCGGGTGCTGACCGGTTACCTGCAACAGGAGCCGGCCGCGGTGGCGGCCAACATCCGGGAGTATCGGGACACGTACCAGCCGTACCGGCCCGGTGATCAGCCGTGGGTGACGTTGATGATGCATACCTGCGTTGCCGCGGACCGAGCCACCGCCATGGCGACGGTGGCCGGGCCGATGCTGGCCTATCAGCGTCAGTTCCTCGGGCTCGGGGACCGGGCCTTGCGTACCGCCGGGGAGGAGGAACTGACCGAAGACGAGAAGCAGGCCCTCGCCCGGTACGCGGCCTACCGGTACGCCGCCGAGTGCGGCCTGATCGGCGGTCGTGCCGAGGTCACCGCCCGGCTGGCCGAGCTGGCCGCCACCGGCGTCGACGAGGTGGCATGCCTCGTCGACTACGGGCTTCCGGACGACGTCGTCCGGGACACCCTGCACCGGCTCGCGGAGATCAGCGGTCGAGTGACCGCGGTCTGACTCACAGCAGAGGTCTCACCACATCGGCGACATGCGGCACGCCGACGGCACCCATGATGTCGTGGTGGCCGACCGCCACGACCGACACCACGGCCCGCTCCGCGAACGCGTGCCAGGGGTCGGCGTCGGGCACCGCCCCCGCCGATCGGATCAGGTGGACCGTACCGGGATAGGGCATCGGGACGTGCCGCGCCGCCGCCGCCTCGTTGGCTTCGCAGACCTTCAGCATCACCGCGAGCCGTTCCAGGCTCATCCGAACCGGGATCCGGCCCTGCCGTGCACCGGCGGCCCGGACCCGCTCTAGTGCCTGCTCCGCCGGAAGGACGGCGAGACCGTCCACGGGCAGCTCGATGCCGAGGGCCTGTCGCGCGAGGATTTGCCACGGGCCGCCCTCCTCACGGGGCCGGTAGAGCGGATCGCAGTCGATCAGCACCACCCGCGGGGGTACGGGGAGCCGGCCGGCCAGCAGTCCCGCCGTCTCCACCGCCAGCACACCCCCGAGGGAGTAGCCGAGGAAGACCGGGACGCCCGACGCCTGTGACTCGATCACCTCCGCGTATCGCCGGGCCATCACGGTCACCGTGGTGTCCGGTTCCCAGCCGTCGAGGAGGCCGACGGACTGCAACCCGAACGCACGCTGGTCCCGGCCGATCCGGGCGACCAGGGGTCCATAGACGGCGACGCTGCCGCTGAGCGGATGGAAGCAGTAGAGCGTCGCCTCACCGGTCCCGGGCTGGACCCTCACCAGGGGACCAGGGCCGCTCACCGCCGGGCCGCCCGGCGCGGCGGCGAAGCCGGTCACGGCTGCTCCCGCAGGCTTCGGGCGAGCACCTCGTGCAGTTGGGCGAAGGTTCGGGCCTCCAGCAGCACGCCGATCCGCAGCTCGATACCGAGCACCCCGCGGATCCGGGCCGCCAGCTCCACCGCGGTCAGGGAGTTCCCCCCGGCCTCGAAGAAATCCTGGTCCTCCACGAATTCAGTGACGCCCAGCGACTCCAGCCAGATGTCCCGCAGCCGGGCACGCAGGGATCCGCCCGAGACCGGCCCCGTGACCGGCGCCGTCTCCGGTACCGGCGAGGACTGCGTGACCGAGCGCGGTTCGCCGGTCTTTCCCGCCGCAGGCCGGGACCCGGCGGTCACGGCGGCCTTACTCGGCCGGGGCAGTCCTGTTGCCGCCGGAGCGACGTGCACCGGACCGGTCAGGCCGGCGTCCAGCATGCCCAACAGGACGGCGACAGCGGCGGACGGATCCAGGCCGCGGTCCTCGGCTGCGGCCTCAGTGGCCGCGGCCGTGTCCACCGGAACGACCCGGCTGTCCGGCTCCGCCGCCGAGGACCGCAACTGGTCCTCGCTGACCATCAGCATGGTGAACCGCTGGATCCGGACCAACAGAGCTCCGTCGTCCCCGATGACGTCGATGTCTCCGGTGATTGCGGTGGGCTCCGCGCCGGGGGCCCGGCGCACATGGGCGTGGAACGTGGCGGGCAGCGGAGCGTGCACCACGATCAGCTCGTAGTGGAACGGCACCGACGACGCCTGGCCTGGGCCACGCACGGCCGCGGCGACGGTGTCCAGCAACGCCGGGTGCAGGACGTGCTCGGCGAGATCACTCCGGAACGCCTCCGGCAGCTCCACGCGTATCAGCTTCTCGTCGCCGCTGGCGGACACCGCCGTGACGTTGCGCCAGCGCGGGCCGAGGGTGAACAGTCTTCCCCGGCCGGAAGGTGACTCCAGGTCTCCTGCGGCGCCGAAGCGCAGACGCAGCGCCTGCAGGTCGACGGCCGGCGGCCGGTCCGCGTCGATCAACCGGATGTGGGCACTGACGTGTCCGGTCCACAGCCCGGCAGACTCGACTCGGCGCGACTCGATCGACACGTCGTGCCCCTCACCGGCCGGCCGGAACCTGATCCGCAGGACCCGGTCGGCGTTGTCGAGGAACGGAGCCCGGAAGACCACATCCCTCAGGCGGACGGGACGGTCCTGCTCGGCGGTCACCCTCTCCCGGTACGCCGACACCATCATGTCGAGATATGCGGTTCCGGGCAGCAACGGAACCCGGCCCACCCGGTGTTCGTCCAGCGCCCACACCTCGGCGGCTCCGAGCACCCGCTCCCACACCACCTCGTCCGGCACCGACAGCTCCACATCCGGCCGCGTGGCGGGGGCGCCGCCGAGTTCCGATACCCGGTGGTGAAGAGCCGCGAGGTCGACTCCGGTGTCGGCCATGCCGGCCCCGCGCCACACCGGCCAGGCAACGCTCAGCACCCGGCCCTTGGCGAGAGGGGAGCCGAGCGAGGCCGCGTCGAGGTAGGCGTTGGCGGCGGCGTAGTCGCCGCCGCCCACCAGGCCCTCGACTGCGGCCCGGCTGGAGAAGAACACAGCGAAGTCCAGTGCGGGCTGCCGGGCGAAGATCTCCTCCAGCGCTGCCGTCCCGATGGTCTTCGGAGCCAGCACGGCCGCGGCGTCACTTCGTTCGCGGAACGCGAGCATCCGGTCGCCTGCCACACCGGCCAGGTGAAACACCGCACTGACCGGCCCGAACGCGGCAGTGACCTGGTCGACCACCTGGCTGAGCTGCGCTGGATCGGTCACGTCGCAGGCCCACCCGCGTATCCGGGCACCCTGCCCTTCGATCGCGGCCAGTGCGGCGGGGACGGTGGCTTCCGGGTCGCGGCGCCCGAGCAGGGCGATCCGAGGGCGCAGGCCGGTGGCCGCCAGGCCCTGCGCCAACGACAGGCCGAGCGCGCCCGCCCCGCCGGTGATCAGGTAGACGCCTTCCTCCCGCAAACTGCTTCCGGTAGCCGGTGGAACCGGCACCGGCCGGTCCGTCGCGGCCCAGACACGACGCCCGCGCAGCGCCAGCACGGGCACCGAGCGGCCCAGCGCGATGGCCCGGGCTAGGTCGCCTACCGGTACGCGGTCGTCAGCATCCAGCCCGGTACAGCGAAGCCGTGGCGACTCGGCGATCAAGGTCCGGAACAGGCCGTGCAGAGCGGCCCGGGCCGGATCCACCAGTTCACCGCCGGTCACGTCCACCGAATTGCCGGCGAGCAGGACGATCCGCGGCGGCCCGGCCCACCGCGTCGAGCCCAGAACGGTACGGGCCAGCGCGAGCAGGCTCAAGACTCCGGTCTCCAGCCGCTCCTGGAGAGAGGCGGACAGCGATGCCCGGCCGTACCCGGTCGCATGGATCACCACGTCGGGCGTCATGCCCCGGTCGGCCAGGGCCGCCACGACCCGGTGCAGATCCGCGGGCTCGGCCGGCCGGACCTTGAACTCGTGAGCGGTGTCGGCATACCGGTCTCCGAATGTGACCCGGATCGGTTGCAGCGCAGCCCGCCGGACCGCTGCCACGACCCGCAACGCGTCGTCCGTGTCCGTCGGCAACAGGATCAGGGCGCGTGTACCGGGCGCGGGCTCCGCCTGTTGTTCCCCGTCCACCTCGTGCCACGCTGTGACGGACACCGGCCCGGTGTCCGCTGCCGCAGGTTCCGGCCGGATCGTCGGCTCCGGCTCCGGCTCCGGTAGGCGAGCTGTCCCGGTCTCCGCGGGCGCTGCAGGCGCGTCCACCCAGTACCGGGTGCGCTCGTACGGATACGCGGGAAGTTCGGCCCGGACCTTCGGCGGGAACTGCCCGGCCGCGTTCCAGTCCAGCGGGACACCGAGCACCCACAGCCGGCCGGCGGCCTCGAGTACATCGGTGTGGTCGGTGCGGTGATCGCCGAGACTGCGGATCAGGGCGGCCCCGTTTCGGGAGGGATGGACCCGGGCCAGCCCGGTCAGCACTCCACCGGGCCCGGCCTCCAGAAGCGCGGCCGGACCGACCTCGGTGAGCAGTGCGCCCAGCGCGTCATGGAAACGGACCGGTGCAGTGAGCTGGCCGGTCCAGAATCCGGCCGAACCGGTGGGGGCGTCGATGCGGGCGCCGGCCGCCGCCGAATACCACGCGGCGGCGGGTGCTCCCGGTTGCACCCCGGCGAACGCCTCGGCCCAGGCCCGCGCGGCCGGCTGCCACGCAGGATGGTGAAAGGACGCCGGAACGCCGGTGCGCCGGTACGCGATGTCACGGGCGGACAGGCGCGCGATCGTCTCGGCCAGCACGGCGTCGCTACCGGAGACCACGACTTGCCGGTCGCCGTTGACCGCCGCCACCGCGGCACCCTCGGGAAGGCACCGCGAAACCTCGTCGAGGGACGCCGCGACGGCGAACATGCCGCCCGCCACCGGATGCGCGGCCATGGCCGTCGCCCGCGCAGCCACCAGGCGCACCGCCTCGGGCAACGTCCAGACCCCGGCCACGGTGGCCGCGGTCAACTCCCCCAGACTGTGACCGAGAACCGCGGCGGGTGGGCCGGTCCACGCACGCCACATCGCGCCGAGGGAACATCCGACACTGAACACCAGCGGCTGCTGCGCCAACGGATCATCGAGGTCGCCGGCCCCCTCGGTCCACTGTTTGTAGAGCGGAATGCCGGCTTCCTCGAACAGCTGCAGGCATTCGTCCATCACCACGGTGAATTCCGGAACGGTGCCGTACAGGCCGGTGGCCATCCGGGCGTACGCCACTCCCTGTCCGGGGAAGAGATAGGCGACCCGGGCCTCGTCGCGTGCGGCGCCACTGACGAGGCGCCCCGCCCTCAGTGATTCGGCGGCCGCGGCCGCCGAATCGCAGACGGCCGCGCCGCGGACCGGGTGAGCGGTCCGACCGTGCTGAAGGGTGGCCACCGCGTCAGCGAACGAGGACGCCGGTCGGCTGGAGAAGTGGTCGGCGAGATCCGCGCGCAGCCGCTGCTCGCCTTCGCTGGTCCGCGCCGACCACACGACCAGCCGGGGTCGGCGGTCCTCGGCGGCGTGATCCGGCAGAGGGCCTTCGGCCAGCACCGCATGGGCATTGGTACCCCCGATACCCAACGAGGTGACCGCCGCGATCCGGCGCCGAGCGGGATCTCGTGGCCACGTCCGCAGGCGGTACGCCAGTTCGAAGCGGGTGTCGTCGAGCTCCAACAGCGGGTTCACGTCCCGCAGATGCACTGTGCCGGGGATCGCCTCGGCCTCCATCGACAGAATGGTCTTGATGAAGCCGGCGATTCCCGCAACAGCCCCGAGGTGGCCGATGTTGGACTTGACGGCACCGAGCACCGTGCGCCGGTTCGGCGGCTCCGGATCGAGCAGGCGGTAGGCCTGGGTGAGGGCGGCGATCTCCACCGGGTCACCCAATGCTGTGCCGGTCGCGTGCGCCTCGACGAGGTCGACCTCGCAGGGACTCACTCCGGCGAGGGTCATGGCCTCGCAGATCGCTTCGATCTGCCCGCCGACGCTGGGTGCGCTGAAACTCACCTTGTCGGCGCCGTCGTTGTTGACGGCGCTGCCGAGCAGTACGGCACGGATCCGGTCGCCGTCAGCGACCGCATCGTCCAGGCGTTTGAGGATGACGGCTGCGGCACCGCTGCCCCACAGCGTGCCCGAGGCTGCCACGTCGAACGGCCGGCAGTGCCCGTCGTCGGTGAGGATGCCGCCCGGGGTCCACCGGTGACCGGCGACGAGCGGCACCCGGACCGCTGCCCCTCCGGCGACGGCGGTATCGCACTCGCCGGCCCGCAGGGACTGCGCGGCGAGGTGGATCCCGACCAGTGTCGACGAGCACGCCGTCAGCACAGTCAGCGCCGGACCGCGGAGCCCCAGCTTGTAGGAGACCAGAGTGGAGGCGTAGTCGGACTGGTTCAGGGTGCTGGCCAGCACCCCGGACGGGCCGATGACGTCCGGGCGCGGACGCAACTGGTGCTGGTGATAACCGTTGGGACCCACCGAAGCGAACACGCCGACGCTGTCCGGGGTGGCGAACGGGTCGTACCCGGCGTTCTCCAGGGCGGCGTGGCAGGTTTCCAGGAAGACCCGGAACTGGGGGTCGCAGAGCCGCGCTTCGTGGGCGGTCATGCCGAACAGCCCGGCGTCGAACCGGTCCGCATCCGGCATCGTCGGTGCTGCCGGCACATAATCGGGATGGGTGCGCTCGCTCTCCGGGATGCCGGCCGCGCGCAGTTCGTCATCGCTGAAGAAGGTGACCGACTCAGTGCCGGTGACCAGGTTGTGCCAGAACTGCCCGGCATCGGCGGCACCGGGAAAGCGGCAGGCCAGACCGACGACAGCGATCGGTTCGAGACGATCCATCAGGGTTGCCCACCCTCCGTGGCGCGGATCTGGGAACGTGCGCGGATCTGCGAGCGCAGATCACGGCGGCGGCTCGGCGACGACCCGGTGGGCGCCCGCGTGGCCGGTGGTACCGGCGGCGCGGTCTGCCCGGCGAGCCGCAGCGCCAAGGAGCGCCGGTTCGGGTATCGGAACAGGTCCGTGACCGGCACCGCGGCCCCCAGCCGTTGGACCAGGCGGGCGTGTACCCGCAGCAGCGCCGCCGAGTCCATCCCCGACTCGAAGAAGTTCGCTTCAAGGGGCAGCCGCAGGCCCGTCTCCGCGGCGATGACCTCGTCGAGAAGCGCTCGAGCGGCGGCCTCGTCGCCGGGCACACCGATCATGAGGCCTCCTCGATGCCATCCGGAGCGGCCGCCGTGAGCAGGGCAGCGAGCGCGGCCGGCGTAGGCGCCCGGAACACGGACCCCATCGTCACCGGCACCGCGAGCGCGTCCGTAGCGGCCGCCGCCAGCCGCACGGCTAGCAGCGAGGTGCCCCCGGCGAGGAAAAAGTTGGTGTGCCGGTCGACGCCAGGCAGGTTCAGCACCTCCCGCCACGCCCGGACCAGCGCCTCCTCCACCGGGCCGGTGGGGGCGGCCGTACCGGCCGGACGGACGGGTTCGGCACGTGATTGCTCGGTGGCATGCGTCAGGGCTACGACGTCGACCTTCCCGTTCGGGGTCTGCGGCAGTTCGGATACGACGACCACGCGGCCCGGAACGCAATAGGCGGGGAGCCGGTTGCGCGCCGACTCCCACACGGACTCCGCGACGTCGGTCCGGCCGGCCGCGGCGGCCGGCACCACGAACGCCACCAGGTGGCCGTCGGCCCCGCTGGGGTCGCCGCCGACCACGACGCTCACCGCGGCGACCTGGTCGTTCTCGGCGAGCGCGTGCTCCACCTCGCCGAGCTCGATGCGGTGCCCGCGCAGCTTCACTTGGCGGTCCCGGCGGCCGAGCAGTTCGATCCGCCCGTCGGGCAGCTGCCGGGCCACGTCGCCGGTCCGGTAGTAGCGCCCGATCGAACGGCTGGTACGGAACCGGTCCGCGGTCAGCTCGGGTCGCTCATGGTATCCGGAGGCGACGCCCGCCCCGGACAGGCAGAGCTCACCGACCACCATGGGTGGCACCGGCCGCTGCCGGGCGTCGAGCACGTGGACGCCGGTGTTCGCGATCGGATATCCCACCGTGATCCGCTCCGGCGGCTCCGCGCCGAGCGGAAGGACCGTGGACCAGATGGTGGTCTCGGTCGGCCCGTAGACGTTGAACGCCCGGCCGGTGGCCGCGCCGAGCTGCCGGGCCAGTGCCGGGGACATCGGCTCACCGCCGCACAGCGCGACCCGGCCGGCCAGGCGGTCACCGGCTTCCGGCAGCAGCATCCGCCACGTCGTCGGAGTCGCCTGGATCAGACTCACTCCGGAACGTTCCACCAGGTCGAGCAGGTGCTCCGGCGATGCCCGGATCTCGTCGGGCGCCACCACGACGGTTCCCCCGCACGTCAGCGGCAGGCACAGCTCCAACGCCGAGATGTCGAAGGCGAACGTGGTCAACCACAGCATCACCGTGGAGGCGTCGGCGTCGAGCAGCCCGGCGAAATGGCGTACCACGTTGGCGAGGTTGCGGTGCGTGAGCCGGACGCCCTTCGGCTCTCCGGTAGAACCCGAGGTGTAGATGACGTAGGCGATGGCGTCCTGTGCGGGCGGCGCGAAATCGGTCGGCAGGCGGCCGGAGCCGGCCGTGTCGCCGACCGCGAGCAGCGTCCGGCCGGTGTGACAGTCCGCGGGCAGCAGGTGCCCGTCCAGGATGATCCGGCAGTCGGCGTCGTCGAGCTGCCCCACGAGCCGCGCCGCCGGATGACCGGGGTCGAGGGGCAGGTAGGCCGCTCCCGCGAGCCAGGTGCCGAGCACCGCCGCAGCCAGGGCCGGGCCCCGGACGCCGCCCAGGGCGATCACCTCACCGGGCCGTACGCCCACCCGATGCAGCGCGGCGGCGACACCTGCGGCCGCCTCGCCGAGCTCCGCGTAGCTCATGGTCCGTCCGTCCGATCGCACGGCCGGGGCGTCGGGGCCGGCGTTCACGGCGGCCAGGATCAGCTCGGGCACCGACTGCGGGCCGGGCCACCGCACTGCCGTACGGTTGACCCGGGCGGCGACCTCACGTTCCGCCGCTGTCCGCAGGTCCAGGTCGCCGACCGGCCGGGCGACGTCCGGTCCGGCCTGTAGCAGCACGGCCTCGATCCGCTCCAGCAGCGCCGTCGCGAACGTCTCGTCGTGCACCTCCGTGCTATACGCGAGCTGGGCGAAGAGGCCGCCGAAAGCGTTCTCGAAGGTGAGTTCCACCTGGAACCGGCTCAGACCGGTGTGCACGTCCCGGCCCGCTGCGGCGTGGGCCGCCGCGGAGGCCGGAACCGGCGGCCGATAGTTGAACGTCTGCCGTACCACACCGGAGCGCCACCACATCGGGTCCTCGCCGGATCGGGCGACCTCGAGGGCGAGCTGTTCGAAGGAGACGTCGGCGTGCTCGACGCCGTCCAGCAAGGCAGCGCCGGTGACGCGTACCAGGTCAGCGAAACCGGCGTCCGGAACGATACCGGCCCGCACCGGCACTGTGGAGACGTAGTAGCCCACCGCGGCTGTTCCGGAGGGCCGGTTGCTGACCATGACGCCGACAACGGCGTCGTCCGCCGCGCCCTGCGATCGCAATGCCAGCAGATACGCCGCCAGGAGCACACTCGCCTCCGTGCCCCCGCAGCGCCGGCACAACGACGACACGGTGTCCACGACCGTGTCGGGCAGGCGGCGCACGATCTGGGCGGCGGCGAAGGTGAGCGGGCTCCCGGTGGCAGGCGCCAACTGCATCGCATCGGCGTGGTAGCCGGTGAGCCGCTCCCGCCAGTAGCGCAGGGACACAGGGCGGCAGTCCGCCGGCGGTACCGTCCGCGGCGACGGCAGATCGGGCGGTTCTCCGGTGGCGCTGATCGCGGCGTAAGCGGTCCGTAGCTCCGTCAGCAGCAGTCTCACGCTGGCCGCGTCGACGGCCAGGTGGGCCGCGACGAGGCAGATACGGGTTTCGGCGCCGTCCACGGTCTGCACGCCGAGGCGGGCGAGGGGGGCGGTCCGCACGTCGAACGGGCGTGCCGCGTACTCCGTCAGGTCCCTCTCGCGATCTGCGGCTGTGGCGTGCATGACGTCCACGTCTACGTCGACGTCACCGGGGGCGGCGATCACCTTGAAGGGCTCGCCGTCACGTTCCAGGTAGGAGGTGCGCAGGGCGGAGTGACGGTCGAGGAGGAACTGAAACGCCTCCCGCAGCGGCCACCAGCGCACCGGGCCCGTGGACTCCACCACGTACACGGCTACGTTGGTCACTCCTTGATCGGGCACCAGCTGGTGCAGCATCCACAGACCCTGCTCCCCGGGACTCAGCCGGGCCGGCCCGGTGGGGGCGGGCGTGGGCGCTGTCATGCGGGTCCTTCCGGCACGGCGCTGCCGGTGTCGCCGAAAGCCTCCCGCAGCACTTGGGAGAGCGGCACGGCAGCCGAGTCCAGGAGCCAATGGCCGCCCGGCAGTCCTCGCACGCGTGCCGGAAACTCGCTCTGACGCCGCCACCCGAGCATGGCGCCACGCGGCACCGGATCCGCCAGACCGTGGCAGGCGTAGACCGCCATCGGCAGCGGCGGCGCGGGCTGATGCCGATAGTCCGCCAGCACGGCGAAGTCAGCCCGGACGGCAGGCTCCGCGATCCGGCGCATCCGCTCGTCGGCGGCGAGTTCCGGTGCCATCCCACCGGCCTCCACCAGGCTGTCCCACAGGCGAGAGCCCGGCAGGGTCGCGACGCCGTGCGGACGCGGAGCGATGTCCGGGGCCGGATAGGAGGCGACGACCAGTGCCAGCGGCTGGCGGGCGCCACCCGCGTGCAGGGCCCGGGCCACGAGAAAGGCCAGCAGCGCGCCGCCGCAGTAGCCGAAGAGGACGTAGGGTCGGTCCGTGTGCGGGACCAGATGGCTGGTCAGGCTGTCGACCAGGAGTGTCAGGTCGGTCAGCGGTGGCTCCGAGAGCCGGGCCTGACGCCCCGGAAGATTGGCCGACCACAGCGCGTACTCCGGCGCGAGCAACCTCGCTAGGCCGGCGAATTGAGCGCATCCGGCTCCCGCGTGCGGGAACGCGATGACCCGCGCCGAGGTGTCGGCGGCGAGCGGGACATACCAGTCACCGGTGCCGGTCACCGGCTCACCTCCCGGTCGGACAGCCAGAGCTGGAACAGGCGCGGTGACGGTGCGTCGAACACCGTGTCGAAACCGATGCCCTCACCGAACTCCGCGGTGAGCCGGTCGGCGAGGGTGACGGCGAGCAGTGAGTGCCCGCCGCTGAGGAAGAAGTTGGCGTCGGGACCGAGCCGGTTGTCGCCGAGAACCTCCCGCCACAACATGACGAGCTTGCGCAGAGCCGGGTCCACGGGCAACACGACCGGGGCGCCGTCCGGTGCGAGCAATCGCCCGAGGGCTCGGTGGTCCACCTTGTCGTTGCCGGTCATCGGGAACCGGTCGAGGACGACGATACGGCTCGGGACGGCCGCGGCGGGCAGATGGCGTGCCGCGTGCTCCCGCAGCCGGCTGTCGTCCACCGGCCCTCCGCCGGTCGGGCTGATCGCCGCCACCAGCCGCAGGTGGCCCGCACTGTCCGGTTCGGTGACAACCGCCGCGGCGCGTACCGCCGGGTGGTGTTCCAGGACGCTTTCGATCTCGGCGAGTTCCAGCCGGTGCCCGCGAATCTTGACCTGCCGGTCGGTGCGGCCCAGGAAGACCAAGCCCTCGTCGCTCTGACGCACCTCGTCGCCAGTGCGGTAGAACCGCCCACGGCCGGGAACGTCACAGAATCGCTCGGCTGTGGCGTCCGGGCGATCGTGATATCCCAAGGCCACTCCGGCGCCGCCGATCCACAGCTCGCCGGGCACGCCGGGCGGGACCGGCCGTCCCTCCGGTGTGCACACCATGACCGTGGTGTTGGCGATCGGTACACCGATCGGCACCGGGTCGGGCACCGGGTGTCGCAGCTCCGCGACGGTGGACCAGATAGTGGTCTCGGTCGGACCGTACACGTTGAAGAGCCGGCAGCCGTCGGCCAGCAGCCGTCCGGCCAGCACGGCGCTGAGGGGCTCGCCGCCGCACAGCACACGCCTCCCGGCGAGCTGCCCGGCGAGTTCCCCGGCGATGTGCCGCCAGGTGGTGGGGGTGGCCTGGACGACGCCGACATTCTCGTCACTGACCAGGCGGAACAGCCGTGACGCGTCAACACGGTCGTGGTCGTCGGCGATCACCACCGTGCCGCCGGCGACCAGGGGCAGGAACACCTCCAAGGCTGAGATGTCGAACGAGAACGTGGTGAGCCAGAGCATCTTGTCCGTGACGGCGAACTCGAGGCGGTCCGCGAAGTCGTGCAGAAGATTGGCGAGGCTGGCGTGACTGACCACGACTCCTTTGGGCCGGCCGCTGGACCCGGAGGTGTAGATGAGATAGGCCGTGCCCTCCGGATCGGTGGCGCCCGCCCCGATGCCGGCCACCTCGGTGCCGACGGCCGCGGCGAGGGGGAGCACCCGCCGTCCGCCGGTCATCTCGGCCGGTGCGCCGGCCTCGGCCAGGATGAACCGGACGCTCGCGTCGGCCACCTGATCGGCGAGCCGGACGGCCGGATGCTCCGGGTCGAGGGGAAGATAGGCGCCCCCCGCCGTCCACACACCCAAGGCCGCGGCCAGTAGGTCCGGGCCGCGGCCGGCGAACAACGCCACCGGTTCGCCGGGCCGCAGACCGTTCTCGCGCAGCATGCCGGCCACCGCAGCGGCCTTGCTCATCAGCTCGCCGTACGTCACGGTGCGTCCGCGGTGGCGCACCGCGGGAGCATCCGGATGCTCGGCCGTGTGCGCGGCCACGGCGGCCAGGACCGTAGGGGAGGACATCGGGCGCCCGGTCGTGCCGAGTAGCCGGTCGGCCGTCCGGTCCAGGTCGCTCCAGCCGGTGACCGTACCGACAGGGGCGGCCAGTCCTTCCGCCATCTCCAGCAGAATGGCCTCGTACCGTTGGAACAGCGATCGGACGAACTTCTCCTCGTGCACCTCGGTGCTGTAGACCGTGGCGATCTCGATCGCGGTATCCGACCCGTAGAAGATCCACTCCATATCCAGTCGGCTCATGCCGTTGTGCACCTCGCCCAACTGGATCGGAGCCCCCGCCATGTAGCGGTCCTCCTCCTTGAGCGGCCGGTAGTTGAACGAGTGCCGGAACAGCGGCACCCGCCAGTCCGCCGACCGGCTCGCCAGCACGGTCTGGATGTCCTCGAACGACGCGTCATCATGTTCCAGGCCTTCCAGGAATGCCCCACACGTGCGCTGCACCAGTTCCTCGACGCGGAGGTCGTCGGTCACGTCCACCCGCACGGGCAATGTCTTGGTGTGGAAACCCACGACGTCGCCCCGCAGCTTCCGCCGGCCGGTCACCGGAATCCCGACCACGACCGCCGGTCCGGCCCCGTGCCTGGCGAGGAGGAGGTAGAACGCAGCGAGCAGGATGAGGTTCTGGGTGACCTTGGTGCGAGCTCGCAGGCGGGCGACCGCCTCGACAGCCGCCGCCGACATCTCATGCCCGACCCGGGCCCCCGCGAACGTGGGCCGGCCCGTGATCGCTCGTGCTCCCGGCAGCGCCATACCTCCGGGATCGACCCCGTCCAGGTGCTTGATCCAATAGTCGATGACGTTCTGATCGGCCGGTGGCTCCAGGTGGATCGCCGCGATGCCGTCCAGTTCCGGGGGCGCCTGCCCGTCGGCGGCGAAGGACTCGTACAAGCGGGGTAGCTCGGTCATCAGAATGACCGTCGAGATGTAGTCGATGACCAGATGGTGACTGACGAAGAGCACCACGCTGGCACCGGGAAGCAACACCAGATGAGCGCGGATCAGCAAGCCGCCGTCCCCGAGTTCGAAAGGTTCGATCACTCGCTCGGACAGCAGACCCGGCAGGCTCTGCTCGGTCGCGCCGTCGACGGAGAGGGGGAACTCCACATCCGCGGCAAGGAAACGCTTGTGCGGCACCGGCCCGTCGAAGGAGAGAACCGCCCGTAACGCTGGATGCCGCCGCCCCAGATGGTTCAGCGCCTGCTGAAGCGGCCACCACCGGAGCACCCGCTCCACACGTACGGCTATCCCGACGTTGCAGACGCCGCGCCCAGGCTGCAGCTGATGCAGCAACCACTGCGCCTGCTCCTTCGCCGAGATCGCGACTTCCTCCGGCAGCAGGGACTCATCCATCTCGCCGCCGTTTCCCGACTGACCGCCGACCTCTGGAATGCCTGAAAGACCCCGGCAAGCTAATCAGCGTCAGGACCTCGCCGACCTGTCGCGGGTTTGCGGGACGTGAGACCACCACCTACCGGCCAGAAGAATTTCCCCACGTTCGGCGGTGATCCGCGGCCTCAGCCGGGCCCCCGAGCTCGGGTACTGCGAGGGCGGAGGAATCACATGGCCACGACGGAACCCATCGCCATCATCGGGATGGCGGCTCGCTTGCCGCAGTCGGACGACATCGTCCAGTACTGGCGGAACCTGGTCGCCGGCCGGGACTGTCTGACTGAACTCTCCGACGACGAACTGCTGCGCAACCAGGAGGATCCGGCGCTCTTCAACCGGCCGGACTATGTGCGCCGCCGGCCCGTGATCGATGGCGCCGACGCCCTGGACATCGGCCTCTTCGGGATGACTCCGCGGGAAGCCGAGCTGCGGGACCCCCAGTACCGGCTGATGCTGGAGACCGTCCACGCGGCGTTGGAACACGGCGGCTACGACCCGGCACGGTTCCCGGGGATGATCGGGTTGTTCGCGGCGACCAACGCCAACCGCTACCGGTACGACTACGTGGAGACCCAGACCGACGTGGTACGGCAGGTCGGATGGGCGGCGATCGACATCGCGAACCACCCGGACTACATGTCCACGTTCGTGTCGTACAAGCTCGGCCTGCGCGGGCCGAGCGCCACGGTCCTCACCGCCTGCTCCAGCTCGCTGACAACAGTGCATCTGGCGTGCACAGCGCTGCGCGCCGGCGACTGCGAGATGGTCGTCGCGGGCGGCGTCGACATCGAGTTCCCCTATCACAAGGGTTACGTCCCCATCCCCGGCGGCATCAGCGCGGTCGACGGCGTGGTCCGCGCGTTCGACGGCCTGGGCACCGGAACGAACTTCGGGAACGGCGTCGGCGCGGTCCTGCTGAAACCCCTGGCCGCGGCGCGACGCGACAACGACACGATCTACGCGGTCGTCCTCGGCTCGGCGCTGAACAACGACGGTGCGCGCAAGGTCGGATACACCGCACCAAGCATCGCCGGGCAGAGCGAGTGCGCGCAGCGGGCGCTGCGCGTCAGCGGAGTGAAACCGCACGACATCGGCTATGTCGAGGCACACGGCACCGGCACTCGTGTCGGCGACCCGATCGAACTGGCCGGGCTCATCGACGCCTACCGTGCCGCCGCCGACGGCCCGCTGCCCAGCCAATACTGCGGGATCGGCTCGGTGAAGTCCAACATCGGCCACCTGGGCCAGGCCGCGGGAGTGGCCTCGCTGATCAAGGCCGCGCTGATCCTCACCCATGACGTGATCCCGCCGAGCATCAACGTGACCGTCCCCCACCCGGACATCGAGTGGGAGAACTCCCCGTTCTACCTCAACACCGAGCTGCGGCCCTGGCCCCGGGACCCGGACCGGCCGCGCCACATCGGGATCAGCTCGTTCGGTGTCGGCGGTACCAACGCCCACGTGATTCTCGGCGACCCTCCGGCCTCGGCCGCCCCGGCAGGCCGACGCGAACACGAGGCGCTGCTCTGGTCCGCGATGGACCGCGCCACCGAAGTCGCCCTGCGCGCCCGGCTCGCCGACCACTTCGACGAACTGCCCGATCACGAGTTCGGCGACGCGGCCTTCACGACCCGGGCCGGACGATCGCCGAAACCCGTCCGGGCCGCCCTGGTGGCCGCCGACGCCGCCGACGCCACCGCCGGGCTGCGTGCCGCCGACCGGATCCTGCTCGGCGACGGTGTCACCCGCCGGCCCGTCTTCGCCTTTCCCGGCCAGGGTGCTCAGATCCCCGGGATGTTCCACCGGCTGTACGACGCCGAACCTCTCTTCCGCGACGGCTGCGATGCCGCCTTCGAGGTGCTGCAACCGCTGCTGGGGTACGACCTGGCCAAACTGTGGCGCACCACGACGGACCCGGCCGATCTGGCGCGCACCGACGTGGCGCAGCCGCTGCTGTACGTGCTGGAGTACACCCTGGCCCACTGCCTCATGGCGTGGGGCGTGACCCCCGCACTGATGGTGGGGCACAGCCTCGGCGAACTCGTGGCTGCGGCCGTGGCCGGAGTCTTCGACTTCGAGTCCGGTCTGCGTGCGGTGGCCGAGCGTGCCCGGTGGATGGCCCGGATGCCCACCGGTGTGATGCTGGCCGTGACGGCCACGGCCGACGAGGTCGCCGCCGTGCTCACCCCCACGGTCGTACTGGCCTCGGTCAACGGTCCCCGGCAGGTCGTGCTGGCCGGACCCGCCGACGACATCACCGAGGCCGCGGCGGTGCTCACCGCACAAGGACTCCAAACCCGCACCCTGCAGACGTCACACGCCTACCACTCCCCGTCGATGACACAGGCAGCCGAGGGTTTCGAGGCCGTGCTGGCCGGGATGACCCTCGCCCCCCCGAGCATTCCGATCGTGTCGGCCGCTACCGGGCGGCCGATGAGCGACAGCGAGGCGACGTCCGCCTCCTTCTGGGCGGGCCAGCTGATCGCCCCGGTCCGGTTCGACGACGCAGCCGCGGCAGTGCTCGCGGACGGCGCGGCAACCGTGATCGAGATCGGTCCCGGCCGTACCCTGTCGACGCTGCTACGCGGCCGCCCCGACTTCACCGCCGGCGGCAACCGGGTGATGGCCATGGCCACCCACGAGAACGAGACCACTGCCCTCACCCGAACCCTGGCCCAATTCTGGGTCGACGGTGCCGCCGTCACCTACTGGGACGACGACGCTCAGCGCGGATACCGGCGAGTCGCTCTGCCGGGATATCCGTACCAGCGGAGCAGGTTCTGGCTGGAGGCGTTGCGACGGGACGGGGCGGCCGAGCCGTCACCCGCCGAGGCCCCGGAAGCCGCCACGGTGACGGCCTCCGCCGCGGACGAGACAGCGAATGGGCCGATCCCCGACGGCCCGGGAGCGCAGCGGTGGCGGATCGCGGAGGTCACCTGGGTACGCGACAGCGCTCGCCCCGCCGTCCCCGAGTCCGGCGGCAGCGGGGTCGTCCTGCTTCCGGACGACCCGGACCAGGCCATGACCGTACAGACTCTGCTCCAGCGCGCCGGGCTGCGCGGACAGCGAGTGATCGACAGCCGACCTTCGCCGGATGCCGGCCGTCCCGCAATCGACCCCACCGACCCCGCCGCCTGGTCGGCCCGCCTCGACCAGGCGGTGGACACCGGAGCCGGCCCCGTGGCCCTGGTCCATGCCGCGCTGACGACTCCCGGACTCACGGCGGGTTCTGCCGGTACGTCACCGAGTGACCGGCTCACCGACACCATCACCACGGTGACCGCCGCCCTGCGGGCCGCATCGGCGTTCCAGCGCCGGACCGGGCGTCCGACACGGCTCGTCCTCCTCGGCTCCCACCTGATCGACGTCACCGGCGGCGACCGTGTCGACCCGCACGGAGCCGCCCTCACCGCGCTGATGCGAACCGCCGCGCAGGAGGCGCCGGCGGTCACGTGTCAAGTGATCGACCTGGGTTCGCGCCCGGCCCCGGACGCGGTCGTCGCCGCCCTGTCCCGGGCCGACCTGCCGCTGCAGGCCGTGCGCGGCGTCGCCCGGTGGGTGCCCCGGCTGGCACCGGTGCGCGAGGGCACCGGCACGGTATCGGCGCCATCGGCGCCGCGTCTACGCCACGGCGGCACCTATCTGGTGACCGGTGGCCTCGGCGGGATCGGACTGGTCGTCGCCCGCGCGTTGGCGGAGACCGGCCTCCGTCCCCGGCTCGCCCTGCTGAGCCGGACACCGCCGGCCGGCCGGCCGGACCGCGACGGCATCGCCACCGCACTCGCCGGGCTGGCCGAGGCGGGCGCCGACGTCGAGGTGGTGACAGCCGACGTGGCCGATCTCGACTCGCTACGGGCCGCGGTCCATGAGGTGGAGCGTCGGCTCGGGCCGATCGGCGGCGTCGTCCATGCCGCCGGAGTCGCGGGCGGCGGCCTCCTCGAACGTCGATCCGCTGACGAGATCCGGGCTGTGCTGCGGCCCAAGGTGGACGGGTTGCACGCCCTCGAAGCGGTCTTCGCCGACAGGTCTCCCCTGGATTTCCTGGCCGTCTTCTCCAGCGCAGCCGCCGTGGCCGGCATGTACGGCAGCGGGGACTACGCCGCGGCGAACGCGTACCTCGACGCGTACTGCCGGGGTGAATCCGGAGGGCCGCGCCGTACCGTCTCGGTGCAGTGGCCGGGCTGGGCCGAGGTCGGCATGCTCGCCCGGTCCGCCGCGGGCCAGACGATCCTGGGTGCCGGCGACGCCCGCGCCGCTACGGACGGCACCGCTGCCGCCGTCGGCGCCGGCGACGGTGCGCCCAAGGGCGCCGAGGTCGCTGTGGAATGGATCCGTGAGGCGGGCCGCGACTGGGAATTCGACGAACACGTCTTCGAGGGCACGCCGGTGCTGCCCGGCACCGCGATGCTCGAACTCGTCGCCCTCGCCGGGCGCCACGCGGGGGAGCGTGGGGACTGGCCGGTCGCCATCCGGGATCTCGTGTTCCTGTCTCCGGTCGTCGGTGACCGGCGCCGTCAGGTGCGTGCGGTCATCCGCCCGCTCCGCCGGGGCCACAAAGTCATCGTCCAGTCGCGCGGTGCGGGCACCAGTGAACCGTGGACCGATCACGCCACCGCGACCGTGGCCGCGGCAACCGAACTCGCGGAACAGCCGAGGTTTCCGCTGCCTGAGGACGGTCCGAAAACCGAGGCCATCGACGCCCCGCTCGCCGACTGGGTAGCGTTCGGTCCCCGGTGGGAGACGATGACCGAAGTGCGCGGCGACGACACGGAACGAACCGCCCGGCTGATTCTGCCCGAGCGCTACCACCACGACTTCGCTGATCACCCGGTGCATCCGGCGATCGTGGACGTCGCCGCGGGCCTTCTGCACGACCTGGACCGAGGTCAGTCGTTCGCCCCGTTCATCTACCGCAGTGTGACCGTCTTCGCTCCTCTCACCGGCGATGTCCGGGTGCACGCCCGGTTCAGCGCACAGAGCCGGACCGCGCGGCGGGCCGTCGACTTCGACATCTACGACACCGCCACCGGGCGGCTGCTGTTCCGGGCGGAGTCCTTCGCGATGCGCGAGGTCGCGGAGCGCCGGTTCGGGGCCACGGACGGCACCGTCCGCGAGGAGCCGGCCCGCCACGACAAGGCCGCCCGCGTCGAGGAGCACGTGTCGCCCGTTCCCTCGCGGCCAGCCGGGCCGCCACCCGGCCTTCTGCTCCCGGCCGAGGGTGCGGCCGCATTCCTGAGGCTGCTGAACGACGGCGAACCGGCGGTGGCACTAGTCGACCTGGTCGATGTCGCGCTGCCCGTACCCGGCCTGCCGTGGTCGGACACGCCGCCATCGGAGGCCCCGGCCACGCTACCGGCGATCGCCTCCACTGCGGCGCCCCGTCCGGTGGAGGCGGCACCCCCGCCCCCGGCAGTCAGCACGCCGGCCGCGGCCGGCGGCGACGTGATCGCCGTACTGCGGGAACTGTGGACAGCCGCACTCGGGGTGAAGGATCTCGGGCCGGACGACGACTTCTTCGAGGTGGGCGGCAACTCTCTGGCCGCGGTGCAACTCACCGCTCAGATCAACGCTCACTTCGGCACCGACCTGGGCGCCGGGACCCTGTTCGACCATCCGACCATGCGAGCGCTGGCCTCCGAGGTTCCGGCTCTCCGGGAGGCGTCCACCGACCGTGGCGCCCCCTGATCAGCCCGATGCCGACAGACCCAGCCGACGACTCGGAGGAGTCACCATGCCGTCATCCATCGCCATCATCGGCATGGCCGGCCGTTTTCCCGGGGCCATGGACATCGAGGCCTTCTGGCACAACCTGACGATCGGTCAAGACTGCATCACCGAGCTCGACGACCAGGACCTGCTGCGGCGTGGGGAGTACCCGGAGTACTTGGCGCATCCGAACTATGTCCGGCGTCGGCCCTGCCTGCCGGCCGCCGACATGTTCGACGCCCGATGTTTCGGCATGACCCCGCGCGAGGCGGAGATCCGGGACCCGCAGCAGCGTGTCCTGCTGGAGGTGGCACACAGCGCCCTGGAACACGCCGGCTACGACCCGGCCCGCTACCCCGGCGCGATCGGCATGTTCGCCGGCACGAACATCAACCGCTACCGGATGGACCACCTGGAGCAGGACGCGACGATCCGCGCCACGGTTCCCTTCCTGGCTCTGGAGATCGCCAACGCCCCCGACTACGTCGCGACCTTCCTGTCCCACCGGCTGGGCCTGACCGGGCCCAGCATGACGTTGCAGACGGCATGCTCCACGGGCCTGACCGCGGTGCGTACCGCGGCCCATTCCCTAGAGGCCGGCGAATGCGACATGGCGCTCGCCGGGGTGTGCAGCATCGAGATGCCGCTGGACTACGGCTACCTTCAGATGGAGGGCAGCATCCTGGCGCGCGACGGACGGCCGAAACCGTTCGACGCCGACGCGGACGGCACCAACTTCGGTAGCGGCTGCGGTGTGGTGCTCCTGAAACCCCTGGACGCGGCGATCGCCGACCGGGACACCATCCACGCCGTGATCCGCGGCGCGGCGCTGAACAACGACGGTACCCGTAAGGCCGGATTCACCGCCCCCAGTATCGAGGGCCAGGCGGAGTGCATCGCCGAAGCGATCCGTCAGTCCGGCGTCGACCCACGCGACATCTCGTATGTCGAAGCCCACGGGACGGCGACCCGGCTCGGCGATCCGATCGAGGTCGCCGGCCTGACCGAAGCCTTCCACCGCGCCGCCGGGGACACCGAGCTGCCGCACGGCTACTGTTCCATCGGCTCGGTGAAGTCGAACATCGGTCACGTGGGACAGGCATCCGGCGCCGCCGGGTTGATCAAGACGGTGCTGGCCCTCGCCCGCGAGTGGATCCCGCCGAGTATCAATGTCACACGAGTCAATCCCCGGTTGATGCTGGAGGATACGCCGTTCAAGGTGGCGACCGAGGCGCTCCCGTGGCCCCGGACCGCCGGCTCGCCGCGGACAGCCGGAGTCAGCTCGTTCGGCATCGGCGGCACCAACGCGCACGTGGTGCTCTCGGAAGCGCCGGCGCCGGGGCAGCCGGTGCCCACGCTACGGCGTACCGAGCTCATCGTCTGGTCCGGCGCTGACGCCGGAGCCGCCGACGAACTCGGGCGGCGGCTGGCCGAGCAGGCCGGAGAACTGGATCCGGTCGGGTTCGCCGACGCGGCACACACCCTGCGCGTCGGGCGGACCGAGCGCCGGGTCCGCCGCGCCCTGGTCGCCCGAGACGCCGCGCACGCGTCGCAGGCGTTGCTCAGCGGCACCGACGTGATCATGCCGGACGGGCCGTCCCGGCAACTGATCTTCTGTTTTCCCGGTCAGGGAAACGCGTTGCGGAACGCCGGCCTCGAGCTGTACCGCTCCGAGCCGGTCTTCCGGGACCACTGTGACGAGGTGTTCGGGCTGCTGCGCACACACATCGACGCCGATCTGCCCTCGATGTGGCGCGCCGACGACGACGTCGCGCTGACCGACACGGCCATCGCCCAGCCGTTGCTGTTCGCTCTGGAATACGCGATCGCCCGTACCCTGATCGATCTGGGCATACGTCCGGCTGCACTCATCGGGCACAGCGTCGGCGAACTGGTCGCGGCTACCGTGGCCGGCGTGTTCAGCCTCGCTGACGGCGCCCGCGCCGTCAGCGCCAGAGCCACCCTGATGCGGCAGATGCCGCCCGGCGCGATGCTGGCGGTCGCCGCCGGGGCCGCCGAGGTGAAGCCCTACCTGGATACGACGGTCAGTCTGGCCGCGGTCAACAGCGCACGGCAGTCGGTGCTCTCCGGCCCAGACCCGGCGCTGCGCGCGATCGCTGAGAAGATGCGCGCCGACGGAATCGCGAGCACCCCGATGTCCACGTCTCACGCGTTCCATTCGCCGGCCATGGCACCCGCCGCCGAGGAGTTCGAGGCCATCCTGACCGGAATGACCTTGCGGCCCCCCGCCATACCCGTCGTCAGCGGCATGACCGGTGCGCCGGTAGGTGACGACGAGGCCGTCTCCGCAGCCTTCTGGGCACGACAACTGGTGGCTCCGGTGCAGTTCGCGACGGCGGTGACCACAGCCCTCGGAGGTGGCCCGGCCTTCCTGATCGAGACCGGTCCGGGACACAGCCTGACCCGTCTTCTGCGAGCCGATCCCGCGGTGCGGTCGGGCGATTCTCTGCCGCTCCCGGTCTTCGACACCGATTCGGGTACGCCCGGCGCGTTCGACCGGCTGCTGGGCAGGCTCTGGGTGGAGAACCATCCGGTGGATCTCGAACGCCGCGACGGCGGGACGGGCCGACGGCGGGTGCCGGTCATCGGCTACCCGTATCAGCGCCGCCGGTTCTGGGTCGACCGACCGGCGGCGCACAAGCCACCGCGGGACAATTCCATGATCGTCGACCGGGCCGGTGGGGCCGGCGCACACCGGGACACTGTCGCTCCGGGGGTGTCGCCTACGGTCACCATGCCCGATCCGGTGGCCGTACCGGCGCCGCCCGCTCCACCAGCGGCACCCAGCCGGTGGAGCCTGGCTGCTCTGGAGTGGACCCGCCGCCGCACCACGCCGGCGCCGCTCACCACCCGGCGCGTGGAGGACGCCCACGCCGTTCTGGTGCTTCCCGGCGATCGCGACCTGGCCGCCACCGTGCGCGGCGCCTTCCAGCGCGCCGGCTACCGCACCACCCGTGCGAGCGCCACGGCGCTGATGACAGACAGCGACGCCGCCTGGGACGCGCTTCTCGGCGGCCCCACGCCTGTCTCGGTTCTGGCCTGCGCCGGACTGTTCGGCGCAGGCCCGGGTCTTCCGGCACACGACCTGGACCGGCAGATCGAGGCGGGGTTCCACACCGTCCATGCGGCCGCACGGGCGCTCGCCCGCGCCCACCGGTCCGGCCCGGTCACCCTGGCCGTCCTCACCAGTTTCGGCGTGGACGTCACCGGCGCCGAACCGGTCAACCCGGCCACGGCGATGGTCGTGGCACTCGCCCGCAGCATCGAGCAGGAGCTGCCGCAGATTCGGTGCACGGTCCTGGACGTCGGGCCGAACACCGGCGAGCACCATCTCAGCGCGGCCCTGGCCGACCTGCGCGAACCGGTGACGGCGTTGCGGGGCAGCGCGGTGTGGACACCGGAGCTGCGGCGGATGTCACCGGAGTCCGGCGCCAACCCGCCGCGGCTACGCGACAACGGTGTCTATCTGATCACCGGAGGACTCGGCGGGCTGGGGTCGGTGGTGGCGGCGGCCCTGGCCGACTCGGGGGTACGCCCCCGGATAGCCCTGCTGAGCCGCAGCGAACCGGCAGTGGCCGGCACGACACTGACCGCCCTTGAGGACGCCGGAGCGCAGGTGATGACGGTGACCGGTGACGTGGCAGACGCGGCGTCGTTGCGGGCGGCCGTCGCCGCGGTCCACGAACGGTTCGGCCCGATCCACGGCATCGTGCACGCTGCCGGGGTTCCGGGTGGCGGCCTGCTGCAGCGCCGGTCGCGTACGGAGATCGACAACGTCCTGGCCCCGAAGGTCCGCGGCACGATGAACCTGCTCGACCTTTGCGATGCGGAGACCGACCCCGACTTCCTGCTGTTGTTCTCCAGCCATGCCGGCCTGGCCGGGATGCTCGGCAACGCCGACTACGCCGCCGCGAACGCGTTCCTCGACGCTGTCGCCCAGCAGCACGGGCGGGGTCGGCTGCGGGTGTGCTCGGTGGCCTGGCCCGGATGGTCCGACGTGGGGATGTGGGCGCGCTCCGCGGTCGACCTCGACGCGGTGACGAACGGTCGCCCCGGGCGGGTCGCCGTGCCGGGCCACCAGGCCGCCGCCCCGGCCGGCGGCGCCGCTGAACCGGAGTGGCGCCGCGTCCTGGACGCCGCCACCCACTGGCTGCTCGACGAGCACCGCTTCGACGGGGTGCCGATGCTGCCCGGTACGGGCTCCCTGGAACTGGTGATCCAAGCAGCGCTGGATCTGCGACTGCCATCGGCCGGCGCATCGATCGAACTGCGCGAGGCGGTCTTCGTAGCGCCGGTGAACGGTGGCCGGCCGATCGAGGTCGGCGTGGCGTTCACGCCGAGCGGCGACGAGTTCCGCTTCCGTCTGATGTCGCGGGTCGCCGGTACCGGCACGGCGTGGACCCACCATGTCTCCGGTTACCTGGCATGGAGTGATCAGCGGCCGGAGCCGGCGCGTCTGGACGAGCTGTTCGGTGGGCACACCGCCGGTGATCCGCTGCCGGCACGGGGCCGGCTGGCGTTCGGGCCCCGCTGGCAGTCCGTGAGCCGGATGTGGCACGGCAAGGACTCCTATCTGGCCGAGCTGGCCCTGCGCGAACCGTTCCACGGGGACCTCGACGAGCATCCGATGCACGCTGCTCTGCTCGACCGCGCCGGCATCGCGATACTGTCCGCGGCGTTCCCGGGCGAACAGAACCAGTACCTACCGTTCTTCTACCGGCGGCTGACCCGTTTCGGTGCGCTCCCGGCCCGGATCGTGGCGCACGGCCGCCCGCAACCGGATCGGCCGGGCATGCGTTCCCTGGACCTCGATCTGTACGACGCGGACACCGGCCGGCTCCTGGTGAAGGTGGAGTCCTACACCACCCGCGAGGTCCGGGTCACTGACTTCGCCCGCCGGCTCAACCCACCAGCCGACAGTGCCCCGCCGGCCGTCCCGGTGGCCCGCACCGAACACACAGGCGGGGCCGGAGTGGGCGGCGAGGCGCCGGTGAACGGCCCGGCACTGCTGCACCCGCGTGACGGGGCCGCCGTCTTCCTGACTCTGCTCGCCGGCGAGTTCCCTCCGGTGGTCGTGGTGAATCCACCGGGTGCCTCGCTCGACGTGCGCGGGGTGCCTTGGCTCGACGAGTCGGCCCCACCGGCACCGGTTCCCCTCGAGGCGGTCACCGCACCACCCATGGCCGTACCGCCGGGCACTCCCGGCCCCGCGGCGTCGGCACCCTCCGGCGGCGATGTGATCGACATACTGCGCTCGCTGTGGATCGAGGCCCTCGGGGTGGAGGAGGTCGGGCTTGACGACGACTTCTTCGACCTGGGCGGCGACTCGCTGGTGTCGGTCCAGATCAGCGCACGCCTGCGCCAGCTTTTCCGCATCGAGATCAGTGCCGGCATTCTTTTCGAGGCGAGCACCATCCGTGTGCTGCGCGAGCGCCTGGCCGAGTTGGGAGTCTCATGAGCACCATGCCCGCCGCCCTGCACCGGATATACCATCCCGAGTTGCTCGAGGGCGAGGTCGCGGTGATCACCGGAGGTGGCTCCGGCCTGGGTTACGCCATCGCCCGCGACTTCGTCTCTCTGGGCGCCGAGGTGGTGATCACCTCACGGTCGGCCGACCGGCTCGCGGACGCGGAGGCGCGGATCAGTGACGAGACCGGGCGGAGCTGCGACAGCGTTCCGTGCGACGTCCGGGACGAGGCCGACGTCAGCCGGCTCCGCGACTACGTACTGGCCCGGCACAACGGCGCCACGATCATCGTCAACAACGCTGCGGCGAACTTCTTCAATCGCGCCGAGCGAATGACCCGGCGCGCCTTCGACACTGTGGTGAACACCGACCTATACGGCACGTTCAACGTCACGCGCAGCCTGATACCCGAGATGCTGGCAGCCGGCCGGGGCACCATTCTCAACATCACCGTGCCGATGCCGGAGGTCGGCTTTCCCGGGTTCGCACATTGCGGCGCGGCCAAGGCCGCCATCGTGTCCCTGACCGCCACCTGGGCGTACGAGTGGGGCCCGCGCGGTATCCGGGTCAACGGCATCGCACCGGGACCGGTGCCCACCGAAGGGGTCGCCGCCAATATGCTGGCCGTGGACAACGCCGCCGAGGCCTTCGCCGACCACACCGGCTTTGTGCCGTTGCGTCGGCTGGGCCGGCCGGAGGACATCGCCGCCGCCGCGGTCTTCCTCTGCTCCCCCGCCTCCTCCTGGGTAACGGGGCAGAACCTCATCGTCGATGGCGGCGTCTACCTCAACACTCCGGCCACTCCGGGCTCGTTCTGAGGTTCGCTCCAGACCCGGCAAGCCGATCATGGGGGACGGCTTGCCGGGCCGGTCGTCAGTGAGTCGGTTCTGCGGTGTCCCTACCGTCCTTCGGCGTGGACCAGTCCAGTTCCTGCCATGGTTGGACACCCGTCCACGCGGGCGCCCGGGTGATCAGCCCGGCCATCTCCCGTGGAGTCGGGTGATCCAGGATATCGATCAGTTCGATCTCCTTGCCGAGTTCCGCCTGGATCCGGGACCGCATGCGGACCGCGGTCAGCGACGACGCCGGCACGTCGAACAGGTGGGTGTCGGCCTCGATCTCCGGCATCTTCAGCAGGCTTCGCCAGAGGTCGACCACCCACTGGACCAGTTGTTCGCCGGCTACCGCCGTGTTCGCCTTCTGTTCGTCCATCTGCTCTCCTCCTCAGCCCGACGTGCCGGCACCTGGGCACCGGTCACCATTCCAGCGGCTTGCGATCACGGAAGAATCCACCGGTGGGACCGTCCGATGGCAGGGTGGCCAGCCAGACCGGTGTGTCGGCGGCGTCGGCCGGCGAGACTCCGTACTGCCCGCCCCCCATCTCGGTCCGCACCCGGCCGGGGCAGCAGGAATTGACCAGGATGCCGGCATAGCGCAACTCGTCGGCGAAGATCACGGTGAGCGCGTTGAGCGCGGTCTTCGACAAGCGGTAGGCGGGAATCCCGGTGCCCAGACTGCCGAACCGGCCCACCCCGCTGGAAACGTTGACGATCCGGCCGTAGCCACCGGCACGCATGGCGGGCGAGAGGGCCTGGACGAGCCGCCACGCCCCGTAGAGGTTCACCTCCATGGTGCGCCGCACCACGTCGAAGTCGGCGGTCATCGCGTCCTGCGCGCCGTCGACGGCGATCGCCGCGTTGTTGACCAGCACGTCGCAGCGCCGGTAACTGCCGTGTATCCAGCGAACGAGGTCCACCACACTGCGCTCGTCGGCGACATCGAGTTCACGCACGACGACCCGCTCCCCCACCGCGCCCAACTGCTCCCGCGCCTCCAACCCGGCCGACATCGACCGGCTGCCGAGCACGACCCGCAGGCCCCGCTGCGCCAGCTTCCGGACGATCTCGATGCCGAGGCCGCGGTTTCCGCCGGTGACCACGGCGATACGGGCGTCCGTTCCGGGTTCAGCCATGTCCGGGTGCCTCCGCGGTGAGATGAGCGCTGACGATCCGCCACAGCGTGGCCGGAGACTCCACCGCTTGCGCGGTGATCTCCTCGTCGTCCAGCAGGATGCCGTAGTGGTCCTCCACCTCGGCGAGCAGTTCGACGACGCCGAACGAGTCGAGGCCGGCAGCGACAAGGTCGAGTTCCGGAACGATCCGCGTCCGCGGGGGCAGGAGGGGCAGCAAAGGGCGCAGCAGCTTCTCGAAGGAGTCGTCCCAGGGCACGGGCCCGCCGCCGGTGGCGACGGTCACGGCGCCACCGCCTCGAGGGCGCGGAGCGCGTCCCGGTCCACCTTGCCGTTGGCGGTAGTCGGCAGCCGCGGCAGCACGACGCACCGATCCGGCACCTTGGCCGGTTCGATCCGGCTCGCTACATCGGCCAGCACCTCGGTGGCCTCCCGGTCCGACACGACATACGCCGTCAGAGTGCCGTCTTCGCCCGGCGGTACCACGGCCGCGGCGGACACCTCGGGCACGTCCAGCAGAACCGCCTCGATCTCGTGCGTGTTCATCCGCACGCCACGTCGCTTGAAGATGTCGTCACGCCGACCGGCGAAGTACAGCCGCCCGCCCTCGTCGAGACGGCCGTAGTCGCCGGTACGCAGCATCACGCCCTCCTGCGCCCGCTGATGGAAACGGCCGGCGGTGGCCTCGGGCGAACGCCAGTAACCGGCCATCACATGCGGGCCGGTGACCACGATCTCCCCCGTGACCCCCGGTGCCACCGGGTGGCCGCTCGCGTCGACCACCGACACCTCCGTACCGTCGAGCGGCCTGCCGACGGTGCCCGGAAAACGCAGGTCCTCGTCGGGCTCGGCGATGGTGATCCGCTTGCATTCGGTCATGCCGTACATCGGGACTATCCGAGCATCCGGGAAGATCCGCCGCAGGCCGGAGGCGTGTGCCGCGCTCAACGCCGCACCGGTGTTGGTGACCAGCCGCACCGGAGGCGCCCCGGTGTCGCGCCGGGCCAGTCGGAGCAGGATCGCCGCGAGCGAGGGCACCAGGGGCAGCACCGTCGCCGCCACCGTCCGGGCCTCACGGAGCATCGAGGCGTCGACCAGATCCGGGCGGAGCACCAACTGGGCGCCGGACAGCGCGCAGAGGAACAACTGGTAGAGACCGTAGTCGAAGGCAACCGGCACCCGGCTGAGCACCACATCGGCCTCGTTGTACCCCAGCCGGGCCTGGATGGCCTCGGCGGCGAACCGCACCCGGTCGTGGGGACAGACGACAGCGCGAGGCATGCCGGTGCTGCCGGAGGTATACAGCAACATAGCCACGGCGTCACCCGGGACCGGCGCGCCGGTGTCCGGCCCGCACTGTGCCAGCAGCTCGGCGGGAGACACGACGTCGGTGGCCGGCACCCCGACGGCCTCGGCGGTCCGGGCCGGATCACCGAGGGCGACGACCAGGCGCGGTTCGGCGTCACGCCGCATCCATCGCAGGTGGTGCTCACCGACGGTGGTGCCGACCGGTACCACGACCGCACCGGCCCGCATCACTCCGTAGAGCACCCGCGCGAAGTCACGGCCGCCGGGCAACCGCAGCAGAACACGATCGCCGGCGCGTATGCCGCGCCGGGCCAGCCCGGCCGCGACCGCCCGGCTGGCATCCGCCAGTTCTGCGTAGGTGTCGGCGCCGGAGCCGTCCCGTACCGCCAGACGGCCCGGCCAGAGCCGCGCCGCGAGATCGAGGACGTCATGCATGGCGGTCCGCTGCCGGCTCGGTGCCGGCGGGCCGAGCCACCGGCAGGCTGAACGCTGCTTCCCTGTCGTGCGCCAAGCCTCTACCCCTGCCCCTCGTTCGCCTCGGCGTGCACCGCGACCTCGTCCAAGGCGAAGTCACTCCGAACCCCCCGCGTCAGCAGCTCCTCCACGGCGCACAGCAGGGCGCGCGCCCCGTCGGCCGCGACGAGCCGGGGATCGGTGATCAGGTTGAGCCGCAGCCCGACCGCGCTGTCGCGTATCTCCAGGCTCAGGCCCCGCGGAATCGGCCAGGCGGCACTCTCCCGAAGACGGCGCGGGGTGGCGCCGTCCGCGTGGCCGGCCGTGTCGAACCGAGCGAAGTTGTTGACGAAACAGTGGACTTCGGCGCCAAGGCCACGGTCGTGCTCGACCTCGTCCAGCACCGCCTGGATCATCTGCGGGGGGTATCGGCCGTGCCTGTTCGCCAGTGTCATCCCGGCCCAGGTGCGCCGTACCAGCTCGTGAAGAGTCGTGCCGGAGCAGTCCACCGCGAACAGGGCCCGCTGCACCGTCGTCCCGACCATGTCGCGCAGCCCTGCCGACGGGCGGTTGGCGGAGATCAGCTGGACGACCACCGTCTCGTTGCCGGTCCACCGATGCAAGAACCCCGCTACCGCGGCGAGGATCACGGCCATCGGCGAGGTACGTTGCTCGCGCGCGATGGCACTCGCGGCTACCGCCATGGCCGCCGACTCCAGCTCCACCGCGGGCCATCCGGGGCGGCTGCCCTTCCGCTGCGGCGGAAATCGCATCGGTGCCGTGGCCATGAGGGTACGCCGCCAGTAGGCGGCGGCACGTTCCGCGATCAGCCGCCCGCGGGGGGACTCCTCGTCGGCGGCCAGGTCCAGCGGATGCCGGCCGGCCGGGGACGGCTCGGCACCGGCCAGCAGCCGGCTCAGGGCACGGGACACCACGTCCAGACCACCGCGGTCCACCGCCAGATGCGAGACCATCAGGACGATGAATGCCGGCTTCCCGGCACCACAGATCACCGCCACCCGCAGCGGCCAGTCCTCGTCGCCGAACGAGTGCCCAAGGTAGTCGACCCGGACCATCTCCGCGAAGGAACCGGTCTCCCGGACATCGGCCTCGTAGATCTCCAAGGTGAGCTCGCCGTCGGCGGCCAGTACCTGTCGGGGTTCGCCGTCCGCGGCGCACCGCACGGTGGTACGGAGGGCTTCGTAGCGCTCGACCAGCACACGCAGCGCGGCGCACACGTCTTCGACACCGCGCCCGCCGGGTACCGCGTACACCCGGCCGTAGTTGTAGTGACAGCGCCGGGCGCCGGGCTTCTGGAACAGCTCCCAGATCTCGCGCTGGCCCCAGGTCAGCGCGGCGGTCCCGTGCCGGTCACCGGTGAACCGGACAGCTGTCCGCCGGTGCGGTGTGAGAGTTTGATCCACGCCGACTCGGCTCCTTCCCGCAGATGCCTAGCACGGCAGGGACGATGTGGCCGAGCCGTGTCTCACGCTAACGGCGGGCTCCGCCCGGCTGGTGTCCCGAGATCGGGGGACGGGCGCGGCGAGTCCCCGAAACCGGCGATGCCGGCGAGGTTCCGGCCTGTGATGATTGACCGTCGTGAGTATGCGAGCGGGGGTGCGGATGCGTCAGTGGGAGATACGGCGATGGTGGACGCGGGCGGCACCGGCCGCCGAGATCGCCCGGGCGCGGGCACGGCTGCTGCGGTTGCTGCTCCATGCCCGGCCCGTTCCCACCACCGCGCTGGTGGCCCTGCATCTGGTCAACGCCGTCTGTCCCACTCTGCACGCGC
Source organism: Actinoplanes utahensis (assembly GCF_016862455.1). GTDB lineage: Bacteria > Actinomycetota > Actinomycetes > Mycobacteriales > Micromonosporaceae > Actinoplanes > Actinoplanes utahensis. Next base: position 128,861 of record NZ_BOMZ01000027.1, read on the forward strand.
TCGCCGTCGGCCATCTGATCCTGGTCGCCGCGGACGCCTCGGACGATCGCCGCCTGCTGTGGGCCAGCGTGCTGGTGGCGGGCCTGCTTCTGCTGGACCAGATGGCCTGGCTGCTGCGCCAGGCGGTGCGTGACCTGGTGGTACGGCAGATCGACGGCGCGCTGCGCGATACCGTCCGGATGCTGGCGACCTCGGCGCCGACCCTGGACCGGCTGGAGACCACGGAGTTCCATGATCTTGCCGCCCGGGCGGTGGACGGCGGGATCAGCCTGGCCCGGACCCGGTCACCGGGCACTGCCGCCGCGGGCCAGCTTCTCGTCGTCTTCCGGATGCTCGCCGCGGTCTCCGCCACTGTTCTGGTGGCGACCCGGTTCCCGGTTCTCGCGATGGCGCTGCTCACCGTTTCGCTGGTGGGGCGGGCCATCGTGCGGCGACAGTGGATCCGGCTGATCGACATCCTCGATGCCGACGTCGAGGGTCAGCGCCGGATGTTCTACCTGTCCGAACTGGCCGTGACGGGCGCCGCGAAGGAGGTGCGCATGTTGGGCCTCGCCTACTGGGTGTCGGCCCGTTTCCGGGCTACCGCGATCAGCGTCTACGCCCCGGCCTGGCGAGAACTGTGGGGTGTGCTGCGGCGGCAGTGGCTGACCCTGTTCCTGGCCACCTCGTCCGCTGTCGCGGCGCTGGCCGTCCCGGCCGCCGCGGTGCTCTCCGGTGAGCTGAGCAGTGGCGCTCTTGTCACCTACGTGCTGGCGGCGATGGGCATCCTCGCCATGAGTGGCATGGGTCACGAGGCCTACGACATCGAGTACGGTCTGCGCGGGATGACGGCCGCCGAACAGTTGACCGCCGCGCATGCCACCACGCGGCCGGCTACCACCACCCTGCTGCCGGCGCCGGAAACGCCGCCGGTGATCCGCTTCGAGGGGGTCTCGTTCACACACCCGGGAGCCGACCGGCCCACCATCGATGGCCTCTGCCTGACCCTGTGGCCGGGTCAGACCGTCGCGCTGGTAGGCCGCAACGGCGTCGGCAAGACCACCTTCGTGAAGCTGTTGAGTGGCCTTTACGCCCCGCAGGCGGGGCGGATCACCGTCGACGGCGTCGACGTAGCGGAGGTGGAGCCCGCCCTCTGGCGGTCCCGGCTCGCCGTGCTGTTCCAGGAGTTCAACCAATATCCGGCCTCGCTCGCGGACAACGTCGCGCTCGCCTCCCCGGAACACCTCGGAGACGTCCCGGCGATCCGGGACGCGCTCGGCCGTGCTGGCCTGGCCGACCTGCCGGAGCGGCTGCCGCACGGTTTGGACACCCTGCTCTGGCACGAGGGCGCCGGCGGTACGAACCTGTCCGGAGGGCAGTGGCAGCGTGTCGCGCTGGCGCGGGCGTTGTTCGCGGTGAACGCCGGCCGGCGTGTGCTGGTTCTCGACGAACCCACCGCTCACCTGGACGTCCGTGCTGAGGCCGAGTTCCACGCCGAGGTGGTCAGCAGTGTCCAGGAGACCACCACGCTACTCATCTCGCACCGGTTGTCGACGGTCCGTCCCGCTGACCGCATCCTGCTGCTGGACGGCGGCCGGATCGTGGAGGACGGCACCCATGACGAGCTCATGGCGCTGGACGGCGAGTACGCCCGCTACTTCCGGTTGCAGGCGGAAACGTTCGCCACCCCGGGTTCCCTCGAGTCCAGGAGGTCGCGGTGAAGGGCTGGTTCCGGCTCCTGCAGCACGTCACGGTCCTGACGTTGCGGGCGGGCGCCCGTCCTACCGTGCTGGCCGCGGGATTACTCCTCGCGCTGAGCGCGGTGGTCGCCGCCACCGGCCTCAGCCAGCGCTGGCTGGTCGACAGCGCCGGGATCGGCCGGATCGCCGGCGTGGTCGCCGCGGTCGCCGTCGGTGCGGCCGCCCACGGCCTGGCGGCGGCGGCCGGCCGGGTGCAGAGCAATATCACCCTCTACCTCACCGGGCGCGTGCAGATATCGCTGAACGAGGAGGTACAGGCCCGCGTCGCCGGCGTGCCCGGCCTCGCCCATGTGGAACAGCCCGCGCATCTGGACCGGCTGAGCAGGCTGCGGATGAGCCTGGGATCCATGGCGGGCCTGCCGTGGGCGGTTCTGGCCGGGTCGTCGACCGTACTCAGCGTGCTGTTCAGCGTCCTGCTGCTGGCGTCGGTCGATCCGTGGCTGTGCCTGCTGGCGGTTCTCGCCCTGCCCGTGATGATCGCCAACCGAAGGGCCGAGCGTGCCCTCCGTGTCACCCGCGACGAGTGTGCGCAACTCCTCCGCCAGGAGCGCCGCCTGCACGAACTGTGTACTCTTCCCGGCCCGGCGAAGGAGGTCATGCTGGCCGGCAGCGGAGAAGAGCTGCAGAACCGGGCCCGGAAGTTGTGGGACGAGGCCGCGGCCCGGGAGGCCCGGACGCAGATGCGGTCGGCGGTCCTGCAGGTGGCGGGGTGGGCACTTTTCGCCGTCGCGCTCGCCGGCACCGTCCTGTGGGTGGCCGGCCACGCCGCCCGGGGCAGGGCCAGTCTGGGTGACGTCGTCCTGGTGATCTCCCTGGCCACCCATCTGCAGGTCCAGCTACGCGCCATGCTGGACAGCGTCAGTACCGTGGCGGAGGCCGGACAGGCGGTGGGGCACTACTGGTGGTTACGGGAATACGAGCGGGAGAACAGGCGCCCCGGCCTACCGGTACCCACCCGGATGCGCGACGGCATCCGGCTGCGCGGGGTGAGCTTCCGCTATCCGGGCGCAGACGCCGACGCCCTGCACGGTATCGACCTGTTCCTGCCGGCCGGCGGCACCATCGCGGTCGTCGGCGTCAACGGCGCCGGCAAGTCCACTCTGGTCAAGCTGCTGGCCGGGATGTACGCCCCGACCGCGGGCGAGATAGCCGTCGACGGCACACCGCTGCCGGCGTTCGACACAGCGGCCTGGCAGGTCGGCCTCTCCGCCGTGTTTCAGGACTTCGCGCGTCTCCAACTGCTTCTGCGGGAGTCGATCGGAACCGGCGACGTCGCCCGGATCCGGGACAGGACAGCGGTCACCGCAGCGGTGGAACTGGCCGATGCCCAGGCCGTCGTGGAGAGTTGCCCGGACCGGCTCGACACCGTGCTGGGGGCGATGTTCGGCGGTGTCGAACTGTCGGCCGGTGAATGGCAGAAGGTGGCCCTGGCCCGGTCACTCATGAGACAGGCGCCGCACAGCCGACGCGGCGCGCCGCTCTGCGTCCTCCTCGACGAGCCCTCGTCCGCTCTCGACCCGGTGGCTGAGCAGGAGATGTTCCGGCACATGATCGGCCAGGTCCGCACCGCGACCGCCGAGAGGGCGGTCACCGTTCTGGTGTCCCACCGGTTCAGCACCGTACGGATGGCCGATGTGATCGTGGTCCTCGATCAGGGACGGGTCACCGAGACCGGCAGCCACGAGGATCTCATGGCGGCCGGCTCCCGCTACGCCGAGCTCTATCGACTGCAGGCACACGCCTACCGGGACTGAATCTGCCCGGAGGGTTCCCCGGGATTCTCGAGCCGGCTCTTGACCGCTTTGAGAAAGCGCACCGCGTCGCCGCCGTTGACGTATCGGTGGTCGTAGGCGGCACCCAGCATGACCGTCCTGCGCTCCCGCACGGCACCGGTGACCGGGTCGAGCACCGCTTCGCTGTGGACTCCGCCGAGCGACACGGCGCAGACCATTCCGGGCGCGACGATGGGCTGCGTCAGCACCACATCGGCGTCGGTGTTGAGGGACACCACAATGGCGCCGCCGGTCAGGTCGGCGGCGCGGAACCGCGCTCGCATCGCCAGACGGCGCAGCCGCATCAGCTCCGCCGCCAGCTCGCGGAGTGGCCGTCGGTCACAGTCGCGTACCACCGGCAGGTACAGGCCGGCGCCGACGTCCACGGTGACCGCGACATGGATGCCGGTGGCCCGGCGCATGGTGGCCGGCCCGTGGGGAGTGGCGAAGCAGACCGGGAAGTCGGCGGCGACCGCGCCCAACGCCTCCAGCAGAAGCTCCGGGAGCCCGACCAGAACGTGTAGGCGCCGGGTGGCCGCCAGCGCGTAGGCGAGGCCGGCACCGACATCGACGCGGACCACCGTGAAAGCCGCGGGGATCTCGGCATGGGACCGCGTCACCGAGTCCGCCACTCCGAGCTGGCTGCGCGGGAGAGTCAGATCCTCGCGTTCGCCGGACCGCGTCGCCTCGTCCGGTGGCCCCGCGGTGCCGCTCTCCGGTGCCGCCAGCCTACGAACGTCGGCGCGCCGGACCACCGGAACGCCTAGGCCCTGGAGGCGGGCGAGGTCGACCCCGAGAGTCGCGGCGAGCGCACGCGCCGGCTCGGTGATCAAGCTTTCGCTCGGAGAGGGGCCGGTCACCGTCGTGTCCGATGCCCCGGCGGGCTCCGCGGAAAGATGGCGCCGCCTGTCCCGGTCGGCCGGGAAGACCCTGCCGATGACCGCGCCCACCGGGTGCTCGCTGCCGGGTTCGGCCATGTGGTGGAGCACGCCCGAGGCCCCGGCGACCAGTTCCTCCGCCGCTTTGGAGCCCTCCACCACGGCTACCACGGTTTCCGCGGTCACCGGCTCACCGCCGGCTATCAGCCATTCCACCAGGATGTATGTGACATCGTTGTTGTTCAGCTTCGGGACCGTGATGTCAGTCAAGGAATGCCTCCCGGATCGCCCGGCCGATCGTCTCCTCCTGCACGATCACTGTCCGTTCCAGGTGCGGCGCGGCCGGGATCACCGCATCGCGTGAGTGGAGGAGCCGGACCGGGCCGGACAGCGCCGGCCAGCAGTTCTGCGCGATGCGGTGCGCCACCTCGGCACCCCAGGTCCCGCCGGCCGTACTCTCCTCCGCCACGAACACGGTCCCCGCCTGGCGTACCCAAGGGGCCACCACCTCCGTCTGGAAGGGATGGAGACGGGCGGGGATCAGCATGTGCCCGGCAAGGTCGTGTTCGACGAGCAGGGTCCGCAGAGCCGCATGGACTCGGTCGGCGAGCCCGCCGGTGGCGATGACCAGGAAGTCAGGTGGAAGGCCCACCGGGTGCACGTGCATCACCGGCGGGCCGTCGGCGGTCGTACCGATCGGCTCGGCACGGAACAGGTCGTCGACCGGACCGGGCCTCCGGTGCGGCCGACCGTAAAGGATCTTGTCCTCGAAGAGCAGGGCCGGCACTCCCACCGCCAGCATCTCCCGCAACAGGTCCGTGCTGTCGTGCCAGCCGGTCAGTTCGTAGAGGGCCAGGTTGGGCACGCCGATGAAGTGCTTCTGCGGACTCTGGCTATGGGTCGGCCCGTAGCCCCGGTTGCCGCCCACCGGGCAGCGCACGACCAGCCTCATCGGCACCCGGGTGCCGTACATCGTGACGGTCTTGCTGGCGAAGTTGACGATCTGGTCGAACGCCAGGCCGACGAAGTCCCCGAACATCATCTCGACGATGGCGGTGTCTCCGGCCAGGGCCAGTCCGGCCCCGGCACCCACGACGCCACCCTCGCTGATCGGGGTGCTGCGTACCCGGTCCGGGAACCGGGTGGACAGTCCTCGGGTGATCCGGAAAGCCCCACCGTACGGATCCTCGACATCCTCCCCGAGCAGGTAAGCGCCCTCGTCCGCGCCGAGGACGGCATGCAGCCCACGGTTGAGGTTCTCCGCGACCGTCTCACCGCGCCCACGGCCGCCGCCGCGCATCCCTCCGCCCGGCGGCGTCATGGCTCCCACCGGCTCAGCGGGCGAGCAAGCACGTCGGCGGCGACGACCGACATCCGGTGGCGCTGCGCCTCGTCGGCCGGCGCGAACTGCTCCGGATATCGGTCCCGGTAGCGCAGGTACCAATCCCGTGCCGCTGCGGCGGCACGCTCCGGCGCCGGGCGGGTGTCGTCGCCCTTACTGTGCGGGCCGAGCCGGTCGGTGCGGAACTCGAGCACGGCCGGTGTTCCGGCATCACGCACCGTGGCGACGGCGGCGGCGGTCTGTTCACGGATGACGTTGACGTCGCGGGAGCCGACACAGAGATGGGGTATGCCGAAGGCAGCGGCCCGTCCCCCGATGGTGCCGGCCATCTGCCGGGACGTCGGGGTCGACTGGGCGATGCCGTTGTTCTCCACCACCACGAGGACCGGCAGCCGCCACAGGGCGGCGAGATTGAGCGCCTCGTAGACCGCGCCTTCGCCCCACGTTCCGTCGCCGATGTAAACGCAGGCCAGCCCGTCGGAACCGGTCCGCCGCAGATGCAACGCGGTGCCGGCGGCGACCGGCAGGGACTGCCCTTGCACGCCGGTGGAGTGGAACCGGGCCCGACGGACGTGCTGGCTGCCGCCGACCCCGGCGCAGAGGGCGCCGTGACGGCCGGTCATCTCGGCGAGCAGCCCCTCCGGGTCGTCGAAACGAGCCAGATAGTGCCCGTGGCCTCGATGGTTGCTGAAGACGTAATCGTCGTCCTTGAGTAAGGGTTCGAGCGCGACCGGCACGTATTCCTGTCCCAGGCAGGTGTGGGTGGTGCCGGACAGGTGACCCCCGGCGAACAGGTTCTGCACGGTGAGTTCGAAATGCCGGATGAGTAACAGGCGGCTCAGATCCTCGTCCCGGAGCCGGCTCAACGGCGCTGTGTCGGGGAGCCGCCGGGTGCCCATCGAGGTGGTCACCGGACGTCCGCCGTTTCCGGCGCGCGGCGCCGCAGGAGAGTCTCCAGCGCGTCCGGGTCCAGCCCGGCGACGAATTCTCCGGCCGCCCGGCGCCCGGCCCGGCGGAGGGCATCACGGTGCGCTTCGTCGGTCAAGACCCGGTGCAAGGTACGCCTCCACGGCTCGAGGTCCTGCGACGGGACCCGTGGCACGGGCCTGCCGTTGTCGTCGCCGTACCGGGAGATGGGTATCACCGGCAGGAGGTGCGGTACACCCAGCATCGCCTCGGGCAGGCCACCGACGTTGCTGGCCAGCACCGGCACGCCACGCAGCAGCGCTTCCAGGGCCGTATAGCCGAACGTCTCGTCCCAGAGAGAGGGCATCACCAGCGCCCTGGTCCTGGCGAACACCCGGTCGATGTCGTCCTCCGGGGCCATGACCTCGATGTTGAGCCGCTGCCGCAGCGCGGTGTGGTCGGCTTCGGTAGCGCCCCAAGTGGGCACGGCCAGGAACGGCACGCCCGGGAAGGCGTCCGCCAGACCGAGGAAGATGTCGATGCCCTTGTAGGCGCACGGGTTCACCATCGTGACCGAGTCCCCGTCGGCGACCGGGTACGGGCCGTCACCGTAGACGGCCGGATGGATCAACTCGGAATCGAGGTCGCCCCAGCGCCGCAGATGGTCCTGGACGGCACGGCTGACCGCGACCACGACGGCACAACGACGGACGAGGCGGGTGACGGCCGCGCTGGGGTGGAACGACGCCGGGCCGAACGGCAATCGCTGGACGGTGTGTGCCAGGTAGACCACCCGGTCGGGAGCGGCTACCAGCGCGGCGCCGAGCATCAGCGCGCCGGGATCGTCGGACGGCACCAGGATCCAGTCGGGCTCCGTCTCCGCGACGCTCCGGCCCACTTCTCGCATCAGGCGGTGGGCGGCGGTGACCGCGCGTACCTTGACTCCGTTCAGTTCGAACACGAGCGTTTCGCCGTCGGTGCACGGTTCGACGCCGTACCCGGCGAGCCGCTGGTCGAACTCGGGACGGGTGATGTGCATCGGAGCGACCACGGTGCAGTCGTGTCCACGAGCGGCGAGACGCTCCAGCATGATCCGGTTGGAGCGGTTGGCGCCACCGTAGGCGGGCACGTGTGGCATGTTCTGGGCCAGCAGGATCCGCATCCGCTCACTCGCCTGTTCCGGGGCGCAGCCGTGCCGCCAGCAGCTGTCGTTGTCGCGGGGTGAGGTCGTGCAATCGCCGGCGCAGGTCCGCGGGGGTGTCCGCCTCGGGACCACCGTGGTCCTGCGACGCCGTGATCAGGTCTGCGGCACGCCGCGCCCCCGTCATGACGTCGTCCGCAGCGGCCCGAAGTGCCGTCACCGGGCGCGGGCCCCCGGCCAGCGCCGCGGTCAGCGAGGCTGCGACCGCGTCCGTCTCCCATCCCTCCGGTCCGGTGGCTTCCAGAGAATGAGCCAGGCCGTACGCGGCCAGCCTGCGGGCATTGTCCGGCCGATCGGCGCCGTCGGCCAGGATGACCTGGGGTGTTCCGCTGCGCAGAGCCTGGACGGCGGTTCCGATGCCCCCGTGGTGCACCACCGCGCCGCACGTTGGCAGCACGGCGGCGAACGGTGCTTCCGCCTGCCATCGCACTCCCGGCGGCAGGCGCGCGGGAAGCAGGTCGCGGTGTGGAGTGACGACGAGGCCGGGCCGCCCGGCAGCCGCGAGCGCGGCCAGCGCGGCCGGATAGAAGCCGGGATGCAGCATGCGGCCCGTCCCACCGGTGACGAGGACGCCGCCCGCCGGCAGAACCGCGGGCATCGTTCCCCCGGTGGCCTCGCCCGGCTCGTCGCCGAGGACGAAGCCGGCCAGGGCGACGCCCGGCCCCGCAGGCCGGCCGGCCGTGTCGAACCATTCCGGCCACGTTCCGATCACGGCGGACGGGGATCGGAACCAGGTGTTCCAGTCCTTCACCGGGCCCAGGCCGAACCGCTCCCGTACCGCCGCGAAACCGGCGGCCAGCGCGTGCCGATGGTGAGCCGCCGCTACCGGCGCCACCATGAGCTGCGAGGGAGCCAGCGCCACCCAGCAGGCCGGCACGCCCAGCAGCTCGGCGGCGAACAGCACCGAAGCGGCTGAGGTGTGCCGCCCGACCAGGACGGTGCGACCCGCCCGGTTCCGGCCCACCAGTTCGGCCAACTCGCGATGGGTTCGCTCGTAGAGGTTCCCGGCGCGGTAGAACGCCTCAAGGTCGGCGGGGCGGCGAACATCGCGCAGTGAAGCGGACTGGTCCATTCCCCGGCGGTGTTCGGCCACCGTGTCGATGGCGACGAATTCGATGTCCGGCCCGGCGTATCGGGCGTACCCGGCGTGGCTGAGCAGGGTGACGGCGCAGCCGCGGCGGGCCAGCTCCTCGCCGACCCGCACGAACGGCAGCACATCGCCGAGGCTGCCGTGGGTCACCATCAGGACGGTCTCGCTCATGGCCGGAACTCCCCCATCATGATGCGCCGTCACCCTTCGACGGTCTGGTCCGAGAGGAGGGCCATTACCTCCTCCTCGGGGAGATCCGCCAGCCTGTCCGCCAGGTCGTCCACTTCAGCATCCGCCTCCATGGCACGGGCGATCACCGCCGCGGCGCGCCGTGCGGTGAACTCCTCGGCGAACAGCTCTGTCACCTCCAGGTCGACCCGGTATCGCTGGTACACCTGCTGAAGGAACTGCACCAGGTGCAGCGACTGTCCCCCCGCGTCGAAGAAGTCGACGCCGGGTCCGGGAGAGTGGGGAAGGATGCCGGCCCACATGGCCAGGACCGCCTCCTCCGTCGGCTGTGCTTCACCCATGCCCACCGGACCTCCTCCGCGTGGCGCGGCTCCGGCTGTCACCGGAGCCGACCAGGACCATGCTGGTAGCGCACGTGGCTGCCGGGCACGTCCCACAAACGCGGGAGGCGTCCTCCGGCCCGACCGCCGTCGCTCACCACGACGGGGGCCGCATGTTGACCAGAGCTTCGGCGAACGCCGCCTCCAGCTCGGCGAGCCGCCCCCCGCTGCCGTGCGGCGTGGGTGAGGCTGCGGCGAAGCCCAATCCGTCGTCGCGCAATGAGATCCACATCCCATAGCCGCGGCGCCGGGCGGGTGGCATCGAATCGCGGCTCCAACCGTGCTCCATCGCCGTATCCACCATCTCCCGCACTGGTCCGTCGGCCCTGACGGAGCCGCGGTCGTCGGTGAACGACAGAAAGCAGGTGGGGTGGTCGTCGCGGGCCTGCTCCGGCGGCAGCTCTCCGGCGGCCCGGGCCAGGGGCAACTCGTGGAACTCGAGGGTCGCCATCAGGGCACGGCGCACCTCCCGCACCGTGCTGGCGAGGTCGCCGGTCACCGGGAAGTAGAGCGGCAGCATGTTGGCGTACCAGCCGATCCCGGTCCGCACCCGGTCGTCGTCCCGGTTATGGGTCGCGATCAGCATGCCGGCCTCGCGTACCCCGCCGACTTCACGCAGCGCGGCCCCGAACGCGGCCACCACGGCCATGAAGAGCGTGGACTTCAGCTCCTTGCACCAGGCCGCGACCGCTGCCAGCTCCCCGGCGTCCAGAACGTGCCGGCGCTCGTAACGGCTGCCGGTCTCGTCCCAAGACAGATCCAGCCCGAAGGGAGGATGCAGCAGACGACCACCCAGACTGCGGCGCAGCGCCGTCATCGGCAGCTCGAGACCCGCGCCGGCGGTGAAACGGCCCCGTTGGGCGGCGGCGAAGGTGAAGAAGTCCGCAGGCGGCGGCAGCGGATCCGGCGCCCCGGTGAGCACGGTCTGGTAGAGGACCGGCAGCTCGAGCGAGACCAGTGACTGTGACCAGGCGTCCGCCACCAGGTGGTCCGCCGACAGATAGCACACCGTGGGGTCACCTCGCACGACACCGACCCTCACCAGGGGCCAGCCCAACACGTCGAAGGGGTGGTCCAGCCGGGTACGGACGTAGCGGTCGATCGCCGCGTCGGCGGCCTTCCGGCTGACGTCGCCGGTGACCAGATCGGCGGCATCGGTCACCTCACAGTGGATCGCCCGCACGCCCACACGGTCGAGCGCGACCGTCTCGCCGTCCTCGACGAAACGGTACTGGAGAACCGGGTGACGTAGGATCAGCCGACGTACCGCCTCCTCCAAGGCCGCCAGGTCCACTCTGCCGGGGACCAGGCACACCATGGGAATCGTCTTGCCGGACGGCTCACCTCCTTCAGCGTCCTCGGCGGTGACCGCGAGCACTCGACGTTCCTGGGCGAACGACGGCAGCGAAGGGGGGATCACTCGGCGCCTCCGGGCACCTCAGCGGGCTCCGCGGCCAGATCCGCCGCCACACAGCCCAGCACGTCGGCGGCATGATCGCGGAGGAACAGATGTCCTCCTGTGAACGGGTACACCTGACAGGTGCCGGTCGTGTGCCGTTGCCAGCCCAGCATCTCGTCCACGCGCACCTCGGGGTCGTCCACGGCGGTGAAGCAGGTGATCGGCATCGTTAGCGGCTCCTGAGGACGGTATCGGTACGTCTCGCACAGCTCGAAATCGGCGCGGATCATCGGAGCGAGGAAGTCGAGCAGCTCAGGGTCGATACGGCCCACACTCGACGGTCCGGCCATTTCCGCGAGCCGTGCCCGGAACTGCGGCGGGGGCAGGGTGCTCGCCGCAGGACGCCAGGGGGGCAGATCCGGCGCGCGGTGCGCGGACACGAACAGCCGCACCGGCAGCGGTGCGCGGCGGTGGCGCAGCTCACGGCAGAGCTCGAAGGCGAGCAGGGCGCCCATGCTGTGCCCCAGTAGGGCATACGGCACGTCGAGAGCCGGCACGAGCTGCTCGGCGAGCTGCGGGACCAGCTGGTCGAGCCGCCGGAAAGCCGGCTCCTGCCGCCGGTTCTCGCGGCCGGGTGGCTGAACGGCCCAGATCTCGGCCCGCAGCGGGTCCGGCAGTGACCATCCGTTGAACATGGATGCTCCGGCACCGGCATTGGGCAGGCAGATGAGCCGCAGCGCCGGCTGGGAGTGCCCGCCGCTCCGCCTTATCCAGCGTGTGTTCGGTGCTGGATCCGACCACCCTTTCATGCGGCGTCCTTCCCTGAACGTACCCGGCCACCGGGCAGATGGTGCCAGTAGCCCGGCCGGGTGGGCGGTCGCGTCAACTGGGGACATGCAGCCCCTTCGGGAGTTCACCGACGATGGGGTACGTGCGCCCTACCGACTGGTTCATCCCCCTGTCCGACCCTGATCGGGCGACGCAGCACGTCTGTGCGATTCCCCAGGCGGGTGGAGGCGCGACCGCGTTCGCCGCGCTCTCCGACGAGCTGGGTCCCGACATCGCCGTCTGGGCCCTCAATCTGCCCGGTCGGCAGGCCCGCTTCGGTGAGCCTGTCCGAACCGAGCTGGAGCCCCTGCTCGACGACCTCGTGACGGCGTTCCCACGGCGTGCGCCGATGCTCCTGTTCGGTTACTGCTCCGGTGCCCTGCTCGCCTTCCTCCTCGCCCGCCGACTGCGCCGGGATGGCAATCGGTTACCGGACGGCCTGGTGGCGGCTTCCTATCCGGCACCCGACCGGGCTGAGCCGACGCGGGACATCCACCGGCTGCCGGGCGCGGAGTTCTGGACGGAGATTCTGTCCTACGGTGGGGTGCCGGAGCGGATCGCAGCCCAGCCCGACTTCCGGGAGATCTTCGAGCCGGCGCTGCGCGCTGACTACGAATTGCTTTCCGGATACCACTATCGTGACGAGCCGCCGCTGCCAGTGCCGATCACGGCGGTCTCCGGCACCGACGACGCGGTGTTGCGCTCGGCGGACGTCGACCGCTGGCGGACACACACCGAGGGCGCCTTCCGGTCGGAGACCGTCGCCGGCGACCACTGGCTGCTGGAGAACGCGCCGCACGAGGTGGCCGGCCTCCTGCGCGACAGCCTCGCCCGGGCCACGCCGGCCTCGCGGTGACCGGCGGTCAAGAGCCGGGCCTGGCCGGCCTCCACGCCCGATTCACCCAGCGCCGACCGTTGGATATGGACACCAACTTCTTCGAGGCCGGATTCACTTCGGAACTCCTCGCCGATGTACTGAACGACCTGCAACAAGCCGGCCATGCGGTGTCATTGGTCGATCTGTACCGCTATCCGACGGTTCGTTCCCTCGGCGCCGCACTCGGCGTGGTGGAACGCCGAGCTACCGTTTCTCCGCCGTGGCTGCGTGACCGGACCTGACCGGCGACTCCAGGCCCCAGCCGCCCGCCCGGTTGCGCGTTCCAGGATGGTGACGGCTCGCAGCGGGCGTCGCAGCCGGGTCCACACGCGTCCAGCCATGATGTCGATCTCGCCCTTGTCGAGCCAGTAGACCCGGATCGAGCGACGAGCGCGCTCCGCTGGGCCTGCGTGCGCCCTTGGGGGCACTACCTTCGCCGCCTGCCGGTCATCCGATGATCTCCAGATTCCGCAAGGCGATCTGGTAAGGCGCCTCCCCGCCGGCCGGGTCACCATGGCCGCCGATCAGCACGTCTCCCCCGCCCGGTGGTACGCCCTTCTCCAAACTGACCTCGGCGACTTCGCGAGCGTCTCGATAGAAAGTGGCCGTACTCCCGCGGATGTCGACAGCGATGCGATGCGGCTCGCCCAGCCGTGTGCGTTCGGGCAGCAGGTAGGTACCCAGTTCCTCGACGGTGTCGCCCTCGTACCAGTTGAAGACGTATCCGTGGGGGCATGCGTTCACGCCGTAGGCGCCGGCCTCGGTGCTGAGGAAATGCACGGCGGCGCAGCTTCCAGCCGTGCGCAGGTCGGCCTCCACCGAGATCCGGTGAGCGCCGGCGAAGGTCTGCGGAGCCGGTCCACACTCGTAGGTGCCCTCTCGAGCCACCGTGACCAACAGCGCGTCTGCGTACCGGCAAGAACTGCTGCCGTCGCTGTTCGCGCGGATCACATCCGGGCGGGTCAGCGGATCCGCCACGTCGGCGTTCGCCGCGAAGCGGAACGGGCGCGCGATGGACGGCGCCGGGTCCGATTCCCCAGGCCCGGCGCCGCCCGGCTGCGGTGGGCGCTGCGGCGAGGGAGAGACGCTGGTGGCTCGTGACGGTGCGGCGTCCCGGAGACCAGGGAGTACGGTCGTCCCCGTCGGATCATCAGGCCGCGTGCGTAACGCCCATCCGAGCGTCGCCATGCCCGCCACGGCGGTCAGCATGGCTACGACCATCCTGTACCGGCGCCGGGAGGCAGCCGTCGGCCGGCGGGGGTCGGTGACCGGCCGACGGCTGACGATGATGGGACGCGGAACGCCGCCGAAGGTGGTTTGGACCTCCTGCGCCGCGTTGCGCAGCGCCGGCTGCGCCTCCATGGCGGACTCGGCGGCCATGCCGGTACTCAACAAGTGATCCAGCAGCTCTCGGGCGGTGGGCCGGTCGCCTGGCCGCTTCCGCAGCGCCGCCTCCACCAGCTCACGCAAGGGCCCGTTGATGCCGGTCAAATCGGGCGGCTCGGTCATGATGCGGGTCGCCGTCGCGAGTGGTGTCTCCCCGTCGAACGGGCTGCGCCCGGTGCCGGCATAGGCCACCACCGCGCCCCACGCGAAGATGTCCGCCGCCACCGTCAGCGACTTGTCGGGTCCGTTGCCGAATCGCTCCGGCGCCATGTACGCCACGGTGCCGACCATCTGGTCAGCCAGCGTGTGCCGGGTGGAGGCATGCATCGCCTGGGCGATCCCGAAGTCGATGACCTTCGGCGTGCCGGGCGGCAACAGCACGTTGGCCGGCTTCAGGTCCCGGTGGATCACTCCGGCGGCATGGATCGCGGTCAGCGCGGTGGCCACCCCGATCGCGACCCCGTGCAGGTTCGCCGAAGTCAACGGCCCGCGGTGCCGGACCACGTCGGCGAGACTCGGCCCGTCCACGTACTCGATCACCAAGTACGGCGGCTCGTGGTTCGGGTCCGCGTCGAGCACCTCGGCGGTGCAGAAGGGGGGCACCTGCCGCGCTCGTTGCACCTCGGTGCGGAACCGGCGGCGGAACGCCTCGTCGGATGCCAGGGCGGGACGCACCACCTTCACCGCCACCAGCCGTCCCTGACCGCTTTGGGCGAGGTAGACGGTCCCCATACCGCCAGTTCCCAGACGCCCGATGACACGGTAGGCCCCCAGATGAGTCGGGTCGCCCGCGCCGATCGGTTCGGCTCGCCCGCCAGGCACGGCATCTTCGCCTCGTGTCGTCATCAAGTTCAAATACCCCGTCCGATCGGGGCTGACAAAGGCGCCGCAACGGAAGAGATCAAGATCATGGCACGACGCCAGCCGTCTGATGACGACCAATGATCCGCCGGGGCACCGCCGAAGTCTGGCCGACACAGCTACGAGGACACGGCGCCAACCGCCCCGGCACCACGGCCCAGCACTACCGAAGCCTAGGAGAGGTCACCCCTGGATGGGCGGCACTGCTCCACATCTGCTCCCAGAACCATGACCGAACACCCGCCGTCGTGGATCATGACGGCGGGTGTCTCTGCAGCTAGATGACTATGTGGGCGATACGGGGATCGAACCAGTGACCTCTCCGGTGTGAACGTGGCCCAATCAAGCCGCTGACCACCGAGAACACAGATCTGTCCTGCTCCGCCGCCGTCGCCCGACACTACTGAACGCTGCCCGGCTCTGTTCGGTGCCGACCCCGGGCTGACCTGCAACATCAGGTTGAAAATGGCTCAGCCATCCACTCGGCTCCCGGCTGACCACAGTAGGCGCACCTGCGCTGGCCCCGACCGGTGACCGACACGCCGGTGCGGTATGCCTCTGTAGGCGGGCTCCATGGTGCCTCCACCGCCGCTCGCGACCATCCCGGTATGCCGACACTCTTCGAACCGGTTCAGCTGGGCCGTCTCCGGTTGCCCAACCGGATCGTGATGGCGCCGATGGGCCGGGGACGAGCCGACCGAAACGGGACGCCGCTGCCTTACGTGGCCGACTACTACGCTCAACGGGCCGCAGCCGGACTGATCGTCAGCGAGGCCACCAGTCCGGCTCCGCATGCTGCCGGCCATCCGTACGGGGTGCACTGGCACTCCGCAGACGACACCGCGGCCTGGAAGACGGTCGCTGCGGCCGTGCACGCCGCCGGCGGCCGCATGACTCTGCAGATCATGCACGCGGGCCGGATCGGCCATCCGGACCTCTACGGCCACATTCCGCTGGCACCGTCGCCCGTACCCGCGGCTGGGCTGGCTCGCACATGGAACGGTCCCCAACCGTATCCCGTACCGCGGGAGATGTCGCCGAGTGACATAGCCGGTGCCATCGACGACGTCGTACGATGCGCCGTCGCGGCGGTCGAGGCCGGTTTCGACGCTGTGGAGATTCACGGGGCGAACGGATATCTGATCCATCAGTTCCTGTCGTCCACGGTGAACCGCCGCACCGACGGCTACGGTGGGCCTCCCCACCGGCGGGTCCGGTTCGCGGTGGACCTGGTGGAAGCGGTGGCCGCCGCCATCGGCGCGGAACGGACCGGGATACGGCTGTCCCCCGGTTTCGGCCTCAACGACATGAGCGAACCCGACGCCGCGGAGTTGTACCCGGTTCTGCTCGAGGCGCTGCGGCCGGTCGGTCCGGCATACCTGCACCTGGTCCATGGCTCCGACCCCGACCTCGTCCGAGCGGTGCGTGCCCGGTGGGAGGGACCGATCGTGCTCAACCCGGGCACCGGCGACCTGGACCCGGACGCCACCCGTGCGGTGGTGGCCGATGCCCTGGCCGCGGGGTTCGACGCGATCTCCTTCGGTAAGCAGTTCCTGGCCAATCCGGACCTGCCCCATCGTCTGGCCGAGGGCATCGGCTTCAACCGTCCTGACCCGGCGACCTTCTATCAGGGTGGGCGGCAGGGCTATCTCGACTATCCGAAAGCCGACCTCAGAGAAGGGGACACCACGTCATGGTCGTTTTCGTCAACAAGCTCACGCTGATCGGTGCCGCAGAGGACCTGGAGAGCCGGTACGCGAAGGTCGCCGAGTACATGCGGACCCGGCCCGGCCTCGTCAGCTATGTCCTGAGCCGCTCCCAGAAGGACCCGTCGACCTACTACAACATCGCCGAGTGGACCGATGAGGAGTCATTCCGGGCCGCATTGCAGGAGCCGGAGTTCCGCAGCCGGCTCGACCGGCTGACCGGCGTCATCAAGGGTGAGCCGCACCTGACCGAACCCGTTCTGCGGTACGACGCGGCCAACTGAGCAACGTGTCCGCGGCGGCTGTCCGGTTTCCTGCCGGGCGGCCGCCGCGTCTCGTGGGTCAGTAGTTGCCCAGGCCGCCGCAGACGTTGACGGCCTGCGCCGTCATCGAGGCGGCTGAGTCGGTGACCAGGTAGCCGACCAGTCCGGCGACCTCCTCCGGTGTCGAATAGCGCCCGAGCGGGATCTTCGCCTGGAACCGTTCCAGCACCGCCTGCTCGGTGGTGTCCCAGTGCGCGGCGTACCCCTGCCGGACCCGAACCGCCATCGGCGTCTCCACGTAGCCCGGGCACACCGCGTTCACGGTGATACCGCTGCCCGCCAGTTCGAAGCCGAGTGCCTTGGTGAACCCCACCACCCCGTGCTTGGCGGCGGTGTACGGCGCAGCGAGGGCGACGCCCTGCTTGCCGGCGGTGGAGGCGATGTTGATGATGCGACCCCAGCCGTTCTCCCGGATGCCGCCGGCCCGCAGCACTTCGCGAGTGACCCGGAAGGTGGCGGTGAGGTTGGTGGCCAGGACGTCGTCCCACAGGGCGTCGTCGAGGTCGGCGGTGACGCCGCCACCGGACCGGCCGGCATTGTTGACCAGCACGCTGACCGGCCCGAACCGGTCGACCGCGGAAGCCACCAGGCAGGTGATGTCGTCGGCCGAACGGACGTCGGCCACCACGCCGTCGACCTTCAGCCCGCGTCCACGGAGCTTGTCGGTGACCGTGGCCACCTGCGCGGCGTCCCGGGCGCAGAAGTAGGTGGCGAGGCCGCTCTCGGCCAGCGTCTCGACCACGGCCAAGCCGATCCCGCTGGTGCCGCCGGTGACCAGGGCCGCTCCGCGGCCCCTGGATTCCGTCATGGTGGTGTCCTTTCTCAGGTGTCGTCAGTGCGTGGGCAGAGGTGTGCCGGTTTCAGAGGCTGAGGACGACCCGGCCGGTGACGCGGCGTTCGAGCAGGGCTTCGATCGCGGACCCGGCGTCCGCCCAGTCGGCGCGCAGTCCGATGTGTGGTCGCAGGCGGCCGTCGGCGACGAGACCGAGCAGCGTGCTGAGGTCATCGGCGGCGTTACGCCGTTCGACCTCGTCGAGCAGGAACAGGTGTTCCAGGCGTACGCCGGGACGGGCGTGTCCCCAGTCCGGGGGGAGTACCAGGTCGGCCCGGACGGTGTTGCCGAACACCACCGCGACCCCGCCGGCTCGCAGCGTGACGAACGCGTCCCGCAACACCGTGCCGCCGACGCTGTCGATGAGGAGGTCGACCGCCTCGCCGGGCGGCGGCCCGTCACCGATGTGCAGCCGGTGACCGCGTTCGACGAGATGTGCTCCCCGCTGCGGCGAACCGACCCATCCCAGCACCGAGGCCCCGGCCGCAGCGGCGAGGTCGGCCACGAACCCGCCGACACCGCCGCTCGCGCCGGTGACCAGCACCGTACGGGCGAGGAGCCACCCGGCCCGCTGCAGTGCGTAGAGGGCGGTCAGGCCGGCCACCGGCACCGCCGCCGCGACGCTGGGCTCGACCCCTTCCGGCAGGATCGCGAGCCGGTCGGTTCGCACAGCGGCGAGCTGGGCCCAGCCGGTCGAGGCGGCCAGGGCGGCGACGGGCGTACCGACCGGTGGTCCCGTGCCGTCGGGCGCGGCGCGGACGACGACACCGGCGACGTCCAGGCCGAGTTGCGACCCCGGTGGCCTACGGGCGGCGAGCAGCAGGTCGGCTCGATTGACGGCCACGGCCCGTACTTCGATCAGCACCTCACCGGGTGCCGGGTCCGGGTCGGGCAACGATTCCAGGCGTATCCCGGGGGACACGGCCGCGGACGTGACGAGTGCCTTCACAGTGATCTCCCCTTTCGCACTCTTCGTACCGGCGGCTCCTGGAGTCCTGGTGGAGTGCGGCCCGTGCGACCGGTATCACTGCCCGGGCGCGTTGCTGAGCGCGGATCACCGCGGGCAGGATGAACCCAGCGACTGCAAAGGGTGACGATAAACCCACAGTGCGCAACCGCCTATCGACGGGGGACTCCTTGGCGACCGACTTTCGCCTGCTTGGCCCGCTGAACCTCACGATCGCCGGGATGCCGGTGCCGATCCGCGCTCCGAAACAGCGGGCGCTTCTGGTGACGCTGCTGTGGCGCGTCAACGACGAGGTGTCGATGGAGGAGCTCTACCACCGGCTGTGGGACGACCGGCCACCCGCCGCGCCCTCAGCCGCTCTGCACGTTCATGTTGCTCGGCTACGCGCAGCACTCGGAGATCGCAGCGGATCCGGCGACCGGCCGGGACGGCCCCAGATCCGGTCCCTCGGCGGCGGATACGTTCTGCACACCGCACCGGACACGGTGGACCTGTTCCGATTCCGGGCGGCGGCCCATCGGGCGCTGCAGGCCCGGCAGGCCGCCGACGCCGCCGCCGAGCTGGCACACGTGCGAGCCGCGTTGGCACAGTGGACCGACGGCGCCGCCGACGGCGGCACGATCGCTTCGCTCACGGCAGTGACGTCGCTCGCCGCCGAAGCCGGGCCATCGCTCCTGGAGGAACGGCTGCGCCTGCTGGAACGCGAGTGCGAGCTCGCACTGGCGGTGTCGCCTCCGGCCGAGGTCGTACCGCGCCTGCGTTCGCTGGTGACCCTTCATCCGCTGCGCGAGCAGCTGTGGCTCCTGCTGCTCTCGGCACTGCACCGCACCGGGGATCGAGAGGCGGCGATCGACGCGTACGACCGGGCCACCACGACGCTGCGCACCCGGCTGGGTATCACGCCCGGCCCCAGGCTGGTGGCCGAGTTCCGGCGGATCACCGGCGACGACTGGCACGCCCGGACCGACCTGCCGCCGGTCGACACCCCCCGCACCATCCGGGGACACGGTTGGGCCACGGTCGCCAGCACCCTTCTCGGCCGGGGTGCGGACACCGGGCTGCCGGTGGTGTGTCTGGCCGGGCCTGCCGGAGCGGACCGGACCGCCGGTCTGGTCGCCCTGGCTCACCGATTGCACGACGACTTCCCGGACGGGCAGTGGTACGTCCGGTTGACCGGCCCCGACGGCCGGCCGCGCGATCCGAGTACGGTGCTGGCACGGTTGTTGCGGTTGTCCGGGACGGCGCCCGAGGCCGTCCCGGCGGCACGGCGAGACCTGGTCAACACCTACCGGGCCCGGCTCGCGGACCGGCGTGTGCTGCTGTTGCTGGACGACGCCCGCGACACCGAGCAGGTGCGCGATCTGCTGCCCGGGACCTCGCGATCCGCCGTGGTCATCGTCGGCGACAAGGTTCTTCCGGAACTGGTGGCCCTGTACGGCGCCCGGTCGATCGACCCCTCCAGGCGCGAGCCCGCCGGGCCGCGGGACCCGCGCCTGGAGAGCCGGCAGCCGCCGGTCGCCATCGGCGTCACCGCCGCAGCAGAGTCCGCAGCACCTCCTCCACCCGGGCGGCCGGATCCTCCACAAGCTCAGGGGCCCGCCAGGCCACGAAACGATCCGGGCGAACCAGCGATGCGCCGGTGAGCCCGATGCCGTACCGGGCGGGGAAGCTGTCGGCGTCGACGACATGCACGGTGAGTGGTACGCCGAGACGCTCGGCGACGAGCGTGGCCGGCTTCGCCCACTCGCCTCCCTGGGGACCGGTCAGCAGCACGAACCCGGCTCCGAACAGCGCCGTCGTCGACGACGCGGTCCCGTCCGAGGCCACCAGCGGCAGATATGGCGCTCGCGATCCCGGCCTTCCGGTGGCCGAAGCCGGATCCTCCACCGGCGCCTGATCGTCGTCGGGGTCGAGCAGCACGGCGCCGGTCGGGTACCGGTAACCGAAAGCCAGCACTGCCGGCGGCAGTGGATCAGGGACGTCGCCGTCCCGCAGTTCCGGCGCGACCCGCTCGACGAGATTGGCGAACTGCTGCTCGACGAGCAGACGGGCGTACGGCCGGCGCTCGGTCTCGAAGGTGTGCAGAAGCTCCGGGCCCGCCCAGCCCTCAACCACAGCCGCGAGCCGCCAGCCCAGGTACAACCCGTCCAGAATCGCGGTGTTGCCGCCCAGTCCGCCGGTCGGCGGCATCACATGTGCGGCATCGCCGGCCAGCAGTACCCGGCCGACCTGGAACCGCTGCGCGACCGCGCAGGCGATCGAGGTCTCGCCGGACTCGACGACATTCAATGCAACGTTGTCGTCGAGTCCCAGATCGGTCGCGATCTGCCGGACGATTCCCTCCCGGGATTGGTACCAGTCGTCGGACAGCTCCGGGGTGAGGTTGCGGAAGTACCCGTAAAGACCGGGAATCTCGGTGTTGAACAGCACCGCCCGTCCGACGTGGAACGCTACGAATCGCGAACCGTCGGCGGCCCCGGGAGTATGGGCGAGAGGCTCGCTCAGGTCCGCTTTGAAGAGCACCCGCAGAACCCGCCCCACCACACCGCGGCCTTGCAGGGGCACACCGAGCGCCTCGCGGATCGGGCTGCGCCAGCCGTCCGCGGCCACCAGGTAACCAGCCCGGATCCGGCGACGCGTTCCGGTCGCGACGTCCTCCACGAAGGCGGTGACGCCCTCGGCGTCCTGCGCGAGACCGGAAACCCGGGTTCCGAAACGGACTTCGGCACCGAGTTCGCGGGCTCGTTCGGCCAGCGCGCGTTCGGCGCCGGACTGACTGGCGGTACCCCACTCCTCCGGTGACACTTGCCGCATGGTCAGTTCCCGGCCGCTGATCAGCGTCCGGGTCACCGGCCCGGCCAGTCGTGGCGCGAGAACCATGGCGAAGCCGGTCCGGTCCGGGCGGCTCAGCTCCCGAATCCGGTCGGCCACCCCCGCGATGCGCAGAGCCTCCATCGTGTGCGGGTACTGGCCGGTGGCCTTCACGGCGGTCGAGGCACCAGGACGGCTGTCCACGACCAGCGGCCGGACCCCGTGCAGGGCGGAGAAGATCGCGGTGCTGAGCCCGGCCGGCCCGGCGCCCACCACCAGAACGGAATGGTGTTCGACGGCGGTCACGGGACCAGGACCACACGGCCGAGCTGACGGCGGTCCTCGATGAGTCGGTGTGCCCGCGCTGCCTCCTCCAAGGGCAGGACGGCGTGCACGGCGACGCGCAGGCGGCCGTCACGGACCAGTTCGGTCAGCTCCCGCTGGGTGTTCGCCGCCTCCTCGGGGGCGGCGGCGAGCCACGCGTCCAGGGCCGTGCCGACGACGGTCTTCAAGCCGAGCAGATCGGTCAGCGCGACGCGGCCCGCCTCGCCGGAAGCACCGGCGAAGCCGTAGTAGACCAGCCGGCCCAACGGCTTGAGCAGGGCCAGGCTGGGCGCGAACACCGCACCTTCCACGCTGTCGAGGACCAGGTCGACTCCACTGCCGCCAGTGACCTCCCGGACCCGGTCGGGCCAGTCCGGCCGGGAGTAGTCGACGACGGCGTCGGCACCGTGCTCGCGCACGAAGTCGGCCTTCACCGGTGAGCCGACGGCGCCGATCACCCGGCCCGCGCCGCGCAGCCTGGCCAACTGGGTGACCAGGTGGCCGATCGCGCCGGCGGCGGCGTGCACCAGCACCGTGTCGCCGGAGGCGAGCCGGCCGACACTCAACACGCCGGCGGCGACCTGGGCGGTCGAGGCTAGCGCGGTGGCGACCGGCGCCGGAACGTCGTCCGGCACCGGCACGGCCCGGGCCTCGTCGACCAGCACCAGGTCGGCGTACGCGTCGTCCACACCCCATGCCGCCAGCCGGTCCCCCACGGCGAAGCGGTGTGTGCCCGGCCCGGCCCAGACGACCCGGCCGACCACGTCGCCGTGTGGCGCGCGCGGCACCGGTGAGGGGAAAGGTGCCGTACCGGAACGCAGTTGGGTCTCGATGAAGTTGACGCCGACGGCCTCGACACCGACCACGAGCTGACCGTCGCCCGGCACCGGATCCGGCACCTTCTCGACGGTCAGCACCTCCGGGCCGCCGTGCTCGTAGTAGCGGATGACGCGCATGCGAATACCCCTTCCGTCACGGCGGTAGCGGGACACCGCCACCGCCGGTTGTAGCCGGGTGCGCTCGTGGGCCGGTCGAGGAGAGCCGGAGGGTCACTCGGTCTGCGGTGCGGGCGGCCGCGCGGGTCCGGGCACGAGCGCGGCGGCGAGCCCGGCCACGAGCGCGAATCCGGCCACGATCCAGTAGGTCCGGCCGTACGCCTCCGGGGGGAAGCCGGCGGCAGCGGCGAGTCGTTGCTGTAGAACCACCGCGACGACGGCGATGCCCAGCGACCCGCCGATCTGGTTCAGAATGAACAGCGCGCTGGTGGCCCGCGGGGCGTCGGCGGGGCCGACCGCGAGATACATGAACGCCATCATGCCCGGCACGGTGAAGCCGATACCGAATCCGGCGACGCCGAAGGTGAGTGCGGTGAAGACCTGTGAGGTGTGTGCGCCGACGGTGGACAGAGCGAGAGCGGCCACGGCGGCGAGCAGCATACCGATCGGGGCGGTCGCTCGGGCGGTGAGCCGGGCCCCGGCTTTGCCGACGGAGATGGCCCCGGCGGCGCCGAGGATGCCGGACGGGATCATGAGCAGGCCGGCGTGCAGGGCTCCGAACCCGCGTGCCTGCTGGTAGTAGAGCGGGGTCAGGAACAGCAGGCCGTTGGCGACCGCACCGACCAGCAGCATGGTGACCACCGACATGGTGAACCCGCGCCGGCCGAACAGCCGCACGTCGATCAGTGGCGCGGTGGTGCGCAAGGCGTGCAGTACATAACCCACGAGCAGTGCCGCGCCGACGGCGAAGGCGGTGAGGGCCACCGGGTCGCCGAAGTCGCCGCGATGCGCAGCGGTGGTGAGCCCATAGATCAGCACCGCGAATCCGGGCGACAGCAGGATCAGGCCGACGATGTCGAGCCGCGGCCGGGGCCCTTCCGGGTCGGAGTCGGCCGCCGGGAGGACCTTGAAGGCCAGCACCAGAGCGATGACCCCGACCGGAAGGTTGATGAAGAACATCCAGCGCCAGCTGATGTCGTCTACGAAGAACCCGCCGAGGACGGGACCCAGCACCGGGCCGATGGTCAGCGGGATGGAGACCAGCCCCATCGCCTTGGTGACCCGGGCGGGGCCGGCTGCCCGGGCGATCGCGGCCTGCACGACGGGGAAGATCATCCCGCCACCGAGGCCCTGGAGCACCCGGAACGCGATCAGGCTGCCGGCCGACCAGGCCAGGCCGGACAAGAGCGAGCCGAGGGTGAACAGCACCACCGCGAGGACCCAGACCCGGCGGACACCGAACCGGTCCACGCCCCACCCGGAGACCGGGGTGGCGACGGCGACGGCGAGCAGGTATCCCGCGGTCACCCACTGGATGGTCGCGAGCGGCGCGCCGAACACCGCTCCGAGATGGTCCACGCCGACGTTCACGATGGTCTCGTCGAGCAGGGCCATCAGCAAGGCCAGCAGCAGCACGCCGGCCATGCGCAGGAACGCGGGATCGAGGCGGTCGTCTGCGGGGGCAGCTGCCGCTCCCGGGCTTCGCTGGGGTGCGCTGGTCTCGCTGGACATGTGTTTACCTCCGCACAGCGGGTGACAATCGTCGGGACGGGCACAGAATACATGTAGGTGCAGACATATTCTTGCCGTCCTGCCCGCGTGAATGCGGAAGTACCGATCTGAGCTGAGGAAAAAAACATGCGTGTACATTGAATCCGCCTGGAGTGTAGGGTGCACTGCGACGACCCTGGGAGCGATTCGATGGCGGAACGACGCGGCGGACAGCCGGACGTGCTGGACCTGTGGCGACAGCTGACGGTCCTCACCGGCCGACTGGGCCAGGCACTCGACAAGAGGCTGGTGCGCGACTTCGACCTCACCCTGTCCGAGCTGCTCGTGCTCGACCAGCTCAGCCGGGGCAATCCGCGCGGCCTACGGATCCAGGACCTGAGCGAGGCGGTGGCCCTGGATCAGTCATCCATGAGCCGCCTGGTCTCCCGCCTCACCACCAAGCAGCTCGCCGCTCGGGTCAGCTGCGAGCACGACCGGCGCGGCGTCTACTGCCAGATCACCGACCAGGGCCTCGAGCGATACACCGCAGCCGTCAAGGTCAGCCGCGCCGAACTCGGCGCAGCACTGGAGGCCGCCGCGTTCGACGAGCACCTGGCCTCCGTCGTCGCCCGGCTCACCCGGCCCATCGCCGCGCCCGCCGATACCTGAGCGCCCCGACCGAGGGAGTCCTTCAGTGCAGCTTTCGATCCTCGACCAGTCGATGATCCCGGAGGGATCCACACCGACACAGGCCCTGACCAACACCATCGCTCTGGCTCGGGCCGCGGACGCGCTCGGCTATCACCGTTACTGGCTCGCCGAGCACCATGCCACGGCGTCGTTCGCGAGCCCCGCACCCGAGATCATGACGGCGCGGCTGTCGGCGGAGACCACCGGGTTGCGCATCGGCAGCGGCGGCGTCCTGCTGCCGTACTACAGCCCGTTCAAGGTGGCCGAGACCTTCCGCGTGCTGCAGGCATTGGCTCCCGGCCGCGTCGATCTCGGCATCGGCCGGGGCGCGGGGGCAACCGCCCGGGACGCGCGGCTGCTCAACCCGGCCCTCGGCCACTCCTCGGATCACGCGTTCGCCGAGCAGGTCAGCGCGACGCGCGCGTTTCTCGGCGAGCGAGGCGACCAGGACGGGATCATGCCGTCGGTGGACGGCATGCCGGAGATCTGGCTCCTGGGCGCCAGTTCGTCGAGCGCGGCGCTGGCCGGCCGACTCGGCCTGCCCTACTCGTTCGCGCACTTCGGCCGCCCGGAGATTGTCGCCGAGGCGGTCCGGACGTACCGGCACAGTTTCGACAGCCGCGGCGGCGGCAGCCCACGGGTGATGGTCGGTATCGGGGTGTACTGTGCGCCGACCCGCGCCGAAGCCGAACGCGTCTTCGCGAGTCAGCGACTGTTCCGGCAGCGCATGACCCGCGGAGATCTGCGGCCGGTGCCGGCCCCGGAGACCGCACTGGCGCAACTGCACGGCCGGCCCGAGATCCCGCGGACCTCAGGGCCCGAGTGGCCGCCATACGCGGTCGGCTCCTCGGCCGATGTCGCGGAGCAGCTCACGGCCATGGCCGCCGCGGTGGGCATCGACGAGTTCGTGGTGCTCTCCACGATTCACGGGCACGAGGACCGGGTGCGCTCGTACGCGCTGCTGGCCGAGGCCCTCGGCGTACGGCCTCGCAGGGTCGCGGCGACACAGGACGCATAACACTCGTCAACCGACGGAGCCGGTGGCCGTAATATTCACGTGTGACGATTGAATCCTCGATCCACGAGGAGGAATCGGGTGACCGCGATCGTCGATCCCGGGGCTCCGCCGGCGGACGAGTACCGCGTGCTCGGCCCGCTGACGGCGGTCCTGCACGGCCGGCCCGTGCCGGTGACCGCGCCGAAACAACGCATCATTCTGGCGGCTCTGCTGCTGCGGGCGGGCTCGTGGGTCAGCACCGCGGAGCTGGCCGGCGCGGTGTGGGACGACCGGCCACCGCCGGAGAACCCGCGCGGCGCCCTCCAGGTGCACCTCACCCGACTGCGATCCCAGTTCGCTGCGTGCCTGCCGGGCGCGGCCGGGCCGATCGAGGCGCGTCCCGGCGCCTACCGCATCGTGGTGCCGCCGGGATCCCTGGACCTCGACCGGTTCCGGGACTCGATCCGCCGTGCCCGCAGCGCCCGGCGCGACGCGACACCCGACGTCGAACTGGCATGGGTCCACCATGCCCTCGCCGAGTGGCGGGGCGAACCACTGGCTCTCGTACCCTCGGTCCGTCTCCAGCGGGAAGTCGTCACCGCCCTGGTCGACGAACGCCTGCGGTGGACCGAGCGCCGATTCGAGCTCGAGCTGGCCCTCGGCCGCCATGCCCCGATCGTCGGGGAGCTCCGGGCCGCGACGATCGCTCACCCGGAACGGGAACGGTTGTGGGGCCAGCTCATGGACGCCCTCGCCGCCGGCGACGACCGACCGGCTGCCATCGCCGCATATCACCAGGCGCGCCGGCAGCTGCGCGACGAACTCGGGGTGACACCGGGCCCAGAGCTGCGACGCCGGTACCGTGCCCTGATCGCCGTGGCCGGCCATGGCCCCGGCAGCGACACGGCGGCGCCGGTCACCGGCCGTGACCGGTGGTGGCCGCAATGCCAGCTGCCGCCGGACCTCACCAACTTCGCCGGCCGTGTGGCCATTCTGGACGAGCTGTGCGCCACGCTGCGACCGGACGACTCGTCGGTGGTCTACGTAACCGGCGCACCCGGAGTCGGCAAGTCCGCACTCGCCGTCCGCGCGGCACACCGCCTGCGGGCCAGGTTCCCCGACGGGCAATGGTTCGTCCGAGCCGGCGGGCGGACCTGGTCCGACATTCTCGCCGAGATGCTGGCCACCACCGGTGTGCGGCAGCCGCCGGCCGGCACCATCGCGGCCGTGACCCGGCTGCGCCGCCAGATCGACGGCCGCAAGGTGCTGCTGGTCATCGACGACGTCCCCGAGGGCTCCCCACCGCCCGGCCTGTTGCCCCCGCCGGCCGGCAGCGCCGTCCTCGCCGTGCGGCGTGCCGATCCGGACGCCCACGCCTGTGACTTCGCCCATGTCGTCAGGCTTCCGGTGCTTCATCACGCCGAGGCCGTCGAGCTGCTGACCGGCATGGTCGGACCCGACCGGGCCCGTCGCGAGCCCGCCGCTCTGGACACACTGGTCGAACGATGCGACCGGCTGCCGCTGGCACTGCGGATCGCCGGCGCCCACCTGGCAACCCGCCCCGGCCGCAGCATCGCCGCGTTCGCGGCACTCCTCGGCGCCGACCCGCTCGCCGCCCTCACCCTTCCCGGCAGTCGGCGGGCAGCGGTACGCAGCACCTTCGAGCTCGCCTACTCCGCCCTTCCCCGCAACGCCCGGCGGCTGTTCCGGTACCTGGTACTCGTACCGCGCCTGTCGCATCGCGTCGAGACGATCGCCGAGCTGACCGGCATGCCGTCGTCCGCGGCATCGGCGATCGTGGCGGACCTGGTCCGCGCCCAGATCGTGGGCCTCGGCCCGGACGGCGTGATCCGGTTGCACAGCCTGATGGCCTGCTACGCCGCCGAACGCGGGCACGACGAGGACTCGGTGGCAGACCAGCGAACGGCGGTGCGCCGTCTGGCGGAGTGGTACCGGCGACTCGCTGACGAGGCCGTACGCCTGTGCCATCCGGACGTGCTGCGAGCCGACGCCGGTGGTGGACCGCGCACCTTATGACAAAACACCCGCTGCCTGGATCATGGCAGCGGGTGTTTTCGCAGGTAGATGCAATGTGGGCGATACTGGGATCGAACCAGTGACCTCTCCGGTGTGAACGGAGCGCTCTCCCGCTGAGCTAATCGCCCTCAACGAGATGGAACTCTACTAGACGCCCGCGCGGGCACGCGAACCAGGGGGTCAACGCCACCCGAGGAAGTCGAGCGTCCAGGTGAACAGGTTGAGGTCGAAACTGAGCAGAACGCTCAGCCAGACCACCGCACTGATGAAGATCATGCCGACCAGGCCCACGAGCGCCCGGATCGGGAGAGACTGACGGCCGATCCAGTGCGTCCAGCTCTGGACGTGGCGCTTCGTGAACGCGAGGACTCCTTTGGCCCACGCGAACTCGACAGCCAGGATGGCCAGGCCGAGGATCACGATCGCCCAGCCGGGGCCGGGGAACGGGATCAGAACGATGCCGACGGCGACGACCAGGCCACCGACGATGCCGACGCCGACCTTGAGAGCGAGGCGGCCGGTGGAGTTGGAGCGGATACGGTCAAGCACACGCACGTCACATAACCCCGTCGTCCGGTTTTACACCCATTTCATCCCCCAGTGTCCGGGAGCCCCGTCACTACCCGGGAGGAATGGACGTTACCGGAGTAAGTCAACTGCTGGACCACCCGACGCCGGGCGGTACCGAGTACATGGGCAGAACAGGACAAGATATATCTTTACGTCCTGCGCGGAGGGGTTTTCGGAACCGTCTTCCCACTACTGGGTGAGATCAGCGTATGGCGGAGCGTAACGACAGGGATCACCTGAGTATGGGAAACGCGGGGTTCACCAGCCTCGCAGCGGTGCCGGGGGGAGTTCGTCCATGAGTACCATTCGTCCAACGACCGTCGAGGTCGAAACCTCGCTGCGGCTCGTAGCGCCTGACGCGACGGCACTGCCCGTGCGCGCCAGCCTGCGGTACGACCCAGCCGACCCGTATGCGGTGCACGTGTTGTTCCACGCAGAATCAGCCGGTGGGGAAGCCGTGAGCTGGTCCTTCGCGCGGGAACTTCTCGTCACCGGGCTCGACGAGCCGGCCGGGATCGGCGACGTCCGGGTGTGGCCGTGGGCCACGCCGCGTGGCGACTTCGTCGCCCTGGCACTGTCGTCACCCGATGGAAACGCGCTGTTCGAGGTGCCGCGCAGCGTCCTGGTCCGATTCCTGCGGCGCACCTATGTGGTGGTGCCCCGCGGCCGGGAGTCGGATCACCTGGATGTCGACGCGGCGGTCAACCGGCTGCTGGCCGGTAGATAAGCGATATCAGGGCGACCCGCGCGGACTCTGCCGGTCCGCGCGGGTCGCCCTTTATCCGGATAAACAAGCGATCTCCGAAAAGAAATCGGAATCGGACGTATAGCGAATACCGCGCCGGGAATCGGACATACACCTCAGTCAGTGCGCTAGTGGATGCGCGGGAAGACATCGACGACTACCGTCAGGCGCGATGTCAGCACTCATTCATGACACTGAGCCAGCACCCGCCTGCCTTCCGCCGGAGTGGTCGGGCATCGGGGGATGCGCCCTGCCGCTCGCCGCCGGTGCGGCGACCGGCCTGCTGAACTGTCACGCGCTGGTCCTCACCACCGCCGGCCCGCTGCTCGCCGAGATCGACTTCGCCGAGCACCTGTGCGGACCGGGCACCCTGCTCTGGGTCCGCCCGGGGCAGGCGGTCCGGTTCGCCGATCCGGCGGACGATCCGGTCACGGTGGTGTTCCGGCCCGGGCTGTTCGGCCCCGAGGAGTTGCCGGAGGTGAACCCCGAGGATCCCGCCGGTCCGGCTCGCACGCCGCTGACCCCG
The DNA here is from genome assembly GCF_016862455.1 of Actinoplanes utahensis. Classification (GTDB taxonomy): domain Bacteria; phylum Actinomycetota; class Actinomycetes; order Mycobacteriales; family Micromonosporaceae; genus Actinoplanes; species Actinoplanes utahensis. The sequence continues at coordinate 158,723 of NZ_BOMZ01000027.1, forward strand.
TCCGATCCGGGGCCTCTCCGAACGGCGCTCACCCGTCTCACCGCGGACGCCGCCGGCTCCCCGGGACCGGTCACCGCCGCGCTGTTGCGTCACCAGCTGGCGGCGCTGCTGCTGCGGATCCGGGTGCTCGATCCGGTGGACGACCGGCACGCGCACGTGGAGAGCCGCACCTTCGAGCGGTTCCGGGTCCGGCTGGAGGAGGGGTACCCGCACACCCGCCGGGTGGAGGACTACGCGTCGGAGCTGAACTGCTCGGTGCGTACCCTCACGCGGGCCAGCCTCGCCCTGACCGGCCGCACCGCCAAACAGGTGGTGGACGACCGGGTCGCGCTGCAGGCGCGGCGGCTGCTGGCCGCGACGTCACTGTCGGTCGCCGAGGTGGGCCGCGTGCTGGGGTTCGGGGAGCCGACGAACTTCGGCCGGTTCTTCCACCGCGAGACGGGTCTGAGCCCGGGCCAGTTCCGAGCCCGGTTCGCGGGCGAGCGCACGGCCGTGGTTCCCGCCCCACGGCGTCCCGTGGATTGACCGAATCCCCATAAACCCCTGGGGTATGTGCATCCGGGATGCGGGGGCGGGGCATGATAGTCAGGTGCAGATCTCCGCGCGCGGCGACTACGCGGTCCGGGCCGCCCTCAGTTTGGCGCAGGCCTACCCCGCCCTGATGTCCGCCCAGGCCATTGCCCAAGACCAGGAAATGCCCCGCAAGTTCCTCGAGGCGGTGCTCGCCGATCTGCGGCGCGCCGGTGTGGTGCGGGCGCAACGCGGTGCCGAGGGCGGTTACACGCTGTCGCATCCACCTCGCGACGTCACGGTCGGCCAGGTGATCCGGGCCGTCGACGGCCCGCTCGCCGGGGTGCGCGGCCTCCGTCCGGAGGAGACGCAGTACACGGGCGCCGCGGAGAACCTGCCGAACCTCTGGGTGGCGGTGCGCGCGGCGGTGCGTGAGGTGCTGGACGAGGTCAGTCTCGCCGAACTGGTCAGCGGGCGGATGCCGGCTCACGTGCGCAAGCTGACCACCCGCCCCGACGCCTGGCAGCCACGCTGACGTTTGTGAATCGAGCCCGTCGGGCATCCTCCGCCCGTCAGCAACGAGATGGGAGAGGTTCCGATGGGCATCGTTTACCGCAGCCGGAAGAAGATCGGCCCGCTGGTCCTGAACTTCACCGAGAACGGCTACTCGTCCTGGAGCCTGAAGATCGGCCGCTGGTCCTGGAACTCCAAGACCCGCGCGCACCGCGTCGACCTGCCCGGCCCGCTGTCCTGGAAGCAGGACAAGAGCCGGTCCCGCTGAGCGTCTAGAGCCCGATCACGACGTCGCCGCCCAGCCGGCCGACCGCCGGCTCCCGGGTGACCGTGCCCGCGTCCACGAGCGCGTGCAGCACCCGGGAGGCGTCGGCGGCGCGATAGACGGTTCCGGTCAGCGCGAAGCTGCGCAGCTCGGTAACGGTCGCGCGGCGCACGTCGGCGAGATGGGCGAGCAGCTCACGCCGGAGCGGTTCGGGGTCCGGGCGCGACGAGACGTCGATCAGGCGCCGTTCCGGATCGGCGGGGTCGCGCAGCCGTACCCCCTCTGATTCACCGACCTCCCACAACGCCTCCTTGAAGCTCTCCAGGCTCTTCGCGGAGGTGGTGGCGAGGGCCACCACCTCGCCCGGCTCCGGCCCGGTGACCGTCTCGACCGCCGTGACCAGCGGAAATCCCAGGCCCCGATAGGGGTCCGGCGAACCGCCGGGCGGCAGGACCAGCAGCACCTCGGCCGGTTTCCCGGCGGCGACGGCACGGACGGTGCTCACCGCGGGCGGACCGCTTGCGGCTGTCGCGTCGAGAAATCCCAGCAGGGGTACGCCCGAAGCACCGGCCGCCCGCACCGCGACCGCGAGCCGCTCGTCCGTCCCCCCACCGACCGGGAGCACCGTCAGCCCGGCGCCGGCCCCCGCGTCCCCCTGTGCCGTGGCGAGCCGCTTCCCCACCACCGTCACGTCGCCGCCGACCGCCACCATGGACAGTTCCCGTCCGCGGGCCAGGTCCGGCAGGCCGGCGAGCGCCCGCAGCGCCGCCTCGGCCGTGGCGCCGTCGTCGGCGTCCGCATAGCCGTGCACATAGGTCGCCCGGCGCGCCCGTTGCAGCGCCCCCGTCGCCCAGGTTTGCAGGTGGCGGACCAGGAGTTCACGGATGACCGTCGAGTTCGGGGACATACCGACTTTCTACCGTGTCCGGTGAGCCACGGAAAACTTGTACGTAGGGTGTCGACGTGAGCACTATGGGATACATGCCCCCACCGCTCGCCGAAGTCACCGCTCAGGCACAGACTCTGTCGTCCTCCGGGGATCTCGCGGGCGCCCGCGCCGTTCTGGACGGGATCCTCCGCACCGCCGACGCCGACCCCCGCCGCGCCACCGCCGATCTCGCCGTCGCCGCGGCTCTGCACGCCCGCGTCCTGATCGCGCTCGGCGATCCCGAGTCGGCCCGCCTGTGGGCGGCATTCGCGCACTCGGCGGAGGAGCGGCTGCACGGCCCCCGCGACGAGCGCACCATCGCCGCGGCCGCCATGCACGCCGCAGTGCTCCAGCGGATCGGCCAGCACGGCCGATCCGCGTCGGTCTATCACGATCTGATCGGCGAGCTCGCCCTGATCGAGGGCCCGGATTCGCCGCGGGTGCTGGCCGCCGAGGCCGACCTGGCCACCGCCGAGCACGCGGCCGGGCACTGCTCGACAGCCCGGTCCCGGCTGGCCCGGGCCTGGCGCCGGCACCGCCGGGTGCACGGCGACCCCGCTCCGGCCGGCATCAAGATGCTCGCCCGGCTGGGCGCCATGGAGCGCGACTGCGGCGAGGACTCCGAGTCGGCCGCGCATCTGGCCCTGGCCGCCGAGCTGAGCGCCCGCCATCTGCCGGCCGGCCACTCGCTGGCCCGGCAGGCGGCCGCCCTGGCCGCCGGGACGCCGTCCGGTCGGCACGTCTGCGGCCGGCGGGACACGACAGGGGAGAAACAGTTCCGCCCGTTCCCGCGCCGGCCCACCGTGTCCGACCCCGGCGGGGCCCGGCCGTCGCCGTTCCCGGTGCACGCGCCCGGACAGCCGCCGCCGGACGACCGCCCCACCGATCCCAACGGCCGGGTCTATCCGGCCCCGCCGGACGACCTCGGCGACGGCCGGCCGCCGCCGGACAACCGGGCCACCGATCCCAACGGCACCCTCTACCAGCAGCCGCTCTATCTCAGCGACCTGCATCGGCTGCCCGGTGACCCGACCGGCCGGCACGCCCGCGCGGACACCCCGCCGCCGCTGCCCGGCGGCCGCGCGCCCGATCACGGCGAGGACGGCAGGGCGGCGCCGGTCGGCACCGCGCGGACCGGCACCCGGACCGACCCGCCGAACTCGCGGCGGCTGCCGGTGCCGGTCGGGCGGGCCGGCGGCCGGTCCCGGATGGCCCATCCGCTGCTGCTGTCCTCGGTGCTGGCCGGCGGGGTGGCAGCGGCCGCCGCGATCGTCATCGTGATGCTGCCCGGCGCCGACGGGGCGACTCTCCCACCGTCCGGGCCGTCCGGGCCGCCCGCCCCGGCCGCCGGGCCGCTGGAGAGCGCCACCATCGCCGAGCCCGGCGCCCCGCAGAACGTGCGGCTGCGCGACAACGGCGGGAGCGTCATGCTGTCCTGGGCCTATCCGAGCGGCGCCGCCGGCAAGGTCGTGATCATCGGCGGGCGGGCGCAGCAGACCCCGGTGAAGATCACCACGTTGCCGGCGGGCGCCGCCGACTACGTCGTCTACAGCCTCAACGAGTCGCTGAACTACTGCTTCACGGTCGGTGTCGAGACCGGCGGGCCGGTCCCGGCCACCGCCGCTCCCGTCTGCACCCGGCGCTGACCCGTCACTTCCGCACCCGTCTCGCAACCGGATACGACCCGGTCTGCTACCCCGGCACCGGACCGTAAGACGTCACGGCGATCAGAGGGAAGAGGGACATTGACGACGGAAGCGGCAAGCCTCGTCCCTGCCGAGCCACGCCATCGGCTCGATGAACTCGATGACGCCGTGGCCGAGCTGGAGAACCGGCCGCTGTCGCAGTTCCGGACCGTCTGGGCGCCCGCGACCGCGCTGCGACAGCGGGCCGCCGAGGTCGGCGCCGAGGAGGTCGGCCAGCGCGCGACGCTGCTGCAGGCCGGAGTCCTCCTCCGGGAGGGGCACACCGGCGACGGCGGGCAGCTCGCCCACCAGGTCCGTGCCTGGGCGGAGGAACACGACTCGCGGTACCTGCTGTCCCGGGCGCACCGGGAACTGTCGGTCTTCTACCGGCATGTCGGCGACTTCTCCGACGCTCTGACCCACGCGGTGCAGAGCGTCGCCCTGCTGACCGACGAGGTGCCCGGGCCGCTGCGGGCCCGGCACCTGATGACCCTCGCGGTGGCGCTGGACGACACCGGTTCGCACGCCGACGGACGGCGCCGCGGCCGGGAGGCGCTGGCCCTGGCCGCCGCGGCCGGCGATCACGAGCTGACGTCGTCGCTGCTCAACAACATGGCGTACTCGGCGGTCGAGACCGGTGACGAGGCCGAGGCCCGATCGCTGATCGCGCAGATGTGGGAGCTCCAGGCCCGCACCGGGCACCGGTTCACCGCCAACGAACTGGACACGGTGGCCCAGGTCGAGATGATGGGCGGGCGGTACGCCGCCGTCGAGGAACTGCTCTCCCCCGTGATGGCCGACCTGGTCGTGGCGAACGAGGGTGACGCGGTCGCCGAGTGCCAGCTCACCCTGGCGCAGGCGCGCCGGCTGGACGGGCGGCACGACGACGCGCAGGCGGCACTGGACGCGGCCCGGTCGGTGTGCGCGCAGCGGCAGCTCGCGGCGATCGGGGCACGGGTACGCCAGGAGCAGGCGGCCCTGTTCGCGGCGACCGGGCGGTTCGCGGAGGCGTACGAGGAGCACCGCGCCTTCCACGCCGACATGACCGCGCTGCAGTCGGTGCAGCGCGACGCCCGGGCCCGGGCGCTGCAGGCCGTCTTCGAGGCCACCGAGGCCCGCCGGGCCAGCGAGCACTTCCGGGAGATGGCCCACCGGGACGCGCTCACCGGTCTCTACAACCGCCGTTTCGTCAACGAGCGGGTGCCCGACCTGCTGCTGGAGTCGGCCGCCCGGGGCCGCCCGATCTCCCTGGCGATAATGGATCTGGACCACTTCAAGCGGATCAACGACACGTTGTCGCACGCCACCGGCGACACGGTCCTGCAGCGGGTCGCCGAGATGCTGGAGGAGGCGGCGCCCGGCGCGGCGATCGCGGCCCGGATGGGCGGCGAGGAGTTCCTGCTGGTCCTCCCGGGGGTCGATGCCGAGGAGGCGGCGCTGCGCTGCGAGCGGCTGCGGCTGCGGATCCGGGCGTTCGGCTGGCAGCCGATCACCGGCAGTCTCCAGGTGACCACCAGCATCGGCGTCACCACCGCGCCGGACGGGCTGGGCACCTTCTCGGCGCTGCTCTCCACCGCGGACCGTCATCTGTACGCCGCCAAGCGCTCCGGCCGGGACCGCGTCGTCGCCGGCTGAGAAATGTCGTAGGGGCAGGGCAGGATCGTGGGTATGTCAGCGATCCCCTTCCCCTCGCCGATGACCCCGGCCGCCGGGCACGCCGAGGTCTTCGTCCGCTATCTGGATTACTACCGCGAGACCCTGCTGGCCAAGGCCGCCGCGCTGCCCGCGGCGGAGCTGCGCGCCAGCCGCCTGCCGTCCGGGTGGACGCCGCTGGAGCTGCTCAAGCACCTCCGCTGGGTGGAGTTGCGCTGGCTCGAGTGGGGTTTTCAGGGCTCAGCCGTCGAGGACCCCTGGGGTGACCGGAGAGACGACCGCTGGCACGTCGAGCCGGCGGAGACGCTCGACGATCTGGCCGCGGCCCTGCGGGCCCAGGGCGCACACACCACCGCCGTGATCACCGGCAGCGACCTCACCGCGGCGGGCCGGCCGGGTCCCCGGTGGGCCGGCGCCGAGCCGGCCACCCTGGAGCGGATCTGCCTCCACCTGATCCAGGAGTATGCGCGCCATGCCGGCCACCTGGACATCGTCGCCGAGCTGGCCGGTGGCCCGACCGGTGAGTGACGCCCGGAGATCGATGCCGACATCAAAGCGGTAAGCGGGCGGCGGCCCGACGGCGGCCCGGCGGCCCGACGGCGGCCCGGCGACCCGACGGCGGCCCGGCGACCCGACGGCGGCCCGACGGCCTGGCGGCGGCCCGACCAAAGGATGACGCCGGAGACCGGCGACGGCACCCAGCGGTGGGTGACGCCGGAGGCCGATGTCGGCACCGACAGGTGACCGGGCGGCGGCCTGACCGGTGGTCGACGGTCAGATGTCGATGTCGGCGCGGACCGGGTAGTGGTCCGAGGCGTGATCGGTCCGGTCGTCCCGGACCGTCCAGAGGCGCCGCGCGCGGGCCGTCAGCGGCGGGCTGGCCAGCAGATAGTCGAGGCGGACCGCCCCGAACTCACGGCCCGCGAAGCCGGTCGGCACGGTCCGGCCGTCGCCCTCGCCGACGGCGTGCCACAGATCGGTGAAGCCCTCCGACCGGATGGCGGCGATCGCCCGGGTGTCCTGGGTCCCGTCCGGTCCGAGGTGCCGCCGGCGGTACAGGGACGGCTGGGCGGCCAGCTCCGCCTCGTGGTCGCCGTCCGGGTCGAGGCCGTTCATGTCCCCGGCGATGAAGACCATCGAGCGGGCCGAGGCGTACCGGGCGGCCAGCCAGCGGGCCTCCCGGTAACGCCGCTGCGGGGAGAACGGGTTGAGGTGGGCGCTGATCGCGGTGAGCGTGCCGGCCGGGGTGCCGATGACGGCGACCGCCGCGGCGTGGTGCAGCCGGCAGGTGATCGACACCCGGCGGATGATCCGCAGCGGCTCGCGCACCAGGACGGCGACCGGCTGGGCGAACAGCGAGCGGGCCAGGTGCGCGGTCATACCGGTCGCGTCCGCCAGTTCCCGCATGCGCCGTCCGCCGTACCGCTGGAAATGCTGAAGCTCCTGCAGGCACAGGACATCGGGCCGCTCGTCGCGGATGACCTCGATGATCGCCGGCAGGCGATCCCCGCCGCCGTTCTTGATGTTCCAGGTCATCAGGCGCACCGTCATGCGACAGCCTCCAGGCTCACTACGCGGGCCGTCCTGCGCCGGGCTCCGGGCTCGCCGTCATGCGA
>NZ_BOMZ01000028.1 GCF_016862455.1 Actinoplanes utahensis
CGGGCTCACCACGCGAAGGGTCATACGACGGCCTCCGAGATCGCCATCGTGCGGGCTCACCACGCGAAGGGTCATGCAACGGCCTCCAGGATCGCCATCGTGCGACGGGCCCACTCCGCGGGCCGTCATGCGACGGGCTCCAGTTTGCGGCCGCGCTCGACGCGGACGGCGGCCTCGGTGACGGTCTCGGCGTGTTCGTTGGGGCGCACCGTCCACCAGAGCACGCCGATCCACGCCGCGGTGAGCAGGGCCGCACCCATGAAGTCGGTGGGGTGGTGCATGCCGCGGTAGATGCGGGACAGCGCGACGACCAGCGGCATGATCACCGCGAGGGCCGGGAAGATCCAGCGCCACGGCTGCCGGACCCGCGACATCACGATGATCGCGATGGCGACCCAGAGGCACATGGTCGCGGCGATGTGCCCGGAGGGGAACGACGAGGTCGGCATCGGGCCGTCGAGCTGCTCGGCCGATGGGCGGTCGCGGCCCACCGACGCGGCGGCGCAGAGGAAGAGGGTCAGCTCGCCGATCATGGTGAAGGCAAGGAAGACGATCGGGCGCCATTGCCGCCACAGGGCCAGCGCCAGCGGGCAGAAGATCAGCGAGATGATCAGGATGGCGTGGGTGTCGCCGGCTTTGCTCGCCAGCCAGCTCAGGTCGTCGAGCGCCGGGGTGCGGAACGTCTGCAGCCACCGCACGAACCGGTCGTCGAAGGCCGGTTCCCAGCGGTTCACGGAGTACCCGACCAGGTAGAGCAGGCCGAAGACGAACACCCAGCCGACCAGGATCTCGGCCGCCTTGGCCCACGGGTGCGGCAGGACGGCGCCCTCGGCCGGCGCGGGCTTCAGGTCGGTCCCGGCCTCCGGCTCCAGGCCGTCGGTGATCGGCGGGGTGGTGTGACCGGCCTCGCGGCGCCAGATTCGGAAGGCGTACGCCGTCACGCTGATCCACGCCAGCCCGAGCAGCCATCCGCCCAGCACGTCGGAGACGTAGTGCACGCCGAGCGCGACCCGGGTGAACCCGACCGCCGCCACGATCACCGCGGCGAGCCCGATGAACCACGGCCGCCAGCGGCGCCGTACCGCCGGGAGGAAGACCAGCACGATCATCCCGTAGACGACCATCGACCCGAGCGCGTGCCCGCTGGGGAAGCTGTTGCCGGGCGCCGTCGCGACCGGCACCTCGACGGCCGGGCGCAGTCGGCCGATCAGCGCCTTCAGCGACGGGTCCATGATCAGCGCACCGGCCCCGGTGACCAGCAGGTAGACGGCCGGGCGGGGGCGGCGGCGGATCAGCAGCACGGCCGCGAGCAGGATGACCAGCGGGAGCAGCACACCGCGGCCGCCGAACGAGGAGATCTGCTTCAGCACCCCCACCGTCGTCTCCGAGCCGGAGGTCCAGCGGTTGAGGCCGTCGGCCACCGACCGGTCCAGGTCCAGCAGCGGCTGCCAGTGGAACCGGACGAGCAGCAGCAGCACACCGAAGGTCAGGCCGATCGCGGTCACCACCAGCAGGCCGAGCACACTGCGCTCGGCGAAGTGCCGCACCGGCGCCCAGCCGGTGCGCTCCACCACTCGGTTCTCTTCCACGGCGCACTCCAACAGTTCGGGGGTGCGCGGTTCTTACCCGGACGGCTCGGCTGATACACCGGGCCGGCGCTGGTCCGGGATGTCGGCGGCGTCCGGCACCGGGAAGTCGGCGACCGGGTCCTCGGGTTCGGGCTCCCAGCGGTCCTCCAGGGCGGGCCGTTGGATGCCCACCCGGCGGGCCTCCAGCTGGGCGGCGAAGGCGAGGCCGAGGAAGAGCGCGATCCCGGTGAGGTTGGCCCAGATCAGCAGGGCCATGATCGCGGTGAGCGGGCCGTACGTGGCGCCGAATCCGTCACTGAACCGGATGTACCCGGCCAGGAGCAGGCTGGCCAGCCACCACAGCACGGTCGACACCACCGCGCCGAAGAGCAGCCAGGAGAGGGCGGGCTGGTTACGGCGTACCGAATGCCGGAAGAGCAGGCTGACCGCGAACACGATCAGCAGCAGGCTCAGCGGCCAGCGGATCACGTCCCAGGTCACCCGGACGCCGTGGGACAGCTCCAGGTTGCGTTCCGCCGAGTCGCCGGTCACCCGCCCGGCCACCAGCAGCAGGAACCCGAAGAGCGCGGGCAGGCCGGCCACCAGGGCCAGGATGGCCGCGCGCAGATACTTGCGCAGGGCGGGCCGGTCGCGTTCCACGCCGTAGATCCGGTTCGCGCCGCGCTCGATCTGGGCCATCGCGCTGGTCAGCGCGAACAGGCCGGTGACCATGCCGAGGGCGAGGGCCAGCTCGCCCGCGGCCTCGGTCCGGTCGTCGTCGATCAGCAGCTGCTCGACCATGTGCTTGCTGTCGCCGGGGGTGAGCCCGACGACGGTGTCCGCGACGATCCGGCCGCCGTCCTCCACGCCGAGGTCGGTGGCGAGACCGGACAGCGCGATCAGGAACGGCACGATGGCCAGGCAGAGCTGGAACCCGAACGCCCGCGCGTGGCTGAACCCGTCGCCGTACCGGAACCGGACGAACGCGTCGTGCAGCAGCGGCCAGCGCCCGTAGTGGCGCAGCGCGCGGAAGGCGTCGTCGGCCGAGAGTTTGTCCCCCGGCATCATCCGGGTCTCGGGAACCGGTTCGGTGCTGCTCAAGCCTTCTCCTCCGCCGCGACTTCCCGGATCGGCTCGGCTCGCCGGGCGGCCCGGGAGGCGTCGTACGCCAGGTCCGGGTCGGCATCCGGCTGGGGCACGCACAGCAGCAGAGCCTTCGGCCGCACCTGGATCTTCATGACCTTGCCCGGCGCGATCAGATCACCGTCGAGCTGGCGGGCCTGTGCCCGGTTGCTGTAGATCTCAACCCGCTGTGCGGTGTACGTCTCCATCAGCGGCACCCGCTCCCGGCGGCTGACCACGGCCCACGCCAGCGCCGCCCAGTGGGCCAGGTTGCCGGGGCTCAGGATCGCCACGTCGACCCGGCCGTCGTCGGGCTCGGCCTTGTTGAGCAGCCGCACCCCGCCCTGCAGCCGGCCCACGTTGCCGACGATCACGGCTTTCGGGCGGCGCGGCATCGGCGGGCCGCCGTCCAGCCGGATCCGCACCCGCATCGGCCGGTCCAGCAGGTGCTTGGTGGCGCCGCCGACGTACGCCAGCCAGCCGATCCGTTTCTTCGCCTTCTCCGAGGTGTCCTCGAGCATCTGCGCGTCGAAGCCCATCCCGGCCATCACCACGAAGCACCTGTCCTCGAGCACCCCGACGTCGATGCGCCGCCGGCCGCCCTCGAGGGCCACCTCGAGCCCGGTGGCGGGGTCGCCGCCGAGGCCCAGGTTGGCGGCGAGCAGGTTGCCGGTGCCGGCCGGGAGGACGGCCAGGGCGACGTCGCTGCCGGCCAGGGCGGTGACGACGGCGGTGACGGTGCCGTCCCCGCCGCAGGCGAAGACCAGCTCGGCGCCCTCGGCGACGGCACGGCGGGCCTGACCCCGGCCGGGGTCCTCCGGGGTGGTCTCATACCAGGCCGGCTCCGGCCAGCCGGCCCGGCGCAGGCCCTCGTGCACAGTACGCCGGAGGTGATCGAGATCGGCCACTTTGGTGGGGTTCACCACGACGGCGGAGCGAGGTGCAGTCACGTCGCTCAGTGTGCCGGAGTCATGTCACGGCGGCGACTCGGCGGCGGTCACCTGAGCGTGCAGGCACACTGCACGGGTGACCCAATTGACGTACCCCCAGGTCGGTGCGACCCGGACCGGCAGCCTGCCCGCCGGTTACCGGCATCTGCGCCACCGCACCGCGATCGGCGCCGGCGAGGACGTGCTGGCCCGGGCCGGGGCGGCGATCCTGAGTTTCCGGATGCACCGGGCCATCGGCGCCCGGATCACCGCCGACGCCGGGCGGGCCGCGCCGGGCGTGCTGCTCACCATCGGGCTCGGGCCGCTGCGCGCCCCCTGCGAGGTGGTCTGGACGGTGGAGGAGGGTGATCGGATCGGTTTCGCGTACGGCACCCGGCCCGGCCATCCGGCCGTCGGCGAGGAGGCGTTCGTGGTGGAGCGTGACGAGCAGGACGCGGTGTGGTTCACGGTCACCGCGTTCTCCCGGCCGGCCGGGACGCTGATGCGGGTGGCCGGCCCGCTGGCGGTGGGTTTCCAGCACGCCTTCGCCCGCGCCTGCGGCCTGGCTCTGCGGCGGCTGCGCTGAGCGCGTGAGCCGGGGACGCGTCGACGGCTGAGATCGACACGCGGAATCCGGGTAACGTGGGGCGGTGAGCGAGACCTCGGTGACCTGGTGGGGGCACAGCACGGTGTGGCTCGCCGACTCCGGCGTCGACCTGCTCACCGACCCGGTGCTCACCGGGCGCCTCGCCCACCTGCGGCGGATGGCCGGCCCCCTGCCCCGGCTGCCGGGCGCTCCGGACGCCGTCCTGCTGTCGCATCTGCACGCCGACCATTTCCACGTGGCGTCGCTGCGCGCCGTACCCGGGGAGCCGCTGTTGATCCTGCCGCGCGGAGCGGCGGCTTTCGCCGCACGGGCGCTGGGCAGGCGGGTGGCCGGGCGATGCGTCGAGCTCGCGGCGGGCGAGGAGACGACCGTCGGGCCTCTGCGGGTACGCGCGGTGCCCGCCCGCCACGACGGCGGCCGTGGCCCGTGGTCCCGGGAGCGGGCGGCGGCTGTCGGGTTCGTGGTGGAGGGCGCCGCCCGCACCTGGTACGCGGGCGACACCGGCCTGTTCGACGAGATGGCCACGATCGGCCCGGTGGATCTGGCGCTGATCCCGGTCGGCGGCTGGGGCCCGACCCTGGGCGCGCACGGCCACCTGGACGCCCGGGACGGCGCCGAGGCCCTGCGCCGGGTGAGAGCCTCCTGGGCGGTGCCGGTGCACTACGGCACGTTGTGGCCGATCGGGATGGGCCGGATGCGGCGGCACATGTTCGAGGAGCCGGGCGAGCGGTTCGCCGCGTTCGCCGCGGAGAGCGTCCAGGGCAGCCGGGTCCGGGTGCTGGCGCACGGTGAGACCCTCGATGTGGGGCCGGCCGCGTGACGGCCACGCTGGCCGCTCTCGGCTGGCTCTTCCTGGTCGTGCTGTTCGGGGCGGTGGTGCCGATCGTGCCGACCGGGGCGGCGGTGAGCGGGGCGGCCGCGCTGGCGTTCCACGAGCACCCGTTCACGATCGGTTTCGTGGTGGCGGCGGGCGCGGCCGGCGCCTACGCCGGAGACCTGGTGATGTACGCGATCTGCCGGGTCGGCGGGGAGCGGCTGGCCCGCCGGTTGCGCTGGCTGCGCGACGAGGAGCGGCTGGCGTCGGTGAAGGACCGGATCAAGGCCCGGCAGGTGCCGGTGCTGCTGGTGTCCCGGCTGATCCCGGGCGGCCGGGTGCCGGTGCTGCTGGCCGCCGCGTTCGCCGGGATCTCCTGGCACACCTTCGTGGTCGCCAACCTGCCGGCCTGTGTGCTGTGGTCGTTCGTCTACGCCGCGATCGGGCTGGCCGGCGGGTCGGTGTTCCCGCGGCCGTGGCAGGGCGTGATCGCCGCCGTGGTGCTGATCCTGCTGGTCAATCAGGCCCTGTCGTGGTGGAGCCGGCGCCGGGAGATCAATACTTGAGATGCGTCCGGGTGAGGGCGGCGACCTTCTCCACGTGCCCGATGCCGCCGTCCATGGTCTTGTTGGCGTGGGTCAGCACGGCGATCGAGACGTCGGTGCCGTCGCCGGTGATCCGCCCGACCGAGTTGATGATCCAGAGGTTGTTCTCGGTGGAGCGCTGCAGCCAGCCGTTCTTGACGGTGGCGTCCTCGCCGTCCTTCGCGGCGGCCGGGACACCCCAGTCCTGATCCGGCGCGACGGTGCTCATCAGCTGGTGGGCGTACGCCCGGGAGGCGGCGGTCAGCCCGCCGCCGTCGGAGACCAGCTGAGTGAGCAGTCTGACCTGGTCCGCCACGGTGGTCCGGGTGAGGCCCCAGGAGCTGCTGACCTTGGTCTGGGTGAGGCCGAGCCGCTTGTTGCAGGCGGTCAGCCCGTTGATCCGGCCGACCTTGCCGTACAGCGAGGTGGTGGCGGCGTTGTCGCTGTACCGGATCATCTTGTCGGCGAGCGACTTCTCGTTCGTGGTGAGCTTGCGGCCGGCGTCCTGGGCGGTGAGCAGCAGGCACGCGAGGACCTGCACCTTGACCACGCTGGCGGTCTCGTACTTCTCGGCGCCGCGGTAGGCGTACGTCTGCCCGGTCGTACGGTCGTGGACGGCGACGGAGAACTCCGGCCGGCCGGCCGCGTACTTCTTCAGCGCCGCGTCGAGCGCCGCGACCCGCTTGGCCCGCTCGATGGCCGCCAGTTCCTCCGGGGAGGGGCCGGCCGGTGACGGCGACGCGGGTCGCGCGTCCTGAAAGGAGCCGGTCAGGGTGCCGCCGCTGACGTCGGAGGGGCCACCGAGCATGCCCTTCGCCACCAGGACCGAACCGCCCAGGATGCCGACCGCGGCCACCACGAGGATCAGATTTCGGGTACGTCGCACGGATGCATACTGCCGTGCCGAGGGCCGGAACGGGCAACCGGAACCCTGTGTATTCCGGACTTTCGACGCTCGGCTCTCTTACCCGCACTTTCCGTGATCAGGCGGGAGGTGCGTTCCGGGCGCACAATGGGGACATGTCCTCTCTCGTGTCCGGCGCCCTCCGTTTGACCACCTCTGCCCTCGGCCGGGTGATCGAGACCGCGGCCACCGCCGTGACCATCCCGGTGCGGGCGGTCAGCCTGATCGGCCAGACCGAGCTGCTGGTGAATCGGGTGGTCCTGGTCGCCGCGCAAGCCGAGGATCTGGTCAAACGGATCTCCGCGGTGGCCGCCGCCGCGGAGTCCGCGGTGGCCGAGACCCGCGCCGTCGCCAGCGCCGCGGCCCTCGCCGTGCAGGAGACCGCCGCCGTCTCGACCGCCGCCACCGAGCTGGTCCGCCGGGCCACGATGACCGCGGAGGCGGCCGGCGTGGTGGTCGGTGACGCGGCGACCGCGGTGGGCGAGGTGACCACCATCGCGGCCCGGGCGAAATCGGTCGCCGGCGACGTCGAGACCATGGTCGGGGACTACTCTCCCACCCTGCGCCAGGCCGCTCCGCTGGCCGCCCGGTTCGTCGCCGAGCTCACCCCGGCCGAGGTGACCGCCGCGATCCGGATGATCGACGAGCTGCCGGCCCTGCAGCGGCACCTGGTCCACGACGTGATGCCGCTGCTCGGCAAGCTCGATCGGGTCGGCCCCGACCTGCACAAGCTGCTCGAGGTCACCGAGGACCTGCACCTGGCGATCGCCGGCCTGCCCGGCCTGAAGATGCTGCGCCGCCGCGGCGAGGAGCGCACCAACGATCACGACTAGGCCGGGGATCCACGCGCTGGTCAGACCGCCAGGATCAGCCCTTTCAGCTCGTAGGAGGCGATGTCCGGGCGGATCGTCACCGCCGGGTGCTGGATCATCCGCAGGCCCGGCATGGCGAAGAGCCTGCTGAGGAAGATGTCGGTCTCCTGGATGGCGACGTAGGCACCGGGGCACCGGTGCGCACCGTCGCCGAAGGAGAGGCCGGGGCCGACCGCGCGGCCCGGGCAGACCGTGCCGGGCTGCTCGCCGGCCTCATCCGGGTCCAGGTTGGCCGCCGCCACCGCGATGTCGACGCGCGCCCCGGACGGAATGGTCACGTCGCCGAGCGGCACGTCGGCCGTGGTCCAGCGGAGCAGGTCGCCGACGACCGGCTCCAGGCGCAGGATCTCGTGCAGGATGGCGACCCGCTCAGCCTGGTCACCGGTCTCGTAACGGGCCCGCAGCGTCTCGTCGGTGAGCAGGTGCCAGGCGGCGACGGTGATGAACTCGCGGGTGGTGACCATCCCGGCGGCCGCGAACGTGACGCACTCGCCGAGGATCTCGGCGGTGGTGCAGCCCTCGTCGAGCAGGTGCGAGATCAGATCGTCGCGCCGCTTCCTCCGGCGGGCGGCGACGGCCGGGCGGACGTCGCGCCAGAGGAACGACAGCAGCACGGAGTTGTCGGCCGCCTTCTGCCGGAGTGCGGACAGGCCGCGGGCGTGCGGGTCGGGGATCCGGAAGAACCGGTCGAGCCGGCGTGGCATCCCGGGCGGGCTCTCGGTGAGGCCGACCACCTCGGCGGCGACCGCGACGGCGAGCTGGAAGGAGAGCGCGGACAGGTCGGCCGCGCCGCGCCGCCGCAGCACCTCGCACTGCTGCCCGGCGAGGCGGTGCATGAGGTCGCCGTACGCGCTCTCGACCCGTTTCGGGGTGAAGAACCGGGCGGTCTGCCGTCGCTGCTCGCGGTGCTCCGGACCGTCCCGGTAGAGCATCGGCAGCCGCATCCGGCCCCGGTGGCGCAACGCGTTCTCGATGCCGAGCCCGGCCTGCCGGGTGTCGGTGTGCCGCAGGAACTCCCGGGCGGTCGCGAAGTCCTGGATCGCCCAGACACCGTCGGGACCGACCCGGACCGGACAGCCCGGCGACCGCGCACCGCGGTGGACCTTGCGGCTGTTGTCGACTGTGGTCATTCATCGATTCTGATACACGGCGCCCGCCCCCGATCAAGTGATCGAGGGCGGGCGCCCCGTGCCGGCCCGGTCCGCGAACCGGAGGACGTCAGCGTGGTGACTCCGGCCCCTGTGCGCGCCCGGAGTCACCACGCTGCACTTCGATCAGTAGACCGAGACTCCGTAGGCGCTCAGGGCCTCGGTGACCGGCTGGAAGTACGTCACGCCGCCGCTGCTGCAGTTGCCGCTACCGCCCGAGGTCAGGCCGTGCGCGGTGCTGCCGGAGTAGAGCGAGCCGCCGCTGTCGCCCGGCTGGGCGCAGACCGTGGTGCGGATCAGGCCGGAGACCGAGCCCTCGGCGTAGTTCACCGTGCTGTTGAGTGCGGTGACCCGGCCGGAGCGGGTGCCGGTGGTGGAGCCGCGCCGGGTGACGGTGGCGCCGACCGCCGGGGTGGCGGCCGAGGTGATGTCGACCGAGGTGCCGACGCCGCCGGTCTTGACGATCGTCGTGTTGGTGTATCGGACGATGCCGTAGTCGTTGCCGGGGAAGCTGCTGCCGGCGGTGGTGCCGAGGGTGACGGAGCCGTTGTTCCAGGACGACGTGCCCCGGGTGCAGTGGCCGGCGGTCAGGAAGTAGGAGGTGCCCGCGCTGTTGCGGACGTTGAAGCCGAGCGAGCAGCGCCCGCCGCCGGAGTAGATGGCGTCGCCGCCGGAGATGCGCAGGCTCAGCTTGCCGGGGATGGTCTCGATCCGGGCGGCGTCACCCAGCTTGGCGACGGTGGCCTTGACCGCGGCCAGCTTGGTGCCGGTGACGCTCTCGTCCACCGAGACGACGACCTGGTTCGTGATCGGGTCGACGGCGAAGGCGGTGCCCGGCGTCTTGAGGCCGGCCTTGAGGCTCTCGTCGGCGGCGGCCAGGGTGGCGCCGCTGCGGGTCACGTATCGCGGCTTGGCGCCGGCCCGGGTCACCTCGGCGGCGGTCGCCGCGTCGGTCACGTTGACCACCAGCTTGCCGGAGTCGTCGAGGAAGGAGCCGGCGTCCCGGGCGCCCAGCCGGGCGTCGAGGGTGCTGGCGAGGGTGGCGGTGGTGAGGGACGAGTCGGCGGAGGGGGCGGCTGAAGCGGGTGAGGCGGCCAGCCCACTGGCGACGAGAACGCCCGCCGCCAGGCCGACGATCGGCCGGCGAAGCATCGGGTTGAGCACGATTCCTCCCAGGGGGGAATGGGGGTGGGTACGCCGGTCCGGCGCACCGCGTGCTCGCAGTATTTAAATTGATCGATCCCTTGGCAAGACCATGTGAACGATCACCGATCGGTGGTGAAACAGCCCGTGAACAGGCAAGACAACCGGGTCATACTGTGGCCCTATAACCCATTCGGGATGAACCGCGTGCCGGCCGGCGACCGTCGTCGCCCGCCGGCACGACCACTACATCGGCACACCCGGCCGCCCTCTCACCGCTCGACGACGACGATGGGCGCGTCGTCGGCGAGCCGATAGCCGAGGCCGTACACCGTGGTGATCAGCTCCGGGTCGTCCAGCTTGGTCCGCAGGCGGCTGACGTGCACGTCGACCGTCCGGTTGGTGGTGTGCCGGTGGCCCCAGACGTGGGTCAGCAGCTGAGCGCGGCTGAACACCTGACGGGGGTGGCGAGCCAGGAAGAGGAGCAGGTCGTACTCCAGGCGACTGAGCTCCAACAGCCGGCCACCCCGGAACGCGGTCCGCGCCCGCGGGTCGAGACGGATCTCGGCCGCGCCCTCCTGCCGGACAGCGGCGCCGTCACCCACCTCGACCGCACCCGCGGCCCCGGCGGCGTCGACCAGCTCGCGGAGAGCGGCCAGCACCCGCTCCCGGCCGCCCGCGCCGCCGGCGATGCTGATCGTCACGGTGACGGGCGCCTGATCATCGTCCACATGCCGCTCCGGCGGCGGGTCGGGCACGGGCCGCAGCAGGACCGGGCGGGGGTACGTGGCGTGCGGATGCGCGACGGCGAGAGCGGACATGGCTACTCCTTCGACGATGAACCCGACCGGGAGCGGGCGAGCGCACCGCAAGGATACATTTCCTATCTGCTAGATAGGCATACTGCCTCGCAGTGGCAGGCGTCATATCCTCGGCGGCGAGGATTCCCTATCGGCTTACTAGGATATTGCCAGGGACGCGGCGCGCGCGCCACCCTCCATCGCGGGTGGCTCTTCCCATCAGCTGGAAATTCGTCAGGAGGCGTGACCGAGATGACGGGAATCGTGGTGGTGTCCGGCAACCCGCGGGCCGGATCGCGGACCTCGGCGCCGGCGTCGACCGGCTCCCGGCCCAGGCACTGGCCGGCAAGCCGGCCGTGCCGGTGGTGACCGCCGGGGTCGCGCCGCAGGCGCCGGCGTCCGAGTGACTGCTGCGGCAGCTGCTGGCCGAGCTCGGCGCGATCGTGGTCCGGCCCGGGCTCCCGGTGCTGGAGTCGGACCTGCCCGAGTCGGCGTCGATCGCCCGGAAGTACGCCGACGCTCAGAACTGGTGAACGGTGATCGTGTAGGTCCGGGTCGCCGTCTGGTTCCACGGGTCGGTGAAGCGCACCGTGAAGGTGAACTCGCCGGCCGTGACCCCGGTGCCCCACATCAGGCCGGACTCCTCGAGGGTCAGCCCGTCCGGCAGCGCTCCCGACTCCAGCGACCACGTGCCGTCCCGGCCGTCGGCGACGGTGAGCTGCTGCTCGTAGTCCTCCTCGGTGAGCAGGCCGGGCAGGTCGGCGTCGATCACCGGGATCGAGGCGGTCACCGGGATCACCACCTGCCGGATGACCGACTGCGGCACGTAGTCGGTGAACCGGACGGTCACCGTGCGGGAGCCGGGCGTGGTGGGCGTACCGGAGATGACACCGGAAGCCGACAGCGACAGACCGGGCGGAAGCGAACCGGAGGCGAGCTTCCAGCCGCCGCGGCGGCTGGAAGCGAGCGCGAGCCGTGCCGAGTACGGGCGCCCCACCTGAGCCGTCGCCGTCCGGGTGGTGGCGATCGCCGGCGCCTGGGGCGGCGCGGGCACGAACAGCAGCCGGTCCGGTGACCCGGCCCGGGCGGTGACCCGGCCCTTGGTCGCGTCGGCGATCAGGCGCGCCTGCACCTGCGCCGGGGTGTGTCCCGGGTAGGCGTCCAGGATGAGCGCCGCCGCCCCGGCCACGTGCGGGGCCGCCATCGAGGTGCCGCTGTACACCGCGGTGGCGGAGTCGCCCGCCGCCGTCGCGGACCGGATGCCGACGCCCGGCGCGAAGAGGTCCACGCCGCGCCCGAAGTTGGAGAACACCGCCCGCCGGTCCCGGCTGTCGGTGGCGGCCACGGTGACCGCCTCGGGCAGGTCCGCCGGGCTGCTCCGGTTCGCGTCGACGTTCTCGTTGCCGGCCGCCACCACGTAGGTGATGCCGGCGGCGATCGAGTCCGCGACCGCCCAGTCCAGGGCCGGGCTGTTGCCGCCGCCCAGGCTCATGTTCGCCACCGCCGGGCGGACCGCGTTCTCGGTCACCCAGTCGATGCCCTCGATGATGTCGGAGACGTATCCCTCGCCGTAGCAGTCCAGCACCCGCACGCCGACCAGCCGAACCTTCTTCGCCACGCCGAAGGTGGCGCCGCCGATGGTGCCGGCGACGTGGGTGCCGTGGCCGTTGCAGTCGCTCGCGTTCGCGTCCCGGTCGACGAAGTCGTAACCGTGCTCGGCCCGCCCGCCGAACTGCCGGTGGCCGACCCGGATCCCGGTGTCGATCACGTACGCGTGCACGGTGTCGCCGTCCGCCGACGGCAGATAGCTCTTCGACGCCTTCACCGGCCGCTGATCGATCCGGTCCAGCCCCCACGTCGGGTTCGCCTGCCGGCCCGCGAGGGAGACGAGCCGGTCCCGTTCGACGTGCCGGACCCGCGGGTCGGCGGCGACCCGGCGGGCCTGGGCGGCGGTCATCTCGGTGACGAATCCGGGGAAGTCACGGAAGCCGCGCAGGAACCGGCCCGTCCCGGCGGCCCGCGACGAGAAGGCGCCGTCGTGCCGCCACGTGACGATGTAACGCTCCGGCGGCTCGGCGGCCCGCGCCGGCAGCGGGGCCACGAGGGCCGAGGCGGCGACCGCCGCGGTGAGCACAGAGCCGAGGATTCCGTTA
Source organism: Actinoplanes utahensis (assembly GCF_016862455.1). GTDB lineage: Bacteria > Actinomycetota > Actinomycetes > Mycobacteriales > Micromonosporaceae > Actinoplanes > Actinoplanes utahensis. The sequence goes on from NZ_BOMZ01000028.1 coordinate 12,645, forward strand.
CGCATGCCGGCCGTGATCGGTCGCCGGTACCCCCGGTTGAGAAAAGCCGGGCGGATCAGGCGCGGTGGGCGAGCAGCGCCAGGCGTACCCGGTTCGGGCTGCCGGTCTTGGTCATCAGCGCGGTGATGTGCGTCTTCACCGTGGTCACACCGATGTGCATGCGCTCGGCGATCTCGGTGTTGCTCAGGCCCTCGGCGACCAGGCCGAGCACCTCCCGCTCCCGCACGGTCAGCCCGTCGACCCGCCCGCGCGGCTCCGGCCGGGCGTCCACCGCGCGGCGCACCAGCCGGCGCAGCACGTCCTGGCTGAACGGGCTCTCCCCCACGGCGACCTGCCGGATCCCGGTCAGCAACTCGTCCGGCGGCGCGTCCTTGAGCAGGAACCCGCAGGCGCCTGCCTGCAACGCGGGGTACAGATGGTCGTCGTCGCCGAACGTGGTCAGCACCAGGACCCGGGCGGCCGGCCGGGCGGCGACGATGCGGCTGGTCGCGGTGATCCCGTCGACGCCGGGCATGCGCAGGTCCATCACGATCACATCGGGTACGAGCCGCGCCGCCAGTTCGATCGCGGCGCGCCCGTCGCCCGCCTCCCCCACGACCTCCATGCCGTCCGCCGCGTCGCAGAGCATCCGCAACCCGGCCCGGATCAGTTGCTGATCGTCGACCAGCAGGATCCGGATCATGCCGGCAGCACCGTGCGCACTCGCCACCCCTTCCCGGACGGCCCCGCGGTGAGGCTGCCCCCGAGCACCGCCACGCGTTCCCGCATGCCGGTCAGTCCATGGCCGCCGGCCGGCACGTCCCGCGGCCCGGCGTGCGGGTGGCCGCCGTCGTCGGCCACCTCCCAGTCCAGGTCGGAGCCCGTCACGGTGATCCGCAGCCGGGCGGTGGCGGACGGGCCGGCGTGCTTGGCCACGTTCGTCAGCGCCTCCTGGGTGAGCCGCAGCACGGCCAGACCGCGGACCGCGTCCAGGCCGGCGATCGCCGGGTCGATGTCCGCCTCCACGTTGACGCCGGCCAGGCGGGCCTTCTCCACGGCGCCGGCCAGCGCGGACGGGAGCGCGGCGGGCTCGATGGCGGTCAGGGCGGCGTCACCGCGTACCCGGTCGGGGTCGCGCAGCACCGCGACCAGCCGCCGCAGATCGGTCAGCGCCTCCGTGCCGGTCCGGTGGACGTCGTCGAAGACGTCGGCGACCTTCTCGTCGAGATCGGGCAGCACGTGCCGGGCCACCCCGATCCGCAGCACGATCGAGGCGACGTGGTGGGCGACCACGTCGTGCAACTCCCGGGCGATGGCGCTGCGCTCGTCGGCGCGGGCCGCCCGCTGCTCCGACTCGGCCCGCGCGGCGGCCTGCACGCCCAGCTCGTGGGTGGTGCGGCCGACCGTGCCGAGCAGGATCGGCAGGCCCAGGTTGGTGGCCAGCCCGACCAGGCTCTCGGCCACGCTCACGTCCGAGCCGGGCAGGCCGATGGTCAGGTAGACCGCGGCGACCAGCCCGGCTCCGGCGGCCACCCAGGCCCGCCGGGGCGCCCAGAAGGCCAGCTCGCCGAGGGCCCACGCGGTGCCCACCTGGTTGATCGTCGCGTCGTCGGTCCAGATCATCGCGGCGGCGAACAGCACCGTCTGCAGCAGCAGGTTCAGCGGTTGCCGCCGGTGCAGCAGGAGCCCGGTGGCGAACGCGGCGATCGCGAGCACCCACTGCAGCCCGGACGGTGGCCGCTGCGTGCCGCAGATGACGACCAGGTAGGCCACGCCGCTGAGGATCAGCAGCAGCATGCGGGGCAACGTCTCCCGCGCGTTGAAAAGGCGGCCCGCCCACATGCCGTCAGCCTAGGGGTTCGCGCCGCCGCGGGCGCACCGCCAGGTAGGCGGCCAGCCCGAGCGGCCCGAGCAGAACGGTGAGCAGCAGGATCGGCGCCATCACGAACGGCGAGACGCCGCGCTCCCGGCTGTCCAGGTAGGACCACCGGCCCACGAACAGGTCGAAGGCGATCATGTGGGCCCAGCCGGCCGCCGCGCCGTCGGCGGTGCCGAGCAGCTCACGCACCCCGCCCAGGGTCGGGTTCGTCACCGCCGGCCACACCTCGCCGAACGCCGGGACCACCAGGGCCGCATAGATCACCACGATCGGCAGCACGATCAGCGGGCTCCGCACGATCCGGTCGGTCCACGACCACCGCGGCAGCAGGATCATCAGCGCCCAGAACGGCGCGGCCAGCACGAACGTCAGGCCGAACAGCAGCCCGGTCACCGGCGGACCGCCACACCGGTCGCGGCGGCGGTCGCCACCGCCAGCGCGGCGAACGCGGCGAGGGTGATCCCATCGGGTTGCAGCAGCGGTTGCGCACGCAGCGCCTGCCAGGTCAGAAGCAGCACGATTACGGCATACGCGCTCCCGGCGATCAGCACAAGCCGGGCCCGCACCGCCGCCGTCAACCGCGTCCACCGTCCCAGCCCGTACGCCAGCAGCGGCAGCGCCTGCAGGGCGTGCAACCCGACGAAGTGACTGATCCGCAGGTCCCCGCCGGTGGTGCTCCAGCCCGTGAGCGGCATGCCCGGCCCGCCGTCCGCGACCCCCACCGAGTGCGCCCCGATCAGCCCGTCCGCGGTCTGCTGCGCCGTCATCAGGAAGGCCAGGGCCATGCCGAGCAGCGAGATGCCGAGCCCGAGCCGGATCGCGAACGCGGCCGGCCGGTCCGGGGTCCGCTGCCGTAGCACCGCCACCGCGATCACCACCTGCGCGAGGAACAACACCATGATCGTCGGGCCCATGATGTTCCACAGGGTCTCGTCGATCGGGCTGCTCACGTTGTAGTGGCTGGTGGTGCCGCGGATCACCTGGGCCGTGATGATGGCGAGCTCGACGACTCCCGCCCCGGCGATGACGACGCCGGCCCGTTCGGCGGCCCGGCTGCGCCGGGGCAGCACCGCCAGCAGCCAGGCGATCGTCCAGCCGTAGACGGCGAACGAGACGGAGAATTTGAACGGCTTGAGCCAGATCGGCACCCCGGTCAGGATCCGGTCGTCGGCGACGATCCCGATGCCCGAGACGACGGCCAGCACCGCCGTGGCGGCGGTGAGCCAGAGCAGCGTCCGGTGCCGGCGGACCGGGGTGCGCGGCGCGATACGCGAATCGACGGTAGTCATGACCTCACCCTGGTGCCCGCGGGGGCCGGGATCGCCCGCCCGGCGGCCGCATCCGCGGCCGGTCGGACGAGACCCTCTCCTCCTCTGGTAGGAGGCGGCGATACTGGCCCGGTGGATCACACCCCGGGCATGACCGACTTCCCCGCCGACGAGACCGGACGGCGCAGCAGCACCGCGTTCGGCCGCGCCGTCGTCGCCGACGCGCTGCGCCACCTCGACCCGGCCGCCGCGGCCGGCGCCGAACGCGAGACCGACTGGCGGCGCAACTACCTGCGCCACTTCCGGGCCCTGGTGGAGACCGGGCTGGCCGCGGACGGGACGGCCGGTTACGAGCTCGCCGAGGAGGGGCTGGCGTCGGTGCAGGCCCGGGTCCGGTTCCGGCGTGACGACGGGGAGTTCAGCCTGGCGCAGGCGCTGATGGCGGCGCCGGAGCGGCCGCTGGAGACGACCGAGGTGATCGGGCGGGAGCGGCCGGAGACCGAGGTGGTCCTGCCGTACCGGGGCGCCGAACTGCGCGGCGACGCGCTGCGCCGGCAGCTGGACACCTGGGTGGCCACTGGGGTGATCGAGGAGTCGTGCGCCGCGGCGGTCACGGAGGTGGCCGGGTCGCCGGACTGGCTGGACCTGAGCGACCAGACGCTGATCGCGGCCGGGGCCGGCACCGAGATGGGCCCGGTCGGGGCGTTCCTCGGCTGGGGCGGCACGGTCCTCGCCCTCGACCTGCCCCGCGACGACCTGTGGCAGCGCGTCCGCGGCAAGGTGACCGCCGGCCGCCTGTTCGCCCCGACCGGCGGCGCGGATCTGCTGAGGGATCTGGGCGCGGTGGCGCAGTGGCTGCTCGGTTTCGAGGGCCGGCTGATCCTCGGCAACTACGTGTACGCCCCCGGCGGCGCCTATCCGCTGCTGGCGGCGGCCGTCGACGCGCTCGGCACCCACCTGCGCCATCACCGCCCGGACACCGCGCTCGCCTTCCTGGCCACCCCGACCGACGTGTACGCCGTGCCCGAGGCCGCCGTCACGCACGCCCGGAGCCGCTACGCCGCCCGGTCGTGGCGCGCCCGGGCCGGCGCCGCGGCCTCCGGTGGACGGCTGCTGCGGCCGAACTACCCGCGCGCCGAGGTCCCCGGGATCAGCGACAGCCTGGTCCCGCAGCAGGGGCCGAACTACGCCCTGGCCAAGCGCATCCACCGCTGGCGGGCCACGCTGACCCGCCGGGACGGGGTGGTCAGCTTCGCGGTGGCGCCGCCGACCCGGACCCGCTCGGTGACCAGCAACCGGCTCCTGGCCGCCGCCTACGCCGGCGCGCACCTGTTCGACGTGGAGATCTTCGAGCCGGAGACGGCGAGCAAGCTGATGGCCCTGCTGCTGGTGCACCAGATCCGCAAGCCGCGCGTGGCGGACCCGGCCGCCTGGCGGGACGAGGCCGTCGGCGCCGCGCACGGCGGGCTGTGGCACGCCGCCTATCACCCGCGGACCGCGCTGCCGCTCGCCGCCGTTCGCGGACTGGCGCTGCCGCGGTGACGGCCGCCGGGCTGATCCTCGCGGCCGGGGCGGGCCGGCGGTACGGGATGCCGAAGGCGCTCGTCCGCCATCAGGGCCGCCTGCTCGTGCAACGGGCCCATCAGGTGCTCGCGGAGGCCGGCTGCCCGACGATCACCGTGGTCCTCGGAGCCGCCGCCGACGAGGTGCGGGCCGCCGCGCCGGACCTGCCGGAGACGGTGGTCAACCCGGACTGGGCGACCGGGATGGGCTCGTCGCTGCGGGCCGGGCTGGCCCACCTGGCGACGACCGGCGCGACCGCGGCGCTGGTCCTGCTGGTGGACATGCCGGGTGTCACGGCCGAGGCGGTCCGCCGGATCCTCGCGGGCGCCGCTCCGGACGCTCTCGTGATGGGCGGTTACGGCGACCGGCGGGGGCATCCGGTCCTGCTCGGCCGCGACCACTGGGCCGGGGTCGCGGCGGTCGCCACGGGCGATCGCGGGGCGCGTGACTATCTGCGCGCGAACCCGGTCCGGATCGTCCCGGTGGGCGACGTGGCCGACGATTCCGATATCGACGTTCCGTAGCCACTGGGTAGCACAAAATTACCGGCAACCTTTCCGGCCGCGGCGCACACTTACCGATAGAAAGCATTTCCAGATGCATTTCCGTACACTTTTTCTGGCCGGTTTATTAATCAATTAAGAGATTTGACAGGAACTGCTTTCCGGGGCCAGCATGTTCACGTTCACATGGATGTTTACGACGAAAGGCCGAGCGTGTTCAACAATCTGCGTAAGCGGTGGCGTGCCGGAATCGTGGCGGTCGCCGCCGTCGGACTGGGCCTCGGCGCGGTGGTGTACACGCAGGGCGCTTCCGCCGCCGCCTGGCCGACCGCGACCGGCAGCGTCAAACTGACCGCCAGCAAGGCCGTCTCCGGCACCCTCGACGGCGGCCTCAAGCGTTACGTCGGCAGCGGCGCGCTCGGCGGCAGCGGCCAGGACGAGGGCCAGGACCCGCTGTTCGTCCTGGCCGACGGCGCCACCCTGAAGAACGTCATCATCGGCTCCCCGGCCGCGGACGGCGTGCACTGCCTGGGCTCCTGCACCATCTCCAACGTGTGGTGGGAGAACGTCGGCGAGGACGCCGCGACGTTCAAGGGCGGCAACAGCGCCAAGTACACCGTCACCGGCGGCGCCGCCAAGGGCGCCGACGACAAGGTGTTCCAGCACAACGGCGGCGGCACCCTGACCATCAGCAACTTCGCGGTCAGCGACTTCGGCAAGCTCTACCGCTCCTGCGGCAACTGCTCCACCCAGTACAAGCGCAACGTCGTGGTGAAGAACATCGCCGTCACCTACCCGGGCTCCAGCCTGGTCGGCATCAACAGCAACTTCGGCGACACCGCCACGCTGTCCGGCGTCACCATCACCGGCGACAAGAGCAAGAAGATCTCCATCTGCGTGACCTACAAGGGCAACAAGACCGGCGCCGAGCCGACCAAGCTCGCGACCTACAAGGGCAGCACCGGCGGCGACGGCACGTCCTGCAAGTTCACCACCTCGAACATCACCTACAAGTAGGGCTTCGCCGCTGAAACCGAAGCGTTTCCCCTGACGCTTTCCCCCGGTGTGAGCGCAAGCCTCGAAGGAATGGCCGGACCCGGTGCCAGACGGGTCCGGCCATTCCTTTTCCCACCGTTATGCGCAGCGCCACATGATCGGGTCGGCCGCATGGGCCGGATCGGCGCGCCGGCTCAGGCTCCGCCCGCCGGCGACCCGGCCGTCGTCACTGACGAAACTGACGGTGAAGAAGTCGTCGGGGCCCTTGTCAGCCGGTTCCGGCAGGGCGAGGACTCCGGCACCGATGAAGACGTTCAGTCCGTCGCCCGGTTCCAGCGGGCCGGACCACGCGCGCCCGGGCAACTCCTGCCAGGTGCCGCTCGCCACGTGATAGCGATGGGCCCGCGTGTCGAACTGATCCCTCTCCACCCGCCGCATCCCGTTCTCGTCGGGAGAGGACAGGACCGGCGGCACGGACCGTGTCACCGGCAGCGCGAGCGTCCCGTACAGCCATCCGGAGCGGAAGAACGAACCGGCGAACAGGCGGCCGCCCGGCCCGGGGAGCGGTTGCAGGGTCCCGTCCGGCAGCCACAGGGCCGTCGGCGCGGGAGCCTTGTCGCCCTGGAGCTCGACCACGACGGTGCCGTCCTCGGCGAGCGCCCTGGTCCGGCCTTCGAGCACGCCGTCCGGAAGCCGCAACAGTTCCGGTTCGGCGTCGGGACCCGCCCAGCGCATCGGGACCATCGCGTGGCCCCGGTAATGCGTACCCGCGACCACGCCCGCGTCGTTGATCGCATCCGCGCTGCCCTTGCCCTTCATCCGGGTCACCGTGCCGGCGCGGTACACGAACGGAACGGCGCCGAACCCGTCGCTCGCGCCCACCGCCACACCGGAGGCGTTGATGTCGTACATCACCGCCTGGTCACCGGGCGGGGACAGACTCGCGACGAGTTCGCCGCCGCGCCAGACCAGCACCTTCCGTTTCCCCTGCTCGTAGTCCGGGTTGGTGGTTCCGACCGCGTAGACGCCACCCGGATCGCCGGCCGTCACCGAAGCCCGGCTCGCCCCGCCCACCGGCAGCCGGACCGCCGTGCAGGCGGCCGGGAGCGCCGGATCGGGCGGCAGGACCGGACCCGGATCCGGGGCGGGCGAGGCCAGGGCGAGGGCGCCACCCACGGCAGCCACACCGGTCACGGCGAACACGCCGGTGAAGCTCGACCAGATCCGGGTACGCCGCAGGCGCCGGCCCTTCCGCATCGCCTCCGCGACATCGATACGGGTGGTCGGGCCCGGCTCGATCACCAGCGGCCGCAGGCGCAGCATGCCGTACTGCTCGTCGTTCATCGGATGCCTCCAGCGCTGTTGCTCGGGGTGACGGGAACGTCCTCGGCATCCCCGAGGATCTGGCGCAGCCGATTCAGGCCGTGCGACGTCTGGCTCTTCACCGTGCCGGGAGAGCAGCCGAGGATCTCGGCGACCTCCGCGATCGGCAGATCGCACATGAACCGCAGCACCAGCACCGCCCGCTGCCGCGCCGGCACCTCGGTCAGCGCGGCCCGCACCACCGTCTGCTCCTCGACCGGCTGCTGCGCGGCGGGCGGCCGTTCCGGCGTGCTGGCGAACAGCCCCACCCGCCACCAGCCACGACGTTTCTCGTCGAGGAAGGCCCGCACGATCATCGTGTGCACGTAGGCGTCGACGTTGTCGGCCTGCGAGACCCGCGGCCATCGTGCGTACAACTTGGTGATGGTCTCCTGCACCAGGTCGTCGGCCTGATCCGGATCACCGCACAGCATGTGTGCGACACGGCGCATGGCGGTCAGGCGCCCGTTGACATAGGCCAGATAACCGGCATCGGATCGATCACTCATATGGGTACCCGTCGCGTCATAACCTTTCGACGGACTTCCCCGCCCGGAGGTTGTACGCCGCCGACCCGTCCCGCGAGGGACAGCGACCGGATTTTCGTCGATCTATGATGAGCGCGATCATCACATCGGGGGGAATCGTTGGTGTCACGCGCACTCCGTATCGGTCTTTTCCTGTCGCCTCTTCTCGTGGTGGGCGCCGCCGCCGCACCGGCGGCCGCAGCGTCCTGGGGTGACGCCTACGCCGGCGCCACCAGCGTCGCGTTCGAGGCCGACCGCAACGTCGGCAACCACGTCGTCATCACGCGGTCGGGGCGCACCGTCACCATCGACGACCGGGTCCGGATCAAGCCGGGCCGGGGCTGCCGGCAGGCGGCCGGCGACATCACCAAGGTTCTCTGCACGACCACGCAGACGCCCGTCACGGTGTCCGTTCAGCTCTGGGAGCTCAACGACACGGTGAACAACAAGAGCGACCTGAGGCTCCAGGCCCAGGGCGGGGCGGGCGCCGACACGATCGTCGGCGGGCCGAAGGGCGACAGTCTCTACGGCGATGAGACGTTCTCGGCGATCGGCAACGACAAGATCTACGGTGGGGGCGGCAACGACTACATCGCCCCTGGTGACGGCGCCGACTTCGTCTCCGGCGGCGAGGGGAACGACTCCATCGACGGTGACTTCGTCTACGCCGGCAACGCCGGCCGCCCGGGGAACGACGTGATCCACGGCGGCAACGGCGACGATCAGCTGTCCGACGTCGGCGGCGCCAACCGGCTGTTCGGTGAGAACGGCAACGATTACATCGTCGGCGGCAACGCCGGTGACCTGGTCGAGGGCGGAGCCGGCAACGACATCCTCCTCGGTGACTCGGATCCGGCGAGGTTCGGTGCGGACGTCCTCCGCGGCGGGGCCGGGGTGGACGAGGTGCGATACGTGCGCAACAAGCCCGTCACCGTCGACCTGGACGGCGCCTCCGGCGACGACGGTTCGCCCGGCGAGCGGGACACCGTCGGCGCCGACGTCGAGAACCTGCTCGGCACCAGGTACAACGACATCCTGATCGGCAACGCCGCGCGCAACGAGATCTACGGCGCCGAGGGTGACGACACCGTCATCGGTGGCGTCGGCGACGACCTCCTGCGCGGGGACGAGGGCAACGATCGGTTCTGGGGCATGGACGGCAACGACACGATCGAGACCGGCTCCGGCGTCAACCGTGCCGACGGCGGCCCCGGCACCGACGTGTGCATCTCCCGGGTGGCCGCGGACACCATCATCTCCTGCGAGGATCACCGCCCCTGGTGACAGCGGGTGATCAGTCGCCCAGCAGGCCGGTGCGAACCCGTGACACCGTGTCCTCGAAGTGGCGCCGCCGGTAGTGAGCCGCCGTCAGATGGGGTGCCTACCTCCCGCGAATCGCGTGGGCCGGGTAGGCACCCTGTCTCTGTCTGCCGCCGGAGTCGGCGTTGATCTCGTTGAGGGCGAGGGCCGCGGTGAGCGTGTTCATCACGGCCCTCGCCCCCCGTTGCGGCCGGTGTCCGCCGGGTGGGCGGCCGGGACATGTTCCAGCAGGCCGGTGCCGTGGGGGCCGAGAGCGGAGCGGGTCAGCACCAGTTCCGGCAGAGTCAGCGTGAGCCGGCGGCCGCGGCGGAAGCGGTCAGCGTGACGGCTCGCCGGGATCGTCGAAGGTCAGGGTCAGCGTGCTGCTGTAGGCGCCGCTGGAGCCGGTCTCCCGGTCGACCGGGTCCTGACCGGACGGCCAGATCCGCACCGCCCGGAACGGCCAGCCATCCTGCCCCGGCACCTCCCACTCCAGGGACACCGGATCGCCGGGGTCGAAGGCGACATATCCCCGCATGGCCCCACTACTGAAGTGGGCCCAGCACCCGCCGGGGGTCTCCGGGGAGTCGATCACACCCCAGCCCTCGTCGTGGTTCCACATGCGAACGACACCTCGAACGGCCACACCCGACGCTAACAGGACAGATAGTCGTCGAGGCGGGCGGCGCCGGTCAGCATGGCCCGGCCGCGGGCGGTGAGCCGGTCCCGCCACTGGTCGATCGAGGCGGCGAGGGGACCGGCCCCGCCGGCCGCGCGCACCTGTTCCAGCACGGTGGCGATGTGGCCGAGGGGGTAGCCGCCGCGGCGCAGCAGGTGCGCGAGTTCGGCGTCGCGGACGTCGTCCGGGGAGTACATCCGGGCGTTGCGGACGCGGGTCGGCGACAGGATCCCGGCACGTTCCCATTTGCGCAGCGTGGCCGGGGTGACGTCGAGCCGGTGGGCGAGCACGCCGACGGGCACCGGCCGGTCGGGCGCCGCGTCGGCGGGCGCGTCGGCGGGCGCATCGGCGGCGGGAGCATCGGCGGCGGGAGCGTCGGCGAGTGCGGAGACGGCGGACGCGACCCGGGTCACGGTCTCCCGGTCGCGATGCAGTCGCACGTGGGCGGCGTCGATGACGGCGAGCGCGGCGGCGACGTCGGAACGGAGCACCGCCCGCATGATCTCGGCAGCGGCGCGGTACCCGTACCCCGGAAGAAGCGCGACGTAAGCGCCGAGCGCACCCACATGATCGTCGGTGTAGACCCGGTAGCCGCTGGCGGTGCGCCGGGCCGGCGGGATCACGCCGGCGTCCTCGTAGTTGCGGACGGCCTGCGCGGACAGCCCGTGCGCCCGCGCCAGATCGACCGGACGGTACACCCCGTTTTGAGACTTCAGCGGACTCTCCCCAGGTCGATGCGATGAAAGTTTCAACCGCTGGTTCAACGATACGGTTGAGGTCATGGCTTTCGACACCGAGCTCCTGCTGTCCCTGACCGCGCGACGGCCGCTGATCCTCGGGCTGGGCGAGCCGACCCACGCCGAGCCCGCGTTCCCGCGCCTGCGCAACCGGATCCTGGAGGCCCTCGCCGGGCAGGGTTTCCGCTCGATCGCGATCGAGTCGGACCGGGCCGCCGCGCTCGCCATCGACGACTACGTGTGCGGCCGCCGGGACGACGTGCACCTCGGCGGTCCCTACACGCACGAGGTGGATCTCGGCTCCGGGCTCACGCACGGTTTCGGCCTGCTGCCCGCCAACCGCGAGCTGATCGACTGGCTGCGCGCCCACAACGAGACGAACGAGCACATCACCTTCCACGGCTTCGACGCCCCGGTGGACGTCACCGGCGCCGCCAGCCCCGGGCCCTACCTGCGGGAACTCCGCGACTACCTGGGCGTCCCGGCGCCCGAGCTGGACGAGTTGCTCGGCGACGAGAGCCGCTGGACCGACCCGGCGATCATGATGGAGGACGCGACGCGATCTCCCGGCCGGTCACCGGAGGCTGCCGCGCTGCGCGGTCTGGCGGAGGATCTCCGGACGATGTCGTACGGCTCCGCGCCCCGCCGGCACAGGGACTCCGGTTCCCGTTCCTGGTATCGGGCGGAGGTGCTGGCGGCGACGGCGATCGGCCTGCTCACCTACCACGCGGCGATGGCCGAGCCGATGCCGCTGTCGGCCCGGATGTCCCGCCTCCTCGGGGTGCGGGACGCGCTGATGGCCCGCAACCTGCTCGACATCGTCGCCCACGAACGCGACCGTGGCCCGACCCTGGTCTTCGCCGCCAACGCCCACCTGCAACGGCATCCGAGCAGCTGGACCGCCCACTGGGACGGCCAGGACGTGGTCGCCGAGTGGGACGGCGCCGGTTCGATCGTGTCCGCGCTGCTCGGCGACCGGTACGTGTTCGTCGCCGGCAGTCTCGGCGCGAGCCCCTCCCTGGGCCTGCGGGCCCCCGAGCCGGGCACGTTCGAGGACGGGCTGGGCCCCGAGACCGGCCTGTTCACGCCGGACCGCATCGGCGGCGGCCCGGCCCCCCGCGGCGACACCGCGAACGGCTGGCCGTCGTTCCCGCTCGACGCCGAGACGATCGCCGGCTGCGACGCGATCCTGCACGTCGGGTCCGGTCCGGGAGCCGCCGACGCCGCGCGGATCAGCGGCCTGCCGGGGGTGACCGCGACCCGGATCGAGCCGGGGTCCGAGATGCCGCCGTACACCTGGGGCGACCGGTTCTTCTTCGCCGGCGAGGACCGGATGCGGCCGTTCGCGACGATCGTGTATTCCGACGTCCCGGACTTCGACGAGCGGTCCCGCCTGTCCGAGCCGGGCCGCTACCGGGTCAACGTCGAAGTGGGGCGGGACGAGTTCCGGAAGCTGTTCGGGTACGGCCCGGAGGAGTTCGCCGAGCACAGCGCGGGGATCGACTTCGCGGAGCCGGACCAGCTGCTGCCGCACCCGGCCTACGCGGTGCAGGGCTGGGCGTGCGTGGTCGATCCCGGCCCGGCGACCGCCGCCGAACTGGACCGGCTGCTGAGCGAGGCGCGTTCCCGCTCGCTGGCTCGCGAACAGCGCCGGGCCCGCCCGGCGTAAGCCGGGAAGAACCGCGACCATCGCATTCGGCCCGCAGGGTGCGGACGGTCCGGGCCCGCGCCTGCCCGTTCCGGAGCGCCACGGGACCCTTCGTGGCCCGTACGACGCATAGGTCTTGACCGGATCGTTCCGCCTCGCGGCGCGATGGTGCCTTCAGCCGGGACGGGCCGCGGCGTTGAATCGAACCATGACCAACGCACTCGTCGTGATCGACGTCCAGGAGTCGTTCCGCGCCCGGCCGCTCTGGGCCACCACCAGCAACCCCCGAATCATCGAGAACGTCGGGCGACTGGTCGACGCGGCACGGGCCGCGGGTGAGCCGGTGATCTGGGTGATCCACTCCGAACCGGGCACCGGAAACGTGTTCGATCCGGAGAGCGGGTTCGTCCGGGTCGTCGACGAGCTGAAGCCGGCGGCCGGCGAGCCGGTGCTGACGAAGACCGTTCACAACGCGTTCACCACCACTGACCTGCAGCATCGGCTCACCGTGGCGGGGATTCGAGCGATCACGGTCTGCGGCCTGCGCACCGAGCAGTGCGTGGAGACGACCGCACGGTTCGCCTCCGATCTGGGGTACGAGGTGACGTTCGCGGTCGACGCCACCGCCACCCACCCGATCCCGCACCCGGACGCCCCCGCCGGCCAGAGTGTCGAGGAGTTGCTGGCCGACCCCCGTACGCTGGCGGCCGAGGACGTGGTGGCCCGCACCGTCTACGCGCTGTCCGGCCGCTTCGCAGAAGTCAAGACCGTCGCGGAGATCATCGGGGAGTGACCGGATCGTGAGCAGGGTGCTGTTCGTCCTGACGCCGCAGGTGCACCTGCTCGACCTCGCCGGACCGGCCCAGGTGTTCTCGACCGCGCCCGGTTACGAGCTGTCCTATGTCGCGGAGGCCACGCCCGTGCCGACCTGGCAGGGCGTGTCGCTGCAGGCCGGCACGTCGTGGCCGGCGCTGACCGCGGATGATCTCGTGCTGGTTCCCGGCTGGCGCGACGGTTTCGGCCATCTCTCCGCGGAGACGGTGTCCCGGATCGCCGCGCACCACACCGCCGGCGGCACCGTGGCCAGCGTCTGCGCCGGAGCCGACGCGCTCGGCCGGGCCGGCCTGCTCGCCGGCCGTCGCTGCACCACCCACCACGACCTGCAGGAACGGCTCGCCCGCAGCTATCCCGACGCGACGGTGGTCCGGGACGTCCTCTACGTCTGCGACGACCGGGTGGTCACGTCGGCCGGCATCGCCAGCGGTATCGACCTGGCCCTGCACCTGGTCGCTCAGCGACACGGCCCGGCGGTGGCCGCCTGGGTGGCCCGGGAGATGGTCGTCTACGCCCGCCGAAACGGCGACGAACATCAGCACAGCGCCATGCTGCGGCACCGCGCCCACCTCAGCGACGTGGTGCACCGGGTCCAGGACCGGATCGACGCCGACTTCGCCGCCACCCTGCCGCTGGCCGACCTGGCCGGCGGCGCGGGGGTCAGCGAGCGCACCCTGACCCGCCTGTTCACCGCCGCGACCGGGCGCACCCCGCTGCGGTACCAGCAGTTGCTGCGGGTGGAACGCGCGGAGTACCTGATCGGTCACGGCGCGACCGCGGAGGCGGCGGCCCGGGCGGTCGGATTCACCGACGCACGGATGCTGCGCCGCCTCCGCCTCCGCGCCCGCGTTCCCGACCGTGTGTGAAGTCCGGGTGCGAAACAGCGGTCGATGGCTTCGTTCGAGCACCTTCGTGGTCACGAAACAGTGTTCGCGTCGATGAGATTGGTCGACGAGTTCCCGACGGCAGCCGTTCCGCGACCGGCGACCCACCAGCGTCCCACTCGACCGCGAGCAGATCGTCGACGCCGAGAGCATCGACGCGGTCCGCATGCGGCGCGTCGCCGCCTGACCCGGCATGTCACCCGATGAGCGCCGCCCTCGCCCACGTCGCCGCGCGCATCCTCGCCCTCGGCGACACCGGCCCCCGCATCGCCGTCGACGGCGTGGACGGCTCCGGGAAGACCACCTTCGCCGACCGGCTCGCGGAGAGGGTCCGGTCGCTCGGCCGCCCGGTGGTGCGGATCTCCCTGGACGACTTCCACCACGTACGGGCGATCCGTCACCGGCGGGGCCGCGATTCACCGGACGGTTTCTGGCTCGATTCGTACGACTACGAGCGCTTCCACCGCGACGTCCTCGCCCCGTTCGCCCCGGGCGGGTCGCGGCGCTACCGCCCGGCCGCCCACGACCTCACCACCGACGCCGTCCTCGACCCCGAGCCGCGTACCGCCGAGCCCACCGCGGTCCTCCTCGTCGACGGCCTGTTCCTGCACCGCCCGGAACTCGTCACCGCCTGGGATCTCTCCGTCTTCCTGGACGTCCCGTTCGAGGTGACCGCCCTGCGCATGTCCCTCCGCGACGGCACCCCTCCCGACCCGGACCACCCCGGCATGCGCCGTTACGTGGCGGGCCAGCGCATCTACTTCCGCGCCTGCTCCCCGCAGTCCCAGGCCACCATCCTGATCGACAACCAGGACTTCACCACCCCCCGCATCATCCGGGGATGACGTTCGCCGGCGGCCGCTATTCCTTCTCGTCCTCGTGGACGCGGTGGGACCGGTTCGCGGCCCACTGCCGAACGTCGGAAGTCCGCCAGATCCGCCCCACCGACAGGTGGGCGATCGGTGCGGGAAAATCGGGGCGTTCGACGAGTACGGCCACGCGCTGGCGACTGACGCCGAGGTAGTCGGCGATCTCTCCGGCGGCCATGACCTCTTCCGTGGTCGCTGACCCGTCGACAGCCTCCGCGATGACGGCTATCCGATCACGCCGGCACTGTCCGAGACGGCCGGCGCACCACCACCGGTCGAGGAGTCCGCCTACCGGGTCGTGCAGGAGGCGCTGACGAATGTGGTCCGCCACGCCGGCCGGGTGGCGACATCCGTCGAGGTCACCAGCCGCCCGGACGGGCTCGGCATCTCGGTGCCCAACGCGCCCCGGTCGCCGGTCCGTCCGGGGCCGGACCGGGCAGCGGACACGGCCTGGCCGGGATGCGGGACCGTGTCGCGTTGTACGAGGGCACCGTGACGACCGGCCCATGTCCGGACGGTGGTTACGCGGTGCGCGTTCAGTTCCCACTACGGTCGATGAACCAGACGGCGCCCGCTGACCGCAGCGAGGGGAAGCGACGTGGCTGGACTGGCGGTCGACGCCGACGGCACTACCGAGCCGATCCGGGTCCTGGTCGTGGACGACGAAGCGCTGGTACGAGCCGGATTCCGGGTGCTCCTGGAAACCTCACCGGGGCTCACGGTGGTCGGCGAGGCGGCCGACGGTGCCGCGGCGATCCGGCAGAGCCGTGCACTCCGGCCGGACGTCCTGCTCATGGACATCCGCATGCCCGCCATGGACGGCCTCGAAGCCACCCGGCACATTGCCGCCGACGCCAGCATCGACGCCCGTCTGCTGATAGTCACGACCTTCGGGGAGGACGAGCACGTCTTCGCCGCTCGCTCGGCAATCCCCGAAGGCGGCCCAGAGGACGCCCCCTCCCGGCGCGGCCGAACCCACGATGCTGCGGGCACGACACCAGCGTTTACAGCCGAGTCCCATACGGCCTCACTGACCTCTGACGCCATTCGAAGGCATCGCATGAATAGACCTGACCCCGCGATGAGTTCACGGATACAGTGCGGTATGCAGCCTCATCCCTACCTACCGGTTATTGGCACTCTACTGGGCGCCCTGATCGGGTCGGTCAGCACGTTCCTCATACAGCGGAGTTCTTTCGAGCGGGAACGACGTTCGCGACTCTTCGATGCGAGGCGTACGGCCTGTCTGACCATGCTATGTGCCTTTCATCAGCAGTATCTTCACCTGCTTGCGGTGCACGAGGAGAACACCGATGGCGAAGAACGCGAAAAGGCATTCCGGAGAATCGAATCAGACGAAGGCCAGTCCGCGCTCGATGGACTTCGGCTCGTCATGGACGGTGAGTCCGTTCGGCTGGCCCGTGAATTCTGGCAGCATCTTCGTGGGACACCCTTTGCCAAAGGCCGCGAGCAGCGGGTCGGAGAGTGGAAGATCGTGTACTGGAACAAGCGTACGAAGTTCTTCGAGGCGGTAAGCCGCTCGCTGGCGGCAGACCTATAGCAGACAGTTGCAAAGAACATCACATGTCCTCAGATGCCGCCGTCCGGTATTGCCGGCCGAGACGATGGGCCTTGTGACTCTTCGCCGTTTCCACAGCCCGAGACTCACAAGATCGGCGGATTCATCGCGAACGGGTACGTCATCATCGAGACGGCAGCCTTGTCGACCGCCGGGCAGCGGCGTGTCTCAGATCCGCCCGGTGCCTAGAGCCCGTGCGAGCCGGTCGTTCTGCTCAGGCGTGATTCCTTGTGCCAGCCTTGTCCCGGACCGGGGACTGTAGGGCCCATCGCACACCAGGATTCCGTCGAAGATCTCGTTGCTGCCGCTCGGCGATGTGGAGGAGTTCCCGCCACGCCAAACCGGGGCCGGCGGGGTGACCGTCCACCGTCGCCAGAGATCCCTGACGGTCCCGTTCGGGATGGGTTGCGAAGTACTCGATACCGCCGTCCTCGGGCAAGTTCGCGTACACCACGACAGCGGCGTGACCGTCGTCGAACGGTACTCGGAAGACGGGCCAAGCCTTCTCGTTCATCAGCGCCTCGATTGCGGCGTCGACATCTGCGCCGGCCTCTCCGAACCGCTCCGCTAAAGGTACGGCTTGCTCGTCGCCTGACTCACACATCCACTCGAAGTAGGTTGCCCAGAACCCCGGCAGGGCGATCAGGCCCTCACCGGCCACGACTGGGGATTCCTCATAACCATTGATCAACATTCGGCAAGGAAACCATACCTGTTTGGTCGGCACCCTGACCGCCAGACGTGCTGAACTGTCGATATGAGTGCGCGTCGCGCCGCACTTCACGCACGTCCACCCGATGCGGTTACGATTCGTAACGTCCGAGCACCTTCTTGGGGGCACGATGGCGCCAGGCGGCGAGCAGCAATCGTTGCAGCCGCTCGGCATCGAGAGCCATGAGGTCAGCATCCAAACCGATGAGGGTCGCACCTCGGGTGAGTCGCTGACAGTCGCCGTGAACAAGTTCTGCTTCGATGTCAGCCACGTCGAGGTGCAGGAACAAGCGCCGATGATCCTTGGTCACAGAGGCAAAACCCTTATCGGCGACACGAAACGCCGGCATCCCGAAATGCGGTTTCTCATCCACCTCGGGCAGTCCGAGGGCAACAGTCCGTACGTCGTCGGGAGAAGCCATGACGGCATACTGCCATGCACCGGCGTCAATTCAGCGGAGCATCACCGGGGCCGCCGCGGAGTGACGGAACGGCTAGGGTTTCGCGTCGAAGTGGGCGCGGGCCTCGAAGACCTGGTCCATGTGGGTCTCCGCCCACGCCTTGATCGCGATCATGACGGGGAAGAGCTCGTGGCCGAGCGGCGTCAGCTCGTAGTCGACGCGGACCGGCACCGAGGCGGTCACCGTGCGGGTGACCAGGCCGTCGCGTTCCAGCGTCCGTAACGTCTGGGTGA
The DNA here is from genome assembly GCF_016862455.1 of Actinoplanes utahensis. Classification (GTDB taxonomy): domain Bacteria; phylum Actinomycetota; class Actinomycetes; order Mycobacteriales; family Micromonosporaceae; genus Actinoplanes; species Actinoplanes utahensis. Next base: position 30,656 of record NZ_BOMZ01000028.1, read on the forward strand.
GCATCTTCTGGCTGACGCCGGCGATGCGGGCGGCGAGCTCGCTGTGCCGTTGCGGGCCGCCGGCGAGCGCCGGGACGACCAGCGCCACCCACTTGTCGGTGAGCCGGCTCAGCAGTTCACGGGTGGGGCAGGCGTCCAGGAACGCGTCGTACTCGCGTTTCGCCTGCTCCCGGCGTTGTTGCGCGGTCGTCGTAGCCATCGTCGCCCTCCAGCGGTGCCCTAGGCACTCGAAGGTACCTACTTTCTCACAGTGCCCCGAGATCCGTACGTTCGTGGTGTTCGAGAAACGCCACGAAGGAGACGAGTCATGCACGCTGTCCGTTACGCAGAGTTCGGCGGTCCCGAGGTCCTGCACGTGGCCGAGGTGCCGGTGCCGGAACCGGGGCCGGGACAGGTCCGGGTACGGGTCGCCGCCTCCGTGGTGCACCCGGTGGACCTGATGGTGCGCTCCGGCCGGTTCCCCGCCCCGCTGCCGGCCGGCCTGCCCTACACGCCCGGCTGGGACGTGGCCGGCACCGTCGACGCGGTCGGCCCGTCGGCCGGTGAGTTCACGATCGGTGACGAGGTCATCGGGTTCTCGCCCTGGCTGCGGACCACTACCGGCGCCCACGCGGAGTTCGTGGTGCTGGACGCCGCCTGGCTGACCGCCGCGCCCGCCGGCGTGCCGGCCACCGACGCGGCGACCCTGCCGACCAACGGTCTCGCCGCCGCTCAGGCGCTCGACCTGCTGGCCCTTCCGGCGGGTGCGACAGTGCTCGTCACCGGGGCTGCCGGGCAGGTCGGCGGGTTCGTCCTGGCGCTGGCCCGGCAGGCCGGTCTGCATGCCACCGGACTCGCCGGCCCGGACGATCGGGAGTTCGTGGAGTCGCTGGGGGCGACCTTCCTGGACCGCTCCGAGAAGGTCACCGGGACGTACGACGCGGTGGTCGATCTGGCGGTGATCGGCGCCTCGCTGCTGGACCTGGTCCGCGACGGCGGTGGCCACGTGGCGGCGTCTCCCCCGCTGCGCCCCGAGCCGGTGCGGGACATCCGGACGTACGCGCTCGAGGTGCAGCCGGACGGATCCCGGCTGAGCGACCTGGTGGAGCTCGTCACCACCGGCGGCATCCCGCTCCGCGTCGCCGGCGTCTACTCCTTCGCCGGCGCGGCGGCCGCCCATGAGCGGCTGGCCGAGGGCGGGGTGCGGGGCGGTGTGGTGATCGTTCCCTGACGGACGTACGCCGCCCCGCCCGTGGGGGTTACGGGCGGGGCGGCGGGACTCGGTTCGTCAGCGGGGGTAGTCGCGGTAACTACCGGTGTAGTAGTCACCGACCTGCTGACGGTACTCCGGGGTCTCGAAGGTGTCCTTGTCGTACTCCGGAGAGGTCTTGATCTGCTCCTTCGTACGGTCCACGTAGACCTTCCGCTCGGCATGGTCGAACGTCTGCACCGTGCCGGCCGGGAGGAGGACCTTCCGCCCGAAGATCCACGGTCCGGTGTCGACCACGAGGAACGAGTCGTCGACGTCGTAACTGGCCTTGTCGATCGAGCCGATGTGCCCATCGGTGGCCTCGACCTTGTAGCCGACCAGGTCCACGCCGGTCGTACCGTCTTCGTCGGCACTCGTCGCGGTCACCGGGTCGTTGCCCAGCACGGACGGCTCACGCCAGGTCCACGGAGTGAAGGGCGTCGGTTGCATAACGGCCTCCTCAAATAGTTGAATTCGCCGTTGTGTGATCCGTACCCGCTCGCTCCGGGACCTAACCGGTTCCCTATCGATTGATGTCGCCGCCGGTGAGGGCGGCCAGTTCGGCCCGGTCGGGCAGACCCTCGCAGTCGCCAGGCACGGTGACCGCGAACGCGCCGGAGGCGATCGCCGTCCGCAGCCGCTCCCCGGCGCCCGCCCCGGCCAGGCGGTCGGCCAGATAGCCGGCGACGAACGCGTCCCCGGCGCCGACCGGGTCGATCGCCGTCACCGGCAGCGCCGGAACCGACAGCCGTTCGCCGTCGATGAGCGCGGTGCAGCCGCGGGCCCCGTCCTTGACGACGACCTCGGACGGCCCGAGTTTCGCCAGCCCGTCGAGCGCGTCGCCGGAGTCGACGAAGATGGCCGCCTCGTCCGGTCCGGCGAACACGATGTCGGCCCGGCCGACCAGGTCGCGCAGGACGGGGGCGGCGTCGGCGCGGGACCACAGCTTGCCGCGGTAGTTGACGTCCACCGACACCGGGACGCCGGCGGCGCGAGCCTCCTCGACGGCGTGGAAGACGGCCGCCCGGCAGGTGTCCCCGAGCGCCGGGGTGATGCCGGTGACGTGCAGGATCCCGGCCTGCCGGATCTCGTCGCGCGGGACGTCGGCGGGGGTGAGGCGGGACCCGGCGCTGCCGGCGCGGTGGTAGTCGGCCTGGATGAACTGGCCGGAGCGCTGGTAGCGGATCATCAGACCGGTGTGGGCGGTGTCGCGGACGGCGAGGACCCGTACCCCGAAGGCTTTCAATCTCGCCTCGATGAGCGTGCCGGTGGAGTCCGGGCCGAGGCGGCCGAGCCAGGTGGCGGAGCCGCCGAGGCGGGCGACGCCGATGGCGACGTTGCTCTCCGCGCCGGCGACACCGAGGGTGAAACCGCGGGCGTGCTCCAGCGGCCCGATCCCGTCGGCCACGAAGATGCCCATCGACTCGCCCAGGGTGAGCAGCCCCTTGCTCGCGCTCATGAGCGGGCGAAGGCCACGGCGTCGACCGCGTGACGGGCTCGGGCGGCCAGGGCGGTGAGGCTGCCGCCGGTGGCGGCGTCGCCGATCAGCGGGCCTCCGAGGCCGACCGCGACCGCTCCGGCGGTGAGCCATTGCGAGATGTCGTCGAGGCCGATGCCGCCGGTCGGCATGATCCGCACGTCCGGCAGCGGGCCGCGCAGGTCCTTCAGGTAACCGGGGCCGAGGCCGCCGGCCGGGAACAGCTTGATCACCGGCGCTCCGGCCCGGTGCGCGGTGTAGACCTCGGTGGGGGTGAACGCGCCGGGGTAGAACGGCACCGGCTGCGGGCCGAGAACGCTGACCGGCGCCACCAGGAAGGAGGCGCCCGCGTCGATCGAGGCTTTCGCGTCGTCCTCGGTGAGCACGGTGCCCGCGCCGATCACGACCGTCTCCGGCAGCTGCCGGCGCAGGCCGCCGATCGCCTCCAGCGCGCCCGCCGAGGTCAGGGTGATCTCCAGGGCGGTGACTCCGGCGGCGACGAGGACGTCCGCGACCGCGGCGAAACCGTCGGCGGAGGGGGCGCGGAGGACGGCGACGACACCACTGGCGGCGATGGCGGCGGAAACAGGATCGAGAGGAGCGTGTTGATCAGTCACGTCGTCGATCCTGCCCGATGCAAACGTTTGCAGTAAGTTGTCAGCCGACCAGGCGGCCGATCGTCTCCAGGACGTCCGCGTAGAACGTGCCGCCGACGCTGCGGAACAGCTCGAAGTCCCGCCCGGGGCTGCCGAAGAAGGGCCGCAGCGTCCAGGCCAGCTGGGTGCCGACGAACCCGAACAGCAGGATCCAGATGTAGAGCAGCGTCATGCTGGCCGAGCCGTCCGGACGGGTCGCCGGCTGCGTCCGGACGGCGAGCTGCTGCTTGGTCAGAAGCGCCCCGTCCGCGGCCGGCTTCTCCTGGGCGTCCGCCGTCAGCGCCGCCGGGGTGGCCGGCACCGCCACGGACTCCTGGTGCTCGTTGAGCGCCCGCATGCCCGCGGTCAGGAACCGCAGGCCGACCATCGCGGTCAGCACCAGGATCGCCACGTTGAGCAGCTTGAAGAACGAGTAGCTCTGCGCGGTGATCAGGAAGAACAGGCTGATCGGGGCGAACGCCAGGGTCAGCACGGCGGTCACGGTGATGGTCACCATGATCAGGGTGAGCGCCTGAAGGACCGACAGCCTGGCGCCGAAGACCAGGTTGAACAGGTAGAGCGTGGGCAGGCAGATGGCGAGCGTGGCGAGGAAGAGCAGCGGAAGCTTGACGAACGAGGCCGCCGCCTGCAGGGCACTGTTGGAGAAACCCAGGACCGCGCCGTAGAGCGCCAGGCTCAGCGCCGAGCTGATCAACATCTGGCCGGTGAGTTGCTTGAGGTCCCGCTCCTCGATGATCTGGCGCCAGATGCCGTCGCGGTCACGCAACAGACGCTCGATCACGAGGAGGCCGGACCCGCCGGGGGCTGCCATGTCGACTCCTTCAGGTGGGGGAAACGGGCCGCGGAGGCTTACCCTGGCGCCGTGAATGAACCGACCACCCGGGCCTCCGATGCAGAACGGTACCGTGTCGTCGCAATGCTGGAGAAGCATGCGGCCGCCGGACGTCTCACCCTCGACGAGTACGCGGAACGGGTCGACCGCGTCCTGGCCTGCCGCACCCACGGCGAACTGGCCGACGCCACCGCCGACCTGCCCCCACTGGAGGACGACGCGGAACCGCCGCGGGAGGAGAGCCGGCACCTGCTGTGGGCTTTCCTCGCCGCGGCGGTCGTGTTGCTCCTGTTCAGCGTCGTTCTGGGCCTGGCTCGCTGAGGTCGGCGGCCCGGCGCGCCTTGGCACGCCCGTTCAGGGACGGTTGCGGCGGAGTGTCCACGATGCCCAGTTCGTCGCGGATCGCCGCCTCGAACTGCTGCATCACCAACGGCACCTGGGCGAGCAGCTCACGGAAGTGGATCTGCGGCTGCACGCCGACCACGGCGGCCGGATTCATCTGCCCGTGCAGGCGTTCCAACTGCAGGTGCACGGCGAGGGCAGCGCTGCGGACCGGTCCGGAGGCGAGCAGCCGCACCGGCATCAGCACCGGCCCGATCTGATCGACGTAGTTGAGAGCGGACGGCGGTTTCTCCCCCGCCTCGAACGTCACCCGCAGCCGGTGGGTGGCGTGCTCGAAAGCGGCCAGCAGCCGGCAGTAGGCGTCCTTGCGTTCGTCGTACCACTGCCGGTCCCGACGGGTCCGGTAAAGAAGGTCGTTGTTACGTGCGGAGACGAGGTGCGCCACCGCGGCGCCGACGAGTGCGAACACGACCGCCACCAGGGGCAGTCCCCACCACGGGATCTGAGACACCCGCCTACCGTATCGAGCCGCCCGCGGGCGTGCTGTCAACCGCTCCCCGATCGAGCGCCAGCGGAACCCTGCCGGACGCTTGACCTCAACCTCGATTCAGCTTGCAGACTGCACCCATGAGAGCTGCCGTCTTCGATGTCTTCGGTCCGCCCGAGGTGCTCCGCATCGCGGATCTACCCGATCCGGCGCCCGGTCCGGGCGAGGTGCTGGTCCGGGTCCGGGCCGCCGGGGTCCAGCCGTTCGACGTGGCGGTCCGGCGTGGCCGGATGCCGTGGGTGCGGGCCACCTTCCCGCAGCAGATCGGCCAGGAGTACGCCGGCGTGGTGGCGAGCGTCGGCGAGGGCGTCACGGGTCTCCGGCCCGGTGACGCCGTTCTCGGCTCGACCATGCTGAACGGTGTCGCCGAACTGCTGACCGTCCCGGCCGCGAACGTGGTCGCCAAACCGGACAGCCTGGACTTCCCGACCGCCGCCGGGCTGGTCGCCGCCGCTCAGACCGCGAGCGGCGCCCTGCTCGACCTGAACGTGACCGCCGGCGACGTGCTGCTGGTGCACGCCGGCGCCGGCAGCGTCGGCACGGTCGCCACGCAACTGGCGGTACTGGCCGGCGCGACCGTGATCGGCACGGCGAGTCCGGGCAACCACGACCATCTGCGCGCGCTGGGGGCGACGCCTGTCGCGTACGGCGAAGGGCTCGTCGAAGCCGTCCGCGCCACCGGCCTGCAGCCGACCGTCTCCCTCGACGCCGCCGGTGGCGAGGCCATCGCACAGTCGATCGCCCTCGGCGTCGCGCCGGGGCGGGCCGGCACGATCGCCGACGACAAGGCGGCCGCCGAGCACGGCGCGCCGGTGGTCCGGGCGGGCCGTTCCCCGGAGCGGCTCGCCGAGGTGATCGCCCTGGCCGCCGCCGGGAAGGTCCGGATGCCGGTGCGCGTGTTCCCGTTCGAGGCGGTGGCCGAGGCGCACGCGGTGGTCGAGTCACGCCACGGCCGCGGCAAGGTGGTTCTCACGA
>NZ_BOMZ01000029.1 GCF_016862455.1 Actinoplanes utahensis
TCACCGGTCGATCCATGTCTGGAGGCCGTCGAGGAACCGGGCGAGGCCGAACTCGAAGAGCACGTGCAGGTCGAACGCGAAGTCCGTCCCGGGTTCGACGATCTCCTGGAAGTTCGGCACGGGATGCTGCGCGGCGAACCGCGCGAAGACGGCGCTCTGGCGTTCCATCCATTCGTCGTCGGTCAGCCCGGTGTCCCGGACCGCCTGCGCCTCCGGTTCCAGCGCGCTCGCCACGCCGCGCACGAAGCTGAAGAGCGTCACGTGCACCATGAGCCGGTCGGTGAGCGGGAGGCCGAGCGGGTTCAGCGAACCCATGATCCACTCGCCGAGGCGGAGCGCGTTCGGCGCGGGCTGAGGCCGGGTCATCGACATCGACGGCCCCAGCCACGGGTGCCGCTGGAAGATCTCCCACATGGCGCGGGCGCACCGGTCGAGGTCGGTCCGCCAGTCCCCGCTGTAGCGGGGCGGGATCCGCAGTTCGCCGAGCGCCGCGTCGATCATGGCGAGGACCAGGTCGTCGCGGCTGGGCACGTGCCGGTACAGCGACATCGTCGCCACGTCCAGATGGCCGGCGACGCGGCGCATGGAGAGCTCGGCCATGCCGTCGCGGTCGGCGATGGCGATCGCGGACGCGACGATCCGGGACAGACCCAGATCATGATCCTTCGGCGGTACGGGGCCGGCCACCACCGTGCCGATCCCGGGCCGCGCGGTCGTGAGCCCTTCCTCACGCAGTGCCGCGTGGGCCTTGGTGGCGGTGGCGATCGCGACGCCCCACTCCCGGGTGATGGCCCGCGCCGACGGCACCCGGTCCCCGGGACGTAGTACACCCGTCTCGATGCGCTGCCGGATGTCCGCGACGATCTGCTGATAGGGCGCGTTCACGGTAGTACACCAGCCTCCCCGTACTAGTGCGGCTCGCGCTCCGCTGAGCGCGCTTCTACCGTCTAGTACATCGATGTACACAGTACGCAGGAGGCGGGGACGATGCGTGTTCTGATTTCCGGTGCCGGGATCGCCGGACCGGCGCTGGCGTTCTGGCTGCACCGGGCCGGCGCCGACGTGACGGTGGTGGAGCGGACCACGGAGCCGCGGCCCGGTGGCCACGCCGTCGACGTGCGCGGCGCCGCCAAGGACGTCGTCGCATGGATGGGGCTGCGCGAGCGGATCCGGGAGCATCGGGTCGATGAGCGGGGGTTCGCCCTGGTCGACGCGAAAGGCCGCCGGGTGGCGGAGGTGCCGGTGGACGCGTTCGGTGGCGAGGGCGTCGTCGCGGAGATCGAGATCGCCCGCGGTGACCTGGCCCGGATCCTGCTCGAGGCGAGCGCCGGCGCCCACTACCGTTTCGGTGACCGGATCACCGCGATCGACGGCGGCCGGGTGACCTTCGCGAGCGGCGCGACCGGGGACTATGACGTGATCGTCGGCGCGGACGGGGTGCACTCCAGCACCCGGCGGCTGGCGTTCGGCCCGGACGAGCGGTTCGTCCGCTACCTCGGCGGCTACACGTCGTACTTCACCGTCCCCGACCCCGGCGACCTCGGCCACTGGCTGGAGATGTACGCCGCGCCCGGCGGGCGGGGCGCCTACCTGCGGCCGGAGAACGGCGGCACCGCCAAGGCGTCGCTGTCGTTCCGGAACCCGGCCCCGGAGTTCGACCGGGTGCCCCGCGCGGTGGCCGAACGGCTGCTGACCGAGCGGCTGGCCGGCGTGGGCTGGCGGGTTCCCTCACTGTTGGCCGCGATGCCCGCGGCGCCGGACTTCTACTTCGACTCGCTCAACCAGGTGCGGGTGGACCGCTGGTGGCGCGACCGGGTCGTGCTGCTCGGCGACGCCGGTTACTGCGGGTCGCCATTGGCGGGCAAGGGGACCGCCCTGAGCCTGGTCGGCGCGTATGTGCTGGCCGGTGAGCTCTCCACCGCCGGCGACCCGGAGCAGGCGTTCGCCGCCTACCAACGGGAGATGGCCGACTTCGTCACGAGCGCCGTCCAGCTGCCACCGGGCGGGATGCGGATGGCCGCACCCCGGACCCGGGCGATGATCGCCGTCCGCAACCTCAGCACCCGGATGATGACCCGGTGGCCGTCGAGGCGGATCGTGGCGAAGGAGTTCGCCAAGGCGGACGCGATCACGCTGCGCGACTACCGGGCCCTCGAACGGTCAGCGTAGGTGGATCAGCCCGTCCAGCACCACCGACTGCCGGCCCGCGGTGCCCTCCGGCTGCACCCGGACGGTGTGCTCGCCGGTCGCCGACCAGGTCCGCGTCCACACCGCCTGCCGGTGCTTCGCCGCCGGCGACCTCAGGTCGACGACGCCCTGGAATTCGCCGTCCACATAGACGCGCACCCGGCCGGAGTTCATCGTCCGGCCGGCCACCAGAGCCGCCGAACTGCCGGTGAAACGCCAGGTCAGTGACGATCCGGCAGCCGATCCGGCGACGGCTGCGCCGCCCAGATGGCCGGGGTCGTCGAGGGTGCGCCAGGTTCCGGTCCGCGTCGCTTGCGCTTCGGTCAGGACCGCGGGGGTACGGGTCACCGCGGCGTTCCCGCTGTTGCCCACCCGGTCGGTCGCGCTGACCGTCCACGTCGCCGCGGCCCCGATCCGGACCGCCGCGTCGAGCGCCCGGGACGTGCCGGACAGGCCGGCCGTGTCGGCGCCGGCGACGCGGACCGCGCTGACGCCGGAGGCGGTGTCGGCGACCGTCCAGCCGACCCGCACCGGGACGGCCGCGCCGACCGTGCCGGGCAGCAGCGACACCCGCGGCGGCCCGTTGAACACCGGCGGCACCGGGTCCGCGACCACCTGCGCGGCCACCGTCGTGTACCGGCCGGACAGGTGCACGGCCCGGACCGACACGGTGTGTGTGCCGGGTTCCAGCTTCAGCCAGGACAGCCGGTTCCCGGCCACGGCGGCGGTAGTCAGGCGGCCGTCGACGTACACCTCGAAGCGGTCCATCATCCGGGCCGGGGTGCCGAGCGACCACATCGTCCCGGCCCAGGCCCTGGTGAAGTACCGCCCGCCGGCCGCGACCGCGCCCCGGAACCCGTTCACCCTCAGGTTCGACGGGGCCGCGCCGGCCACCCAGCGGATCCATCCGAGCTGGCCGTACAGCGAGTTCCCCGGGCATTCGGTGCGGCCGGTGTCGCGGTGCGCGGAGATCCGGTTGAGTACGGCCGGGCTGCCCTTGCCGAACCGGTCACTGCCGCCGGAGACCATCCGTGCCTTCCCGAGCGGCGCGTTTCCCCAGGCCCCGAGCTTGTATGCGGCCAGTTGCGCCACCGACGCCTTCGCCGCCGCCGGAACCGGCGCCGACCGGTGGTCCCCGATCACCGCGATGGCGCTGGCGTTCTCGTTGAAGCCGAGTGTGTGCGCGCCGAGCACGGACCGGTTCACGCCGCCGGCCCGCCCCTCGAAGATCGTCCCGCACTTGTCGACCAGGAAGTTGTAGCCGACGTCGTTCCACTTCTTGCTTCTGATGTGGAAGTTCACGATGCCCCGGACGATGCTCGCCGACTGGCCGCAGTGGTAGCCGTTGCCGCTGGCGGTGTGGTGCACGAACACCACCTGCACCGGGCCGGTGTACTCCGGTGGCTTCTTCACCAGCGCCTCGTTCGCCTTCCACCCGGCCCGGCTCACCAGCCGCGGGATCGGCCGTGGCGGAAGCGCCGGGCCCTTGCCCTTCCCCGCGGCCGGTTCGGCGTCGCGCCGCGCGGCCACGAGCCGCAGACCGGGTTCCGGGGGCGCGTCCGGGTTGATCAGATCGACCCGGAGGCCGTCCGGGAGCGGGCCCCCGCCCGCGGCGGTGGTCACCCGGGCCGCGATGCCGTCCGACGGCCCGACCCACAGCGGATCGCTCGCACCGCGTGCGCCCGGCCCGTCGGCGCCCGCCGAGGCGTCCGGGTTGTCGGTCTCCAGCGGCTGCCAGGGCGTCCAGGTCTGCGTGCCGGCCTTGCGGGCCCGCACCTCGATGATCCCGGCCGGCAGCGCCCGCGGATCGGTCCAGGTGACGCCGACCAGGCTGAACGGCTCGGTGGCCCGCTGCGGCACCTGTACGGTCCGGGGCGCCGCCACACGCCCGGCGACGTGGACGGCCGGCACGACGCCGGCCTGACCGGTGGTCAGCGCGAAGGTCTGCAGGACCGGCGCCGGCCGGGTGGCGGCCGGCGCGGTCCCGGTGTGCCGGACGGCGACGGCGCCTCCGGTGACGGCGACGGCGACCGCCGGTGTGGCGGCGACGAGAGCGGCGACGAGACGTGCGGTCAGCCGGTTGCGGCGCATGTGAACTCCCCCGGCCACCGGCGGATGGGTTCAGGTGAGGTCACCGGTGACAGAGCCACCTTGCCGGGAACTACCGGGACAGATGGGGAGTTCTGCGAAAAAAGCTCAGATTTTTAGTTCGCCAGCCAGATGGAGGTGTTGAGCGCGGTGGCGAAGGTGACCCAGGCCCAGTACGGCAGCAGCAACCCGGCCGCGAGCTTCGACACCGGCCGGAACTTCCACACCGTGACACCGATCAGCACCCAGAGAACCACGATGTCCAGCAGCGCGAGCCCGTATTGGCCGAAGCCGAAGAAGATCGGCGTCCAGATCGCGTTCAGGGCGAGCTGGGCCGCGTACCAGTTGAGGGCCGCCGACCATCCGGTCCGCCGCCACACCAGCCATCCGCTGACCGCGATCATCGCGTAGAGCACCGTCCAGACCGGCCCGAACACCGACGACGGCGGCGCCCAGGACGGCTGGTTCAGGCTCCGGTACTCGTCGGCCGTGCCGGCCACCCCGAGCCCGCCGAGCAACGCCGCCACGGCCACCGCCGCCACGAACCCGGCCAGCGCCAACCACGGCGAGATCGACCCGTTCCTCCGCACCACATGACTGGTCATGCCGTCGGGATACCCGGATCGCCGACCGCCTATCCCGATCGGGCCCCACCGGGGCGCGGCGGCCCGGCAGCGCACGGGTGGACCGGCTCAGGCGCCCCGCACCGCGGCCGCGGCCGCGTCGAACAGGTCCTCCAGGGGGACCTCGCCGTCCCGGCGCGCCCACGCCTGGCCGGGCCACGTCCAGGCAGGTCAGAACACACGCCACGAGCGCCTCCGCGCGAACGTCGACGGTGTCGGCGGGGGCGGCGACGGCGGGGTCGGCGCCCAGCCGCCGCCGGACCTCGGGCGTGAGCAGCGCCTGCCATTGCAGGTGTTTCTCGATGCTGCGGGCACGCAGCGAGGGTGTCTCGTGCATCATCCGGAAGACCTTGAGCATGTCCTCCTCGGTCTCGCCGGCGGCGTCCTTCACGCTGTGCAGCGCCGCGCACAGGGCCGTCCACGGCTCCTCGCCCTCCGGCTGCGCCTCGAGCGCCTGCCGGATCAGCTCGCCGCGGGCGGCGAGGTCGCCGAGGACGACGTCCTCCTTGGTGCCGAAGTAGCGGAAGATTACCGCCACCAGACCACCCTGATCACCGGCGCGAGCTCGGGCCTCGGCGCCCTGTTCGCCCGCCGCCTGGCCGCCCGCGGCTCCCACCTGGTCCTCGTCGCCCGGCGCGCCGACCGTCTGGAGTCCCTGGCCGCCGAGCTCACCCGGCAGCACGGCGTCACCGTCACCCCGATCACGATGGACCTGGCCCAGCCGGGTGCGGGGGCCAAACTGGCCGCCGTGGTCGCCGAGCGCGACCTCGACGTCACCAGCCTGATCAACAACGCCGGGTTCGGCACGCACGCGCTCTTCCACGAGGCCGACCCGCGGCGGATCATCGACGAGATCACCCTCAACGTGACCAGCCTGACCGAGATCAGCCGGGCGTTCATCGGGCGGCTGCGCGCGCACGGCGGCGGCGTGCTGGTCAACGTCGCCAGCATCGCCGGTTACCAGCCGAGCCCGACCCTGGCGGTCTACGCGGCCACCAAGGCCTACGTGCTCAGCTTCACCGAGGCGCTCTGGTCGGAGTCGCGGGGCACCGGGCTGCGCGTGATGGCGCTGTCCCCCGGCGCCACCGCGACCGAGTTCTTCGACGTGGCCGGCCAGGGCGCCGACGGCGGCACCAGCCGGATGTCCGCCGACACCGTCGTCGATCTGGCGATCAAGGCCCTGGACCGGCGCAACCCGCCGCCCAGCCTGATCACCGGCGCCCGCAACCGGATCATGATGGGCGCCAGCCGGCTGGCCGGGCGGCGGATCACGCTCGCCGCGCTGGGGGCGATGATGCGTCAGACGGAGCGGCGATAGACGACCGCCTGCCAGGGGGCCAGATTCCAGCCCTCGGGCGGGTAGACGAGGTTGTTCAGCAGCAGTTCCGCACCGTCCCAGCCGTCGATTGCGGCCTGGGCGGGCTCGCCGGAGAAGTTGCCGATCACCAGTAGCTCGGTGTTCTCGTGGCGGCGGGTGAAGGCGTACAGCCGCTCGTGGTGCGGCAGCAGCATGGTGAAGTCGCCGTGGGCCACCGCGGGTTCGGTCTTCCGCAGTTCGACCAGCCTGCGGTACCAGTGGAAGACCGAGTCCTGGTCGCCGCGCTGCTCCTTCGCGTTGATCAGCGTGTGGTTCGGGTTGACCGGCAGCCACGGCGTGCCGGTGGAGAAACCGCCGTTGGGCGAGTCGTCCCACTGCATCGGCGTGCGCGCGTTGTCCCGGCCCCGCGCCCGGAGGACGGTCAGGACCTCTTCGGGAGTACGACCTTCGAGCTCGACCGCCTGCCGGTACTGTCCCCGCGCCTCGATGTCACGGAACTCGTCGATGCCGCCGAACGGGTAGTTCGTCATGCCGAGTTCCTCGCCCTGATAGATGTAGGGCGTGCCGCGGTGCAGGTGCAGGACCGTGCCGAGCATCTTGGCCGAGGCGGCCCGGTGCGCGGGGCTGTCGTCGCCGTACCGGGAGACCACCCGCGGCTGGTCGTGGTTGTTCCAGTAGAGGCTGTTCCAGCCCACGTCGGCGAGCCCGGCCTGCCACCGGCCGAGGATCGCCTTCAGCGCGGTGAGCTGCAGCGGAATCACCAGCCACGGGTCCGGGCCGCGGTCCACCCACACGTGGTCGAACTGGAAGACCATGTCGACCTCGTGCCGCTCCGGGTCGGTGTGCAGCCGGGCCTCCTCGACCGTGACGCCGGGCATCTCCCCGACGGTCAGCAGCCCGTCGCGGCCGGCGAACACCTCCCGGTGCATCTCCTGGAGGAACTCGTGCAGCCGGGGGCCGCCGATGAAGGCGGCGGAGCCGTCGGCGTACGCGGACCCCACCGACAGCCGTCCGTCGGGCAGCGACCCGTCCGCGCCGACCGCCTTGGAGATCATGTTGATGACGTCCATCCGGAAGCCGTCCACACCCCGGTCCAGCCACCAGCGCATCATCGCGTAGACGGCCTGCCGGACCTCCGGGTTCTCCCAGTTGAGGTCGGGCTGCTTCCGCGAGAACAGGTGCAGGTAGTACTCGCCGGTCTTCTCGTCGAACTCCCACGACGAGCCGCCGAAGACCGAGCCCCAGTTGGTCGGCTCGGCCCCCGGCGCGCCCGGCTCCATGCCCGGGCGGGCCGGCCGCCACCAGTACCAGTCCCGCTTCGGGTTGTCCTTCGACGAGCGGCTCTCCAGGAACCACTGGTGCTCGTCCGAGCTGTGGTTGACCACCAGGTCCATGACGATCTTCATGCCCCGCTCGTGGGCGCCGGCCAGCAGCTCGTCGAACGTCGCCAGGTCGCCGAAGAGGGGTTCGATGTTCTGGTAGTCGCTGATGTCGTAGCCGTTGTCGTCCTGCGGCGACGGGTAGACCGGCGACAGCCAGAGCACGTCCACGCCGAGCTCGGCCAGATGGTCCAGATGGTCGATGACGCCGCGCAGGTCGCCCATGCCGTCACCGTCGGAGTCCGCGAAGCTCCGCGGGTAGATCTGGTACACGACGGCTGTCTTCCACCAAGCCTCAGAGCCCATTTTCGTAACTTAACGCATGGGAACGGACCCGGCCGGTTCACCGGAATACACGATGATCCGGCCCGGGAGGCGCTACCGGGAAGCCGAAGTTCCGGCAGGCGGAGGACCACGGCGGCATACTGGGCACGTGCTTACGTCCGACTTTTCACGATTGTCATGAAGATCGCACTGCTGGGGCCGATCGCCTGGCGCACCCCGCCGGTGCACTACGGACCGTGGGAGCTGATCACCGGCCTGCTCGCCGAGGGACTGGCCGCGCGCGGGGTGGACGTCACGCTCTTCGCGACGCTGGACTCGGTCACCGCGGCCACCCTGGACGGCGTCGTGCCCACCGGGTACGAGGAGAGCCCCGAGATCGACGGCCGCGTGTGGGAGGCGATCCACGTCAGTCACGCCCTGGCCCGGTCCGGTGAGTTCGACCTGATCCACAATCACCTGGACTGGCTGCCGCTGGCGTTCTCCGAGCACTGCCGGGCGCCCATGCTGACCACGGTGCACGGGTTCTCCGGGCGGAACATCCTGCCGGCGTACCGGCGGGCCCGGTCGCACTTCGTCTCCATCTCGGACAGCGACCGTTCGCCCGACCTGGACTACCTGGCCACCGTGTACCACGGCGTCGACCTGGGCGGCCTGCCGTTCCACGCCGACGGCGGCGACGACCTGATCCTGTTCGGCCGGATCCACCCGGACAAGGGCACCGACATCGCCATCGAGATCGCGCGGCGGGCCGGGCGGCGGCTGGTGATGTGCGGCATCGTGCAGGATCGCGAGTATTTCGCCGAGCGCGTGGAACCCATGATCGACGGTGAGCGCGTGGTCTATCTCGGATCGGTGGGGCCGGACGAACGCGGGACGATCCTCGGCTCGGGAGCGGCCCTGCTGCATCCGATCCGGTTCGCCGAGCCGTTCGGGCTCTCCGTGGTCGAGTCGATGGCGTGCGGCACCCCGGTGATCGCGTACCGGCGTGGCTCCATGCCGGAGGTCGTGGACGAGGGGGTGACCGGGCGGCTGGTCGCCTCGGTGGACGAGGCGGTGACCGCTGTCGAACGGATCGCGGAGCTGGACCGGGCCGCCTGTGCGGCGCGGGCACGGCAACGCTTCTCGGCGGAACGCATGGTCGACGAGTATCTGGCGATTTACCGAAAAATCGTTAGTTGATTACCTGGATCTTGTTAACGTCACAATGTGAATTGCGCGTTAAACGGACCACGTTGAGAGTATTCCGGGCGGCGGGTACGACGCCGCCGACCCGTCGGGCGGCGTAACTCCGGACAGGCCCCGAACACCTTCATCCGGACCGCCTTTGCGCCGTTCACCCGCGGTGTACGGCACCGTGCCCGCGCGCTGAGTCCGTGCTGCGGGTATGCAGCCCGGCCGAGGAGAAAGGCCCAGTCATGCCCGCGACATACGGGTTTTTGAGCACTTATCCCCCCACTCAATGCGGTTTGGCGACATTCAATGCGGCACTCGCCACCCATCTCACCGGCGGCACCGGTGGATCGGGAGTGGTACGCCTGCTCGCCGGCGACGACACCAGTGGAGGGATCGCGCTCGACCGGGCCGCACCGCGTGCCGTGCACACCTGGAACACCGACCGGCCGGGCGGATGGGTCGCCGCCGCCACCGCGCTGAACCGTTTCGACACCGCGATCATCCAGCACGAGTACGGCATCTACCCCGGGGACGCCGGCGCCGAGGTGCTGCCGGTGTTGCGGGCCCTGCGGATCCCGTCGATCGTGGTCCTGCACACCGTTCTGACCAATCCCGACCCGCTCCAGCGCGACGTGCTGGAACAGATCGGCGCGACCGCCGACGCCGTGGTGACCATGACCGACACCGCCCGGCAGCGGCTCACCGCACACTACGACATGGACCCCCGGAAGATCTCGGTGATCCCGCACGGGACGGGCAGCCACAGCGGCACGCCGCGCGAGGACCACGGCCGGCCGCATCTGCTGACCTGGGGGCTGCTCGGGCCGGGCAAGGGCATCGAATGGGCGCTGCGGGCGCTGGCGTTCCTCGGCGACGTACAGCCGAGGCCGCTCTACACGGTCGCCGGCCGTACCCATCCCAAGGTCCTGGAACAGCAGGGCGACGTCTACCGGGACTCGCTGAAGGAACTGGCCGCCGAGCTCGGGGTGGAGGACTGCGTGCGGTGGTCCGATGTTTACCTGTCCCCGGCGGACCTGTCCCGGCTGATCCGGTCGGCCGACGCGGTGGTGCTGCCGTACGACTCCACCGAGCAGGTCACCTCCGGAGTGCTGATCGAGGCGGTCGGCGCCGGGGTGCCGGTGGTGGCGACCGAGTTCCCGCACGCGGTGGAACTGCTGGCGGACGGGCCGGGCCTGCTCGTACCCCATCAGGATCCGGAGGCCATGGCGATGGCCATCCGGCACATGATCGCCGAACCCGGCATGTCCGGCCGGCTCGCCGGTCTGGCCGGCGGCCCGACGCTGCGCTGGCCCGCGGTCGCCGCCCGGTACCAGTCGCTGGCCGCCCGCCTGCTCGCCGACCGCCGGCCGCTCGCGGCCGCGACGATCCCCGCCTAGGCATGGCGCAGACCCTGCGGCTGCTCCCGCCGCCCATTCGACTGCACGACGTGCCCGCACCCCGGTTCGACCACGTCCTCCGGCTCTCCGACGACACCGGCCTGCTGGAGCACGCCCGCGACGCGATCGCCCGGCGCGAGCACGGCTACTGCGTCGACGACGTGTCCCGCGGCCTGCTGGTCGTCGCCCGGCAACCGCGGCCCGGGCCCGAGCTGGTCCGGCTGGCCGAGCGCTACCTGGCGTTCCTCACCCACGCGCAGGGCGCCGACGGCTCGTTCCGCAACCGGATGAGCTATGAGCGACGCTGGACCGACGAGCCCGCGACCGGGGACTGGTGGGGCCGGGCCATGTGGGGGCTCGGCACCGCCGCCGCCCGCGGCCCGTCGCCCTGGATCCGCCGGGAGGCGATGACCGCGTTCCGGCAGGGCCTGCGGTGCCGGTCGAGCTGGCCGCGGGCGATGGCGTTCGCCGGGCTCGGCGCCGCCGAGGTGCTGCGCGCCGGGCCGCACGACCCGGCGGTGGCCGAACTGCTCGGCGACGCGGCCACGGTGATCGGCGTACCCGGATCCGCTCCGGACTGGGTGTGGCCGGAGCCGGAGCTCACCTACGCCAACCCGGCGCTGGCAGAGGTGGTGATCGGCGCCGGTGACCTGCTCGGCGACGAGGGCCTGCTGGTGGACGGGCTGCGGATGCTGACCTGGCTGTGCGGGATGCAGGAGCACGAGGGCCACCTCTCCACGGTGCCGGTCGGCGGCCGGCGGCCCGGGGAGCCGCGGCATCGTTTCGACCAGCAGCCGATCGAGGCGGCGGCGGTGGCGGACGCCTGCGCCACCGCCGCGGCGGTCACCGGCGACGAGTATTGGGACGCGCCACTCTTTCAGTCCATCGCCTGGTTCCTCGGGGACAACGACACCGGAACGGTGATGTACGACGCCGAGACTGGCGGATGTTATGACGGATTGACGGCAGATGGTCCTAATCTGAACCAAGGAGCCGAATCCACCCTCGCGCTCGTCGCCACATTGCAGCACGCCCGCACACTGGCGAACCGGAGCGCGACCCGACCATCAGGCGGCCTAGCGTGACAGCAACGGTGAACACCACCGACATCACCCGTCACAACATCACCATGGCACCGGACGCCCGGCGCGTCGTGATCAAACTGTTCGTCCCGGGCGAGGACGCCAACCACGTCTACAACCGGACGTCCAGCCTGATCGAGCGGATCCTGCAACTCGACGAGAGCGACATCAACGCGCTGCTCGACGACGTGCTGAACCGCTTCTCCGGGCGGCACCACGACGTCCTCGGCGTCTTCCAGCACCACTACGAGGTGGTCCAGCACCGGGTGCCCGCCGAGATCGAGCTGTCCCCGGCGGCGCGGACGCTGATCGGCGCATACGTCAGCCACGAGTTCTCCGTCGAGGCCGCCGCGCTGTGCAACCCGTCGATGGTGGCGCACCCCGATCAGAGCGAACTGCCCCCCGGCGAGCTGCGGGTGGCGATCAGCCTGCGGCAGATCGGCGAGGGGCACATCTCGTCGATCGGGTTCTGCAGCGCCATCCTCGGGCCGGGCGCCGCGATCCGGCTGGAGGACCGGGACGGGCCGCTGGTCATCGGCCAGCGGGTCGGCGCCAAGCACATGCGGCACCAACTGCGCGCGGCGCTCGCCGAGGAGGAGATCGACAACGAGGCCTCGGCGTACGTGCTCTCCGCCCTGCCGGAACGCTATGACGACCACGAGTTCGAGGAGATCCTCGGGCACCTGCCGCCGGAGCTGCTGTCCAGGCCCACCACCCCGACGGCCCTGGAGGCGATCCGGCGGATCGTCGGCGCCGACTACGCGGTCACCTTCAACGCGACCACCCCGCTGCACCAGCGGGTGCTCTGGCCGTCCACGCCGACCGAGAGCAAGGGCATGGAGGACGCCCGGTTCGTGCAGGTGCTCGACCCGGACGGGCGGACGGCGTACCAGGCGACCTACACCGCGTACGACGGGTTCAACATCGCCGGCCGGGTGATCTTCACCCGGGACCTGCGGCATTTCGAGGTCACCACGCTGCACGGGCCGGCCGCGCGCAACAAGGGCATGGCGATGTTTCCGCGGTACATCAACGGGAAGAAGTACGCGCTCTGCCGCTCCGACGGCGAGACCCTGGGCCTGAGTGTCCGCGACGAGCAGCACCGCTGGCAGCACGTGGCGCCGATCCTGGTCCCGCACCGCGGCTGGGACCTGATCCAGGTCGGCAACTGCGGCTCGCCGATCGAGACCGAGGCCGGCTGGCTGGTGCTGACCCACGGCGTCGGGCCGATGCGCCGGTACGCCATCGGCGCCATGCTGCTCGATCTGGAGGACCCGTCCCGGGTGATCGCCGACCTGCCGCAGGGCCTGATCGACCCGGACGAGATCGAGCGGGAGGGGTACGTGCCGAACGTGCTCTACTCCTGCGGCGGGCTCGTGCACGACGGCCGGTTCTGGCTGCCGTACGCCTCCAGCGACGTCCGGATCAGTTTCGCCAGCATGCCGCTGGACCGCCTGCTGCACCGCATGCAGCCGGTCAACTGACGGGGTTACTTCCGGCCTGGTTCTCACGGCTGTCTCAGCGGCGCCGAGACAGCCGTGAGAACCAGCCGGAAGGTCAGCCGGGGACCGTGCCGGCCACCACCCAGATGGTCAGCACCGCCAGGAAGGTGCCGCTCGCCCCGGCCGCGTCGATGCTGGCCAGCCACTCGTCGCGCAGGCCGGGCGGGGTCGCCCAGCTCTCCGCCGGCACCCTCGGGTTGACCATCGGGAGCACCACCGCGGCCGAGGCCGGGGTGGTGAACAGACAGGTGACGGGGGTCGGGGACACCCGGCTCAGGCCGGCCGCGACCAGCCGCCGCCGCAGAGTCCGCCCCATGTCCTGCTGCCGCGGGATGAAATGGCTTCGCACGTGCGCGAGCACCGCGTCGCCCAGGCCGGCGGGCATGCCGTCGAAGCCGAGCGAGTCCCAGTCGGTGTCGACCAGACAGAGCCGGCCGCCCGGCCGGGTCACCCGGATCATCTCCGCGATCGCCTGGTCGGCGCCCTCGACGTGCTGGAGCACCCGCTCGCACCAGACACCGTCGACGGCGTTGTCCGGCAGGTCCAGGGCGCGGACGTCACCCAGCATGTAGCGCACGTTGCTGCCGTCGTGGCGGGTCAGCGCGGCCGCGGTCAGTGACGTCGAATGATCGACCGCGACCACCTCGCCGGACGCGCCGACCCGGGCGGCCAGCAGCCGGGCCACCTCCCCGGTGCCGGAACCCGCGTCGAGCAGCCGCTGCCCGGTCGCCGGGCGCAGCGAGTCGAAGGCGACCCGGCGGACCCGCTGGATCTCCGGATGCCGGCCCATCGCGACGATCGCGTCGAGGACGATTTCCGACATCTGCGCCGAGAGGGCGTCGATGTCGGAAAAGGGCGTCCGGTCCTTCTGCGCGGGTTCCATCCCACAATTGTTCATCCGGAACACACCGAAAAACCGGTTCAGGTCATCCATCCGACAGGGGCGGCACCTGCCGTTTCGCTAGATCAAGCGGCGAGTGTGCGCGATCCGTACACGGAACGGTCGCGAGATCAAGCCGTACGCACAGTGATGTTCCGTGTATCACACGTAGCCGGACGGAATCACAGGTAACAGCCCGGCAACTGATGTGCAAAACTTCCGGGCATGATCGAACGGGTTAAGTTCGGGCTGGTCGGGTACGGCACCGGCGGCCGGGTGTTCCATGCGCCGCTGATCGCGTCGGCCGCGAACATCGAATTCGCCGGCGTGGTCACCACCTCCCCCGAGCGACGGGCCCAGGTCGCCGCGCAACTGCCCGGCGCCGAGACGTACGACTCGATCGCCGCGCTCGCCGCCGACGGGGTCCAGGCGGTGGCGATCTCCACTCCCGCCGCCACCCACGCGGCCCTCGCGCTCGAGGCGATCGAGGCCGGGCTCGCGGTCGTCGTCGACAAGCCGTTCGCGCTCGACGCCGACACCGCCCGCAAGCTCGTCACCACGGCCGAGGAGGCCGGGGTGCCGCTCACCGTCTACCAGAACCGGCGGTGGGACTCCGACTTCCTGACCATCCGCAAGCTGGCGGAGAAGGGGTCGCTCGGGGACGTCCGGCGCTTCGAGTCCCGGGTGGAGCGGTGGGCTCCGGACCGTCTGCCCGGTGCGGCCGGCGGCGGCACCCTGCTCGACTTCGGCTCCCACCTGGTCGACCAGGCGCTCCAGCTGAACGGCCCGGCCCAGCGGGTGTACGCGGAGCTCCACGGACCCGACGGCGGCCTCGACGACGACTTCTTCCTCGCCCTGCACCACGTCGACGGCGTCGAGTCGCACCTGTGGGGCTCCTGGCGCCAGGCCGGTCCCGGCCCGCGGTTCCGGGTCACCGGCACCGCCGGCACCTACATCTCGCCCGAGCTGGACTACCAGGAGACCCTGCTCAAGGCGGGCAAGTCACCGAAGCTGATGGGGGACCGCTGGGGCGTCGAGCCGGAGCACCGCTGGGGCCACCTGTTCCGCGGCGCGACCGGCGCCCCGGTGGAGAGCTGCCGCGGCCGCTGGGACTCGTTCTACCCGGCGGTGGCCGCCGCCGTCCTCGGTGAGGGCCCGCTGCCGGTCGACCCGTGGGACTCGGTCCGCGCCATGGAGGTCCTGGACGCGGCCCGCCGCAGCGCCACCACCGGCACCACCGTCACCCTCTGACCCCGCGCCACGGGCCACCACGGTGAAGTTGTGGTGACCTGCGGCTCGAGCCGCAGGTCACCACACAGCTTCGCGTGGAGACCTGCGGCTCGAGTCGGGGCACGGGTCACCACGCGTCGGGGCACGGGTCACCACGCAAGGTGTGGTGGCGAGGCGCTACCGAGGGCTGTCAGCGGGGGCGGACGGTCGCGTCGAGGACGCGGGCGGTGGCCAGGACGTCGGCGAACCGGTCCGGGGCCAGGTCGAGGCCGCCGGGAATCCACGAGACCGTGGAACTCGGGCTCTCGGTCATCGCGGTGAGGACGGCGTCGGGGGTCAGGCCGGCCGACTGCAGCAGGCGGATCTCGCGGACGTTGATCGCGGGCGGGAGCGGCCCGTTGCCGAGGTCGGTTCCGTAGCGGACGACGCCACCGTGTTCGGCGAACCGCCGCAGGTTGTCGACGGCGACCTCCCGTGCCGGGTCGGGTTCGCCCCAGCCGTGGATGTCCAGGGTGCTGATCCAGGTCATCCGCTGCGCGCAGGCGCGCAGCAGCGTGTCGTCGATCCGCTCGGTCCACGGTGTGTGCGCCAGGATGTCGACCCCGGCGGCGTACGCGGCAGCGACCGTACCCGCCCCCTCGGCGTGCGCCACCACCGGCAGTTCCGCCGCATGCGCCGCCGTGACCAGTGCTTTCAGGATCGACGGGGCGAGCTGGGGTCCCCCGGCGTGCGCGGTCACCTTGATCAGGGTGGACCCGGCCGCCCGCGCGCCGGCGACCGCGGCTTCGGCGTCGGCCGCTGTCCGGATCTCCCGCCAGCTGCCGGCAGGCGCCCAGGCCCGATCGCTCGGATAGCCGCCCGGAGCGATCAGGAACGGTCCCGCGTACCGGACCCGCGGCAGCCCCGCCAACGGTTCGGCGGCCCGCCGGGCCAGGACGGCCACCGCCGCCGGATTCCCGCCGAGATCCCAGACCTCCGCGATGCCCCCGGCCCGCAACGTCCCGAGATCGGCCAGCGCCGAGTGCACGTGGGCGTCGACCAGCCCGGGCAGCAGCGTCCCCGGCAACCGCCGGGCGTCCGGCCCACCGGGAGCCATCTCGGCCGGCACCGGCTTGATCACACCCTCCGGCGCGACCCGCAGCGCCACGCCGTTCCGCAACCGCCCACCCCACCAGATCGACTCCGCCACCAGCCACTCGACCCGGCCGGTCCCCGCCGGACTCCCGGAAGACACCGTCCTCGCGG
>NZ_BOMZ01000030.1 GCF_016862455.1 Actinoplanes utahensis
CGGCGGAGGCCGTGCTGTCGAGGGCCGCGGGCGGCTCCTCCAGCGTGGTCTCCTCCGCGACCGTCACCGTCGGCCGCGGCCCGGAGCTCCGCCGCAACGCGGCAAGCCCACACCCGGCGCCGGATGCGCCACAGCAGCCGGCAGCCGACCGGGCCTCGGTTTCACAGGCGGCGTTCGGTTCGGTGGTCACCGGCGGGCCTTCTCCAGCAGGTCGCGGAGGACGGTCAGACCCTGGCAGACCTCGGTGAAGCTGGTGCTCAGCGGCGCCGGGCCGATGCGCAGCCCGTCCGGGCGGCGGTAGTCCGGGATGACGCCGCTGTCCCAGAGCGGCTCCAGGAACTCCTGGAAACCGTCCCGCCGCAGCGTCACGTGGCCGCCCCGCCGGGCCGCCTCGCGGGGACCGGCGACCTCGACCCCGTACGGCGCCAGCCACTCGTCCGCGATATCCAGCACCAGGTCGGTGAGCAGCAGCGACTTGGCGCGGACCGCCTCGATGCCGGCGTCGGCGAGCATGTCCAGGTTGGCGTGCAGGGGAACCATCGCCAGGATCGGCGGGGTGCCGCTGAGCAGCGCCCGGATCCCGGCCGCCGGCTCGTAGCCGGGTCCCATCTCGAACGCCGCCCGGTGCCCCATCCAGCCCTGGATCGGCTGCCGCAGCTCGCCCTGCAGCTCGTGCCGCAGGTAGGCGAAGGCGGGCGCGCCCGGCCCGCCGTTGAGGTACTTGTAGGTGCACCCGACGGCGAGGTCGACACCCCACTCGTCCAGGGCGATCGGCACCGAGCCGGCCGAATGGCACAGATCCCACAGGGTCAGCGCCCCGGCGGCGTGCGCGACCCGGTTGATCCCGGCGACGTCGGCCAGCCAGCCGGAGCGGTACGCGACGTGGCTGAACAGCACCAGCGCGGTGTCGTCGCCGACCACCCCGGCGACCTGCTCGGCGGTGATGCCGGCGGCCGGGTCGGTCTCGATCCACTCCAGGCGCAGGCCGCGTTCGGCGGCGACGCCCTCCAGGACGTACCGGTCGGTGGGGAAGTTGTCGGTGTCCAGCACGACGGTGCGGCGGCCGGGCCGGGCGTCGACCGCGGCCCGGGCCAGCTTGTACAGCAGCACCGTGGTCGAGTCGCCGATCACCGTCTGGCCGGCGGACGCGCCGAGCGCCACCGCGCCGAGCCGGTCACCGAGGGTGAGCGGCCAGTCCAGCCAGCTCTCGTCCCAGCCGCGGATCAGCCGGCCGCCCCACTGCTTGCGGATGAACTCGCCGACCAGCTCGGCGGTGGCTTCGAGGGGCCGGCCGAGCGAGTTGCCGTCGAGGTAGGAGAGCAGTTCGCCGGCGGGCGGGGTGATGAACCGCGACCGGTGCCCGGCGAGCGGATCAGCCGCGTCCAGGGCGGCGGCGCGGTCGAGCGGGCCGACGGTCAACGGGGCACTCCGATCTCGGTACGGACGGCGTACAGCTCGGGGAAGAATGTCAGATCGAGAGCGGCCTTCAGGAAGCCCACCCCGCTGGATCCGCCGGTGCCCCGTTTGAAGCCGATCGTCCGTTCCACCGTCTTGAGGTGCCGGAACCGCCACAGCTGGAAGTTCTCCTCCAGGTCGACGAGCTCCTCACAGGCCTCGTAGACGTCCCAGTTCTGATCGGCGTTCTCGTAGATGTGCTGGAAGACCGGGACCAGCTCGGGGTGGTACTCGTACGCCTCGGTGACGTCGCGTCGCAGGATCTCGTCCGGCACCTGGTGGCCGCGCCGGGCCAGGAAGTGCAGGAACTCGTCGTACACGCTGGGTGTGGCGAGCGCGTCGGCGAGCATCTCCCGCGCTTCCGGCTGGTCGTCGAAGATCTTCAGCATCTCGCGGTGCTTGTTGCCGAGCCGGAACTCGATCGCCCGGTACTGGTACGACTGGAAACCCGACGAGGTGCCGAGGAACGAGCGGAACTCCGCGTACTCCGACGGGGTGAGGGTCGCCAGCACCGACCACTGCTCGGTCAGGGTGCGCTGGATGTGCTTGACCCGGGCCAGCCCCTTGAGCGCGGGCCGCAGCTCGTCCTTGGCCAGGTGCTGCTGGACCGCACGCAACTCGTGCACGATCAGTTTCAGCCACAGCTCGGACGTCTGATGCTGCACGATGAACAACAGCTCGTCGTGGTGCTCCGGCACGCTGACCGGATGCTGAGCTCCGAGGATCTGCTCCAGGTGCAGGTACTCACCGTACGAGAGATTGACCTTGAAGTCCCTGACGATGCCGTCCTCGAGCGGCCGCTGTGCCGACATGACGATCCACCTCCTGCCTCAAGGAGATCACAGCGGCCCCCAGTAGACCCATCGGCCGTCGTGCCGGACGAACCGGCTCCGCTCCGCCATCACACCGGGCTGACCGCCATCGATGTAGTGTGCCCGGAACTCGACGGTCCCCTCCGCGTCGAAGACGCCACCGCCGCCGTGGTCCAGCACCTCCAGGCGCGTCCAGCGCAGCCCGGGGTCGGGCGCCACGGCCCGCGGCCGCGTCTCCGGATGCCAGGTCCGGAGCACATACTCCCTGTTGTCCAGCGCGTAGGCGCTGAAACGCGAACGCATCAGGGATTCCGGATCGGCTGCGGCCGCGCCCTGGTGCAGGCTTCCACAACATTGCTGGTACGGGCCACGACCGCACGGGCACACCGCAGCGGCGGGCCGGGGCCGGGGAGATCTACGAGCCATGCCCGCCAGTCTCCCGCACCACCTCCGGCCGCCCACGAGTCGCCCGCGATCCCCCGCAGCCCGCGAGCCGCCCGCGGTCCGCGGCCGTCGCCGATCAGCCGGCCTGTTGCTCGACCACGATTCCGCTGATCACTTTCTGACAGCGGTCGAGTTCCTCGATCAGTCCCTGCATCTCTTCGATGGCGGAGACCGCGTTCTGGGTGTCCGCCCGGATCCCACCGACCTGGGTCCCGATCTCGCTGGTCGCCGTGGCCGTCTCGTTGGCCAGGTCCTTGACCTCGCTGGCCACCACCGCGAAGCCCCGGCCCGCCTCACCGGCCCGGGCCGCCTCGATCGTCGCGTTCAGCGCGAGCAGGTTGGTCTGCTTGGCGATGGTCGCGATCAGCTGCACGACTTTGCCGATCTCGGTGCTGCTCGCCTCGAGCCGCTGGATCACCTGCACGGCCGTCTCGGCCGCCCGCACCGCCGCGTCGGTGGCCGCGGCCATGTCGTTGCTGACGTTCGCCAGCCGGTGCACGGAGTCGCGCTGCCGGTCCTGCGCCGACCAGTCCTGCTGGCCCCCACCGGCCGACCAGTCCTGCTGGCCCCCGGCCGACCAGCCGTCGCTCTGATCCCAGTCGGACATGGTGATAGCGGCCCCTCTCTGCCCGTCGCCACACAACATCCCATCTCTCCCACCGGCCGCGCGGCGTTTTCCCCGATCCGGTCACCCCCACCCGGCCGGCTCTCACCGCTGTCTCACCGCGCCCGAGACAGCCCTCAGAACCAGCCCGGCCTGACCCCGACCAACCAACCGGCTGGCCCTCACCGCTGTCTCGGCGCGGTCGAGACGACAGTCAGAACCATCGGCGTAAGCCCGGCCACCCGGCTGGCCGGCAATGCTGTCTCAGCCGCGCTGAGACAGCAGTGAGAACCGACTGGATGGCCGCAAGATGCTGCAAGTGAGAGCAAGAAACGATTCGTTTTTTGCATGGGACTGACGTAGTATTGCGAAGTGACGAAACGACTAGCCGAGGTGGCGAAGAAGGCCGGCGTCAGCGAGGCGACGGTCAGCCGGGTGCTCAACGGGCGCACCGGCGTCTCCCAGGCCACCCGCACGTCGGTGCTGACCGCGCTGGACGTGCTGGGTTACGAGCGGCCCACCAAGTTGCGCGGCGAGCGGGCCCGGCTCGTCGGCCTGGTCCTGCCCGAGCTGCAGAACCCGATCTTTCCCGCTCTCGCCGAGGTGGTGACCGGCTCGCTGGCTCAGCGCGGGTTCACCCCGGCGCTGTGCGCCCGCACGATCGGTGGCGTCCCCGAGTCGGATTATGTGGAGATGCTGCTGGACCACCAGGTGTCCGGGGTGATCTTCGCGGGCGGGTCCTATGCGCTGGCCGACGCCTCGCACGAGCACTATCTGCGGCTGGTCGAGCGCGGCCTGCCGGTGGTGCTGGTCAACGCGGGTGTCGACGAGCTGGGGTTTCCGCGGGTGTCCACCGACGACGCGGTCGCCGTCGAGCAGGCGTACGGGCATCTCCGCTCCCTCGGTCACGAGCGGATCGGCATGGTGCTCGGCCCGGCGGGGCACATCCCGTCCCGCCGCAAGCTGAACGCGATGCTCTCGGTGGCCGGCTCGGCGACGGAGGCGGAGGCTCTGGTGGAGCGGTCCAGCTTCTCCATGGAGGGCGCCCGGGTGGCGGCGACCAAGCTGGTCGAGCGCGGCGTGACCGGCATCGTCTGCGCCAGCGACGTCCTCGCGCTGGGCGCGATCCGGGCGGCTCGGCGGCTGGGCCGGGCGGTGCCGGGTGACGTGTCGGTGGTCGGGTTCGACGATTCGGCGTTCATGACCTGCACGGATCCGCCGTTGACGACGGTGCGGCAGCCGATCGAGACGATGGGCCAGGCGGCGGTGGACCTGCTGGTGAGCCAGATCGACGAGGGCCGCGAGTTCTCCGACGAGCTGCTCTTCGAGCCGGAGCTGGTGGTCCGCGGGTCCACGGGGCCGGCACGGAAGGACTGATCCACGGTACGGCCCACAGGCCGCCGACCACGTGGTCGGCGGCCTTTCTCGTACCCGCAATCGGTCCTGCCGTGCACTGGTCGCGTTTTTGCAATGGAAAATCGAAACCTTGCGGACACATGCTCGCCTCGTTACAGTGACGCCACTCACTACGAGCGAGAAACACCCGTGGTGACCACAACGCGAATCAGCGATGGCCATGGATAGAACACCCGTTCCCGAAGGGATGGACAGATGTCCGTACCGCAGTACCGGAAGGTCGCGGCGCTGGCGCTCGTGGCCGGCCTGGGACTCAGCCTGACGGCATGCTCCACCAAGAGCGACGACGGCGGGACCGACGCCGCCGGCAAGGTCACCATCACGGTCGACTGCCAGCCGGTCGCCGCGCAGAAGGAGCTTCTGGACAACTGGAACGCGGATGTCGCCGAGTTCCAGAAGCAGAACCCCGACATCGTGATCAAGAGCATCAGCGTCGGCCAGCAGTGCAACAACCCGCCGGACTTCACCGCCCGGCTGGCCGGGGGCACCACCACCGACGTGTTCTACGGCTACATGACCGACCTCCAGCAGGTGCTGGACTCCGGTCAGGCGATGGACATCACCTCGTACGTCAGCAAGGACACCGTCGCCACCTGGGACAGCGTCGATCCGGCGCTGAAGGAGGTCTTCACCGACGGCGGCAAGCTCTACGGCGTACCGGTGAAGAACTACTCGATGGGCCTGGTCTACAACAAGACGCTCTTCCGGAAGGCCGGCCTGGACGTCGACAACCCGCCGAAGACGTGGCCCGAGGTCCGGGCGGCGGCCAAGAAGATCAGCGCCACCGACAAGAGCGTGGCCGGGTACGCGGAGTACAGCGCCGGCAACACCGGCGGCTGGCACTTCACCTCGCTGCTCTACTCACAGGGCGGCCGGGTGCTGTCCGAGGACGGCAAGAAGGCCGCGTTCAACACCGCCGAGGGCAAGCAGGTCCTGCAGAACCTCAAGGACATGCGGTACGGCGACGACAGCATGGGCAGCCGCCAGCTGCTGCAGTGGGGCGACCTGCTGACCAACGCCGCCGCCGGCAAGGTCGGCATGTTCATCGGCGCGCCGGACACCACCCAGGCGATCGTCAGCCAGTTCAAGGGCAGGTTCGAGGACTGGGCGGTCGCTCCGCTGCCGGGTCAGACCGACCTGGCCAAGACCACGCTCGGCGGCGGCGAGGGCTACTTCTTCAAGAAGGACCTTACCAAGGAGCAGGTGGAGGCCGGTCTGAAGTGGATCGCCTACCAGAAGCTCACGCCGGGCAAGGGCCAGTTCGACTACGTCCGGGCCAAGCCGCAGAACTACCCGGTCGGCCTGCCCCAGCCGCTGCTGTTCGCCCCGGGCAGCGAGGCGCAGAAGCAGGAGGTCGAGCTGCGCAAGGCCAATGCGAACGTGCCGATCGAGAACTTCCAGCTGTTCGAGGACAAGCAGTTGCCGATCGTCGGCGAGCCGCGCGACGCCCAGGCGATCTACGCGATCCTCGACTCGGCGATGTCCGGGGTGCTGACCGACCCGAACGCGAACATCGACACGCTCCTCAAGACCGCCGAGGAGAAGGTCGATCAGCTGCTGGCGGCCGGTAGCTGAGCATGGCCCTCCTCACCGCCCCCGCCCCGGCGCCGGTCGCCGAGGCGGGGGTCCTCAAGAAGCGCCGCAAGCTGCACGACGACCTGACCGGGCACGGGTTCCTGATCGGGGCGGTGATCTGTTTCGCCGTCTTCATGTGGTACCCGATGATCCGCGGGCTGGTGATGAGCTTCCAGCGCACCCGCCGTGGTGTCACCACCTGGGTGGGCTGGGACAACTACGTCCGGATCATCGACGACCCGAGCTTCTGGATCGCCTGGCGGAACACCTTCACCTTCACCGGGCTGGCCCTGGTCCTCGGGTTCGCGCTGCCGTTCGTCGTGGCGATCGTGCTCAACGAGTTCCGGCACGCGAAGGGTTACCTGCGGATCCTGGTCTACCTGCCGGTCATGCTGCCGCCCGCGTCGGCGCTCTACCTGTTCAAGTTCTACGCTTACGACCCGAGTGAGGCGGGCCTGTTCAACGCGCTGCTGACGGCGGTGGGCCTGCCGACGTCGGAGTGGATGCAGTCGCCGGCGATGACGATGCCGGCCATGGTGATCGCCTCGACCTGGATGAACATGGGCGGCGCGGTGCTGATCTACCTGGCCGCGCTGCAGAACATCCCGGGCGAGCTGTACGAGGCCGCCGAACTGGACGGCGCCGGCATCCTCAAGCGGATCTGGCACGTCACCGTCCCGCAGACCCGGCTGATCCTGGCCCTGCTCGCGATGATGCAGATCGTCGCGACCATGCAGTTGTTCATCGAGCCGCTGATCCTGGCCAACGGGGCCGGCACGCAGGACTCGGCCACCTCGGTCGCGTACCTCATCTACCAGCACGGCTTCTTCCAGAACGACCTGAACGGCGCCGCCGCCCTCGGCGTGATCATGCTGGTCGTGCTGGCCGCCTTCTCCGCGATCTATCTGCGGCTGAGCACCCGGGGGGACTCATGAGCCGGACCCTCGTCTCGTCCACCCAGCTCCGGCGGGGCCGCGTCCTCTACTGGGGCCTGCTGACCCTGGTCGTGGTGGTGTTCACCCTGGTCTTCCTCGGGCCGCTGTACTGGATGGTGACCGGGGCGCTGAAGTCCGGCCAGGAGATCGCGCAGACCCCGCCGACGCTGTTCCCGAAGGATCCGCAGTTCGGCAACTACGCCGACGCGTGGAACCAGCTGGACCTGGCGAAGCTGCTGTTCAACACGGTGTACTACGCGGCCGGCGCGGTGCTGTTCCAGCTGGTGCTGGACACCTCCGCGGCGTACGCGCTGTCGAAGCTGCGCCCGGCCTTCGGCAACGCGATCCTCGGCGCGATGCTGGCGACCCTGCTGATCCCGGCGATGGTGCTGATCGTCCCGCAGTACCAGACGGTGATCGACCTGCCGGTGCTGAACCTCAGCCTGATCGACTCGCCGTTCGCGATCTGGCTGCCGATGGTCGCCAACGCCTTCAACATCTTCCTGCTCAAGCGGTTCTTCGACTCGATCCCGGACGAGATCATGGCGGCCGCGTTCGTGGACGGGGCGTCACCGCTGCGGACCCTCTGGTCGATCATCCTGCCGATGTCGCGGCCGATCCTCGGCGTGGTGTCGATCTTCGCGGTGACCGCGGTGTGGAAGGACTTCCTCTGGCCGCTGCTGGTCATGCCGCATCCGGAGACCCGCACGATCAGCGTCGGCATCTACGCGTTCGCGGCGGGCACGCCGCAGAACGTGGTGGTCGCGGCCTCGGTGATCGCCGCACTCCCGACCGTGATCATCTTCCTGATCTTCCAGCGCAACATCATGTCCGGCCTGACCACAGGCAGCCTCAAGGGATGAAAGAGGTACCAGTGTCCACTCCTTGGTGGCGCGACGCGGTGATCTACCAGGTGTACCCGCGGAGCTTCGCGGACGGCGACGGGGACGGGGTCGGTGACCTCGCCGGGGTCCGCGCGCGCCTCGGCCATCTGCGCGATCTCGGTGTCGACGCGATCTGGATGAGCCCGTGGTACCCGTCGCCGATGGCCGACGCCGGTTACGACGTGTCCGACTTCCGCGACATCGACCCGGCCTTCGGCACCCTGGCCGAGGCGGAGGCGCTGATCGCCGAGGCGCACGAGGCGGGCATCCGGATCATCATCGACATCGTCCCCAACCACGTCTCCAGCGAGCACCCGTGGTTCCGAGCGGCATTGAAGGGTGGCAAGGAGCGGGACTACTTCTGGTTCCGTAAAAGCCAAAATATGCCTACAAAATGGATCGGGGAGTTCGGCGGTACGGCGTGGAGCCGGACCCCGGACGGCGAGGACTGGTACCTGCACCTGTTCACCCCGCAGCAGCCGGACCTGAACTGGGAGCACCCGGACGTGCGCGCGGAGTTCGAGAGCATCCTGCGGTTCTGGTTCGACCGGGGCGCCGACGGCATCCGGATCGACTCGGCGGCCCTGCTGTTCAAGGACCCGGCGCTGCCCGAGGTCACCGACGGCGCGCCGCACCCGTTCCACGACCTGGACGCGGTGCACGACGTGTACCGGTCGTGGCGGCGGATCGCCGACGAGTACGACGACCGGGCGCTGATCGGCGAGGTGTGGATGCCGGACGTCGAACGGTTCACCAACTATCTGCGCGCGGACGAACTGCACGCGGCGTTCAACTTCGACTTCCTCGGCTGCGCGTGGGACCCGTACCTCATGCGGTCCTGCATCGATCGCACCCTGGACGCGCACGCCCGCGTCGGCGCCCCGCCCACCTGGGTCCTGTCCAACCACGACGTGACCCGGCACGTCACCCGGTACGGCCGCACCGACACCACGTTCAGCTTCGAGAACAACCTCGACGGCGTCCCGGTGGATCTCGAGCTGGGCACCCGGCGGGCCCGGGCGGCCGCGCTGCTGACCCTGTCGCTGCCCGGCGCGGCCTACCTCTACCAGGGCGAGGAGCTGGGCCTCTGGGAGAACGAGAACATCCCGGAGGACCAGATCCAGGATCCGATGTACGCCCGTCGCGGCCACACCCGGGACGGATGCCGGGTGCCGCTGCCGTGGTCCGGCGACGCGCCGCCGTACGGCTTCACCGAGGGCCGGCCGTGGCTGCCGCAACCGGCCGAGTGGAAGGACCGGACCGTCCAGGCGCAGACCGGCGACCCCGGCTCGATGCTGGAGCTGTACCGCTCGGCGATCCGGCTGCGCACCTTCCGCGACCAGGGTTTCGCCTGGCTGCCCGGTGACGACCGGGTGCTCGCCTACACCCGCGGGCCGGAGTTCGCCTGCTACCTCAACCTCGCCGGCCGGCCCGTCAGGCTGCCGGACGGTTCCACCCCGATCCTGGCCAGCGGCCCTCTCGACGACGGATGTCTTCCCCCCGACACCGCCGTGTGGCTGCGAGCCAGGTGACTCGTCCAGGCGACGCGGCCTGGGTGCACCATCCCGTCCCGTAAGAAGAGAGGCGCTCCCATGTCTCGACTACGGGTGCTCGCGGTCACCGCGGGCATCATCGCCGCACTCCTCCACGCACCGGCCGCCGCCACCGCGGCCGGTCCCAACCTCGCTGCCGGGAAGTCCTTCACCGCCGGCGGCCACTCCCAGGTCTACACCGCCGGCAACGCCGGTGACGGCAACGCGAACAGCTATTGGGAGAGCGCGAACGGCGCCTTTCCGCAGTGGATCCAGGTCGACCTCGGCGCCACCACCGAGATCGACCGGGCGGTCCTGAAGCTGCCGCCGGCCGCCGCCTGGGCCACCCGCACCCAGACGGTGACAGTCCAGGGCAGCACGAACGGCACCTCGTTCACCACCCTGAAATCCTCCGCCGGTTACACCTTCGACCCGGCCTCGGCGAACACCGTCACCGTCGGCCTCACCGCTGTCAGCGTCCGCTTCGTCCGGCTGACGTTCACGGCGAACACCGGCTGGCCCGCCGCGCAGCTCTCCGAACTGGAGATCTACGGGCCGGGCGGCGAAGAACCGCCGCCGCCGACCGGGACGAACCTCGCGGCGAAGAAGCCGGCCGAGGCGTCCTCCACGGTGCACACCTTCGCGGCGGTCAACGCCAACGACGAGGACACCGCCACCTACTGGGAGGGCGGCGGGCTGCCGGCCGACCTGACCGTCAAGCTTGGCGCGAACGCGGCCCTGACCTCGGTGGTCGTCAAACTCAACCCGGCAGGCGCGTGGGGCGCCCGGACACAGACCTTCGCGGTCCTCGGCCGGGCACAGGACGGCTCCGGGTTCACCACGGTCGCGGCCGCCAAGGCGTACGCCTTCGATCCCGCCTCCGGCAACACCGTGACCATTCCGGTCTCGGCGACCCTCGCCGACCTGCGCCTCTCCTTCAGCGGCAACACCGGGGCGCCGAGCGGGCAGGTCGCGGAGGTGCAGGCGTTCGGCTCTCTCGCGCCCAACCCGGATCTGACCATCACCGGCACCGGCTTCTCCCCCGCAGCCCCGGTCGAGACGGACGCGATCACCGCGTCGGCCACGGTCCGCAACGCGGGCACGGCGCCGTCCGCCGCCACCAACGTCAACTTCTACCTGGGTACGGCCAGAGCAGGGACCGTGGCCGTCCCGTCGCTGGCGGCCGGTCAGTCACAGACGGTGTCGGCGAGCATCGGGGTAAAGGACTCCGGCAGCTACCAGTTGTCGGCGAGGGTCGACGAGGCCGGCACAGTCGTCGAGACCAACGAGGCGAACAACGCGTGGACCCACCCGTCCGCGCTCGTCGTCACCCCGGTGAGCAGCGCCGACCTGATCGCCTCCACTGTCACGTGGACGCCGGCCACCCCGGCGCCCGGCGCCGCGGTGTCGTTCGCCGTCACGCTGCGCAATCAGGGCTCGGCCGCCACGTCGTCCGGCGCGCACGGCGTGACGGTGACGATCCTCAGCGGCTCATCGGTGGTCCGCACCCTGACCGGGTCGTACACCGGCACCCTGGCCGCCGGCGCCTCGACAGTCCTCAACCTCGGTTCGTGGACCGCGGCGAACGGCCGCTACACGGTCCGGACGGTGGTCGCGCCGGACTCCGCGGAGCTGCCGGTCAAGCAGGCCAACAACACCAGCGAGAAGCCGTTCTTCGTGGGCCGCGGCGCGAACATGCCGTTCGACTTCTACGAGGCCGAGGACGGCCAGACCGGCGGCGGCGCGGCAGTCGTTGGGCCCAACCGCAAGGTCGGTGACCTGGCCGGGGAGGCGTCCGGCCGCAAGGCGGTCACCCTGAACCAGACCGGCGCGTACGTCCAGTGGACCAGCCGGGCGGCGACGAACACGGTGGTCGCGCGGTTCTCCATCCCGGACGGCACGACCAGCTCGGTGAACGTCTACGTCAACGGCACCCTCAACCGGAGCCTGCCGCTGACCTCGAAATACGCCTGGCTGTACGGCAACGAGGCGGCCCCGCAGAACTCCGGGACCAACCCGCGGCACATCTACGACGAAGCGAACATCATGCTGACCGGATCGTTCCCGGCGGGCAGCACGATCAAGCTCCAGAAGGACGCCGCCAACGCCGGGCCGATCGCGATCGACTTCATCAACCTGGAGCAGGTCACGGCCATCGCCAACCCGGACCCGGCCCGCTACGTGGTGCCGACCGGTTTCGATCAGCAGTCGGTGCAGAACGCCCTGGACACCGCCCGGCAGGACACCACCAAGGTCGGCGTCTACCTTCCGGCGGGCGACTACCAGACCTCCAACAAGTTCCAGGTGTACGGTCGGGCGCTCAAGGTCGTCGGCGCCGGACCGTGGTTCACCCGCTTCCACACGCCGTCCACCCAGACCGAGACGGACGCCGGCTTCCGGGCCGACGCCACCGCCAACGGATCGACGTTCGCGGACTTCGCGTTCTTCGGCAACTACACGATCCGCATCGACGGGCCCGGCAAGGTCTTCGACTTCGCCAACGTCAGCGGCATCACCATCGACAACATCTGGGCCGAGCACGTGGTCTGCCTGTACTGGGGCGCGAACACCGACAACATGGTGATCAGGAACGCGCGGATCCGGAACACCTTCGCCGACGGCGTGAACATGACCAACGGCTCGACCGGCAACCTGGTCGACAACAACGAGGCCCGGGCCACCGGCGACGACAGCTTCGCGCTGTTCTCGGCGATCGACGCGGGCGGCGCCGACGAGATCAACAACGTCTATTCCAACCTCACGTCGATCCTGACGTGGCGGGCCGCCGGCATCGCCGTCTACGGCGGGTACGCGAACACGTTCAAGAACATCTACATCGCCGACACCCTCGTGTACTCGGGCATCACGATCAGCTCACTGGACTTCGGGTACCCGATGAACGGGTTCGGGGCCGACCCGCCGACCGTCTTCGACAACATCTCGATCGTCCGGGCCGGCGGCCACTTCTGGGGCGACCAGGTGTTCCCGGCGATCTGGGTGTTCTCCGCGTCGAAGGTGTTCCAGGGCATCCGGGTCTCGAACGTGGACATCGTCGACCCGACGTACTCCGGGATCATGTTCCAGACCAACTACGTGGGCGGGCAGCCGCAGAACCCGATCAAGGACACGGTCTTCACCAACGTGTCGATCACCGGGGCGCAGCGCAGCGGTGACCAGTACGACGCCAAGTCCGGTTACGCGGTCTGGGCCAACCCGATGCCGGAGGCCGGCCAGGGTCCCGCGGTCGGCTCGGTGACCTTCAACAACCTGCAGCTCAGCGACAACTACCGGGACATCGAGAACCCGACCGGCACCTTCACCATCACCCGCAACTAGAGACCCACGGGGAGGAGCGTCGCCCGCGCAGCCGGCGCGGGCGACGTTCTTTAACATTCATCGGTGCATATCGAGTTCACCCACACCCGCACTCCTGAATACTTCCGGCGCCAGTTCGCCCGGGGCGCCGACATGATCGTCGGGCCGGTCCGGATGGTCGGCGTCATCGTCGCCTTCGCCGCGCTGTTCATCGCGCTCGCCGGGGAGTTCGCCCCGAAGGCCCTGTTCACCGGCGGCGCGCTGCTGGCGCTGGCGGCCGCGCTGTTCGGGTTCGCCTTCTGGCGATGGAAGCGTGCGGTGACCGTGCCGGAGAGCTGGCTCAACCCGCGGACCTGGGTGCTCACCACCACGAGCTTCACCTCGTCCACCGAGAACTCGTCCGCCGAGGTCGACTGGAGCGCGTTCGGGTCCGTGCAGGTGACCGAACAGGCCTACCTGCTCGTCACCAGACAGGCGAAGATCTACGACATCCCCCGCGAGCCGCTGACCGCCGAACAGGACGCCGAGCTCCGGGCGTTCCTGCACGACCTGGCGCCGGCCGCGGGATGAACATCCAGTTCAGTCGCGAGGAGCCGCTGCGCATGCCCGGCCACGAGGGCTCCCGGCGCCTGATGTGGTGGTGGAACGGCGCGATCGCGATCCCCCTGCTGATCGTCGGCGCCGGCGGGACCTTCCTCGCCTGGCGTTCCCACTCGCCCGGCGACGTCAAGGCGGCGGCCGTGCTCTTCCTCACCGTCGGCACGATCGCCCTCACCCGTGCGCTGTACGTGTACCGGCGGGTCCGGCGCCTCGTCGAACCGCAGCCGGAGCACTGGCTCGTCACCGACGAGACGATCGAGGTCCGCACCATGGAAGGACGCCGTACCTGGAAGTGGGCCGGGATCCGGTCGGCCACGGTGCGCCCGGACCGATATGTTCTCGCCGGCCCGCAGACGCTGGAACTGCCCCGCCCCGACGACGCCGCGGATCGTGCCGAACTGGACGAATTCCTCAGCCGGTTGACCCGTGCGGGGGATCAGCACGGTCGATCGAGTTGATCCGGCGGGATAGCCTCGCACTATGCAGCCCGATCCGCGCTGGCAGCGCCCACCCGTACCACCCGTCACGGGCTGGTGGTTCCTCGTGCCGCTGTTCACCTGCGGCTTCGCCACCCCGCTGATGGTGCTGATCGGCGGGTCGCGCCTGCGCTCCCGGTTCCACCAGATCTGCGCGGCCGGCTATCTCGCCCTGATCTTCGTGCTCTGCGGGCTCGCCAGCGTCCGCGACGACGGCGCCGAGACCGGTTTCCTCAGCGGGCTGTACGCGTTCAGCTACCTCACCCTGTGGATCGGCGGCACGGCGCACACCGCGGTCCTGCAGACCCAGGTCCGCAACGCCTTCTTCCGGTACGCCACCCAGCAGTACCCACCGGGCGCCGGCCCCGCGCCGCACCACCCCGGGCTGACCTACTACCCGCAGACCCCGCCGGCCTGGCACCAGTCGCTGCGGGTCGATCCGGCGCTGGCCGCGGCGCAGTGGCGGGCCGCCCGTCGCGAGGAGGCCCGCCAGCTGCAGTCCAGTCAGCCGGCTCTGGCGTCCGAACTGATGATCGGACGCCCCGACCTGCCCGGCCGTCAGTACGACGACGGTGGGCTGATCGACGTCAATCACGTGCCGGCCGACCTGATGATGCGTCACCTGTCGATCGAGCGGCCGCTCGCGGAGCAGATCGTCGCGGCCCGCGAGCTGCACAACGGTTTCACCGCCCCGGAGGAGCTGGTCGTCTTCTGCGACGGCCTCACCCCCAACAAGCTGGAGCTCTTCCGCGACCGCCTGATCTTCATCCCTCGTTAGCACTGCTACGGCGGTTGCCCGCCTCCGGTCCGCGGTGGTTCTCTCCCATCATGCTCCGGTACGGGCCACGCGACGTCCCGTGCCTCGCGGCGGCCACGGCGGGCCTTCCCGCACGACCGTCCCCGGCTGCGGGTCATGCACGCCCGTCCCGGTCACCCCGGTCCGCCGCCGGGCATCCGCCGTAGCGGTATCAGGCCGCCGGCTGGGCGGCGACCGGGCGGGGGTCGTGGAGTGGGTCGAGCTCGTACATGCGGGCCTCGGCCAGGTCGAAGTACATGCCGGCGAGGCGCAGACGGCCGGCGGACTCGGCGGCGCGGACCGTCGGGTAGGTCCGCAGGTTGGTGAGCTGCTGGAGGACGTTGTCGGCGCAGCAGCGTTCCTCGTCGGTGACGTCGCTGAACCGTACCGTGGAGAGATCCAGCCAGGCGCCGAGCGACGAGCCCGGACCGGCCGCGCCGTTCATCAGGGCCCGCACCGCGCCGCAGCCGGAGTGACCGCAGACGGTGATGGTGGTGACGCCGAGGATGTCCACGGCGTATTCGACGGCCGCGCCGACCGACGTGTCGCCGGAGCCGTGCGCCGGGACGATGTTGCCGATGTTGCGGACGCAGAACAGGTCGCCGGGACCGCTCGCGGTGATCAGGTTGGGCACCACGCGCGAGTCGGCGCAGGTGATGAAGAGCTGCTGCGGGCGCTGGCCGTCGCGGGCCAGGTCGGCCAGTTGGGGCCGGACCAGCGGGGCCACGTTGCGCTCGAACTCGGCGATGCCGACCGCCATGGCGTCCCTGCGCTGCTGGTCCATGTCCTGCCAGCGGGACCAGGAGCCGACCAGCCGCGGGGTGCGTTTGCCGCCGCCGAGCCGGCCCGAGGTGGCCTGGTGGAACCAGGAGTCGTGCACCTCCCGGATGGTCACCGAGCCGCCGGCCCGTTCGTACCCGGATCGCCAGTCCTTGATCGTCTCGAAGGCCCCGTGGTCCAGGTAGTCCAGGTGCAGCTCCAGGTCGACGGCCTGGCCGGGCGGCAGGGCGTGCAGCTCGCGGCTGAGCCGGGCCGACTCGACGAACGACAGGGTGCCGTTGATGGTGACCAGCCAGGAGCCGGGGGCGCGCTCGACCCGGCGGATGTCCGAGCGGGTGAGCCGCCAGAGGATCAGCGTGGCCGCGGTGATCATGCCGAGGGCGACGCCGGTGAGCAGGTCGGTGCAGACGACGCCGAGCGCGGTGATCAGATAGGTGGGCAGTTCCCGGTGCCGGGCGTAGGTGCGGATCTGGGCCAGGCTGACCAGCCGCAGCCCGACGACGATCAGCACGGCGGCCAGCACCGCCATCGGGATGGTCTCCAGCAGGTCGGCGAAGAGCAGCACGAACGCCGCGATCCACAGACCGTGCATGATCGCTGACGCCCGGGTACGCGCCCCGGCCGCCACGTTCGTCGAGCTGCGCACGATGACCCCGGTGACCGGCAGGCCGCCGAGCAGCCCGCAGGTGGTGTTGGCGACGCCCTGGGCGACCAGTTCCCGGTTGAGGTCGGCGCGGGGGCCGTCGTGCATCCGGTCCACGGCGACGGCGGAGAGAAGCGACTCCACGCTGGCGACGATGGCGATGGTCAGCACCGCCACGGTGATCTCGCGCAGCGGGGCGTCCGGCCAGGCCGGCCGGATCAGGCCGGCCAGCGGTTCGTCGGGCAGGCGGACCCGTTCCACGTCGGCGCCCATGGCGGTGGCCAGCGCGGTCATCGAGACGACGGCGACCAGGGCGGCCGGCAGCAGGGAGATCTTGACCAGGCGCGGCCAGATGATCAGGATCCCGACGGTCAGCGCCCCGAGCAGGGCGGCCGCGCCGTGGTGGGCGGCGATCTGACCGGGCAGGTCGATGAGGTTGTGCCAGGCCGAGCTCTGCGGGGCGCCGCCGAGCATCACGTGCACCTGGCTGAGCGCGATCACCAGGCCGATGCCGGCGAGCATGCCGTGCACGACGGCGGGTGACAGGGCGAGGGCGGCACGGCCCAGCCGGGACGCGCCGAGGACGATCTGGACCAGGCCGGCGACCGCGACGACGGCGGCCGTGCCGGCGAAGCCGAATTCGGCGACGGTCCCGGCGACGATCACGGTGAGCCCCGCCGCAGGCCCACTGACCTGCAGCGGGGCGCCGCCTAACGCGCCCGCGACGATGCCGCCGACGACTGCGGCGACCAATCCAGCGAGTAGGGGAGCCCCCGAGGCCGCGGCGATACCCAGCGACAACGGGATGGCGATCAGGAACACGACGATGGACGCCGGCAAGTCCCGGCGCAACAACTGCGTCAAGTCGGACATTTCGGCAATGTACCCAATGATGGTTAACGGGTCATTACGTAAACGCCCCTTACCGTCAAGACACAGCAAACTGCCGCCTGGCTGTCAGCCAGGCGGCAGGAGATGCAGGTCCGGCTGGTCGTCACGGCCGTCTCCGCGCGGAGACGGCCGTGACGACCAGCCGGGGTCGAACCTCAGCCCTTCCAGACCTCCTGGTTGGCCTCGTAGATCTCGCGCAGGATGGCCGGCACGTCGTAGGTGAGCTTCCAGTCCGGGTAGTGCTCCTCGAACCGGCCGGTGCCGCTGATCCACCACTGGTGGTCGCCCATCCGGTTCTGGTCGACGTACTCGGTGCGCGCCTCGAGACCGGTGATCTCCTCAGCGATCTTGAAGGCCTCGATGTGCGAGCAGTTGGAGAACCGGCCGCCACCCATGTTGTAGATCTCGGCCACCCGCGGCGCCTTGTGGAACGCCTCGAACGCGGTGATCAGGTCGTGCGAGTGGATGGCGTCGCGGACCATCTTGCCCTGGTAACCGAAGATCTTGTACGTCCGCTGCTCCATCACGCAGCGCATCACGTACGCCAGGAAGCCGTGCAGCTCAGCCGCCGAGTGACCCGGACCGGTCAGCGTGCCGCCCCGGAACACCGCGGTCGGCATGTCGAAGTACCGGCCGTACTCCTGGACCATGATGTCGGCCGCGACCTTCGAGGCGCCGAAGACCGAGTGCATGCTGTTGTCGATCGACATCGTCTCGTCGATGCCGCCGTACCACCGGTGGTCCTCGGGCAGCTCCCAGCGCGTCTCCAGCTCGACCAGCGGCAGCGAGTTCGGGGTGTCGCCGTACACCTTGTTGGTCGAGGTGAAGATGAACGGGGCGTCCTTGGCGTAGCGCCGGGCCGCCTCCAGCATGTTGATCGTGCCGACCGCGTTGACGTCGAAGTCGGTGAACGGCTCGCGGGCGGCCCAGTCGTGGCTCGGCTGCGCGGCGGCGTGGATGACCAGGCCGATGTTCGCGCCGAGGCCGCTGAAGAGCCTGTCGAGGCCGTCCCGGTCCCGGATGTCGATGCTGTGGTGGGTGTACCGGTCACCGACCTCCTTGGTCAGCCGCTGGAGGTTCCACTGGGTGGAGCCGTCGGCGCCGAAGAAGTAGCCGCGCATGTCGTTGTCGACCCCGA
This sequence comes from Actinoplanes utahensis, assembly GCF_016862455.1. Classification (GTDB taxonomy): domain Bacteria; phylum Actinomycetota; class Actinomycetes; order Mycobacteriales; family Micromonosporaceae; genus Actinoplanes; species Actinoplanes utahensis. Next base: position 18,297 of record NZ_BOMZ01000030.1, read on the forward strand.
CCACGTCCATGCCGAGAGCGGCGAAGTGCCGGACGGCCTCGGATCCGATGAGACCGGCGGACCCGGTGATTACCACGACGCTGCTCATTGCTGACCTCCGGAGGTGTCTGGCGTCACCGGGCGAGACTACCGGTGAGCTGGAACAGTCTGGCCGCCGGTCGCCGGGTGTCGTGATCGTCATGTTCGACGGTGGCACGAAATGGGCACGTCACTGATTCGCCACATCCGATGGGAAGGCTCCTGCGGATACAAGGCCATTGCCGACAGATTGCGAAGGCGGTCGCGATGACGGAGTCCCTGCAGGTTTCCAGCCCCCACACGTCCGGGCGGGCCGCATCGACGCTCGGCGTGGAGGAAGAGCTCCACGTCGTCGATCTCGGGACGCGGGAGCTCGTACCCCGGGCCCCGGAGATCCTGGACCGGCTGGACACCACCCACTTCTCCGCCGAGCTGCACCGCTCGGTCGTGGAGACCAACACCCCGGTGGCGGCCACCCTGGACGAGCTGCGCACCGGCATCACCGCCCGGCGCCGGGAGGCGATCGGCGTCGCCGAGGCGCTCGGGCTGGGCCTGGTCGCCGCGGGCACCGTTCCGCTCGTCGACCTGGACGCGCTGCCGGTGACGCCGACCTCGCGGTACCGGCGGATGCTGCACGAGTACCAGATGCTCGTCCGGGAGCAGCTGATCTGCGGCACCCAGGTGCACGTGGGGGTGCCCGACCCGGACGAGGCGGTGTCGGTCGCGCAGCGGGTCACGCCGGTGCTGCCGGTGCTGCTCGCCCTCTCCACCAGCTCGCCCTACTGGATGGGTGAGGACTCCGGGTACGCCAGCATCCGCTCGCTGGTCTGGTCGCGCTGGCCGACCGCCGGCGACAGCGGTCCGCTGCACTCGGCCGCCGAACACGAGGCGCTGGTCAGCGACCTGATCGCGTCCGGGACGATCAGCGACCCGAAGATGGTCTACTTCGACGTCCGGCCGTCCGCGCACGTGCCCACGGTGGAGCTGCGGGTCACCGACGCCAGCCCGGACGTGGAGACGGTGGTGCTGCTCGCCGGGGTCTTCCGGGCCCTGGTGCAGCGTGCCCAGGCCGAGCACCGGGCCGGGATCGCGCTGCCCGTGTCCCGGCCGCCCCTGCACCGGGCCGCGATGTGGCGGGCCGCCCGCTCCGGTCTGGAGGGTGATCTGCTGGACCTGCCCCGCTCGCCGGTCCCGGTGCCGGCCGCCGTCGCGGTCGAGCGGCTGGTCGCCGACCTGCGCCCGGAGCTGGAGGAGACCGGCGACTGGGACCAGGTGTTCGACCTGACCCTGCGGGCGCTGAGCCGGGGCAGTTCGGCGGCGCGGCAGCGGCGGGCGCTGGCCCGGCGCGGCCGTCTCTCCGACGTGGTGGACCTGCTGATCGCCGACACCCGCGGCGGGGTCACCGAGGCGGGCCCGGCCGGGACTCCGGCGCCGGCGCTTATCGAGGCGTACGCCGCCGACGGTGACGAGGCCTTCCCCAGCGGCCGGGTCGCCCCGGCGTACGCGGGGATCCTGCCGGTGCTCACCTCGCTGGGCGCGACCGGCCTGCGGCAGCGCGAGGACGCCCGCGACGACGAGCAGCGCGCCCGTGGCATCACGTTCAGCGTGGCCGGTGAGGCCGCCACCCGGCTGTTCCCGTTCGACCTGGTCCCCCGGATCGTCCCGGCCGCCGACTGGAAGCACCTGGAGCAGGGGCTCGTCCAGCGGGTCAAGGCGCTCGACGCCTTCCTCGGCGACGTCTACGGCGAACGGCAGGTGGTGGCCGACGGGATCGTGCCGGAGTGGGTCATCAACGGCTCTCCGGAGCTGCGGGCCAGCGGCGCGCTGATCAGCCGCCCGGCGGTCCGGACCCAGGTGGCCGGCGTCGACCTGGTCCGGGACGGCACCGGGAAGTGGTGTGTGCTGGAGGACAACCTGCGGGTGCCGTCCGGGATCGCGTACGCCATGCAGAACCGCCGCCTGACCTGGAGCGTCCTGCCCGAGGTGCCGCGCCCCGCCGCGCTGATCTCGGTGGAGAAGACGCCGCAGCTGCTCAAGCAGGCGCTGCTGGAGGCGGCCGGCCCGGCCGCCGGGGACGATCCGGCGCTGGTGGTGCTCAGCCAGGGCCCGGACGACTCGGCCTGGTTCGAGCACCGGATGCTGGCCGAGGCGATGGAGGTCCCGGTCGTCCGCAGCACCGAACTGTTCGTCGACGAGGGGCGGGTGTGGCGCCTGCGGGACGGCCACCGGCACCGGGTCGACGTGATCTATCTGCGGATGGGTGAGGACAGCCTGGTCCACTCGCCCGGCGCGGACGGCATGCCGCTGGGCCCGAGCCTGGTCTCGGCGCTGCACGCGGACACCGTGGTGCTGGCCAACGCGCTCGGCAACGGCGTCGCCGACGACAAGGCGGTGTACGCCTACGTCCCCCAGCTGATCGAGTACTACCTCGGCGAGAAACCGCTGCTCGCCGACGTCCCCACCTACCTGTGCGGGATCCCGGAGCAGCGGGCCGCGGTGCTGGGGCGCCTGGACGAGCTGGTCTGCAAGCCGGTCGACGGGTACGGCGGCGACCGGATCGTGATCGGCCCGCACGCGACCGCCGAGGACCTGGACGCGCTGCGCCGGCAGATCAAGGCGGCCCCGCACCGGTGGGTCGCGCAGGAGGTGGTGCAGCTCTCCACCCATCCGGTCTTCGACGGCCACCGGCTCGCGCCGCGGCACGTCGACCTGCGGGCGTTCGTCTTCACCGGCAAGGAGTCGGTGGTCGCGCCGGCCGCGCTGACCCGGGTCGCCCCGGCGGGCAGCATGATCGTCAATTCCTCCCGGGGCGGCGGCTCGAAGGACACCTGGTTGCTCGGATAGAAGGAGGATTTTATGTGCGGGATCGCCGGAGAGATCGTTCACGGCGACCGGCGGGCGGACCCCGAGGCGATCAGGCGGATGCTGCCGTGTCTCGAGTCCCGGGGCCCGGACGGCGAGGGGCTCTGGGACGGCGGGCGGATCACTTTCGGCCATCGCCGTCTGCGGATCATCGACCTGTCGGAGGCCGGCGCCCAGCCGATGACGGACGAGCGGCTGGGCCTGACCGTGGTCTTCAACGGCTGCATCTACAACTATCGGGAGCTGCGCGACGAGCTGAGCAAGGACGGCTACGAGTTCTTCTCGACCTCGGACACCGAGGTGATCCTCAAGGCGTACCACCGGTGGGGCGCCGACTGTGTCACCCGGTTCCTCGGGATGTTCGCCTTCGCGATCGCCGAGCACGCCAGCGGGACCGTCACGCTGGCCCGGGACCGGCTCGGGATCAAGCCGCTCTACCTGGCCGAGTCGCCGGGCCGGCTGCGGTTCGCCTCGACGCTGCCCGCCCTGCTCGCGGCGGGCGGGGTGGACACCACCATCGACAAGGTGGCGCTGCACCACTACATGACGTTCCACTCGGTGGTCCCGGCGCCCCGGACCATCCTGGCCGGGGTGCGCAAACTGCCACCCGCGACGGTACGGGTGATCAGAGCCGACGGGACGTCCACCGAGCGGGTGTACTGGGAGGCGTCGTTCACCCGCCCGGTGCTGGCCTCGGAGCAGGATTGGATCGAGGCCGTCCGGGACAAGCTCCGGCAGGCCGTGGAGCGGCGGATGGTCGCCGACGTGCCGGTCGGTGTGCTGCTCTCCGGCGGGCTGGACTCCAGTTTCATCGTGGCGCTGCTGGCCGAGCAGGGTCAGCGCGGGCTCACCACGTTCAGCATCGGGTTCGACTCGGGCGGCGGGGAGAGCGGGGACGAATTCGAGTACTCCGACCTCGTCGCCAAACAGTTCGGCACCGAGCACCATCAGATCAGGATCGGTCAGGAGCGGTTCCTGCCGGCGGTCGGGCGGACCGTCGCGGCGATGAGCGAGCCGATGGTGAGCCACGACTGCATCGCGTTCAATCTGCTCAGTGAAGATGTTGCGAAGCATGTCAAGGTGGTGCAATCTGGGCAGGGGGCGGACGAGATCTTCGCCGGTTACAGCTGGTATCCGCCCCTCGACGGGGTGCCCCGGGAGCAGGCCGTCGAGGCGTACGCGAAGGAGTTCTTCGACCGCCCGCACCGCGACCTGACCCGGCAGCTCAACCCGGAATGGCTGGCCGACCGGGACGTCAGCCGCGAGTTCGTGGAGGCCGGCTTCGGCCGGCCCGGCGCCACCACCGCGGTCGATGCCGCCCTGCGCCTCGACTCGCAGGTGATGCTCGTGGACGACCCGGTCAAACGGGTGGACAACATGACTATGGCGTGGGGGCTGGAGGCACGCGTACCGTTCCTGGATCACGAACTGGTGGAACTCGCGGCGGCCTGCCCGCCCGAGCTGAAACTGGCCCGTGACGGCAAGGGAGTGCTCAAGGACGCAGCCCGCGGGCTGGTCCCGGACGAGGTCATCGACCGGCCGAAAGGCTACTTCCCGGTGCCCGGCATCCGGCACCTGGAAGGACCGGTGCTGGACCTGGTCCGCGACGCGCTGCACGCGCCGGCCGCCCGGGACCGGGCGCTGTTCCGGCCGGAGTACGTCGAGGCGCTGCTCGCCGACCCGAACACCCCGCGCACCACGCTCGGGGCGAACCAGTTGTGGCAGCTCGCGCTGCTGGAGTTGTGGTTGCAGAACAGGGGGATCTAGCTCGATGGAAGGTCAGCTCCACCGGATCGACGTGACCGTGCTGCCGTCGGGCTGGACCCGGATCGAGTCGGTGATGGCCGGCAACTGGTCGCCGGCCCTGTCACCGGACGGGCGGCACATGGCGTACGTCTCCGACCGGAGCGGCTCGCCCGCGGTCTGGGTGCAGCCGGTCGGCAGTGAGCTGGCCTTCCAGGTCGACACCGGGCCCGAACCGGTGTCCGCGGTGCGATGGTCGTCCGGGGGCGGGTGGCTGGCCTGCCAGATCTCCCCCGGCGGCGCGCCCCGCCAGGAGGTGTGGCTGATCCGCCCGGACGGCACCGACCTGCACCAGGTCGCCGGGTTCGGCGCCGGCACCGCGGACAACATGCGCTGGCTGCCGGGCCGCCCGGTGCTGGCCCTCACCGAGAACCTGACCACCGCCGTGCTGATCGACGTGGTCGAGGGCAGGCGGACGGTGATCGCGGAGGGCGACCTCCTCACCCTGCTCGACGTGGATCCGGCGGGGCGCTTCGCGCTGCTGCGGTACGGGCCCCGCGGCGCCCGGGACATCGTGCTGCGCGACCTGTCCACCGGTGCGGAGAAGCCGGTGACCCGCGGCGAACGGGCCGTCTTCAGCCCGGGCGGCGGCTGCGTCTACGCCCTCAGCCTGGACGGCGAGTTCCCCGCCCTGCTGCGCATCGCCGGCGACGCCGTCGAAGTCCTCGCCGGTTTCCCCACCACGTCCCACTCCGACGTCCCGCCGTCGTCCCCCGCCCCGACTTCATCCCCGGCCGCGCCTTCCTCCGCCGTCCTGGCGGAAGCGACCGCGCCGGCCGGGCTGCCCGGCGAGGTGGAGGACTTCACGATCACCGCGGACGGGCGTACGGCCGCGGTGTTGTGGAACGTCAGAGGAGGCGAGTCCGAGGTCGCGCTGATCGGCCTGGACCACGACGCCGATCGCGCCCCGGCGCCGATCCCGGCCCTGCCCGGTCCGGTGGTCAGTGGGCTGACCTGGAGTTTCGACGGATCGGCACTGGGCTTCACCGCCGAAGGGCCGGGGCAGCCGCACGGTGTCTGGGTGTGGACGCGGGAGCCCGACGAGGTCCGGGCCGTCTCCGCCGAGCCGGCCGCGCCCGACGCGATCCGGCCCGTGCTCCTGAGCCTCCCGGCACATGACGGGCTGACGCTGACCGGATGGCTGTTCCGCCCGCGCACGCCCGGCCCCCATCCCACAGTGGTGTGGCTGCACGGCGGGCCGGAGGCGCAGGAACGGCCCGGGCACGGCCCGCTCTTCCAGACCCTCACCGACCGGGGCATCGCCGTCTTCGCCGCCAACGTGCGCGGCTCGTCCGGGTTCGGGCGGTCGTTCGTGAACGCGGACAACGGCGCGCTGCGGTACGGGGCGATCGAGGACGTCCGGACCTGCGTGGAGCACCTGCGCGGCAGTGGGATCGCCGGCCGGATCGGGGTGATGGGCCGGTCCTACGGCGGTTACCTCACCCTGGCGGCGCTGACCCGGTTCCCGGAGCTGTTCGACGTCGGCATCGACATCTGCGGCATGTCCGACTTCATGACCTTCTACCAGCACACCGAGCCGTGGATCGCCGCCGCCGCCGTCAGCAAGTACGGCCATCCGGTCCACGACGCCGACCTGCTGCACGACCTGTCGCCGATCAACCGGATCGGCGACCTGCGGGCCCCGCTGATGATCGTGCACGGCGCCAACGACAGCAACGTGCCGGTCATCGAGGCGGACCAGGTCGCTGCCGCCCTGACCGAACGTGGTCACCCGCACCGCTACCTGCTCTTCCCCGGTGAGGGGCACGAGCTGCTGCACCGCTCGTCGCGCGAGACGTTCCTGACCGAGGTCCTCGACTGGCTCCACACCCACCTGTGTGTCGAGCCCGGCCCGAACGCCGACCCCGAATCCACACGCTGAGGTGACCGCACGCCGAGGTGACCGCGGCATTCCAGGCCGCACCCTCGAAGCCGCCGGGCTCGGACCTCGCACTCCGGGCCGCGCGCTCGAAGCCGCACGCCCGGCCACGTGCTCGGGCCGCACGCTCGAAGCCGCACGCTGCGAGTCGCCCGCTCCGGGCGGCCCGCTCGGGCGGCAGTGAGCAGACGCACGTTGCCGCAGGCCCCGGTAAGGGAGAAGTCTGGAAGGGCACGTTACCGACGAGCGGAAGGCGTCTCATGGGCCTGCGTCCCTGGGCGGTGTGGGCCGCGGGACTGGCCGCCTACATCGTCGCCGTGCTGCATCGGACCTCCCTCGGGGTGGCCGGGCTCGACGCGCAGGAGCGGTTCGGGGTCGGCGCGAGCGCCCTCGCCGTCTTCGCGGTGCTGCAGCTGGTGGTGTACGCCGGCCTGCAGATCCCGGTCGGCCTCCTTCTTGACCGCTTCGGATCACTGCGACTGGTGGTCGTCGGCGCGCTGGTCATGGCGGCCGGGCAGACCGTGATGGCGTTCGCCGACGGGCTGAGCGGGGCCATCCTCGCCCGGGTGCTGGTCGGCGCGGGCGACGCGATGACGTTCATCAGCGTGCTCCGCCTGGTGCCGCACTGGTTCCCGTCTCGCCAGGTGCCGGTGCTGACCCAGCTCACCGGGATCTTCGGGCAGACCGGGCAGGTGCTGTCGGCGATCCCGCTCGCCGCGCTGCTGGCCGGCCCCGGGTGGAACCCGGCGTTCCTCAGCACCGCCGCCGCGGGGGTGTTCGTCGCGCTCGTCGCGCTCGCCACCTTGCGGGACACACCAGACCGCCGGATCAACAGCGGCACCACGATGAGCTGGCAGCAGCTCGGCACCGATCTGGGCAGCTCGTGGCGGCATCCGGGCACCCGGCTCGGCCTGTGGGCGCACTACACCACCGCGTTCACCGGGGCGGTGTTCGCACTGATGTGGGGGGTGCCGTTCCTGATCGCCGGGGAGGGCCTGAGCCGCGGCACGGCTGGTGCACTGCTGACCGTCTTCGTGGTGACCGGCATGGCGGCCGGGCCGATCCTGGGCCTGCTCACCCAGCGGCACCCGCGCCGCCGTTCCTGGCTGGTGCTCGGCATCGTCGCGATCATCATGGTCGCCTGGCTGATCGTGCTGGCCTGGCCGGGCCGGGCGCCGCTGCCGGTGCTGGTACTGCTGGTGGTGGCCCTGGGCCTGGGCGGCCCGGGCTCGATGATCGGTTTCGACTTCGCCCGCAGCTTCAACCCGCCGAGCCGCCTGGGCACCGCGACCGGTCTGGTGAACGTGGGCGGTTTCGTGGCCGCGCTGGTCACGATCGAGCTGATCGGCCTGATCCTGGACGCCCGGACCGGCGGCGGTAACGACTATCACATCGACGATTTCAAGGCGGCGATGTCGGTGCAGTTCCTGGTGGCAGCGGTGGGTGTGGCGGGCATTCTGCGCACCCGGCGCCTCGCCCGCCGCCGGGTCGAAGCCGAGGCGTCGGGTTTGGAGTCGGGCGTGGAGGTAAAGGCTTCCTGATTCACGCAGTCCAGCGCAGGGATGCAGGAGGACATGACTGTTCAGGCGGAGGGCCGTTTCTGGTCCGGCATCGACATTCCGAAGACCGTCGCCGGCACACTCGCCGCCGTCTCGGCGGCCGTGCTCGGCTCCTTCCTCGGGGTCGCCGGGACTCTGATCGGGGCCGCCCTGGCCAGCGCGATCAGCTCGATCGGCACCGAGATCTACCATCGTTCCATCGACCACGGCCGCAAGAAGCTCCAGTCCACGTTCACGGTCGCCCCGGCCGCGGCGGGCACCCCCGAGGTGCCGGCCGCCGAGGAGCCACCGTCCGGCGAGGCCCCGAGACGCATTCACTGGAAGCGGGTGGCACTGGTCGCCGGGGCGTTCTTCGCCCTCGGCATGGGCATTCTGACCACCGCCGAGATGTTCGCCGGCCGTTCCGCCGCCGACGTGACCAGCGGCCGGGACAGCGGCAGCCCCACCATCACGTTCCCGGTCGGCAGCGACGACCGCGACGACCGCAACCAGGACGAGCAGGAACGACAGCCCGCTCCGGCCACGTCCGCGGAGGCACCGGCCACCACGACGACGGAGCAGCCGGCCCCCACCGATCCGGCGACCACCGCTCCCACCGAGCCCGCCCCGGCCGATTCCGCCCCCACCGGCGCCACTCCCACGACCGGCGATCAGCCGGACACCGGAGGCGCTCAGCCGGAACCCACCGCTCCTGACGCGGGCACCGGCACCGGACAGGCGGGGAACGACGCGGGAACCGGCCCGGGACAGGCAGCGAACGACGCGGGCGGCGGCCCGGGACAGACAGGGGAAACAGGGGAATAGGACGGGTCCGCGTCCATCGCTTCGTTCGGCGCGCCGCATCCGCGGACCGCGCCGAACGAAGCGGTCCGCGGGTGGGGTCCGGTCACCGCTCGGCTGGTTGTCAGTGCTGTCTCAACGCAGCTGAGACAGCACTGACAACCAGCCGGACCGAACCGGAACCCCGAACCTAGGCGGAGGCGGGCTCGGAGAAGGGCAGCCGGACCAGGAAACGGGTGTCGCCGGGCTGGGACTCCACCTGGATGTCGCCGCCGTGGCTGTTGACCACGATCCGGTACGAGATGTCCAGGCCGAGCCCGGTCCCCTCGCCCACCGCCTTGGTGGTGAAGAACGGCTCGAAGATCCGCTTGCGGACCTCGGGTGTGATCCCCGGGCCGCTGTCGCCGATCGACACGATCAGGCGGTCGTCCACGGCGTAGGTGCGGACCGTCAGCGTCCCGGAACCCGCCATCGCCTGGACCGCGTTGTCGATCAGGTTGGTCCACACCTGGTTCAGTTGCGCCGGGTGGGCCGGGATCTCGGGCAGGTCCCGGTCGTAGTCCTTGACCACCCGTACCCCCTCGCCGATCTTGTGGGCGAGCATCACCAGGGTGCTGTCCAGACCCACGTGCACGTCGATCCACTGATGTGCGGACCGGTCCACGTGCGAGTACTGCTTGGCGGCGTGCACGAGTTTCGACACCCGGCCGGTGGCCTCCTCGATGTCGCTCATCAGCTGCTCGGTCTCCAGCGCGTACCCGATCCAGTGGATCGCCTGGTCCAGCAGCTCCGGCGAGTCGAGCCGGGACTCCAGGTCGGTGAGGCAGCCGGTGTCGATGCCGCCCTGGGCGAAGACCGGCGCGAGGTCCCAGGCCGCGGTGATCTCGCGGTCCTCCATCCAGTCGCCGAGCTGATCCTCCAGGTCGGCCGTCTGCAAAGCGGTCATGGCGGGGGCTTTGGCGGCCCGTTCGATCACCTCCTCCTGCAGTTCGAGGAGGGCGGTGAGCCGGTCCGGGGCGACCTTGCCGGCGGCGAGCTTGCCGAGTTTCATCCGCATCGCGCCGACCCGCTGGCGCAGCGCCCCGGTGGCCCGGGAGGCGGCCGCGGCCGGGTTGTTCAGCTCGTGCATCAGGCCGGCGGAGAGAGCGCCGAGAGCGGCGAGCCGCTGCCGTTCCCCGATCGCCGCCTGCGAGCTCTGTATCCCGAGGGCGAGACCTTCGAGCAGGTGGATCGCCATCGGGAACCAGTCACGCATCAGCCCGCCGAAGTCGTCGGCGGAGAGCACGAAGAACTCGCTGTCCGACAGCGCCCGCATCGACGCCTGGTAGGTGCGGGGGATCCCGTCGTCGCGCAGGTAGGCCTGGGTCGCGCCCATGTAGACGCCGCGCTGCTCGGTCCGGACCGTGGTCACCTCGTCCTGCCCGACCCGGCGGGTCAGCGTGATCGTGCCGGTGAGCAGCACGAAGAACGAGGTGGCCGGGTCGCCTTCGCGCAGGACCAGGCCACCGCCGGGCACCCGCATGGTGCAGCCGTGCTCGGCCAGCCACGCGAGCTGGTCGTCGGTGAGTTTCTCGAACAGGAACAGGGTGCGCAGCTCGGCAGGGGTGAGCCGGCCCGGTTCGCAGGGTTCGAGACGGATCTCGTCAGCGTCGGACATGGTTATCGGGCCTCCAGGTAGCGGTGGACCAGCGCGACGGCCATCGCACCCTCGCCGACGGCCGAGGCCACCCGTTTCACCGAGCTGGCCCGGACGTCACCGGCCGCGAAGATGCCGGGGACACTGCTCTCCAGATAGAACGGATCCCGGTCCCGATCCCATCCCCGGGGCCGTTCCCCGTTGACGAGCAGGTCGGTACCCGTACGGATGAAGCCCTTGTCGTCTCGCAGCAGGGTGTCGCCGACCCAGTCGGTCCGTGGTTCGGCGCCGATGAAGACGAACAGGTAGCCGCATTCGACGGTGGTCTTGTTCCCGGCCTTGTTGTCGCAGATGGTGATCGCCTGGAGGTGGCCGTCGCCCTGCGCCCCGATCACCTCGCACCGGGTCCGCACCTCGATGTTGGGCACCTGGGCGAGCTGCTGGATCAGGTAGTACGACATGGACGCCTCGAGCGAGTCGCCGCGGACCAGCAACGTGACCGTCCGGGCGTACCGGGAGAAGAACAGCGCCGCCTGCCCGGCCGAGTTCGCGCCGCCGACGATGTAGACGTCGGTGCCGGCGCAGGCCGGTCCCTCGGTCGACGCGGAGCCGTAGAAGACGCCGGAGCCGGTGAAGTCGGCGACCCCCTCCGCCAGCAGCGGGCGGTAGGAGACGCCGGTGGCCAGCACGATCGCATGCGCGGAGACCTCGCCGCCGTCGGCGAACGTGAGGGTGCGCGCCGACCCGTCGGCCCGCAGCCCGACCACCTCCCGGGTGCTGATCGTCTCGGCCGCGAACTTGTCGGCCTGCCGCCGTGCCCGGTCGGTGAGCTGCGCGCCGGAGATGCCGTCCGGGAAGCCGAGGTAGTTCTCGATCCGGGAGCTCTGCCCGGCCTGCCCACCGACCGCCTGCCGCTCGATCAGCAGCGTCTTGAGCCCTTCCGACCCGCCGTAGACGGCGGCGCCCAGCCCGGCCGGACCACCACCCACGATGATCAGGTCGTAGAAGTCGCGTCCCGGGTTGGTGGCGAGCCCGGCCGCCTCGGCGACCTGCTGCACGGTGGGCCGGGACAGCGCTTTGCCGTCGGCGGTGACCACCAGCGGCACCGCCTCGGGGCCGGCCTCGGCGGCCTCCAGCAGGCGGCGGCCCTCCGGCTCGTCGGCGCCGAAGTACCGGTACGGCACCAGGTTGCGGGCCAGGAAGTCACGGATCCGGAAGGACGGCTCGCTCCACCGGTGCCCGACCACCCGGATGTCCGGCAGCTCCTTGTCGCCGGTGGCCTGCCACGCGTCGAGCAGCGCGTCCAGCACCGGGTACAGCTTCTCCTCCGGCGGGTCCCACGGCTTGAGCAGGTAGTGGTCGACGTCGACCACGTTGATCGCCTGGATCGCGGCGTCGGTGTCGGCGTACGCGGTGAGCAGGGCCCGCCGCGCGTGCGGGAACAGGTCCATCGCCTGCTCCAGGAACTCGATGCCGTTCATGTGCGGCATCCGGTAGTCGGCGAGCATGACGGCGACCCGGCCGCCGCGCAGTTTCAGCTCGCGCAGCACCTCCAGGGCCTCGTCGCCGGAGGAGGCGCGCACCACCCGGTACCGGTCGGCGTAGCGGCGGCGTAGGTCACGCGCGATGGCGCGGGAGACGGACGGATCGTCGTCGACCGTGAGGATCGCGGCTTGGCCCATGTTCTGGTTCGTCCTCAGCTCTCGGGATGGCGTACGAGATGACGTTTGATGTACGGACAAGTCGCGACGACGGCGATACCCCGTGACCGGGCGTCGGCGAGGGCGGCGGCAGCGAGGCGCCCGGCCAACCCTCTCCCCGAGAACGCCTGGTCGACGTAGGTGTCCAGCAGGTCGATCTTCGCGTTGTCACGGGCGTAGGTGAGCGATCCGACGGCTTCCCCGCCGAGCAGCACCTCGTACCGCTGCTGCTCGAAGTTGTCGACGACCACGGCGTCGGCCGGGTCGTATGCCACCGCCTGAGCACTGCCCTCCACCCGCAACTTGCGCCGGGCCCGCTCATAGAAGGAAGTGCGGCCGAATCTGATCACCTGTGCCGCCGACGGGACCGGCCTGATCTCCAGCGCGTCACCAGGCGACGCGTGGCCCTCGATGATGCCGTCCACCTCGATCGCCAGGCGGCCGCTGGACGGCAGCACGTCCAGAGCCACCTCCTCGCTCGGGTCCAGCACCAGCGAGCGGTTGAACGACGAGTGGGCGGCGGCCGCGCTCACGATCAGAGCCTGCACGTTCGGCGAGACGATCGGGCCGCCGGCGGAGAAGCTGTACGCCGTCGAGCCGGTCGGCGTCGAGACGATCACCGCGTCGGCCGCGTAGTTGACGAAACCCCGGCCCTCGACCCGGATCCCGACCGCGGCCAGGCCGTGACCCGGAACCCGTACCAGAGCGATGTCGTTGAAAGCGGACACCTCGCGCCCGTCGGGCAGCACCGTCCGCACCGCCGTCCGCGACTCCACCGTGTAGCGATGATCGTCGATCGCGGACAGCGCCTCCCCGAGGCCGGCCAGGTCCACCTCGGCGAGGAACCCGAGCCGGCCCACGTTGACCCCGAGCACCGGGGTCTCCCGCCCCTCGGCCAGCCGCATCGTGCGCAGCATGGTCCCGTCGCCGCCGAGGCTGACCAGCAGCCCGGCCCGCTCGACCAGCTCCTCGGCGCCGACCGCCTCGGCCGTGCACCCGCCGATCCGGCTGACCTCCTCCGGAAGACCGAGAACGGTCACGCCGCGCTCGGACGCCCAACCGGTGATCGCCTCGATCGCGGCGCCGCAGTCCCGCCGCGGATGCAACACCAGCCCGACGACCTTGACCATGCCCATGCCCGCCAGCCTTCCATGCCGAAGCGGTGATCGGCGACCGGCAGGCACGTGGCGCCGCGCACGTCAGCCCGCGACGACCCGATTCGTGAACGCGGACAGGTTCGTCGACGCCCGCTCGATCCGCTCGTCCAGGCTGAGCGTCTCCTCCCGGCGGACCAGGCGCATCCTCGGATGCCGTTTCCCCCGCAGATAGAGCGAACAGGCCAGATCCGCGCACAGGTACTCACCGACGCTGTTGCCGTTACGCCCCGCCGCACCCGCCAGCGGAGCCACGAACAGCGCCACCCCCGACGACGCGTGATCGGTCAGGCAGACCCGGCACATGCTCGACCGCATCGCGCTCGCCCGCCGCGCCTCCGGCCGCCGCAGCACCACCCCGGTCAGCCCGTCCCCGGCCGGCACGACCAGCAGCGCCCGCAACGGCGCCCCCGGATCCGTCCACCCGAGAAAATCCAGGTCATCCCAGGGCACCGCGCCGTCGGAGAACCCCGGCGGCATCTTGATCCGGCTCGCCTCGCCCTTGCTGCAGTTGACGAAGGACCCGCGGATCTCCTTCTCATCGAGCGCTCGCATTCCGGCGAACCTACGCCCGCGGACCTCGCCGGTCATCCGCTTTTCCCCACACCCCTCCCAAGACCGCTTCTCCGGTACGCCGTGCGCCGCCCCGCCCCCCGTGACCCGTCCCGTGACCCCCGCGCGAGGTGAGCGCCACTGACGGACCGAAACGCGCCGCACGGGCGAAGCGGCCCCACCGCTCGCATGGCGACCCGCGCCACGGCTCGCCACGTTTCCGGGGCTGTCCACCGGGCGACGGCGGGCGCTGGCGGAAGCTGCGAACGTGGTGCCGTGACCGTCCCCATCAGCCCGGCCGGCGGTGAGTTCCCACGGGTCAGTGGCGGGTGGCCAGGGCGAGGAAGCGGGTGGGGGTGTCCTCGTAGCTGGTCAGGCGCCAGCCGGAGGAGGCCGCCAGCGGTCCCAGGCGCTCCTCGCTCAAGGGCTCGCCGGGGCGCAGGGTGCGGCCGTGGCGAGCGGCGAGCTGGGCGCGCCCGGTCGGCTGGAAGATCGCGAGGGTGCCGCCGGGGCGGGTGACACGGGCCAGTTCGGCGAGGCCGGCCTCCGGGTCGGGCAGGTGGTGGACCAGGCCCGCAGCGAAGATCACGTCGGCGGAGGCGTCGGCGACGGGGAGGCGTCGGGCGTCGGCCAGCAGCAGGGTGGCGCAGTCGTCGCGGCCGGCCCGGTGGGCGGCGGCGAGCATGCCGGGCGTGAAGTCCAGGCCGACGACCCGGCCGGTGGGGCCGGCGGCGGCGGCCAGGGCCGGCAGAGCGCGGCCGGTGCCGCAGCCCACGTCGAGGACGAGATGGCCGGGACGGACGCCGGCGAGCCGGACCGCCTCGGTGTAACGCGGCATGTCGTCACCGAACTTGGCGTCCCAGTCGGCGGCGCGGGCGGCGAAGAAGGCCCGGCTCTCCGAGAGGTACCAGCGGTCGACGTCGGCCAGGTCGGGATGCAGGCGACGGATCACCGGCCAGTCCGGGTCGCGATGGTCGATCACCACCTGGGCGCGGCGCTCGCCGTCCCCCTCGGCGAACCGGTGACGCGGGCCGCCGCGCAGGAAGACCAGGACACGGTCGGTGGCCGGTTCGAGGACGTTGAGCGCCGAGTCGAACATGCCGCCGCCGGGGCCGGTGAGGCCGAGGACCGCGTCGACCCGCCAGGCCCGGGCCGTGGCGGGGAAGGCGGCCGCGAGGTGGGAGGCGAACGTGGCCGCCGCTCCGGGGTCGCCGCCGTCGACGATCACGGTGAGCGGGGCACGCGGCGCCAGGACCTCGGCGAGTAGGGCGGTCACTTCGGTGATGCGTTCCGGCACGCCCTCAGCATGCCGGGGCAGCTGTGACGTACGCAACGCCAGTACGCCTGATATTCCTCCACTTTTGTCCCGATCATTCCCTGCCATTGTGCTGTCTCGAGCCTGCTCACCCACTCCACCTCGGCCCCGGGAGGCCCATTCCGACGCAACGGCGGACACCGGCCGGGACGGTTCTCCGGGCCGCCGCAGCAGCAGCGTGGCACAACAGGCGACAGAGGCGAGGCGGTTCTGCGCCGGCGTGGCCGCCAGGCGGAACAGGCGGGAAGGGCGGGACGGTTCTCCGCCGTCGTGGCCACGTGGGGAGGCGGGTGGGAACCGGGGTGCGGGACGGGTGGTCCAAGGCCGCATGAGGAGATTGATGACTCTGGTCACGGTGGGAGTCCTGGCGGTGGGCGGATGCGCCGGGACGGACAGGTCGGCCGGGAACGAGGTGGACGTGGCGCCGGGAGCCGGGGCGAGCCGGGGTGGTGGCACGGCAGAGGCGGACGGTGGCACGGCAGAGGCGGGCGGTGGCACGGCGGAGGCGGGCGGTGCGCCGGTGCGGGTGCGGGTGTTCGCGGACGAGTCGCTGCGTGCGGCGCTGACCGAGGTGGAGAAGGGGTACGAGGCGTTCAATCCGAACGTCGAGGTCGTCCTCACGTACGGCCGCGGGGGCGAGACGGCCCGGCGGATCGCGGACGGCGAGAAGGCGGACCTCCTGATCTCCGACGAACCGTCGGGGACGGCGGCCGTGAGCGGGAAGCCGGAGCGGATCGGGCGGCTCAGTGTGCTCGATCTGGATCCGGCCGGAGGCCCGGCCGACGAGTTCGCCACCTTCCTGCGCGAGGGAGAAGGGAAGCGAATCCTGATCGATTCCGGTCTGCTGCGCCCCTAGCCGGTGCGGCCGGCCCGTGCCGACCAGGATCGGCCGGTGGCCAGGTTGGTGGCGCCGCCGGCCCCGACGGCCGCGTGGACGGCTCTGGCCAGCGGTGCGCCCCACCGGGAACGCGGGCCGCCGTACGGCGCCGGTACGCCGGTGAGCGGGCAGAGGACGCAGACCGCGTCGGTGGCGGTGCCGGTGGCGGCCAGGCCGAGATCGCGCAGAGCCTGCACCTTCGCCTCGGTGGCGGTGGCGACCGCGTTGATCAGCGCGCCGGCACCGAGCCGCTGCGGCACCCAGATCACGATGTTGACCGTCCCCGGCCGGTGATCGAAGCCGGACTCGGCGGAGGCGGCCTGGATCGGGGCGCCGAGGCCGACCGTGGCGTAGACCTGGATGCCGTCGTCGTGTTCGGTGACCATGTCGGCCACGTCGACTCCGGTGAGCAGGCCGATTCCCGGCCCGGTCAGGCCCAGGCCGGCGGCGAGGGCGGCGAGGTGGGCGTCCGGGTCGGGGCGGGCGTAGGACATCGCGACCGACGCGTTGATCAGCCATTCGCGCGGCCCCGTGCCGCCGCCGTGCACCGCGCTGGAGGCGGCCAGCACGGGCGCGGGGAACCGCCAGAGCAGCAGCGGGACGTCGAGGCCGTCCTTCCGCCGATGAGTCAGTGACGGTTCCGCGAACATTGTCCGGATTCTAGTTCCATTCGTGGGCCAGGATCGCCCAGATCTCGGTGTCGTTGCGCTTGCCGTTCCACGGGTACGCCTCCCGCAGCAGCCCCTCCCGCTTCATCCCGAGGCGGCGGGCGACGTTGGAGCTGTCGACGTTGTCCGGGTTGCAGTGCCATTCGGCCCGGTGCAGGCCACGCGTCCGGAACGCCCAGTCGATCAGCACCCGCACGGCGCGGGTGACCAGCCCACGGCCGGTCGCGGCCGGCTCCAGCCAGACGCCGATCTCACAGTTGCCGACCTCGGCGTCGAACGCCACGAACATGGTTCCGCCGACGAGGGTGCCGTCCAGCCAGATGCCGTACAGCCGCTGGGCGTCCCGGGCGGTGCCGTCGGCGTAACGCTGCAGGGTGGCGGTCGCGCTGGCCAGGTCGTGGCTGCGGCTGGCCCACGGGATCCACGGGTCGACGGTCTCCCGGGCCCGGTCCATGTGTGCCAGGAACTCCTTGGCCTGCCACGGTTCGAGCGGGCGCAACTGGGCACTCTCGGTGAGGTCGATCGAGAACATCGGGGAAGCGTAACCGGCGCGCGAGCCCAGACGTGAGGCGCGAGGTGGTGGCGGCGGGGCGAGCGCAGGCCGGACGAATGCGGGGACCGGAGCCGAGCGGCGTCGCCTCGATCGGGTACCACAGAGTCACCACGTCCGCCCCTCTCAAAACGGGACAAGAGGGCCATGCTCCTACTTCTGTAAGGCATCCCACAGGGCCGATGACAGCATTGTGGATGATCGATAGCGTCCTCTGGGCAGACACGAGATGTGAGGGGACATCCACAGTGCGTCTTTCCCGAATGATCACCGGTGCCGTCCTGGCCGGCATCGCGGCCGTGACGGCCGTCGGCACGCCGGCTTCGGCGGCCCCGGCCACCGGCAGCCTCGCCGGCAAGGTCGTCGACACCACCGGAGCCGCCCTCGACGGCGCCCCGGTCCACATCTACACGGAGGGCGGCTTCTGGGATCCGGTGGCCTCGGTCACCACCGATGCCACCGGCCGGTTCCTGGCGCCGGGACTGGCGGCCGGCAGTTACGAGATTCAGATCGGCCTGGCCGGCGGCTGGAGCGTCTGGGCACCGGGCGACACCGAGGTTCGCGAGGAGTCCACCAAGTATCAGGTCGTCTCCCGCCGGACCACCCGCGTCGCCAGCACCGTCCCCGCACCCGGAAAGATCACCGGCAAGGTGACCACGCCGGCCGGTGAGCCGGCGGCCGGCGTCTACATCGGCATCCAGGCCATCGACACTGGGGCCGGCGTGGAAGCCTTCACCGCCGCTGACGGCTCCTACACCGCCCGCGTCGATCCGAGCCATTCGTACGTCGTCTACTTCAGCAACGGCGAGGTGAGCCAGTACTCGCCGGGTGCCCCCGACCTCTCCAGCGCCGCCCGCTACCAGGTGGCGCCCGGGCAGACCCTCCAGGTGGACGAGCAGTTGTTGCCGGCCCCGGTTCCGGTCGGCTGACCTGCTTCCACCGCCCCGGACGGCCCGTGCCGTCCGGGGCATCCCGGCCGCTGGATCACGGCAGCGTTCGCCGACCCGGCGCCTCTGACATGTAGGCACAGGACGGCGATCCCCACCACTCCCAGCCGGTGAGGGGGGTGCGAGCATCCGTGCACACGACGGCGGAGGACGAGCCTAGAGGCCAAAGGCCGTACCTGATGCCGGGTGGAGGCAGCACCATAGAGACATGAACGACGACGAGGTCAAGCGCGCACTGGTCCAGGCGGCGGACGCGGCCCGGTTCGCACCGTCGATCCACAACACCCAGCCGTGGCGCTGGGTCGTCCGCGGGGACCGGCTGGAACTGCACGGGGTGGCCGAGCGCCAGCTGCGCGAGCAGGACCCGGACGGCCGGATGCTGCTGCTGAGCTGCGGGACGGCGCTGCATCACGCCCGGGTGGCGCTGGACGCCGAGGGCTGGCGGCACGAGGTGGAGCGGCCGGCGGGTGAGCCGCTGGCGGTCGTCCGTGCGGCCGAGCGGGTTCCGGCCCGGCCGGAGGCGACCCGGCACTTCCAGATGCTGCAGGTCCGGCGGACCGACCGGCGGACGGTGACCGACGAGCGGGTTCCCGAGGACACGCTGCGCCATCTGGTGAAGGTGACCGAGGAGGCCGGGGCACGGCTGCACGTGCTCGGCCGGGACCAGGTGCTCGAGCTGGCGGTGGCGGTGGGTCAGGCGCAGCACGCCGAGGCCGGCGACGAGCGGATCACGGCGGAGACCGCGACCTGGGTCGGTGGCGACCGGGCCGAAGGCACCGGGATCCCGGCGTCCGCGCTGCCCGAGGAGGTGCCGCTGACCACCGTCGCCGAGCGGGACTTCCCGTCGCGGGGAACGCTCGCGGCCGGCGAGGGGCACGACGAGGCGGCGACGTACGCGGTGCTCTACGGCGAGGGTGACGAGGCCGCGGACTGGCTGCGCGGCGGCGAGGCGCTGAGCGCGCTGTGGCTGGCCGCGACCGAGCAGGCGGTGAACCTGCTGCCGCTGAGCGGCCCGGTGGAGATCCCGTTCACCCGGCAGGCGCTGCGCCGGATGCTCGGCGGCGTCGGCTTCCCGTTCCTGCCGGTGCGCCTGGGCACGCTCGACCCGGCCCAGTCGGCGCCGCCGAAGACGCCCCGCCTCCCGGCGGGGCAGGTCATCGACGTGCTCTAGCCAGGTCAGTGCGGGTCGCCTTCCGGGCCGAAGGCGGCCAGGAAACGGTCCCGGAAGGTGTCCATCCGCCAGACCGGGGCGGCCGGGTCCGGCTTGAGGCCGTCGGTCCAGCCCCAGGACGCGACCCGGTCGAGGATCTTCGGGTCCTTGGCGACGATCGTGATCGGCACGTCGCGGCTGGCGTTCGTGCCGACGATCACCGACGACGCCTGGTGGTCGCCGAGGAAGACCATCACGGTGTCGTCGTTGCCGTACCTCTCCAGGTGGCCGAGCAGGCTGTCGAGGGAGTAGGCGACGGACTTGGCGTACTCCTGCCGGACCCGGGCGTCGTCCTTCCACACCTCCTTGGTGGACGGGACGGACGCGGCCATCGGGCCGTAGACGCTGCCGTCGCCGAGGGTGTCCCAGTCGAGCATGGTCGGGGTCGGCGCCCACGGGGCGTGGCTGGAGACCAGGGTGATCTCGGAGAGCAGCGGGCCGCGGTTCGCCTTGCCGTACTCCCGCTTCTGGAACTCGGACATCACGTACTGGTCGGGCATCGGGGACCAGCCGAACTTGGGGCCCCGGTAGGCGAGGGCGTGTGAGTCGTAGATCTGGTCGTACCCGTAGAAGTCGCCTTCCGGCCAGGCGAAGACCACCCCGGGCTCGACCCCGACCGTACGATGCCCGGCTTTCTTGAAGGCCTTGGTGAGGGTGAGCCGATCGGTGGCGACCAGGCTGCGGTAACGCTGCTCGTTGTCGATCCAGAGCCCGGACATGAAGGTGGAGTGCGCCAGCCAGCTCCCGCTGGTGATGGTGGGTGAGGTCAGGTAGCCGCTGCGGGCCGCGTAACCCTGCGCCGCCAGCCGGGTCCGGTGGGTGGCGAGGCTGTCCAGGATCGCGCCGTTGAACTCCGGGTTCTCGATCGAGGTGCGCCCGTAGCTCTCGATGAACGAGATGGTCACGTCCTTGTCGCGCAGCGCGGTCAGCAACTGGGTGCCGGGCTGCTCCCGGTAGGCGTCGACCTGGACCTCGGCGGCGAACCGTTTCCGGTCGGCCAGGTCGTTGGGGATGGCGAGGGCGGTCTGCGCGGCCAGGTCGGCGGCGGCGTGCGAGGCGACCGGCAGCCCGGCGATCAGTTGTACGCCCAGCGCGGCGAGCGCCGTCCAGGCCGCGCCGGCCGCGCCGAGGCCACGCCAGGACCGGACCCGGTTCGCCCGCAGGACGGCGGAGAGCCGGACCACCGCACCGGTCATCCCGGCCACCAGCGCGACGGTGAGGAGCCCGGCGACGGCGGTCAGCCCGATGGTCGCGGGTCTCCCGATCGAGTCGGTCAGGAAGTTGAACCCGTCGTCGATCAGGATCCAGTCGAGAACCGGGTTGAACGGCCGGGCCAGCACGGCGAAGAACCCGATGTCGATCATCTTGATCACGGTGAGCAGGCCGAGCAGCACGCCCAGTCCGACGACGAGCGGTCGCCGGAACCGGCCGAGGCGCCCCCGTTCCGGTAGCAGGAGCAGGATCGCCCCGGCGATCAGCGCCTCGACCGGAACTCGCAGGAGCGCGGTGAAGACGGAGTTGCCGGGCGGCAGCCGGGTGATCTGGTCCGGGACGGTCAGGGCCAGAAAGACGATCAGCGCGGCGAATCCCGTGGTCACGTGCCTGAGGACCCGGCGGTACGACTTCGTTTGGCTCACATTCCCTTCATACGCCACTTCGCCGGATCCGGTTCGAGCGCCATAACCCGTTTGTATGAGTGAGCACTCGCTCATTACAGTGGCGGCCATGGAATCCCGACGCAGACGCGTCCCCGCGATGGCACCGGAGGAGCGCCGGGCCGCCCTCATCGACGCGACCATCCCGCTGCTGCACGAACACGGGCTGGAGGTCAGCACCCGGCAGATCGCCAGCGCCGCCGGGGTCGCCGAGGGCACGATCTTCGGCGTCTTCGAGAGCAAGAGCCAGCTCGTCACCTGCTCGATCGTCAAGGCGCTCGACCCGCAGCCGACCCTGGACGGGCTGGCCGCGATCGACCGCACGCTCCCCCTGCGGATCCGGGTCACCCTGGCCGCCGAGCTGGCGTACGCCCGGTTCGCCGAAAACGCCCACCTGCTCACCGCCGCGCGCCGGCTGATCCTGCTCGGTGAGAAGGATCCCGAGACCAGAGCCCGGATGGCGGCCGGCCGGGAGGCCCTGGAGTCGGCGGTGGCCGACGTGTTCGCCCCCGACGAGGCCCGGTTGCGGGTTCCGCCGTGGCGTGCGGCCCGGCTGCTCCTGGCCTTCTGCGGCGCCAACACCTTCGGGCCCTACGCGGACGACACGTTCGATGCCGCCGACCTGGCGACACTGCTGCTCGACGGCATTCTCAACGGCCTGCCGGAGATCGACGTCGTGGCCGTCGCGCTCGACGAACTGACAAACAACGAACGGGGGGATCAGTCACCATGCTGATCAAACTGCTTCGCGTCCATCTGCGGCCGTACCGGACAGAGATCTCCCTCGTGGTGCTCTTCCAGTTCCTGCAGACGATCGCGACGCTCTATCTGCCGGCGCTCAACGCCGACATCATCGACAAGGGCGTGGTCCCCGGCGACACCGGCTATGTGCTGCGGGTCGGCGCCGGGATGCTCGGCATCACCGTGCTCCAGATCGCCGCGCAGGGCGTGGCGGTGTACTTCGGCGCCCGCACGGCGATGGCCGTCGGCCGCGACCTGCGATCCTCGATCTTCGACCGGGTGCAGACGTTCTCCGCGCGCGAGGTGGGCCAGTTCGGCGCCCCGTCGCTGATCACCCGGACCACCAACGACGTCCAGCAGATCCAGATGCTGGTGCTGCTCACCTTCACGCTGATGGTGTCGGCACCGATCATGTGCGTCGGCGGCATCGTGCTGGCGCTGCGCGAGGACGTGCCGCTCTCCGGCCTGCTGCTGGCGATCATCCCGATCCTGGTCACCGTGATCGGCCTGATCATCATGCGGATGCGGCCGCTGTTCCGGACCATGCAGGTGCGGATCGACCGGGTCAACCAGGTGATGCGCGAGCAGATCACCGGCATCCGGGTGATCCGGGCGTTCGTCCGCGACGACCACGAGCGGGAGCGGTACGGCGTCGCCAACGACGAGCTGACCGACGTGTCGCTGCGGGTCGGCCGGATCATGGCGCTGATGTTCCCGACCGTGCTGCTGATCGTGAACATCTCCAGTGTCGCCGTGCTCTGGTTCGGCGGTCACCGGATCGACTCCGGCGGCATGCAGATCGGCGCGCTCACCGCGTTCGTCAGCTATCTGATGCAGATCCTCTTCTCGATCATGATGGCGACTTTCATGTTCATGATGGTCCCGCGCGCCGAGGTCTGTGCCGAGCGGATCGAGGAGATCCTGGGCACCTCGTCCAGCGTGACGCCGCCGAAGGCGCCGGTCACGACGCTGCCGCTGCGCGGCGAGCTGGAGCTGCAGGACGTCGGGTTCCACTATCCGGGGGCCGAGGCCGGCGTGCTTTCGGGGGTACGGCTGACCGCCCGCCCCGGGGAGGTCACCGCGATCATCGGCAGCACCGGCAGCGGCAAGACCACCCTGCTCAACCTGGTCCCCCGGCTGTTCGACGCCACCGAGGGCCGGGTGCTGGTCGACGGCGTGGACGTCCGGGAGATCGACCTGGACCTGCTGTCGAAGGTGATCGGCCTGGTTCCGCAGAAGCCGTACCTGTTCACCGGCACGATCGCCTCCAACCTGCGGTACGGCAACCCCGACGCCACCGACGAGCAGCTCTGGGAGGCCCTGGAGATCGCCCAGGCCCGCGAGTTCGTCGAGTCGATGGAGGACCGGCTGGACGCGCCGATCGCCCAGGGCGGCACTAACGTCTCCGGCGGCCAGCGGCAGCGGCTCGCGATCGCCCGCACCCTGGTGCACCGGCCCGAGATCTACCTGTTCGACGACTCGTTCTCGGCGCTCGACTACGCCACCGACGCGGCGCTGCGGGCGGCGCTGACCGAGCACATCGCGGACGCCACCGTGGTGATCGTGGCGCAGCGGGTCAGCACCATCCGGGACGCCGACCGGATCATCGTGCTCGACGACGGCCGGGTCGTCGGGACCGGCGCCCACGACGAGCTGATGGAGACCAGCTCCACGTACCGCGAGATCGTCCTGTCCCAGCTCACCGTGGAAGAGGCGGCTACCCGATGACTGCACCTGCTTCTCAGCGACGCGGGCCGGTTCCCGGTGGACCGCCCGCTGCCCGGATGATGATGGCGGGTGGGCCGCCGGAGAAACTCGAGGACTTCAAGGGGTCCACGAAACGGCTGCTCGGGCTGCTCAAGCCACAGCGGGTCTTCGTGGCCGGGGCGCTGGGGTTCGGCGCCGTCAGCGTCTTCCTGTCGGTGTACGGCCCCTACCTGCTCGGCAAGGCCACCGACGTGATCTTCGCCGGGGTGATCAGCCGGCTGCCGGACGCCGGCGCGGGCGACAAGTTCGCCGGTGTGGACGTGGTGCCCGGCCAGGGCATCGACTTCGACAGGCTGATGCGGATCCTCGGCTGGGTCGCGCTGATCTACGTGTTCGCCTGGATCTTCGGCGTCCTGCAGGGCCGGCTCACCACCCGGGCCGTCCAGGCCGCCGTCTTCGACCTGCGGCAGCAGGTGGAGGACAAACTGGGCCGGCTGCCCCTGTCGTACTTCGACAAGCAGGCCCGCGGTGAGGTGCTGAGCCGGGCCACCAACGACACCGACAACATCGCGCAGACCCTGCAGCAGACGTTCGCCCAGCTGGTCACGTCGCTGTTGATGATCGTGGGCGTACTCGGGATGATGTTCTGGATCTCGCCGTTGCTGGCGCTGATCGCGCTCGTCTCGGTGCCGGTGTCGATCTGGCTCACCACCGTGATCGGCAAGCGGTCGCAGGGCCAGTTCGTCGCCCAGTGGAAGACCACCGGGCAGCTCAACGGCCACATCGAGGAGATGTTCACCGGGCACACCCTGGTCAAGGTCTTCGGGCGGCAGAACGAGGCGGCCGCGGTCTTCCAGGAGCACAACGACAAACTGTTCGCCTCCAGCTTCCGCGCCCAGTTCATCTCCGGGCTGATCCAGCCGGCCATGATGTTCATCAGCAACCTGAACTACGTGCTGGTGGCGGTCGTCGGTGGCCTGCGGGTGGCGTCCGGGACGCTGTCGCTCGGTGAGGTGCAGGCGTTCATCCAGTACTCGCGCCAGTTCAGCCAGCCGCTCACCCAGGTCGCCAGCATGGCCAACCTGGTCCAGTCCGGGGTGGCCTCGGCCGAGCGGGTGTTCGCCCTGCTCGACGCCGACGAACAGTCCCCCGAACCGGTTCCCGCCGAGCTCGGCGACGTGCGCGGCCGGATCGCGTTCGAGAACGTGTCGTTCCGCTACCTGCCGGACAAGCCGCTGATCGAGAACCTCTCGCTGGCCGTCGAACCCGGTCAGACCGTGGCGATCGTCGGCCCCACCGGCGCCGGCAAGACCACGCTGGTCAACCTGCTGATGCGGTTCTACGAGGTGACCGGCGGGCGGATCACCCTGGACGGGGTCGACATCGCCACCATGCCGCGGGAACAACTCCGCGAACAGATCGGGATGGTCCTCCAGGACACCTGGCTGTTCGGTGGCAGCATCGCCGACAACATCGGGTACGGCGCGCCCACCGCGACCCCCTCATCGGAGTCGATCCGGGCGGCCGCCGAGGCGGCCCACGTCGACGGGTTCGTGCGGATGCTGCCCGAGGGATACGACACGAAGATCGACGAGGAGGGGTCGAACGTCAGCACCGGCCAGAAACAGCTGGTCACGATCGCGCGGGCGTTCCTCGCCGAACCCAGCATCCTGATCCTGGACGAGGCGACCAGCTCGGTCGACACGCGTACCGAGGTGCTGATCCAGCAGGCGATGGCGACCCTGCGGAGCGGGCGCACCAGTTTCGTGATCGCCCACCGGCTGTCCACGATCCGCGACGCCGACGTCATCCTGGTGATGGAGAACGGCACGATCGTCGAACAGGGCACCCACGACTCCCTGCTCGCGGCCGGTGGGGCGTACGCCCGCCTCTACTCCGCCCAGTTCGCCCAGGCCGTCGTCGAGGTCGACTGACCGGGTCTCCGACGCGGAACGGGGGCGGCCTTCCGGCCGCCCCCGTCTCGCGTTCTTACCCGCTTACTTGATCGTCACGGACTTGCCCGCGGTGGTGGCCGCGTTGATGCCGGACGTGCCGGAGACCGTGGCCCGGACGGTGACCTTGGTCTTCGACTTGATGCTGACGGTCTTGGTGAAGTTCGTCGCCGTCGTCGTGCCGGTGGTCAGGTTCACGTACTTGCCACCGGAGAGACGCTGGATGGTGACCTTCTGGCCGGCGGCCTTCGGGTTACCGGTGACCACGATCTTCAGCTTGCCCTTCGACGGCGAGCTGATCGACAACACCGGGTTCTGGGTCAGCTTGACCGTACGGACCGCGGAGTACAGCTCGTTGGCTCGCACCGCGAACGCGTGGCCGGTCGTGATCGACCGCGTCACCCGGAAGTTGCCGCTGGCGTCCGACTTCACCGAGGTGAGGGACTTCAGGCTGCCCAGGGTGCTCGCCGGCAGCGGCGCGCCCCACAGCTCGACCGTGGTGTTCGGCGAGGTCTTACCGGTGATCGTGGCAGTGCCCGCGCCCCGGCTCGGACCGCTCACCGCGATGGTCGGCGTGGCCGGCTTCGGGTCACCCGGGTCGGTCGGCGTGGTCGGCGTACCACCGGCGTTCGCCTTGATGGTGACGGTGGCGTCACCGTTGATCACCGAAGCGCCCAGCGGACCGGGAGCTCCGAGCCGCAGCGAGAAGTACTCGTCGCCTTCAGCGTGCCCGTCGTTGATCAGCGGAACCTTGATGGTCCACTTCTTGACGTTCGCGGGAACCTCGGTGTTGCCCTTCGTGTACTTGAAGTCCTCGCCCGCCTTGGCGGTGCCGTCCGACGTCCAGAACGGGATCGTGACCGGCTGCGAGCTGGAGTCGGCTTCACCGGTGAAGTCCAGGTTGACCGGAACCTCGGCGACGCCGGCCTTCTCGTCCACCACGATGTCCGCGATGGAGACCGCCGGCGGCAGGTCCAGCGGGTCGTCGGCGACCTTCACGGTCGTGGACGACGTGGCGAAACCGGTGAGGATCGACGAGATCTCGTTGGCGGTGATCGAGATGGACTCGTTCGGCTCGTCGATGGTGTCGTTCAGGATCTCGATGAGCTGCGCCGGGTAACCGTTACCGCCGGCACTCGCCGCGAACTTGCCACCACTCGCGGTGAGCAGACCCGACTCGCCCCGGCGTACCTCGATGTCGAGGGCTGCCAGGGTGTCCGGCACCTTGAAGTCCACGCCCGGGGTCGCCGGCTCTGACGCGCCGCCACCCACGGTGAGGCCGAGGTGGTAGGTGTACTCGGAGACGCCGACGACGGTGCCGGTCACCGGGAGCGTGCCACCCTCGGTGACGGTGCCCAACTGGTAGGTGAGCTTCGGCTGGGCGTCGTCGTTGCCGACCGTCACCCGTGAGACCTTCACGGTGGTGTCCGGCGAGTCCTCCACATTGTTGGCCGAAGCCGTGGCCGTGGTCATGGCGAACGTGACGTTGAAGGTCTGGTCCTTCTCGAAGACCTCGTCGCCGTTGATCGGGACGTCGAGGTACCCGACCGTCTCGCCCGCCTTGACCGTCACGACCTTGTTGATCGGCTGGGTGTAGTCGTTGTCACCCGCACCGACGCCCGTGTCGTCGACCGCGCTCGCATCCGCGAACGTGGCGTCGAAGGCGACGTCGGCGGCTGCCGGACCGGTGAGCCGGACCGGAATCCGGGCCAGGGTCGTGCCGGTGTTGCCCTCCTGGACCTTCGCGTCCTCGGTGGTCCAGAACGGCGCCGCGTCGTCGTCCGTGATGGTGAACTCCTGGTCGCCCAGAGAAGCCGCATCCACCACACCACTCGGGCTGGTCACCCGCAGAACGAACTTCTCGGTCGGCTCGGCCTGACGGTCCCCGATGACGGTGACCGGGATGGTCACCTCCTTCGTGGCGTCCTTCGGCACCGTGACGGTTCCGGCCTTGCCCTCGTAGTCGCTGCCGGCCTTGGCCGTGCCGTCGACGAAGGTGTAGTTCAGCACCGCGTCAGCCGGCGAGTTCGTGTCGAACTTGACGTAGATCTTCTTCTCGACCGGACCGGTGCTGCCCTCGGCCCAGGTGTGAGCCGTATTGTCGGCGGGGCCGGTGGCGGTGCCGTAGTAGACCGTCTTGCCCGATCCGGCGTCGGTGATGGTCCCGTTCGCGTAGTCCTTGCCGAGCGATGCGGTCGGGCTGCTCGGAAGGCTGATCGTGGCCCGGACGCCTTCGGGGCCTTCGAAGTCCGGCCCGTCGTCGTACGTCGTCGTCAGCACCATCAGGTTGCTCGACGGGGCGTACGACGGAATGGTCGTAGGCGCACCTGCCGTCCAGAGGATGTCCTCCTTCGTGTCGCTGGAGGACAGGACCTTCGCCGCGGTCGTCCCGGCGATCGCCTCGCCGGCGACGGCGACCTCGACACCGACACCCTTCTCCGAAGGATTGGTGAGCGTCAGCGGGAAGGAGAGGTAGGTGCCCTCGACCGCCGGCTCGGCGTTGGCGATGCTGACTTCCGGCAGCTTGTCGTCGTCCCGGATGCCGATCTTGACCTTGTCCTGGCCGCTGATCACGTTGCCGCCGAGGGCGGCGCTGGTCACACCACCGGCGAGGGTGATGCGGGCGGTGTCCTCGTTGACGCTGAAGTTCTGGACGTCCGTCTCGTCGGCGTTGTCGTCCCAGAGCGTCACCGTCGTCGTTCCGGTGGTGCTGTTCGCCGGGATGGTGATGACGGCGTCGGCAGGCAGGGCCGTGTAGTCCCGGTTCGCCTCGCCTTCCGGCGTCGCCATGTCGGTCTTGAAGTCGGTGCTGCCGGTGACAGCGGCCGTCTTGACCGGCACGATGACGTCACGGGTCTGCGGGAAGGTCTGCTTGGCGGTGATCGTCACCGTCTTCTGGACGCCGCCGGTCGCCGTCTCGTCGACAGTCGTCGCGCCGGACAACGTGATGAGGTTGTTCGAGTCGGTCGCGAGGATCGTGCCGGTGCCGCTCTTCGTCAATCCGCCGGCGTCGGTCGCCGTCAGCGCGAGGGCCTCGGTCGCATCGGCGTCCTTCCTGGTGGTGACCGTCAGCGTCGCCTTGTACGACCCGCCCGCCGCCACAGCCGGGAACGAGATCTCGCGGGCGCTGACGCTGATGTAGTCGTTCGAAGCGGTCAGGTCCGCGCCACCGGTCGCGTCCGCGTCCCCACTGGCCGCGGTCAGGCCGGTGCTGAAGCTGAAGATGCCCGACGTGGAGCCGGTGTAGGTCAGGGTGAAGCTCAGCCTGCCGCCACCCCAGTTGGTGGCGTTCGAGATCGTCAGATCGTCGATGTTGCCGGTCGGTGTGGCGTGCGCGGGGGAACCCACCATGACCGCCGGGACCAGGCCGATGACTGAGGCGGCGACGGTGGCCAGGGTCGTCCGGATTCGTGTCCGTCCCCAGAGCGTGAACGGCACCCGCTCTCGCGGCGCCGCTTGGATTGGTCGATGACGCATTCTCTTCCTGTCTCCTTCGGCGGCTGGGCTGCCTCCAGCGGGGAGGCCCCTGGCTTTGCGTCCCCGTCTCGCGACGGGTTTGCCTGTTCGGGTACCGCACCTAGGGCGGTTCGGGGTGCCGGTTCGACCGGCCCTCAGCAGCGCAGACACCGGGTGCGAAGTTCCGCTTCAGGTGGCGCTAACTGCAATCTAACCGGCGTATCGGACCGTTCGCGGCGGAACGCGTTTTTCGGTAGAAAGACCTTCACATAGCCGGGTATCGGCCCGGTCGGGTGGCTCTGACCGGCCGCGATCAGCACCCTGACCAGCGGCGTACTGTACTCGCGGGTCGTACCCCCAGGGTTGGGGAACGGGGAAAGGGCGGCCCGATCGGACCGCCCTTCGCACCGCCACGCCCCTTATTTCACTTTCACCGTCCGGGACGCCGAGGTTCCGGCGAGAATGCCGAGCGACGGCGTAGCGGTGATCACCGCCCGGAAGACCGCGGTGCCGCCGGAGGTGAGGCCGCGGACGGTGGTGGCGAACCGGCCCCTCGGGCCGAGCCGACCGTCGTCGACCTCCCGCCACTCGCCGCGGATCCGCCGCTGCACCCGCACCGTCTGGCCGCCCTCGTCCGGATCCCCGGCCACGGTGAGCGTGACCTGGCCGCGCGCGTTCGAGACCGCGGTCAGGGACGGTTCCTGCCTGATCCGCACCACGCGCACCGGCGAGCTCAGACCGGCGGCACGGGTCTGGAACCGCACTCCGATGCCGATGGTGGGCTGGAACGTGTAGGCACCGTCGTCGTCGGCGACAGTCGTGCCGATCACCTTGAACGTGCCACCGGCGACCCCACCGGCGCTGAGCAGCTCCACCTTGGCGCCGGCCGCCGCGACACCGCTGAGCACCACCCGCCCGGAGCCGGCCTGGGTGGCAGGGGCGGTCAGGGTGGGCGCCGTCGCCTTGTCGTCGTCGGTGATGGTGACCGTGCCGGGCCCGCCGGTCACCGGCACCCCCGCGGGAGCGGCGGCGCCGAGGCGGACGGTGAAGCTCTGGGCCTTCTCGTCGCGGGTGTCGTCGATCAGCGGCACCCGGACGGTGGCGGAACCCGCGAGCGGGTCGATCGTGACGGCGCCACCCGACTTGCGATAGTCGCGGCCCGCCTCGGCCGTACCGTCCACGGTCTGCCACGGCACCGTGACGACCCGCTCGGTGGAGGCGGCGCCACCCCGGAAGTCCAGGGTGACCGGCAGCTCCGCCGCGTCGTCGTCCTCGCTGACCGCGGCATCGCCGATCGACACGGTGGGTGGCCGGTCGGCCGGGTCGTCGGTGATCCGGAATCGGATGACGCCGCCGGCGACGGTGAGTTCGGCGATCTCGTCGTCCTCGTCGATGCTGTCGTCGGCGAACCGGATGGTGCCGAGGGTGGTCGTGCTGCCGCTCGGCGTGCCGGCCGGAATGACGAGACCGTCGCCGAGGTCGTAGTCGGCGGGTTCGGCGCCGTCGTCGGCCAAGACACGTACGGCGGGCCCGCGTTCGACGACGAGCCGGCGCCTCTCCCCGCGCTTGACCCGGACGACGGGCCGGGTACGCGCCGTGGTGGCCGTCGCCTCGCCGTCACCGATCACGTAGTCCCGCTGCGGGGTGCCGGTGACCGTGCCTCTCACCTCGAGACTGCCGCCTTCGGCGACGGTGGCCGTGGTCTGCGCGAACGTGACGGTGGGTTCCGGATCGTCGTCGGTGATGGTCACCGCGGCCTGCTGCGAGGAGCCGCCCGCGGAGGACACCGTCACCACGGCGGTCTCGTCACCCTCGTACACCTCGTCCTGCCGGATCGGCACGGTGATCAGCGCGCTCGACCGGCCCTCGGGTATCCGTACCGTGGTCGCGGGTTCGCCGTAATCCCTGGACGGGGTGGCGGTCCCGGACCCGATCGCGACGTCGAGGTCGATGTCGACGGGCGCGGGCTCGCTCAGGCTGACCTCGACGGCGGCGGAGCCGGACGCCTCCCCTGCCGTGACCGCGCCGGTCACCGCGAACGCCGGCACGGCCTTGTCGTCGTCGGTGATGACGATCCGGCCCTCGGCTTGATTGATCCCCACGCCGTCCGGGCTGGGCCCGAACACGCGCACCGTGACGCTTCCCTCAGGTTCGGCGCGCTTGTCGTCGACGATCGGCACCCGGATCACACTGTTCGTCTGGCCGGGCCCGAACTCGACGATGCCCGTCCTCGGCTCCGCCACGTCCTCGCTGCCGCCGAGCACCTCGTAGCCGGCCGAGACCCGTTGTTCGGTGCTCGTCGTATCGCCGCCGAGGAACTCCAGGGTGACGGGCACCTCGGCGAAACCCTGGTTCTCGGCGGCCGTCACCGAACCCACCGAGACGGCGGGTGGCGAGTCCAGCGGATCGTCGCGGATCTCGTAGCGGGCTTCGGCAGGCGGGGCGGCAGGGTGCTCCAGGACGGCCTCGATGCTCTCGCTCGCCTCGTCGACGGTGTCGCCGGCCAGCTTGATCGAGTGCAGGGTGACGGGGCCGGTGCCGCCGCCGGGCACGGTGACCTTCACGTCGCCGCCGGTGAAGTCGGTCGCTTCGGCGGGGTCGGCGCCGCTCGTGTCACCGCTGAGGCGCAGCAGGTAGCCGATCGGGTCCTCGGCGATCCCGGCCGGGGTGGCGATCACGTCGACGGTGCCGCCCTCGGTGCCGGACGCACCGGTGTTCAGGGTGAGCGCCGGCGGGGCGTCGTCGTTCTCGAGCCTCAGCTCGGCTCCCGCCGGGTCACCGATGACGTTCGGGTCGCCGTCGCGCGGGGAGACCATGATCATCGCGGTCTCGGTGTCCTCCCAGACCGCATCGCCGTTGATGGTCACGTCGAACGTCTTGGTCTTCTCGCCCTCCTCGAAAGTCACCGACGAGGGCACGCTGTAGTCGGCGCCGGCAATCCCGCCCTCGGTCTGAACCGCGGTCTGATCCGCACCGGTGACGTCCAGAACGATCGGGCCGGGTGCGGGGTGGCTCAACTCCACGGTGAAGGGCGCCGTCTCGGTGGTGTTCCCTTCGTCCTCCACGTCGGGGTTGATGCCGTCGGGGAACTCCCGGGCGACCGAGGCGATGCTCGGGGCGCCGTCGTCGTCGACGATCCGGAACCGGTGGTCGCCGAGTCCGGTGGCCTCCACCCCGGTCAGGCCGGACAGCCGGATCGTGAAGGACTCACCGGCGCCCTCGTCCGAGGTGTCACCGTGAATCGGCACCATGAACTGCTGATAGGTGCCCGGGGGGAAGACGAGCGTGCCCGACACCGTGTCGAGGT
Source organism: Actinoplanes utahensis (assembly GCF_016862455.1). Taxonomy (GTDB): domain Bacteria; phylum Actinomycetota; class Actinomycetes; order Mycobacteriales; family Micromonosporaceae; genus Actinoplanes; species Actinoplanes utahensis. The sequence goes on from NZ_BOMZ01000030.1 coordinate 50,625, forward strand.
CCACGTCGTCGGTGGTGTCGTGGAGTACCTGATAGTTCAGGCGTACCTCCTCGTCGACGTCGACGTTGAGGAGCACGGCGAAGTACTGCTCGGTGACGCCGCTGTCACCCTCGGCGATCACTCCCTGCGTTCCCACGGCGATGGTCGCGTCGAGGACCGAGCCGGTGGCGGCGGGCGTCTCCGACCGGACCGCACCGCCGGCATCGGTGACTCTCAGGTCGAGGGTCTCGGGCTCGGTCTCCTGTTCGGTGTCCCGGATGGTCGGGACCTCGACGTGCTTCACCGTCTCGCCGGGGCCGAAGACGACGTCCTCGGTCACCGCGGTGTAGTCGCCGTCGGCGGTCGTGGCCGTACCGTCGGCTGTGGCGACACGCACCGTGATGGGCTTGTCGCTGGCACCACTCAGCGTGACCGGGAACCGGAGCGTCTTACCTTCGGCGACCACCTTCGCGGCAGGTGTCCGCACCGAGACCTTCGGCGCGACCGGCGGGGCATCGCGGATCGTGACGGTCGTTTCGGCCGTGGACGTCTCCGGCCCTTCCCCGGAGTAGGTGACCTTGAATGACTCGGGGGTCTCGATCGCGGCGTCGGGCGTGGTGGGGATGGTGATCCGCCCTGAGGCCTCCCCGGCCCGGATCATCAGGTACCCGGAGGTGTCGCCGTAGTCGGCAGTGCTCGCCGAGCCGGCCTTGACGGTGTACTCGGAATAGATGTGCCTCTCGGTCGACGTCGCCGTGTTCCCGGGGATCGCCTTGAAGTCCAGATCAACCGGAATCGACGTCACCTCGCCTTCGGTGACCGAGACCTCGGCAGGGATCATCAGCTTCGGCAGCCGTTCACTCTCGGAGTCGCTGGACCCGACATAGGCGGTTCCGGTGCCCGCGATACCGCCGTCGATGACGACCTTGAGTGTCTCGTCCGCCTCGTCGATGCCGTCCACCACGAAGCCCAGCTGCGGCATGGTGATGTTCGTGTCGCCCGGCTTGATGGTGCCGCTGAGGGCCCTCTCCCCGAACCTGCCGAGGATGATGTCCTGAGGGCCGGCCGCGTCGTTGTCGGCGGCCTCGATCCCCTGCACGGTCGCGGTCCAGGGAATCGGGTCGTCGGCGACGCCGGTCACGGTGAAGACGGGTCCCAGTGGCGCGCCCTCGGACGTATCGGCTCCGCCGTACATGTCGATGGTCGGCGGAGTGTCGTCGTCGGCGATGGCGAAGGTGTGTTCACGGTCGCCCTGGATCGTGTCGCTCAGGCCGGTGAGCGTCATCGTGAACGTCTCGTCCGCGCCCTCGTAGACCTCGTCGCCACGGATCTCCACCGGGACCTGCACCAGCGTCTGGCCGGCCTCGATCGTGACCGGTGTGGTGGGCACCGCGTCGAAGTCCTCGCCGTCGGTGGCGGTGCCGGCGGCGAAGGCGTAACCGAAGGTCAGGTCGGTTTCCAGCGGGGCGCTCAGCGTGATGTCGAAGGTCTGGGCGCCGGTGCCCGTACCACCGTCTCCCTCCTGGATCGTCCCGCCCAGCGGGGTCACCGTGAGGACCGGGTCGCCGGACCGGGCGGCCGCCGGCGACATCGGCACGGCAACGGGCATCGCGAGGGCCATCGCCATCGACACCACCGCGTGCAGACGGCCCGGAGCCCACAGCCGGAACGGGACCTGCTCGCCGTCACGCATGGGCATCACTTCACCTTGACCGTGCGGGCCGCCGAGGCGCCGGCGAGGATGCCGAGCGACGGCGTCGCGGTGATCACCGCCCGGAAGACCGCGGTGCCGCCGGAGGTGAGGCCGCGGACGGTGGTGGCGAACCGGCCCCTCGGGCCGAGCCGGCCGTCGTCGACCTCCCGCCATTCGCCGCGGATCCGCCGCTGCACCCGGACGGTCTGGCCGCCCTCGTCGGGATCGCCGACGACGGTGACGGTCGCCTGGCCCCGCGCGCCGGACACGACGGTCACGACGGGTTCCTGGCGGATCTGCACGGCGCGGACCGGGGAGCTGAGGCCGGCGGCACGGGTCTGGAACCGTACTCCGATGCCGATGTTGGGTTCGAAGGAGTAGGCGCCGTCGTCGTCGGCGACGGTGGAGCCGATCACCTTGAACGTGCCACCGGAGGCGCCGCCGGCACTGAGCAGTTCGACCTTCGCCCCAGCAGCCGCCACGCCCTGGAGGATGGGCCGTCCCGCGCCGACGATGATGGCCGGGGCGGTCAGGGTCGGCGCCTTGGGTTTGTCGTCGTCGGTGATGGTGACGGTGCCCGGCCCACCCGTGACGGTCACGCCCGCCGGTGCGGGGGTGCCGAGCCGGACGGTGAACGCCTGATCCTTCTCGTCGCGGGCGTCGTCGAGCAGCGGCACCCGGATGGTGGCGGATCCGGCGAGCGGGTCGATGGTGACGGTTCCGCCGGCCCCGCGGTAGTCCTCGCCGGCGTCGGCCGTGCCGTCGACGGTCTGCCAGGGCACCGTGACGGTCCGTTCGGTGGAGGTGGCGTCGCCCCGGAAGCCCAGGGTCACCGGCACCTCGGCCGCCGTGTCGTCCTCGCCGGCGGACACGTCGCCGACCGAGACCGTCGGCGGCTGGTCCGCCGGGTCGTCGGTGATCGTGAAGGTGAGGACGCTGCCGCCGAAGGAGATCGTGGCCGTCTCGTCGTCCTCGTCGATGCCGTCGCCCCGGAACCGGATCGTGCCGAGGGAGAGCCGGCTGCCGCTGGGGGTGCCGGCCGGGATGACGAAACCGTCGCCGAGGTCGTAGTCGGCCGGTTCGGCGTCCTCCCCGGCCAGCGTCCGGACGATCGGCTTGCGCTCGACGACGAGCTTGCGCTTCTCCCCCTTCTTGATCTTGACGACGGCCTGGGTACGCACGCCGGGAGCCGCCGCGGCGGCGGTGGTCGACCCGCCGATCTCGACGTCCCGCTGCGCCGTCCCGTGCACCGTGCCGACCACCTCGAAACTGCCGCCCTCGGCGACCGTGGCGGCGGTCTCGGCGAGCGTGATCGACGGTTTCGGGTCGTCGTCGGTGATGGTGAGGGTGCTCCGCTGGGACGATCCGGCGGCGTCGAGTCCCCCGGCGGCGAGGGCGGCGGTGAGCACGGCGGTCTCGTCGCCCTCGTACACCTCGTCCGGCCGGATCGGGACGGTGATCTGCGCGCTGACCGCGCCCGCCGGGATCCGTACGGTGGCAGGCGGGTTCTCGAAGTCGGTCTCGCCCGCGGCGGCCCCGGCCGGGGTGGCGGTGCCGGGTTCCACGGCGACGTCGAGGTCCATGTCGCCGGGCGCCGGTTCGCTGAGCCGGATCTCGAAGGTGGCGGAGCCGCCCGCCTCACCGGCGGTGACGTCGCCGCTGACGGTGAACTCCGGCCGCGGCGCGTTCGCGTCGTCGTCGTCGATGACGACCCCGGCCAGGCCGCCGCTGAGCCCGGCTCCCTCCGGCGCGGCCGAGAGCAGCCGCACGTAGAACGTCTCCGGGTTCTCGGCGCGGCGGTCGTTCACGATCGGCACCCGGATCACGCCGTTGCGCTGCCCGGCCGGGACGATCAGGGTGTTCCCGTCGTACGGCGGCTCGAAGTCGGTGGTGTCGGCGGTCTCCCCGAAGGTGTCGAAGGTGACCGAGACCGGCTGTTCGGTGCTGGTCGCGCCGTTGCCACCGAGGAAGTCGAGGGTGACCGGCACCTCGGCGAGGCCCTGCGCCTCGGAGACGGTCGCCCCGCCGATCGAGACCGCGGGCGGCAGGTCCCGCGGATCGTCGGTGATCCGGTAGCGGGCCTCGACCGGGGATCCGGGCGTGGTGACCCTCTCCAGGACGGCCTTGATCGTCTCGCCGGCCTCGTCGACGGCGTCGTTGCGGAGCGCGATCGAGTGCAGGGTCACCGGGGCGGTGCTGCCGCCGGGCACGGTGACGTCGACGGTGCCGCCGGTGAAGTCGTCGATCTCCGCCGCGTCGGCGCCGTTCGCGGCGTCGCCACCGAGCCGCAGCAGGTAGCCGATCGGGTCCTCGGCGACCCCGGACGGGGTGGCGATCACGTCGACCGTGCCGCCCTCGGCCCCGGACGCGGCATCGTTGAGGGTCAGGGTGGGCACCGGGTCGTCGTCGGTGACGGCCAGGGCGGCCGTTCGCGGGTCGCCGGCGGCGGCGGTCTCCCCCGGTGCGACGGCGACCGTGATCTCCGCGGTCTCGTTCTCCTCGTAGACGTCGTCGTCGAGGATCGGCACGCTGACCGTGCCGGTCTGCTGGCCCTTCAGGATCCGCAGGGTGCCGTTCGGCGTGGTGAAGTCGTCGCCGCCCGGCACTCCGGCGCCGCGGCGGGCGGTGCCGTCGGCAGCGGTGACGGTGAGGTCGACGTCCTCGACGGCCGGCGCGTCGAGCCGGACGGCGAACTCGGCCGCGCCGGGCTGCCCCTCGGCCGCGGTCACGTCCGGGGTCACCGTGAAGGTGTGCGCAGGTCCCGCCTCGTCGATGGTCACGGTGGTCGAGGAACCGGCGCCGGAGGCGGCGTTGAGGGCGTTGCCGACGGTCACGGTGAAGGTCTCGCCCGCGTCCGCGACCAGGTCCGGCGGGATCGGCACGGTGATGGTCCGGGTCGTCTGGCCCGGCGGGAACGTCACCTGCCCCGGGGTGGCGTCGTAGTCGTCACCGGCGGTGGCCGAGCCCGGGGTGAAGGTGTAGTCGGCGGTGATGGTCTTCTCGGTCGCATCGGCCGTGGTGCCGAGGGGTTCCTCGAAGTCGAGGCCGACCGGGATCGTCACGGTCCCGTTCTCGGTGGCCGTCACCGACGCCGGGGTGTGGATGCCGGGCGGGAGATGCGTGCTGAAGTCCTGGATGACGCCGAAACCGGTCGCGGTCTCCGAGCCCTCCAGCGTCACACCGATCTTGACGGTCTCGTCGAACTCGTCGGCGGTGCCCTGGTCCAGGCCGATCGTGCCCAGGTCGAGGGTACGGGTCCCGGGCGCGAGGTCACCGTAGGTGATCAGGTTGGTGGCGTCGAAGTCCTCGGGCTCGGCGGGGTCGCTGGAGCCGTCGGAGCCGCCGGTCGCGGTCGCCCGCCAGACGATGGGCGCCTGTGCGTCGCCGGTGACGGTGGCCGTGACGGCGACGCCGAGCGACCCTTCGGGCTTCGTGAAGCCGTTCACCGTGATCGTCGGCGGGTCGTCGTCGTTGACCAGGGTCAGCGTGCCGGACTGCGCTCCGCCGGCCACGTTCGGGTCGCCCTCCCGCGGGGTGACGACGATCGATGCGGTCTCGTCGCCTTCCAGGACCGTGTCGCCGTCGACCGTCACGTCGAACGTCTTCGAGGTCTCGTTCTCGCTGAACGTCACGGTCGCCGGAGTGGTGTAGTCGCCGGCGCCGACACCACCGGCGGGCTGGACCGCGGTCCCGCCGGCCCCGGTGACGTCCAGCACCGTGGTGCCGAGGGCCGGGTTGCTCAGCTTCACCGTGTACGTGGCCGTGCCCGCGCCGTCGCCCTCGGGCTGCGAGACGCTGCTGACCGAGACGATGCTCGGCGCGCCGTCGTCGTCGATCAGGGTGAAGGGGTGTTCGCCGAGACCGGACGCCTGCAGTCCGGTGAGGTTCGACAGCCTGATCTTGAAGACCTCGCCGGCGCCCTCGTCGTCGGCGTCGCCGTAGACCGGCACGATGATCTGCTGCTTCGTGGCGTTCGGCGCGAAGGTGAGCGTGCCGGACGTCGCGTCGATGTCCACGCCGCCGCTGGTGGTGGTGTCGTCGAGGATCTCGTAGTCGAGTGTCACCTCGGCGTCCACGGCGACGTTGAGGGTCACGTCGAAGAGCTGCTCGCGGCCGCCGGAGTTCCCTTCGACGATCTCACCGACCGGGGTCAGCGTGACGGCCCCGTCGACGATCTTGCCGGTGCCGGTCGCCGTGCCCGCGACCGCGTCACCCGCGTCGGTCAGTTCCAGGGTGACGGTCTCCGGATCGCTCTCCGCCGTGCCGTCGGCCGTGGTGGCCACCTCGACGGTCGCGGTGGTGACGCCGGGCGCGAAGGTCACCTCCTTGCCGGTCACCGCCGTGTAGTCGTCGCCGGCCACCGCCGTGCCGCCGGTCGTGCCGACCCGTACGCTGACCGGCGCGTCGCTCGGTGCTCCGAGGGTCACCGGGAACTTCAGAACACCGCCCTCCGGTACGGCCACCGCGTCGCCGAGATTCACCGTCGGCGCCGCGACGTCGTCGTCGGCGATGACGAAGGGGTGCTCGCGGTCACCGAGGACGGTGTCGCTCAGACTGGTGAGAACGATGGTGAACGTCTCGTCCGGGTCCTCGTGGACGTCGTCACCACGGATCTTCACGGCGATCCGCGCCGACGTCTGCCCCGCCGCGATCGTGACCGGCATGGCGGACACCTCGTCGATGTCCTCATCGGCGGTGGCGGTGCCCGCGACGACCCTGTACTCGAAGTTCAGGTCGGCGCCGAGCGGCTTGTTCAGGGTGAGGTCGAAGTACTCGGTCGAGACGTCCGGTGAGTCGCCCTCGCCGACGGCGCCGTCCGAGGTCACGGTGAGCACCGGATCGAGGATCCGGCCCTCGGAGCGCTCGTTGCCCAGAGACACGCCCCCCGGGTCGAGGATCTTCAGGTGGACCGTCTCGCCCTCGCCCTCCGTCAGCGAGTCCGCCTGCGTCGCCACCTTCACGACAGCGGTCGACTCTCCCGCCGCGAAGTCCACCTGCCGCACGATCGCCTCGTAGTCGGGGCCGGCGTTGGCGGTGGCGTCCGAGGTGGCGACCGTGACCGTGACCGGGTCCGGCGCCGGTTCGGAGAGGGTGACCGGGAACTCGAGCTCGTCGCTCTCGGCGACGGGTGCCGCGTCCCCGACGCTCACGGTGGGGATGGACTCGGCGATCGTCACGGTGGCCGTGTCGTCGCCGATCGTGGCGTTCACCGGGTTCGACAGGGTGACGGTGAAGTTCTCGCTGCCTTCCTCGTCCTGGTCGGCGGCCGTCGGCACCATCGCCCAGAAGACGTCGTCGGTCGGGAGGGTTCCGCTGGTCGCCGTGAAGTCGGTGCCCTGCTCGGCCGTACCCGAAGAGGTCCGGAAGTCGACCTTGACCTCTCTCTCGGAGGTGGTGGCGGTGTTGCCGTCGTGGTTGAAGTGCCACACCGGTGACACCTTGGCCGTCCCGCCCTCCAGCACCCTGGCGTCCATCGCCCTGAGCTCGGGCGGCAGATGGTTCGGGTCGTCGTGGATGACGCCGAACTCGCTGACCTCGTCGACGCCCGCCGCCTTGACCGAGAACTTGACGTGTTCGTCGTATTCGTCGGCGCTGCCGAGCGGCACGTCCAGAGAGCCGAGATCGATCTTGGTGGCGTCGGACGGAAGGCCTCCGGCGAGTTCCAGTCCGGTCTTGTCGATGTCGTCGCCGAAGATCGGATAGCGCTCGTCGGTCAGGTCGGGACCGACCTCGGCGGTCCAGGGCAGGGGCCCCTCGAAGGCGCCGGAGACACTGAACGAGACGGGGACGTCCTCGGCGCCCTCGTTCGCCTCGAACCCGTCGAAGGTGATCACCGGCTGGGGATCGTCGTCGACGACGGTGATCGTCACGGACTCGCTCGCATCGGCGATGTGGGGCTCCTGCCCGCCCGACATGACGAGCTTGATCTCCTCCGTCCGCTCGAAGACCTCGTCGTCCTTGATCATCACGTCGATGGTGCCGGTGTCCGAGCCGGCCGGGATGGTGAGCGAGCCGGCGACCTCGAAGTCGTCCTGGCCGAGCGGGACCTGGCCGTCCTCGAAGAGCACGGCGGCCTTGGCGGTGCCGCCGGCGACGTCGTCCACCGTCACGACGCCGTCGTACGCGAGCCTGCCGGTCAGTTTGACCGTGACGGTCACCGTCTCGTCGTCGTCCTCGGTCACCGGCCCGCCGACGGTCACCGACTCGATCTCCGGGAGGGGCTCGTCCTCCGGGAACGGGAAGGACGTCGTGCCCAGACCCCTGATCCCGATGCCGTCGCCGGTGAAGTGGGCGAGAGTGACGTCGATCTTCCGGTCCGCCCTCTCGTAAAGGTCGTCGCCGGCGATGTCGATGGTGACGCGCTTCGTCGTCACCCCCGCCGGGAACGCCAGCAACGTCTCGTCGGCGCCGCCGCTGGTGGAACTGTGGGCTGCGATCGCGTAGGTGACCGACGTGTCGCGCTGGAAGGCGACGTTGAGGTTGATGTCGAAGGACTCCGTGGTGGGCCCGTCGGTCTCGGTGATCTCGTCGACCGGCTCCACCGAGATCACCGCGTCGATGATCTTCCCGGTCGCGGTGTCCGGGCCCGGCGTCGCGGCGCCGAAGTCGACGATCTTCAGCTCGACCGTCTCGGCCGTGTCCGCGTCGGTGCCCTCGTCCTCGTTGTCGGGACGGGTGGACACCTCGACGTACTGGGTGAGCTCGCCGTCCGGCTCGAACGTCAGTGGCTGGTTGTACAACGCGTTGATGTCGCCGGCCGCGGCCGATCCGGCATCCGTCGTGGACAACAGGAGCGTCAGCGACGCGTCGGGCGCCTCGGCGAGGGTCACCGGGAAGCGGAGCGCCTCCCCCTCGGCGGCCGGCACGGGTGTGCCGATGCTCGCCGTCGGAGACGGCGCCGCGGGTACGGCGTACGCGACCCCCGGCGTGAGACCGACCGCCGCGACCACCGCGAGCGACACGAAGGCGTGGAGCCGGCCTGGCGCCCACAGCCGGAACGGAACTTCCTGATCAACGCGCATGGTGACGACTCCTCCGGCGAAACGCCAGCGGTGGGAGGGGTACCGGCGCGCATCGGCCGTTACTACGGATGGGCGCACCGCACCCGTAATCTAACCGCCTGAAAAGTCGTTATTGAGAGGAATTCGGCTTTACAGGAGGCCGTGCCGCATGGCCGTGGTAACCGCCGCCGTCCGGTCCGCCACGTCCAGCTTGTTGAAGACCCGCAGCAGGTGCGTCTTGACCGTGGCCTCGCTGATGAACAACCGCTTGCCGATCTCCGCGTTCGTCATCCCGCCGGACACCAGGCGGAGCACCTCGGTCTCCCGCGCCGACAGGGCCGGCGGGGCCGGGCTGCGCACCTGCCGCACCAGCGTCGACGCGACGCTCGGCGCGAGCACCGTCTCGCCCCGGGCGGCGGCCCGGACCGCATCGGCCAGTTCGGCGGGCGAGGCGTCCTTGAGCAGGTAACCGGAGGCGCCGGCCTCGATCGCGCGCAGGATGTCCCGGTCCGATTCGTACGTGGTCAGGACCATCACCCGCACGCCCGGGGCGGACGCCAGGATCCGGCCGGTGGCCTCCACCCCGTCGCCACCGGGCATCCGCAGGTCCATCAGCACGATGTCGGGCCGCTCGGCGACGGCCACGGCGACCCCCTCCACACCCGAGGACGCCTCGCCGATCACGGTCAGGTCGGGTTCGGCGTCGAGCATGCCGCGCAGCCCCATCCGTACCACCGGGTGATCGTCGACGAGCAGGATGCGGATCACGCGGGGATCTCCATTTCGATCATGGTGCCGGTCGAGGGGTCGCTGCGCACGGTCAGGACGCCGTCGACCTGCTCGGCACGGGACCGCATGCCGGCCAGACCGTAACCGTCGGCGGCGGCCGGATCGAACCCGCGCCCGTCGTCCCGCACGAGCAGCCGCACCGAGTCCGGCGTGTAGGCGAGCAGCACCGCCGCCTCGTTCGCCCCGGCGTGCCGCCGCACGTTGGTGAGCGCCTCCTGGGCGGCCCGCAGCAGCACCACCTCCACCCGGGTCGGCAGCTCACGGACGTCACCGGTGATCCGGACCGGGGCGGGCACGCCGGTCTCCTGGGTGAATCGGGAGGCGTGCCGGCGTACCGCCTCCGGAAGGGTCGCGGAATCCAGGGCCGCCGGGGAGAGAGCCGCGATCAGGGCCCGGGATTCCGCCAGATTCTCCCGTGCGGTACGCACGGCGAGCGCCAGCCGCTCGTCGCGCAACTCCGGGTCGGACGCCTGGACCAGCGTGATGATGCTGGTGAAGCCCTGGGCGAGAGTGTCGTGGATCTCGCCGGCCAGCCGGGTCCGCTCGGCCAGCATCCCGGCCTCGTGCGAGAGCCGCTCCACCTCGGCGCGGTTGGCCTCCAGCTCGGCGATGAGCTGGGCCCGCTGTTCGCTCTGCGCGGCCATCCTGGTGATCCAGACGCCGATGCAGACGCCGCTGGCCGTGGAGATCGCCGCGATCACCACGTCGATCATGATGCCCTCGACGCCGTAGCGGAGTTCGGCGGCGATCGGGATCAGGTTGACGACGAACACCAGGGCGACCGCCCGGCGCAGCGGCACCAGCATGAAGAACAACGGGATGATCATGAACATCATCCAGGTGGCCAGGGGCACCGCGACGACCGCCACGGCGAACAGCGCCAGGAAGCCCAGGCTCGCCGCCATCGACGGCGAGCCCTGTTCGTCACGCTGGACCAGAGGGCGGGCGACGGCGGCGTACAGCGCGGCGATGGCGGCGATGGCGGCGGCCGCGACCGCCCGCGTACCGGCCGGATAGCCGTCCACCAGGAAGACCACGGTCGCGATCGCCACCGCGACCACCAGGAAGTACAGGTCCCACAGCCGGATCGACGGCGACGGGGTCTCCACCGGTCTCACTTGTCTCGGGCGGTCCACCGGAACGTCACCAGGCACAGCACTGATCCGATCACACACCACGCGCCGAGCACCATGGCGACCGTGCCGAGCGCCCAGCTGCCGCCGATCTCCTGCACCTTCGCCTCGTCGGGCAGGAAGACGTAGCGGAAGCCCTGCGCCATCCAGCGGACCGGGAAGATCGACGCGACCTTCTCCAGCCAGTCCGGGAGCTGGCTCATCGGGTGGATGAACACACCGGACACGAACTGCAGCGCGACCACCGGCACGTTCAGGATGGCGCCGGCGTTGCGGGCGTTCTTGACCAGGCCGCTCACCGCGATGCCGAGCATCGAGCAGCCGATCACCGAGAGCAGGAAGATCCAGGCGAACGTCAGCCAGTGCTGCGCGTCGCCCGGCAGCGGCATGTCGAAGACCAGGACACCCACGCCGATCAGCACCGCGGCCTCGGCGATGCTCAGGGCCAGGACCAGAAGACCTTTCCCGACGAGGTACGCGGCCGCGGGCATCGGCGTACCCCGCAGGCGCTTGAGCGTCCCGTCCTCCCGGTCCATCGCCAGACCGGACCCCATCGTCACGAACGCCGTGTTCAGGATGCCGTAGGCGATCATGCTGGCCGTGAAGACCCGGCTGACCGACACCCCGGCCTCGGTCGACGTGCTGCCGAAGATCGTCCCGAACAGCAGCAGGAGCAGCGCCGGGAAGAAGAACGTGAAGATCACCGCGGTCCGGTCCCGCAGGAACTGCAGCAGCTCCACGTGACCACGGCTCAGGCTGACGGCGATCATCGGGAGGCTCCGATCAGGCTCAGGTAGGTGTCTTCGAGGGTGGGCCGGGTGATCGTCAGGGTGCTCAGGTCGGCGCCGTCGTGCACCAGCCGCCGGATCAGGTCGGTCGGGTCGGTGACCTGCTCGGTGCGGGCCGTCCCGTTCTCGACCCAGCTGACCCGGGCCTCGGCCCCGGACCGCCCGCCCAGCGTGGCCGGGGTGCCTTCGGCGACGATCCGGCCGGCCGCGACCACCGCGAGCCGGTCGGCCAGGGCCTCCGCCTCGTCCAGGTAGTGGGTGGTCAGCACGATCGTGGTGCCGTCGGCGGCCAGGGTGCGGATCAGATCCCAGAACTGCCGGCGCGCCTCCGGGTCGAACCCGGTGGTCGGCTCGTCGAGGAAGAGCAGCTCGGGCCGGCCGATGATGCCGAGGGCCACGTCGACGCGGCGGCGCTGGCCCCCGGAGAGGGTACGGATCTTGCTGTTCCGTTTCTCGCTCAGCCCGACCCGCTCGATCACCTCGCCCGCCTTGTGCGGGTCGGGGTAGAAGCCGGCGACGTGGCCGACCATCTCCGACACGGTGAGGTCGGCGGCGTCTGCCGCGTCCTGGAGCACGATCCCGATCCGGGCCCGCCACGCCGACCCGGCCCGCCCCGGGTCCTCGCCGAGCACCCGCACGTCACCGGCGGTCCGGCGGCGGTGTCCTTCCAGGATCTCCACGGTGGTGGTCTTGCCGGCGCCGTTCGGGCCGAGCAGGGAGAAGATCTCGCCGCGGGCGACGACGAGGTCGATGCCCGCGACCGCGTCCCGCCCGCCGTACGTCTTACGAAGTCCGGTTACCTCGATGGCTTCCATGCCTCTGATCGTGCCGTCCTCCGAGGTGGAGAGGGACGACCGCGCGACTGTCACCGGTTGTCCACCGATCGGTGGACCCGAGCCCGGCGGGTGTCTTCCGGGCGGCGGCCGGACCGCACCCGCCGGTCCGGCGCCGGGTCACTCCCAGCGGAACTTGCGGGCGGCCAGGGCCGGCCAGACGATCGCCCACGCGGCCAGGGCCAGCCAGACCCCGACCGGCACCGGGCCACCGTGCATCAGGGTCTCCCGCAGCGCCTCGGCGTGCGCGGCCAGCGGCAGCAGGAACCAGCCGGCGACGCCCAGGTCGGGCGCGCCGAACATGATCCCGCCGACCGACAGCATCACCACGTAGATCAGGGTGGCCGCGCCGGTGGTGGTCTCCGGCTTGAGGACGCTGGCCAGCAGCAGCGCCAGACCGCTGTAACCGGCGATGGCCAGCACGGTCACCCCCAGCGCGGGCAGCACCGCGCCGGCCTCCGGCCGCCAGCCGACGGCCAGTCCGACCAGCGCCAGCACCAGGATCTGCACCACGATCTGGACGGCGATCGCGGCGGTCTTGGCGAGCAGCAGGCCGGGCCGGGTCAGCGGCGAGGCGCCGAGCCTCTTCAGTACGCCGTAACTGCGCTCGTAGCCCGTGGTGATGGCCTGCCCGGTGAACGCGGTCGACATGACGGTCAGCGCCAGGACGCCGGGAACCACGTACCCGAGACGGTCCCCGGTCGGCAGGTTGGTCACGTCGAAGAGGCCGGCGCCGAGCAGGACCAGCAGCGGCACGCCCATCGCGAGCACCACCGCCTCACCCCGGCGGGCCGTCAGCAGCAGCTCCATCCGGATCTGGCTGGACAGGATCGCGCGCATCGGGGCCCGTCCCGGCGCGGGGGCGAAGGTGCTCACTGGGCGGCTCCCACCGGGGTCGGCGTGGTCAGGGACAGGTAGACGTCCTCGAGGGTGCGGCGTCGGGTGTTCACCGCTGTCACGTCGGCGCCGGCGCTCGCGAACCAGGCCAGCACCTCGGCCAGCCCGGCGGTGTCCAGGGCGCCGGAGATCGCGTACTGCCCGGGGGTGGTCTCGGCGGCCGTCCAGCGGGCGCCCAGGCCGGTCAGGTCCAGGCCCGGGCCGGCGCGCAGCTCGAGCACCTCGATCGCGGCGGCGGAGGTCAGCTCGGCCGGTGTGCCGGTCGCCGCGACCCGCCCGGCCCGCAGGATCACCACGTCGTCGGCGAGCCGCTCGGCCTCGTCCAGCAGATGGGTGGTGAGCAGGACCGACACGCCGTCGGCGCGGAGCTCCTCGATCAGCTGCCAGGTGGTGTGCCGGGCCTCGGTGTCCATGCCGGCGGTCGGCTCGTCCAGGAAGACCAGCTCGGGCCGGCCGACCAGGGCCACCGCGAGGCTGAGCCGCTGCTGCTCGCCACCGGAGAGCCGGCGGAACCGGGTCCGCTCGAACTTCCGCAGGCCGAGCCGGTCCAGCAGCATGTCGGTGTCGAGCGGGTTCGCCGCGAACGAGGCGAACAGCCGCAGGATCTCCCCGGCCGTGGCCCACGGGTAGACGCCGCCGGCCTGCAACATGATGCCGAGCCGCGGCATCAGCGCGTCGTGGTCGCCGACCGGGTCCAGCCCCAGCACCCGGGCCTCGCCGCCGTCCGGCCGGCGGAAACCCTCGCACACCTGCAGCAGGCTGGTCTTGCCGGCGCCGTTGTGCCCGAGCAGGGCGAGCACCCGCCCGCGTGGCAGGCACAGGGACACCCCGCCGACGGCCGTCGTGTCGCCGTAGCGCACCACGACGTCTCTGACCTCGACCGCGGCCGCGTCGCCACCAACCATGAGTCCCGCCATTCGCAGATCCGTCCGCCACCGCCACCATACGGTGGCCGCCGGAAAGCCCGGCCCGGCGGTGCGCGCCGATGGCCTGTCTCACCCCACGGTGCCCCGGCTCCGGCCGGTGCGCCTCATCCCTGAGGCCGTAGCCTCTCCTCCCATGGGCGTGGTGCAGATCTACACCGACGGGGCGTGCGCCCCCAACCCCGGTCCCGGCGGGTGGGGTGCGGTGCTGCGCTGGGGACGGGCGGAGAAGGATCTCTGCGGCGGCGAGGCCGACCCGACCACGAACAACCGGATGGAGCTGATGGCCCCGATCCGGGCCCTCGAGACGCTGAACCGGGCGCCGCTGACGGTGGAGATCTACACCGACAGCGTGTACGTGCGCAACGGCATCACCCAGTACCTGAAGAACTGGAAGAAGAACGGCTGGATGACCGCGGCCCGGCAGCCGGTGAAGAACGTGGACCTGTGGAAACGGCTCGACGAGGCGGTCCGGAGGCACGACGTGACCTGGCACTGGGTGAAGGGGCACGCCGGCCATCCGGAGAACGAGCGGGCCGACCGCCTCGCCACCCGGGGGCTGCGCGAGGCGGTCGAAGCCGCCAGGAGGTCGTAGCCCGTTCAGGAGGTCGTAGCCCGTTCAGGAGCGCGGGCGCGGCACCCGGGCGCGGGCCATCCGGTCCGCCGTCAGCAGCCGCGTCGCCGCCTCGACCAGTTCGTCGGGCACCGCGTGCCGTCCCGCGGACGGGGCGAGCGCCTCCCGGCCGGCCGCCCGGGCCGCCATGCCGAACACGTCGCGGGTCGCCGCGTCGTAGCCCTCCCGGTACGCCGCCTCCCGCTCCGGCCCGCTCTCGCGGCGCTGGTGCAGCCGCCCCGCCGCATATCCGGAACAGGCCATCAGGGCGGCGGCCAGAATGACGAGAAGGATGGTGTCGCCCGGTGCGTTCATGCCTCAATGGTGACGAGCTGGATAGACAATCAGCTATGGACCGTTCGACGTACCCCCGAAGAATTAACTCGAAGGCTCAACTCACTCTCAGTAATCATCCGGTTCACCCGCCCGTGTGACCTCGCCGCTCAGGCGGGTGTGACACTAACGGTTAGTCACATTCGAGCTTTAGTGAATGGGGAAGACCATGCGCAGCACACGACGCGCCCTGACGGCCGTCGTCAGCGCCGCCGCGCTCCTGGTGGCGTCCGCCTGCGGGTCCGGCGACGATGACGAGTCCCGGGCCACGACGGTCGAGGTCTTCACCTGGTGGGCCGAGGGCGGCGAGAAGGCCGGGCTGGACGCCCTGGTCGCCCGGTTCGCCGCCGACTGCGCGGGACAGACGTTCGAGAACGGCGTGGTCGCCGGCGGCGCCGGGATCAACGCCAAGCAGGTGCTCGACGCCCGCCTGCGACAGAACGACCCCCCGGACACGTTCCAGGTGCACGCCGGGGCGGAACTGCTCGACCGGATCGACGCCGGCCAGGTCGCCGATCTCACCGCCGCGTTCGACTCCTGGGGCCTGCGGGAGGCGCTGCCGGACGGACTGGTCGAGGGCCTGACCGTGAACGGCAAGATCTACTCGGTGCCGGCCGGGGTGCATCGGGCCAACGTCGTCTGGACCAACGACCAGGTGCTGTCCGACGCCGGCATCCTGCTGCCGCCGAAGAGCCTCGCCGAGTTCGTCGGCAACCTGAAGAGGCTGCGCGCGGCGGGCGTCGAGTCACCGCTGGCCCTCGGGCGGGACTGGACCCAGCTCATGCTGCTGGAGGCGGTGCTGCTCAGCGAACTCGGCCCGCAGCGGTTCACCGGGCTGTTCACCGGCACGACCCCGTGGACCGGCACGGTCGTCACGAAGGCGATCAAGGACTACGGCACCATCCTGGAATACAGCAACGCCGACCGGGACTCCCTCGACTGGCCGCAGGCGCAGCGGCTGCTCATCGACGGCAAGGCCGGTTATCAGCTGATGGGTGACTGGGCGGCCGCCGAGCTCACCGCGAACAGCTTCGCCGGGTACGACACGTTCGTCTTCCCCGGCAACGGGACGGCCTTCCAGTGGCTGGCCGACTCGTTCACGCTGACCACCGGCGCGGCCAACCCGGACGGCGCGACGTGCTGGCTGCGGACGGTCGCCTCGGCGCCGGGACAGCAGGCGTTCAACGCGCGGAAGGGCTCGATCCCGGCCCGTACCGACGCACCCACCGAGGGCTTCACCGACTACCAGATCGCGACGGCGGCGGACTGGAAGTCGGGTCTGCCGGTGCCGTCCTGCGCGCACGGCTCGGCCTGCTCGCAGCCCTGGCAGAACGCTGCCAACGCCGCGCTCGGCGCCTTCTCCACCTCCGGCGACGCGGGCGTCCTGCAGAGCGCCCTGGCCGCCGCCGCCAAGCAGTTCATCCGCCGGCAGTAGAAAGGCCCGGCTGGTCGTCAGTGCCAGCGGCGCTGAGCCGGCCCTGACAACCAGCCGGATCGAACCGGAACCGGCAAGATGGGTGCATGGGTGAGGAACGTGACGGCGTACCGCTGACCAATCTGGATCAGGAGCTGTTCCCCTCCGCCGGGGCGACCAAGCGCGACCTGGTCGACTACCTCGACGCGATGAGCGGCCGTCTCCTGCCGGTGCTGCGCGACCGGCCGCTCTCGGTCATCCGGGTGCTCCGCGGCCAGGACCGGTTCATGCAGAAGAACCTGCCGAAGTACACGCCGGACTGGGTGCCCCGGGTGACGGTCTGGGCGGACTCCTCGCACCGCGAGGTGACCTACGCTCTGGCCGGCGACCGGCGCACCCTGTTCTGGCTGGGCAACCAGCGGGCCGTGGAGTACCACCCGGCGCTGACGACCGCCGGTTCACCGCATCCCACCCACCTGATCATGGATCTGGACCCGCCGGAGGACGGCGGGTTCGACCTGGCCGTGGCCGGGGCCCGGCTGGTCCGGCAGGCGCTCGCCGACGCCGGGATGTCCGGGGCGGTGAAGACCAGCGGCGCCAAGGGCGTTCACGTCTTCGTGCCGCTCACCGGGGATCCCGCCCCGGAGGACGTGGCCGCCGCCCAGCGCGCCGTCGCCGCCCGCGCCGAACGGATCGACCCGGCGCTCGCCACCACCGCGTTCATCCGCGAGGACCGGCACGGCAAGGTGTTCCTCGACGCGACCCGAGCCGGTGGGGCGACAGTGGTGGCCACGTACAGCCCCCGCGCCCGGCCGGGGACGCCCGTCTCGTTCCCGGTCGCGTGGTCCGACCTCGACCGGGTGACCCCCGCCGACTTCACCCTGCACACCGCGCCCGGCCTGCTCGGCGACCGGGATCCGTGGGCGGACGGGATGCCCGCCCCGCAGACCCTCGACGCCGGCCTGATCGCCGAGGGCCACACCATCCCGGTCGCCCGGGTCCAGGCCATGCACGAGGGCAAGCGCCGGGCCCGCGCACGACGGGAGGCCGAAGGGGAGAAGAGCTAGGGCCCAGGGTGTACAGCGAATGGTGTAGTCCCGTAACCGGGAGGCGTCGATGCGGGTGACAGCGGCGGGACGACGCGCCGGCCCACCCGGCGACCCTAGCGTCCCCGGCATGACGAAGAACCTGACCCGCGCCGCCGCCGCGCTCACCCTCGCCGGGGTGCCGACCGGCCTCGCCATCACCGAGGGAGACACCCAGGCCGCGCTGACCGGCTCCCTCGCGGTCACCCTGGCCGGGCTGGTCCTGGCCGTCCGCCGTTGGCCGCTGGCCGTCTTCCTGCTCACCTTCGCGATCGTCGCCGCCTGGCGCGTCGCCGGTCTGATCCAGGCCGGCTGGATCTGGCCGGCCTCCGCCGCCCTGGCCGGGCTGGTGCTGGCCGGCCGGCTGCGGACCGCGATCGTCGCCGCGGCACTCACCCTGCTCTGGGGCCTGAACTGGGACACGTTCGTCTACCGGCACGAGTCGCCCGACTGGGTGTTCGCCCACCTCGGCGGGGAGGCGCTGTGGATCGGCGCGGTGCTGGCGGCCGCGACGGCGTACCGCAACACGGTGCGCTGGCGGGCCGAGGTCGCCCACCGGATCGCCGCCGACGAGCAGCAGCGCGCCCTGGAAGCCGGCCGCAGGCGGGCCGAGGAGCGGGTGGAGATCGCCCGGGACCTGCACGACGTCGTCTCGCACACGCTCGCCGTCGTCGGCGTGCACCTGAACGTGGCGATCGACGCCTTCGACGCCGAACCGGACGAGGCGAAGGCCGCGCTGAAATTCGCCCAGGAGGTCCGCGGCCGGGCCATGACCGATCTGAAAGCGCTGGTCGGGGTGCTGCGCGAGGGTGAACTGCCGGCGATGGAGAGCCTGGAGCGGCTGCTCGGCCAGGTCCGCGAAGCCGGTCTGGCGGTGTCGTTCAACGAGATCGGCGATCCGGTCCGGCTGCCGGCGCCGGTGGCCGCCGCGGTGTACCGGGTGGTGCAGGAGTCGCTGACCAACACGGTCCGCCACGCCGGCGCGACCCGGGTCGCGGTCACCGTGCGGTACGCGCCGGCCGACGTGCTCGTCGACGTGCAGGACGACGGCTCCGGGGCGGCCGGCATCGTCGAGGGGCACGGCATCTCGGGCATGCGGGAACGGGTGGCGGCGCTCGGCGGCGCGCTCACGGCCGGTCCGGGCCGGAGCGGCTTCACGGTACGGGCGACCATCCCCCTGACGGAGGCGGCATGACCATCTCGGTGCTCCTCGCCGACGACCAGCACCTCGTCCGCGCCGGGTTCCGCAGCCTGCTGCGGCGCGGACGGGACCTGACCGTCGTCGGCGAGGCGTCCACCGGCGACGAGGCGGTACGCGCCGCCCGTACCCTCGAACCCGATGTGATCCTGATGGACATCCGCATGCCCGGCATGGACGGGATCACCGCGACCAGGGAGATCCTGGGTTTCCTGGACACGAAGGTGATCATCCTGACCACGTTCGAGACCGACGAGTACGTGTTCTCCGCGCTCGCCGCCGGGGCCAGCGGCTTCCTCACCAAGGAGATCGACCCGGACGGCCTGCGCGCCGCCGTGCGGGTGGTGGCCGCCGGTGACGCGCTGCTCTCCCCCAGCGTCACCCGCCGGGTCGTGGGCCAGTTCGCGCACCGCCCGGTCGCGGCCGCCGCGGCGCCCGGCGGCGACCGGCTGGCCGTGCTGACCGACCGCGAGCGGGAGGTGGTGCGGCTGGTCGCCACCGGCCTCTCCAACGACGACATCGCGGCCGCGCTGGTGATCAGCCCGCTGACCGCGAAGACGCACGTCACCCGGGCGATCGCCAAGCTGGGGGTCCGCGACCGGGTGCAGCTGGTGATCGTCGCCTACCAGGACGGCCTGGTCGGTAACTGAACCTCAGGATCTTCTCAGGACCTCCCCGCCCGGCCCGATCTCCCGGTTGACCACCACGAGGTGGCGGGATCGGAAAGAGGTGGGGCGGATGTCTGTCGACAGCCGGAGCCCGCGTGCGGCCGGGTCGTGGGCGCGCCTCTGCGTCCTGCTCGGAGCCGTTTTCGCCGTCGTCGCCGGGTTGGTGGCCGCCGGACCGGGAGGCCCGGAGACGAGCCGGGCGATCGGGGCCTGGGCGCTGCTCGCCGGCGCCGGCGCCGCCACGGCCGCGTGCCTGTGGCGGTCCCGCGGGTTCACCGGCCGGGCCCGCTGGGGCTGGGCGGTGCTCGGCGCCGGCCTGCTGGTCTGGGGCCTGGGCCAGTTCGCCTGGTTCACCCAGTGGCCGCTCCCGGGCGGTGTCCCGAACCTGAACCCGCTGCTCACCGGCCCGTCGGTGCTCGGCCTGCTGGTGCTGATCCCGGCCGGCCTGCTGATCCTGCCGAGCGCCTCACAGCCGCTCGTGAACCGGCTGCGCAGCATCCTCGACGGCCTGCTGATCGCCGCGTCGCTGGTCCTGGTCGCCTGGGTGTTCGTGCTGGACCGACACCTGGAGAACGGCACGCACGGCACCGCCTTCTACGTCAACCTGGTCTTCCCGCTCGCCGACATCGTGCTCGCCACCATGGTCGGGTACATGCTGCCGCAGCAGCGCCGCCGCCACGGGCGCGTCTCCGACCTGACGTTCGTGGGCGCCGGCATGGTCGCGTTCGCGGTCGGCGACGTCGGGCACGTCTACCTGGAGCTGATCCACGCCCAGCACGGCGCCCCGCTCGTGCACCTGGCCTCGCTCGCCGGGTACGTCCTGATCACCATGGGCGCGATCCGGCCCCGCGACGGCGCGGCCGAGCCGCTCGACCTGCCGCCCGGCGTCTGGAACACCGCGGTCATGGTCCCCTACGTGGCGGTGCTGGCCGCGCTGGGCTCCAGCGTGATGTTCCACGTGCAGACCGGGCACAGCCACCCGTTCGTTGCGTACACCCGCTCGTTCCTGATCCTGTTGATCGTCGGCCGGCAGCTGCTCACCCAGCTGGAGAACCGGGCGCTGACCCGCACCCTGGAGAGCCGGGTCGCCGAGCGCACCGCCGAGCTCAACGCCCGCGAGCAGTGGTTCCACGCGCTGATCCGGCACAGTTCGGACGTGGTCACGGTGATCGGCTCGGACGGCCTGATCCGCTACCAGAGCGAGTCGATGCAGCGGGTGTTCGGCTACCCGCCGGAGGTGTTCCTCGGCCGCCGCTACACCGACCTGGTCGACGACGAGGTGGCGCTGCGGCTCGCCCAGGCGATCCGGCAGGTCGCGGCCCGGCCGTTCGCCAGCACCACTCTGGAACTCGTGCACACCCACCGCGACGGCCGGAAACGACCGTCCGAGGTGATCGTCACGAACCTGGTGGACGACCCGCACGTCGCCGGTTTCGTGCTGAACACCCGGGACATCAGCGAACGCAAGGAACTGCAGGACCAGCTGATCCACGAGGCGTACCACGACGCGCTCACCCAGCTCGGCAACCGTGCCCTGTTCCGGGACCGGACCGCCGCCGCCCTGCGCCGCACCGGCGACGTCACGGTGCTGCACCTGGACCTGGACGGCTTCAAGCGGGTCAACGACAGCCTCGGCCACCTGGCCGGCGACCAGCTGCTGGTCCAGGTCGCCGACCGGATCACGGCATGCGTGCGGGACAGCGACGTGGTCGCCCGGTTCGGCGCCGACGAGTTCGCGATCCTCGCTCTCGCCGATGACGCGGAAGCCATCGCCCGCCGCATCCTCGACGACCTGGAGACCCCGGTCGAGGCCGGCTCGCGACTCATCCATGTTCGGGCCAGCATCGGCGTCGCGTCGGCGGCCCTGCTCACCGAGGCCGACGGCGAACAGGAGACCGACCGCGCCGACCAGCTGATGCGCAACGCCGACCTGGCCATGCACCAGGCCAAGGCCACCGGTGGCGGGGGCTTCGCCGAGTACCGCCCGCGGATGCGCGAGGGCCTCGTCGAACGCCTGGAACTGGAGAACGACCTGCGCGGCGCCCTGGAGCGCGGCGAGCTGCGACTGCACTACCAGCCCACCATCGACCTGGAGACCAGCCAGGTGGTCGGCTTCGAGGCGCTGGCCCGCTGGCCGCACCCGACCCGCGGCATGATCAACCCGCTGGACTTCATCCCGATCGCCGAGGCGACCGGCCTGATCGTGCCGCTCGGCCGCTGGGTGCTGCACGAGGCCTGCCGGCAGGCGGTCGAATGGTCGGCGGCGGCGGGCGGCCGCCCACTGAAGATGTCGGTGAACGTGTCGGTCCGCCAGTTCGACCGCGCCGACCTCGCCGAGACGGTGGCGGCGGTGCTCGCCGAGACCGGCATGCCCGCCGACCGGCTCTGCCTGGAGATGACCGAGAGCGTCCTGATGACCGACACCGAGGCCAACCTGGAGCAGCTGCTGCGCCTCAAGGCGCTCGGCCTCACCCTGGCCATCGACGACTTCGGCACCGGGTACTCGTCGCTGGCGTACCTGCGCCGCTTCCCGGTGGACACCCTCAAGATCGACCGTTCGTTCGTGGAACGCCTCGGCGTCATCGCGGACGACACCGCCCTCACCGACACCATCGTCCGCCTCGGCAAGTCCCTGGGCATGGCGACCGTGGCCGAGGGAATCGAGGAGTTCGGGCAGCTCGCCGCCCTGCGGGAGATGGGGTGCGGGTTCGCTCAGGGGTACTACTTCTCGCGTCCGGTTCCGCCGGCCGAGGCGGGGCGTCTCTTCCTCGAAGGGGCGGGTAGTCCGGTGTTCTCGTAGCCGCCCTCTTGCGGTGGGCGGTTTCGGGCGGGCGGTGGCCACTCCGGGCGGTCAGGCTTGATCCCTCCGTGGCCACCGCCCGCCCGAAACCTTTCGGGGACAGGGTTGCGGTCGGTCCGCCGGTTGCGGTCCGTTCGGGGTGCGATCGCTGCGGACCCGGCTTCGGTACGGGTGAGCACGCGCGCACCGGCCCGGAGGTGAACGGGCCGACCCGTGTGTGGGAGGTGGGCGGGCGAGCGGCTTGGGGGGGGCGGCACACGTGCTCTGTGCGTGGTCGAGTCCCGTCCGCAGGGCGGCACACGTGCTCGGGACCGTGGTCGAGTCTTGTTCGCGGGGCGGCACACGTGCTCGGGACCGTGGTCGAGTCTTGTTCGCGGGGCGGCGGACGTGCTCTGGTCGGTGGTCGAGTCTTGTTCGCGGGGCGGCGGACGTGCTCTGGTCGGTGGTCGAGTCGCGTGCGCGGGGGTGTCGCCGACGTAGGGTCGCGGTATGGGTGCGCTTGAGGATGCCTGGGAGCTCAGCCGGGCGGAGACCGGGCTGGCGATCGTCTCGACGGTGCGGGCCGATCGGAGTGTGCAGTCGACGCTGGTCAACACGGGGCTGATCGAGGGGCCGGCGGGTGGTGGGCCGGTGCTGGCGTTCGTCACCTACGGGGCGGTGAAGCTGCGGAATCTGCGGGAGCGGCCGTCGGTGGCGGTGGCGTTCCGCAGTGGCTGGCGATACGCGACGGTCGAAGGGGTGGCGGAGCTCGCGGGGCCCGATGATCCGCGGCCGTGGCTGGACGCGGAGCGGTTGCGGCTGTTGTTGCGCGAGATCTTCAGCGCGGCGGGTGGCACCCACGACGACTGGGCGGAGTACGACCGCACGATGGCCGGGCAGCGGCGGACGGCGGTGCTGATCAGGCCGACCCGGATCTACTCGAGCGGCTGACCGGCGGGCCCTCGGTACGGCGTACCGGAAGAGGGTGGCGAGGGCGCGCGGCGACCGTGCGCGGGCGGCGGTCTAGGTTGCGGGCATGCTGATCAGTTTCGGATTGCCGGTGTCCGGGGCCTGGGCCCGGGCGGAGACGCTGACCGCGATCGCGCGGCAGGCGGAGGATCTCGGGTATCACGGTCTGTGGGGATTCCAGCGGCTGTTGCTCGGGCGGGGGCAGGACCTCGCGTCGCCCTATCACAGCGTCCTGGATCCGGTGGTGGCGCTGAGCTGGGCGGCGGCGGTGACGTCGCGGATCCGGCTCGGGGTGTCGGTGATCAACCTGCCGTACGTGTCACCGGCGTACCTGGCGAAGCAGGTGAGCAGCCTCGACATGCTGTCCGGCGGGCGGTTCGACCTGGGGCTGGGTACGGGCTGGTCGGAGCCGGAGTTCGTGGCGACCGGATCGGATCCGCATCCGCGCGGGGCGCGCACCGAGGAGTACCTGGCGGTGCTGAAGGCGCTGTTCAGCGGGGACGAGGTGTCCTTCGCCGGGCGGTTCTACCAGGTGCCGCCGAGCCGGATGGCGCCGAAGCCGGCGCAGGTGGGCGGGCCGCCGGTGCTGCTGGGCGGGACCGCCGACGTGGCGCTGCGGCGGGCCGGGCGGATCGCGGCGGGATGGGTGAGCAGCAGCCGGACGAGCCTGGCGGAGTTCGAGCGGGGGGCGCGGATCGTGCGGGAGGCGGCTGAAGGCGCCGGACGGGATCCCGCTACGCTACGTATTGTTGTGCGGGGCGTCGTCCTGGCCGGGCGGCGCGACGAATCCGTTCCGCTGTCCGGGGACTGGGAGCAGATCCGCGCGGGGGCGGAGCGGTACGCTGAGGCCGGCGCCACCGAGCTGTTCTACGAGCCCAACTGGGACCCGCGGATCGGCGGTCCGGAGGCGGATCCCCGTGCGGCCGAGGAGCTCGGCGCGGAGATCCTCGCGGGTCTCGCGCCCCGGCTCTGATCCCTCCGCCGAGGATCACCGGCGGAACGTGATCGTCAACGGTTCGCAGTGTCGTTGATCGACGCGCTGTGGCGTGACCGTTCCGGACCGCGATGATCGCCGGAGTCGACGGGCCGTCAATGGCGCGTCTCGATGGCCGGAATGGTTACGCAATTGACACTGCGGCCGCCGGATGCGCGTACCCGGACGGGCCGGAGTGGGTGCGCGCGAAGCACATCGATATACGGTCAAGACGGTCACGGACCGTAAATTTTGCGGTGATCCGGCGCACACGCCGGAGAACCCACGGCACGGACGACCCTGAAGGAAATGATCTTGAAACGGCGAAGAAACGGCCCCGCGAGGGCCGCGGATCGTCATCTTGATGACTCTGCGCAACCACACGATTGCCCTCTGGTCCTTCATATCCGACAAAACGACCATAATGATCCGCCATTTGGTCCGGATTCAGCCGGATATCTAGGTTTTCGAGAGGTACTTCCCTAGGTGATGGTATGACCTAATCCATATGGTCGTGCCCGGCTCTAGTTATTCATTCGAGACGTCAACTCATTTCCTACGGCCGGTTTCCCGGCTACGTTTGCCAACCGCAGCATCCGAATACCTCTCACGCACGGCGCATGTGAGGTGTGTCGTCCATGGAGGTGAACCACAAGCGTGGAACCGTTGATCGATGACCCCGCGCTGACCGGGAAGCCGCTTTCCGCCGAACCCGGAACGGTCACCAAGAAGTCGAGCAGCACCCAGGGCAAGTCCCTGACCCAGATCGCGATGGCGCGGCTCCGCAAGGACAAGACCGCGATGGTCTGCCTCTCCATCGTCGTCTTCTTCGTCCTGATCGCGGTCTTCGCGCCGCTGCTGGCCAAGCTCGAGGGCCAGGACCCGACGACCTATCACATGGATCTGGTCGACGACTACGGGTTCCCGACGATCGGCCCGAACTCGGAGCACTGGTTCGGCGTCGAGCCCCGGCTGGGCCGCGACAACTTCGCCCGCTGGGTCTACGGTGCCCGCCCGTCACTGATCGTGGCCGCCTCCGCCACCGTCATCTCCACCCTCATCGGCGTCGTGGTCGGCCTGGTCGCCGGCTTCGCCCGGGGCTGGGTCGACCGGATGCTCTCCTGGGTCATCGACTTCACTCTGAGCCTGCCGAGCCTGCTCTTCGCGATCGCGGTTCCCGCCGTCGCCGTCTCGGTCATCTACGGCGCCCAGGAGGGTGTCTCGGCCGAGCAGACCTCGGACGTCAGGTTCTACTCGCTCATCTTCGTGCTGTCCTTCGTCGGCTGGGCCAACCTCGCACGTCTGATCCGCGGCGAGGTGCTGTCGCTGCGGGAACGCGAGTTCATCCAGGCCGCCAGGGTGCTCGGCGTGCCGACCCACAAGATCCTCTTCAAGGAACTGCTGCCCAACCTGGTCGCGCCGATCGTGGTCGCCTCCTCGCTGGCGCTCCCGACCTACATCGTCACCGAGGCCGGCCTGACCGTCCTGGGCGTCGGCCTGAGCGAGCCGACGCCGTCGTGGGGTCTGACGATCTCCGCCGCTACGAGCTACTACCGAGAGGATCCGCTGTACCTGTGGATCCCCGTCCTCGGTATCACGATCCTGGTGATCTCGCTGAGCCTGCTCGGAGACGCCATCCGTGACGCGTTCGATCCGCGCACCCGGCGGTGAGGACCCTGCAGTACAAGTTGAGAAGAGGAGAAATGGCGAGACGAGCCAGATTGGTCGTGGCAGCCGCGGCCGCTGTGACCTTGGGTATCGCGGGCTGTGGCAGCCCGTCGAGCAACTCGGACAAGTCGAAGGCCGAAGGCGGCAAGATCGAGACCGCCACCCAGACCATCGACGCGGCCGCCAAGGGCCCGGCCGAGGAGATCCCCGGGGCGAAGAAGGGCGGCACGGTCACCGTCTACCAGCTGTCCACGGTCACCACGATCGACCCGACCGACACGTACTACGTCGACGCGAACGAGATCGGCAAGCTGCTCTACCGCACGCCGACCACGTACGACATCCGTAACGGCCAGCCGGTCCTCGTGCCCGACCTGACCGACCTGGGCACGGCCTCCGCCGACGGCCTGACCTGGACGTTCAAGCTCCAGCCGAACATCAAGTACCACGACGGCACCCCGATCAAGGTCGAGGACCTGGCGTACGCGATCAAGCGGTCCTTCGCCCACGACGTGTACTCCAACGGCCCGACGTACCAGATGTCGTACTTCAAGGACGGCGACAAGTACAAGGGCCCGTACGCGGACAAGGGCCCCTACTCGGGCGTGGAGACCCAGGGCACCGACACCCTGATCATCCACCTCAAGCAGCCGTTCTCGGACCTGCCGTTCTACATGACCTTCCCGATGTTCACGCCGATCCCCGAGGCGAAGGACACCAAGCAGGAGTACCAGCTCAAGCCGATGGCGACCGGGCCCTACCAGGTCGAGTCGTACAGCGTGGGCAGCGAGCTCAAGCTGGTCAAGAACACCAACTGGGACCCGAACACCGACCCGGTGCGCCACCAGTACCTGGACAGCGTCGTGTTCAAGTGGGGCCAGGAGGACGTCAAGACCCAGCAGCAGGTGCTGAACAGCAACGGCGAGGACGCCAACGCGATCAACACCTTCAACATCGACGCCACCCTGGTTCCGCAGCTCACCGGCAAGGAGAGCCAGCTCCTCCAGGGCGCCAGCCCCTGCACCCGGGCCTGGAGCATCGACACCCGCAAGGTTCCGCTGGAGGTCCGTAAGGCCCTCGCCGTGGCGTGGCCGTACGACGGTGTCTGGAAGGCCAACGGCTACAACCCGTACACCGCCGAGCGCGCCAGCACCATCATGCCGCCGAGCGTCCCGGGCTACACCAAGTACACCCCCGCCGAGGGTCTGAGCGGCGAGGGCGCCGGTGACCCGGCCAAGGCGAAGCAGATGCTCGAGGCCGCCGGCAAGTCCGGTTTCGAGATCAGCTGGTACTTCGACAACCAGAAGACCGTTCCGCAGCAGGTCGCCAACACCATCGCGACCGCTCTGAACGCGGCCGGCTTCAAGGCCAAGCCGATCGGCATCCCGAGCGCGGACCTGCGGAAGAAGGGCGGCGACTACGACGCGCCGGTCAACTTCGGTCAGACCCCGCGTGGCTGGTGCTCCGACTGGCCGACCGGCAACAGCTGGTTCCCGGTGCTGTTCCGCAGCCAGAGCGTCGAAGAGGGCCAGAGCTGGGGCATGCTCCAGGACAAGGCGCTCGACGAGGAGATCAACGCTCTCACCAAGCTGCCGAGCTCCGAGTCCACCGCCAAGTGGGGTGCGCTCGACAAGAAGATCATGGACATGTACGTCGCGATCCCGATGACGTACGAGAAGACCGCTGTGGTCTTCGGCAAGAACGTCGGCATGATCCAGAACGACCCGACCATGGGCTTCCCGTTCCTGCCCGACCTGCACCTGAAGAGCTGATCCTTCGGTGACACCTCGATGGTCCGGCCCGTCCTCGGGCCGGGCCATCGGCCCGAAATGCCTACGTTCGATCGATCCGCAACAGTAAGACGAGGAGTTTGCGGTGCTGTTGTACTTCCTGCGACGCGCGGCGAGTGCGATCTCGGTAATCTTCGCCACGCTGGTCGCCAGCTACGCGCTCTTCCTCCTGGCGCCGACCGACCCGGTCGGCACCATCTGCGGGCCGAAGTGCACCCCCGACCGGGCCGCTGACATCAGCGCGGCCCTGCACCTGGAGGACCCGGCGCTCCAGCAGATCGGGGTCTACCTCAAAGGCATCGTCGCCGGGCGGGAGTACGAGATCGGCGGCACGGTGCGCGAGTGCGACGCGCCCTGCCTCGGTTACTCCTTCGCCCTGGGCCGGCCGGTCACCGAGCTGATCGCCGACGCCCTGCCGGTCACCCTCTCCATCGTGCTCGGCGGCGCGGTGGTCTACTTCTCCGTCGGCGTGCTCGTCGGCACCCTGGCGGCCCGGCATCGCGGGACGACGCTGGACCGGGTCGCGGTCGGCTCCAGCCTGACCATCAACTCGGTGCCCTACTTCATCGTGGTCCTGCTCGTGGCCCTCTACGCGACGAACGTGGTGCTACCCGCGGCGCAGTACACATCCCTGCTGGAGAATCCCCTGGCCTGGGCATCCGGCCTACTCGCCGCGTGGATCACGCTCGGCCTGACCAACGCCGCGTCCTACACCCGGTACTCCCGGGCCTCGATGATCGAGTCGCTGGGCCAGGACTACGTCCGGACGGCCCGTTCCAAGGGCATCAGTGAGCGCCGCGTGGTGTACCGCCACGGCGTGCGCGCCGGGCTCACCCCCGTGGTCACGATCGTCGGTCTCGACATCGCGTACCAGCTGACCAACACCCTGTTCACCGAGAGCATCTTCGGCCTGCCGGGCCTCGGCCGGCTGACCCTGAACGCCTTCAACACCTACGACCTGCCGGTGCTGCTCGGCAGCGTGCTGGTCGGCTCGACCGTCCTGGTCACGATGAACCTGATCATCGACATCCTCTACACGTTCCTCGACCCACGGGTCCGGCTCGCGTGACCGCGCCCGGCTCCCGCGTCACGCAAGGCGGCGACATGGATCAGACCACTCAGGAAGCGCAGACCGATTTCCGGGGCCGGCGCCCACGCGTCCCCGGCGAGGAGGCGTACCTCGAGGTCACCGACCTCCAGGTCCGGTTCCCCACCGCGGACGGCGTCGTGCAGGCGGTCGACGGTCTGACGTACTCGCTGCCGCTGGGCCGTACGCTCGCGATCGTCGGCGAGTCCGGCTCCGGCAAGAGCGTCTCCAGCATGGCCGTGATGGGACTGCACGACCGGAAGAGCACGTTCATGTCCGGCTCCATCAAGATCGGTGGTCGCGAGATCATCGGGATGTCGGAGCAGGAGCTGAACACGGTCCGCGGCGTCGAGGCCGCGATGATCTTCCAGGACCCGCAGTCCTCGATGCACCCGTACTTCACCGTCGGTGACCAGATCATGGAGTCGTACCGGCAGCACAACAAGGTCTCCAAGAAGGCCGCCAAGACGCGCGCCGTCGAGATGCTCGACCGGGTCGGCATCCCGAACCCGCAGCGCCGGGTCGACCAGTACCCGCACGAGTTCTCCGGCGGCATGCGCCAGCGCGCGATGATCGCGATGGCGCTGGTCAACGACCCGAAACTGCTCATCGCCGACGAGCCCACCACGGCCCTCGACGTGACCGTGCAGGCGCAGATCCTGGACCTGATCGCGGACCTGCAGCGTGACTTCGGCTCGGCGGTCGTCTTCATCACCCACGACCTCGGCGTGGTGGCCGAGATCGCCGACGACATCCTGGTGATGTACGCCGGCAACGCCGTCGAGCACGGCCCGGTCGAGAAGATCCTGGGCACCCCGCTGCACCCGTACGCCTGGGGCCTGCTGGAGAGCATCCCGGCGGTCTCCGGCACGCCCGGGCCGCTGCACCCCATCCCGGGTGCGCCGCCGAGCCTGCTGGCCATGCCGAGCGGCTGCGCCTTCCACCCGCGCTGCGAGTTCCGCGAGCGGGTGCCCGGCGACATGTGCCGCACGCTGCGCCCGGAGCTGATCGCCCGGACCGCGGACACCGGCCGCGCCTCGCGCTGCCACCTCAAGGACCCCGACCGGGTGTTCGAGACCGAAGTCCTTCCCCGGCTGCCGTAAGGAACCACGACGATGACCCCTTCCGTCAAGGGCGTGCGAAAGGTCGAGGGCGCCCCGCTGCTCGAACTCGACGACGTCAAGATGCACTTCTCGATCAAGGGCGACGGCCTGCTGTCCCGCGGCGCCAAGAAGGTCCAGGCGGTGGACGGGGTGAGCTTCACCCTGAAGGAGGGCGAGACGCTGGGCCTGGTCGGCGAGTCCGGCTGCGGCAAGTCGACCACCGCCCGGCTGATCACCCGCCTCCTCGAACCGACCGGCGGGCAGATCAGGTTCCAGGGCGTGGACATCGCCCACATGAAGGAACGGCAGCTGCGGCCGTACCGTCGGGAGATCCAGCTGATCTTCCAGGACCCGTACTCGTCGCTGAACCCGCGGCACACCGTCGGCACCATCATCGGCACCGCGCTGCGTACCCACGACATGGTGCCCAAGACCGGTGAGCTGAAGCGGGTCCAGGAGCTCCTGGAGATGGTCGGCCTCAACCCGGAGCACTACAACCGGTACCCGCACGAGTTCTCCGGCGGTCAGCGGCAGCGCATCGGCATCGCCCGCGCGCTCGCCGCCCGGCCCAAGGTGATCGTCGCCGACGAGCCGGTGTCCGCCCTCGACGTGTCGATCCAGGCCCAGGTGATGAACCTGCTGGAGAACCTGCGGTCGGAGCTGGGCATCGCGTTCGTCTTCATCGCCCACGACCTCGGCGTGGTCCGGCACTTCTGTGACCGGGTCGCGGTGATGTACCTCGGCCGGGTCGTCGAGGAGGGTGGCCGGGACGCGCTCTACCAGCAGCCGCATCACCCGTACACCCAGGCTCTCCTCTCCGCCGTGCCGGACATCGGCGTGGTGCGCGGCGTGCCGCCGAAGACCCGGATCCGGCTGCAGGGCGACGTGCCCAGCCCGGTCGACCCGCCGTCGGGCTGCCGCTTCCGCACCCGGTGCTGGAAGGCGCAGGACATCTGCGCCACCCAGGACCCGGCGCTGTTCGACACCGCGCCGACCCTGCACACCGCCTGCCACTTCGCGGAGCCCCCGGCCGAGTCGATCGTGGCCGCCGTCAACTGATCTACCCTGTCCGGGTGGACCACGGATCTCCGACCGTCTATCGCACCAGATCGTGGCAGAACCGCCGCCGAGTGCTCACCGCGCTCGGCGGCGCCGCTCTTCTGCTGCTGGGTTACCTTCTCGGGCGCTGGCAGGACACCCCGGCCGCCCAGGCGCCGCCGGTACTGGTCACCGCGCCGGCCTCGGCTCCGGCGCCGGCCTCCGCCACACCGGAGACGACCACGGCGAGCCCGCAACCCGCACCCACCGAGTACGCCGTGCTCCAGGCCGAGGCGGCGACCGAGCTGGCCGGGGTCGGCATCGAGGACACGTCCGACGAGGGTGGCGGCAAGAACATCGGCTGGATCAACCGGGACGACTTCCTGCGGTTCGACGACGTCGACTTCGGCGCCGTACCGGCGACCCGTGCCGCGATCCGGGTGTCCTCCGGCTCCGGAGCGTCCAGCCGGTTGCAGATCCGGCTGGACAGCCGCGACAGTGCGCCGGTCGGTGAGATCTCGGTCGGCAACAGCGGCGGCTGGCAGTCCTGGGGCACCACCAACGCGGTGCTGAAGCCGGTGACCGGGGTGCACACCGTCTACCTCACGTTCAGCTCGTCGGACGGCACCGAGCTGATGAACATCAACTGGCTGCGGTTCGGCCACTGAGCTCTCCTCCCCGGCTGGTTGTCAGGACTGTCTCAGCGGCGCTGAGACAGTCCTGACAACCAGCCGGGGGTGCGGTGTGGTGGGCCATGCCGCAGTCCGGGAAAGCCCACCATCACCACGCGGGGCTCGGAACCGTCAGGCGCTGAGCTCGATCCGGCGGGCGGTGCGCTCGAGGATCGGGATGCTCAGGGTGAGGACGCCGTTGTCGTACCGGGCCTCCAGGCGGTCGGTGTCGAGCCGCTCGGAGAGGCGGACCTGCCGGGCGACGGCGCCCATCGGGCGCTCGGCGATCACCATCCGGCGGGTCTCGGCGGTGGCGCGCCGGCGCTCGGCCCGGACGGTCAGCACCTTGCCGTCGATCGTGATGTCGATCGACGCCGGGTCGACGCCGGGCAGGTCGATGTCGATGTAGAAGGTCTCGTCCTCCCGGTAGGCGTCGAGACGGGCGCCGGAGTCGCGGGCCGAGGTCTCGAAGACCCGGGCGGTGAGACGCTCCAGATCGCGCACGGTCGGGGTGGTGAGCAACATGGGTGGCTCCTCGAATACTTGAGCGTGGGTGACTCAAGTCAGGAAACCGGAAGACGACCAGCAGGATTCCCGCTCCGGATGTGACCGCCACCGCTCGAACAGATGTACTAAAATGGCGCCGTGATCCTGCACGCGGACCTGGACTCGTTCTACGCGTCGGTCGAGCAGCGCGACGATCCCGCGCTGCGCGGCCGGCCGGTCCTGGTCGGCGGCGGGGTGGTGCTCGCCGCCTCCTACGAGGCGAAGGCATGCGGGGTGCGGACCCCGATGAGTCTCTCCCGGGCCCGCGCGCTGTGCCCGCAGGCCGTCGTGGTCCCGCCCCGGATGCATGCCTACACGGCGGCCAGCCGGGCCGTCTTCGACGTCTTCCACGACATCACACCGATCGTCGAGCCGCTCTCCATCGACGAGGCGTTCCTCGACGTCGAGGGTCTCCGCCGGATCAGCGGCACCCCGGAGCGGATCGCCCGGCGGCTGCGCGCCGAGGTACGCTCCCGGACCGGGCTGCCGATCACCGTCGGGGTGGCGCCCACCAAGTTCCTGGCCAAGGTGGCGAGCGGCGCCGGCAAGCCGGACGGGCTGCTGATCGTGCCGCCCGGCGGCGAGCTGGAGTTCCTGCACCCCCTGCCGGTGGAGAGACTGTGGGGCGTCGGCCCGGTCACCGCCGCCAAGCTGCGCGAGCAGCGGATCCACACCGTCGGGCACGTCGCCCGGGTCGGTGAGGCCGCGCTGATCGCCCTGCTCGGCGGCAACGCGGGCCGGCATCTGCACGCGCTCGCGCACAACCACGACCCGCGCCGGGTCCAGACCGGCCGGCGGCGCGGGTCGATCGGGGCGCAGTGCGCGCTCGGCCGCTCCGCCGACCGGAGCCCGGAGGAGGTCGAGGCGGTGCTCGGCGCCCTGGTCGACCGGGTCACCAACCGGATGCGCCGGGCCCACCGGGCCGGGCGCACGGTCACGGTGCGGTTGCGGTTCGCCGACTTCAGCCGGGCCACCCGGTCCCGCAGCCTGCTCACACCGACACTGCAGACCGGCGCGGTGCTGCGCCTCGCCACCGAGCTGCTACGAGAGACCTGGCCGCTGATCTCGGTGCGCGGCCTGACCCTGATCGGCGTCGCGGTCAGCAACCTCGACGGCGAGGGGGCGGTGCAGCTGGAGCTGCCGCTCGAGGAGCCGCGCGCCGACGGGCTGGACGCCGCCGTCGACCGGGTGCGTGACCGGTTCGGCTCGGGCGCGCTGCGCCGGGCCGCGATGATCGGCCGGGAGCTGCACCCGTCCGTCCCGCTCCTGCCCGACTGAGGCAGACCGCTCGCGCGCGCCGCACCGCGATGATCGGCCGGGAGCCGCACCCGTCCCGCCTACCCGATGCTCGGGCGCGCCGCGACGGCCGTCGAGGAACATCGGAACGGGAACCGGCGCTAGTGATGATCTTGGAGAGCGGCACTCCAGTGCGAGGGCTAGGAGCGACTACTCGAGCCGGTCGAGTGGACGGCCCTGGATTCTGGCTGCCGACTCGGGATCGATTGCCTCGAGGACGTGGGCTGGCCGGGGCCGCACGATCGTCGGAAGGTCGCCGGCGGCCCGCTGCGCGTGCTCAGTGTGGGCTTGCTCGATCGCGTCCGGGTAGGCCTGGGCTTTCTCGTACGCGACGAGTGCCCGGTAGATGCGGTGAGTTCGGCGGCGTCGCGGCCGCCACCCCGCCCGCCCTTACCGGGCTGCTCGCGGGAGTACGCGCCAGCATCGGCGCCTACGTCAGCGGCCTCGACGAGAACCAGCAGGCAGTGCTGCAGGGTTACTGGCAGGCTGCTGCGACCGGATACGCCGACGCGCTGGCCGATCTGGCCACCCGGCGGCACTGACGAGGCGAGAAGGCATACTCACCCTGGCCGGAGCCGATGCGCTACGCGGTGAGAACCACTCGTGGTGGCAGCCGGTTGACCAGCATTGCTTTGCTTCGGGGCTGGAAGCTCCCACCAGGCCAGAAAAAGCCGGTCCCCGGCCCGACCGGCCGGACGACCTTTCCGGGGTGTGCTCGCGTCTGGCGGACCACCAGACCGTGCCGTGGCCTCACCCAGCGGCGTAGACCTCGAACGTGATACCGAACCGCTCGCCGAACGCGTGCAGAGCGGCCGGTTCACCGAAGACGTACCGCCCAGGCAGGGGCTCACCGTCGATGTCGATCAAAGCCCACCGCTTCGGTACGGCCGATGCAGTGAACGCGTCCATGTTCTCGAAGAAGGGCATCTGGTCGAGGTAGTCGCCGCCGCGGTGCTCGACCGTCCACTCGACCAGCTCGCCGTTGAGACGGAACCGCAGCACGTCGTAACCCTTCGCCGACTCGACGATTTCGACGTCGGCGACCGTGACCAGGCCGTCGGTGCACGCGGTCAGTTCCTCGAACGCCCCCTCGTAGCCGGAGACCAGGTCGTCGACGTCGTCACTGTGCACCTCGAAGCCGACCTGCAGGTCGATCAGCACACCGACCGCCACCTCGGCCTCCTTGGCACCGCCGCCGTACTCCGACAGCGGACGATCCGACCAGGCCGACAGGACCGCGGCTTTCTCGGCGCTCACCAGCCGCAGGGCGATCGCGCTGTCGACGACATCGCGCACGGTAGGTTCGGTGGTCACGGCACCTCCGGATCGGGCCCGTAAGACGATCACCGCACCCTACAACCGCAGGCCGCACGCGGCTGTCCCGCCGAACGGCGCATCCTGCGGCTCGACGCCCTCGTCGGCGATGGGGAAACGACCTCACGGAAATATCCGCACTGGCCGGCCTGTTGTCAGAGAGATACCCCCCGGGGGTATTTCGGATGGACCGCCGATCGGACAAGAGGACGCAGCCATGTCACGTACCGCACCGACGACCGCTCCAGAGGCCGAGGGACGGGCCGGTGGCCGCCTCGGCCTGGCCCTGCTCGTGATCGCGACGGCGCAGCTGATGATGGTGCTGGACGACACCGTCGCCAACGTGGCGCTACCGAGCATCCAGGCGCAGTTCGACATGTCGGAGTCGGCGCTGCCGTGGGTGATCAACGCCTATGTGCTGGCGTTCGGCGGTCTGCTGCTGTTCGGCGGCCGGGTCGGCGACCTCTACGGCCGCCTGCGGGTGCTGCGCCTCGGCCTGATCGTCTTCACCGCCGCGTCGCTGGCCGGCGGGCTCGCGCCCACCGGCGAGCTGCTGATCGCCGCCCGCGGCATCCAGGGCATCGGCGCGGCGCTGGTCGCCCCGAACGCGCTCGCCCTGATCGCCACCACGTTCCCGGCGGGCACCCCACGCAACAAGGCGATGGCCGTCTACGGCGCCATGTCCGCCCTCGGCATCACCGGCGGCGTCCTGCTCGGCGGGCTGCTGACCGGTGCACTGAGCTGGCGGTGGGTCCTACTGATCAACATCCCGATCGGCATCGCCGTACTCGCGGGCACCCGCATCCTCGTCGCCGGCGAGCGGCACACCGGCCGCCTCGACACCCTCGGCGCCGTCACCGGCACCGCCGGGTTCACCGCCCTGGCCTACGGCTTCACCCGCGCCGGCGAGCACGGCTGGACCGACCCGATCACACTGACCGCCTTCGCCGCCGCCGTCGCGGCCCTGGTGCTGTTCGTGGTGCGGCAGGCGCGCGGCCGCAACCCGCTGCTGCCGCTGCGGCTGCCGGCCGACCGCAACCGCTCCGGCGCCTACCTCACCGTGCTGTTCATCGGCGCCGGCCTGATGGGCACCTTCTACCTCGCCACCCTGTTCATGCAGCAGGTCCTGCAGTTCGGCCCGCTGCAGGCCGGGGCCGCCGCGCTGCCGTTCGGCGTCGGTATCATCCTGGCCTCCGGCGTGGCGTCCAAGCTCGTCGAGAAGCTGCCACCGCGGGCGATCACCGTCACCGGCCTGCTGATCGCGGCCGCCGGCATGTTCTGGCTGTCCGCCCTGGACGCGAACGCCGGCTACTGGACCGACCTGATGGCGCCGCTGTTCCTCACCTCCGCCGGCCTGGGCCTGGCGTTCGTGCCGATGACTCTCACCGTCGTGCACGACGTCGACCCGCGGGAGACCGGCGTGGCCTCCGCGCTGATGAACACCGCCCAGCAGATCGGCGCGGCCATCGGCCTGGCCCTCCTGACCACCATCTCCGCCACGGCCGCCGCCACCCGGCTGCCCGACGCCGCCACCGCGCTGCGCACCGGACTCGCCGACGGCAACGCAGACCTGGTCGCCCACGCGGAGCAGGCCCTGAGCCACGGCTACACCACCGCCTACCTCGCCGCCGCCGTCCTGCCGGTCGCCGCCGCCGTGCTCGTGGCCGTCACCGTCACCACCCGCACCCAGCAGAGATCCCCGGCCGCAGCCGACACCCACGCCGGGTGAACACCCCTTGTCGAATCACGACCGGGTAGGCGACGGACAGGCTCTCGACCAGGCCGAACAGCTACCCGCCGTGCTCGCACGAGAAGCGCGACGCTCGAACCCTCAGACCAAGATCACCGCTGGCGCCGGCTGCCGTTCCCATGTTCCTCGAGCGCCGCGACGGTCGGCCGGGAGCCGTACCCGTCCGTCCCGCTCCTGCCGGGCTGAGGCAGACTGCTCGGTGTGCGGAAGATCTATGTAGTCGGTATCGGCGCGGGCGACCCGGACCATCTCACCCTGCAGGCGGCCAAGGCGATCGGCCGGACCAACGTGTTCTTCCTGCTGGACAAGGGCGAGGCCAAGGCGAGCCTGGTCGAGCTGCGGGAACGGCTGATCAAGCATTACGGGCACCCGCACAAGCGGATCGTCGAGGGCCGCGACCCCGACCGGGATCGCACCCCCGCCGACTACACCGGCACGGTCGCCGACTGGCGGCACCGCCGCTCCCTGGTGCTGGAGGAGCTGATCACCGAGCACCTCGGGGACGCCGAGATCGGCTCGATCCTGGTGTGGGGTGACCCGTCGCTCTACGACTCGACCATCGCCATCCTGGAGGAGATCCTGGAGCGCGGGGCCGTCGACTTCGAGTTCGAGGTCGTCCCCGGGATCAGCAGCGTCTCCGCGCTCGCCGCCAAGCATCGGGTCGGGCTCAACCGGGTGGGGCAGCCGTTCCAGATCACCACCGGGCGGCGGCTCGCCGAAGGCTGGCCCGAGGGTGTCGACGACGTGGTGGTGATGCTCGACGCCCAGCACGCCTTCACGAAGCATCCGGAGGCGGACATCTACTGGGGCGCCTACGTCAGCACACCGGACGAGCTGCTCGCCTGCGGGCCGGTCGCCGAGGTGGCCGACGAGATCGTGGCGACCCGGACCGAGGCGCGGGAACGCCACGGCTGGATCATGGACACGTACCTGCTCCGCCGCAACCGCTGAAAGTCAGCGCGCCCGGAACACCCAGGCTGAAGGTCTCACATGTCGTTGAACGGGGCGGCGTAGGTGAACTCCCCGCGCAGCGACGGATGGTGAGCGGTGAGCGGGCGGGCCTGGAAGTGCGGGGCCCACTGCGGCACCGGCGGCTCGATGCCGTGCTCGGCGGCGAGCCGGAACCCGAACCGCTGGTAGTACGCCGGGTCGCCGAGCAGCACCACCAGCGGCTCGTCCAGGGCGTCGGCGGCGCCGAGCACCGCGTGCATCAGCGCCGCGCCGATCCCGCGTTTCTGATGATCCGGCCGCACGCTGAGCGGGCCCAGCCCGAGAGCCGGCGCCCGGCCGACGTGACCGCGGGTGCACACCACGTGCCCGGTCACCTCACCGGCGTCCACGGCGACCAGCGAGAGGGCCGGCAGCCAGCCCGGATCCGCGCGCAGGGCGTCCACCAGCCCGGCCTCGGCCGGGCGGCCGAACGCGGCCAGGGTCACCGCGCGGATGCCCGCCACGTCCTCCGCCGTCTCCCGCCTGACGATCATCAGCTGTCCTCCAGGTCGCCCTCGGTCTCCAGGTAGAGCTGCCGCAGCGCGTCCAGGGTCTCCGGGTCGGGCTGCTCCCACAGGTTACGGTCGGCGGCTTCGAGGAGACGCTCGGCGATGCCGTGCAGCGCCCACGGGTTCGACTGGCGCATGAACTTCTGGTTCTCGTCGTCGAGCACGTAACTCGCGGCGAGCTGCTCGTACATCCAGTCGGTGACGACACCGGCCGTCGCGTCGTACCCGAAGAGGTAGTCGACGGTGGCGGCCAGCTCGAAGGCGCCCTTGTAGCCGTGCCGCCGCATCGCGGCGATCCAGCGCGGGTTCACCACCCGGGCCCGGAAGATGCGTGCGGTCTCCTCGGTCAGGCTGCGGGTCCGCGCCTGGTCCGGGTTGGTGGAGTCGCCGATGTACGCCGCCGGCGCGCGACCGGTCAGCGCACGCACCGTCGCGATCATGCCGCCGTGGTACTGGAAGTAGTCGTCGGAGTCGGCGATGTCGTGTTCGCGGGTGTCGATGTTCTTCGCGGCCACGTCGATCCGCCGGTACGCGTTCTCCATGTCCTCCCGGGCCGGCACGCCGTCCAGATCCCGGCCGTACGCGAATCCGCCCCACACCGCGTACACCTCGGCCAGGTCGGCGTCGTCCCGCCAGTTCCGGCTGTCGATCAGCGGCAGGATGCCGGCCCCGTACGCCCCCGGCCGGGACCCGAAGATCCGCGTGGTCGCCCGCCGCCAGTCCCCGTGCGCGCCCTGGTCGCGCAGCGCGTGCTCGCGCACGTGGTTGTCCGGCTCGTCCAGCTCCGCGACCATCCGGAAGGCGTCGTCGAGCATCGCCACCACGTGCGGGAACGCGTCCCGGAAGAACCCGGAGATGCGGACCGTCACGTCGATGCGCGGCCGGCCCAGTTCCGCCGCCGGGATCGGCTCCAGCCCGGTGACCCGCCGCGACGCCGGATCCCAGATCGGCCGCACGCCGATCAGCGCCAGGATCTCGGCGATGTCGTCGCCGGCGGTCCGCATCGCGCTGGTGCCCCAGGCGGAGAGGCCGACCGATTTCGGCCAGTCGCCGTAGTCGGCCCGGTAGCGGTCGAGCAGCGAGTCGGCCATCGCCTGGCCGGTCTCCCAGGCGAGCTGGCTGGGGATGGCCTTGGGGTCGACGGAGTAGAAGTTGCGGCCGGTCGGCAGCACGTTGATCAGGCCGCGCAGGGGGGAGCCGCTGGGCCCGGCCGGAACGTAACCGCCGTCGAGCGCGTGCAGCACGTTGGTCAGTTCGTCGGTGGTCTTCGCGAGGCGGGGCACGACCTCGGTCGCGGCGAAGGAGAGGACACGCCGCACCTCCTCGTTGTCCGAGATGCCGGACACGTCCTCCGGCCAGCCCGCCTCCTCCATCGCGGTGACCAGCGCGCGCGCCTCGGCCTCCACCGCGTCGGTCGCGGCGGTCGACGCGTCCTCGGGCAGGCCCAGCGCCTCCCGCAGACCGGGCAGCGCGGCCACCTTCCCCGCCCACATCTGCCGCGCCCGCAGCATCGCGAGCACCAGGTTGATCCGGGCCTCCCCGGTCGGGGCCGCGCCGAGCACGTGCAGACCGTCACGGATCTGCACGTCCTTGACCTCACACAGCCATCCGTCGATGTGCATGATGAAGTCGTCGAACTCTTCGTCGTCCGGCCGGTTCTGCCGGCCCAGGTCGTGGTCCATCTTGGCGGCCTGGATCAGGGTCCAGATCTGCGCCCGGATCGCCGGCAGCTTCGCCGGGTCCAGCGCCGCGATGTTGGCGTGCTCGTCGAGCAGCTGCTCCAGGCGGGCGATGTCGCCGTACGACTCGGCCCGGGCCATCGGCGGGATCAGATGATCGACCAGGGTGGCGTGCGCCCGCCGTTTCGCCTGGGTGCCCTCACCCGGGTCGTTGACCAGGAACGGGTAGATCAGCGGCAGGTCGCCGAGGGCCGCGTCGGTGCCGTCCGAGGCGGACATGCCCACGTTCTTGCCGGGCAGCCACTCCAGGTTGCCGTGCTTGCCGACGTGCACCACCGCGTGCGCGCCGAACTCGTCGGCCACCCAGCGGTAGGCGGCCAGGTAGTGGTGGCTCGGCGGCAGGTCGGGATCGTGGTAGATGGCCACCGGGTTGGCGCCGAACCCGCGCGGCGGCTGCACCATCACCACGATGTTCTCGTCCCGCAGTGCCGCCAGCACGATGTCGTCGCCGTCGGTGTAGAGCTCGCCGGGCGGAGCGCCCCAGTGCCGCTCGACGCGCTCCCGGAAGTCCTCCGGCAGCGTGTCGAACCACTTCTCATACCGAGATGCCGGAATTCGTACCGGATTTCCGGACAGCTGCTCTTCAGTCAGCCAATCCGGGTCCTGCCCACCGGCAGCGATCAACGTGTGGATGAGCCCGTCACCGTCGTACTGATCGAAATTTCCGATCTTGTAGCCTTTTTCGCGAAGCGCGGCGAGCAGCGCGACCGTCGACGCCGGTGTGTCCAGACCGACCGCGTTCCCGATGCGCGCATGCTTCGTCGGGTAGGCCGACAGCATCAGCACGATCTTCCGCTCCCCGGGCGGGACGTGCCGCAACCGGGCATGCGCGACAGCGATCCCGGCGACCCGGGCAGCCCGCTCGGGGTCCGCCACATAGACCGACAGCCCGTCCGGGTCGATCTCCTTGAACGAGAACGGCACCGTGATGATCCGCCCGTCGAACTCGGGGATCGCCACCTGCGTCGCCGCGTCGAGGGGGGTCAGGCCGTCGTCGCTGGCCTCCCACGCCGCGCGTGAGCTGGTCAGGCACAGCCCCTGCAGGATCGGCACGTCCAGGTCGGCGAGCACCCCGACGTCCCACGCCTCGTCGTCGCCGCCCGCGGACGCCGTGGCCGGTCTGGTGCCGCCGGCCGCCAGCACCGTCACCACCAGGGCGTCCGCCGTGCGCAGCTCGGCCAGCAGCTCCGGCGTGGCGGTCCGCAGCGACGCCGTGTAGATCGGCAGCGGCCGCGCGCCCTTCGCCTCGATCGCCTGGCAGAGCGCCTCGACGAACGCGGTGTTCCCGGCCATGTGGTGGGCGCGGTAGTAGAGCACCGCCACGGTCGCCGGGCCCGTTCCGTCGCTCGCCGTACGCGGCAGGATCCCCCACTGCGGAGCCTCCACGGGCGGGGCGAACCCGTTGCCGGTCAGCAGCACCGTGTCGGAGAGGAAGTCGTGCAGCGACGCCAGG
Organism: Actinoplanes utahensis; assembly: GCF_016862455.1. Classification (GTDB taxonomy): domain Bacteria; phylum Actinomycetota; class Actinomycetes; order Mycobacteriales; family Micromonosporaceae; genus Actinoplanes; species Actinoplanes utahensis. Next base: position 91,647 of record NZ_BOMZ01000030.1, read on the forward strand.
TTCTCCGCGCCGCCCTGCGCCAGGTAGGTGTGCGCATCCGCGGCCACGCCCGCCGGAACGGTGGAGAGCTTCATCAACTCCGCGTCCGGCGCCTGCTCACCGCCCAGCACCACCACCGGCACACTGCCCGCGAGCAGCGTGTCCAGGCCCTCCTCCCAGGCCCGGCGCCCACCGAGGATGCGCACCACGACGAGATCGACGCCGTCGAGGAGATCCGGAAGATCGGCGGCGCCGGTCCGCGCCGGGTTGGCCAGGCGCCAGGCCGAACCGCTGGCCCGGGCACTGAGCAGGTCGGTGTCGGATGTCGACAGCAGCAGGAACACGCGCGCACTCCCCTCGGGGTCCGCGCCCCGGGTAGTCGGATGTCACAGCGACCGGAGTTCCTGACTCCCAGGGATCATCCCTGGTCACAGTGGCGGGACCGCGCCGGTTTCACACCGGCTTCCTCCGCGGCGTCGCCGCTCGTGGACCCATAACCTTTCCGAACCCCGTATCCGCCGTCAAGGCGGGACGCCCGCTGTGACGCTCCCGACCCGAAGGTGAGTTCCTGTCGGGGGGTCGCCGTAGTATCCGGGCCATGTCTCCCCGCCGATCCTCCGACACGGACGCCTGCCCCGGCGCGCTGCGGCTGCACGCCGCGGCCGACGGCATGCTGGCCCGGGTTCGGCTGCCCGGTGGGATGTCGTCCGGGGCCCAGCTGCGCGCGCTGCGCGAGCTCGCCGAGGAGTTCGGCGACGGCCGTCTGGAGTTGACCTCCCGGGCCAATCTCCAGATCAGAGGCTTGCAACCGGCCGACGCCCCAGCTTTGGCGGCCCGCTTGCGCGACGCCGGTCTGCTGCCTTCCCCGACCCACGACAATGTACGGAACATCGCCGCCCCGCCCCTCCTCGGACCGTCGCTCCGCGCTCTGGTGACCGAGCTGGACCTCGCCATCCGGAACGACCCGGACCTGCCCCGTCTCCCCGGCAAGTTCCTCTTCGCGATCGGGCACGTCCCGCTCGCCGCCGACCTGGCCGCTGTCCCCACCCCCGCGGGACCGTTCGCGATCAGGTTCGCCGGGCACGACACCGGGGTGCGGGCGGAGTCCGGGCGGGTGGCGCCGGTGCTGATCGCGGCCGCGCACGCGTTCCTGGCGGAGCGGGAGGCGCAACGGGGTGACGGGCCCGCGGCGTGGCGGCTGCGGGAGCTCGCCGACGGGCCGGCCCGCGTCTCGGCACGGCTGGTGGCGGCGCTCGGGTGCGTGACCGTTCCGGTGGAGACGGCGGTTCCGGCCGGCGCGCCGGAGCCGGCTGACCTGATCGGCCCGCTGCCGCAGGACGACGGGCTCACCGCGGTCGCCGCGCTGGTGCCGTTGGGCAGGCTCGACGGCGTACAGGTGAGGGTCCTGGAACAAGCCGACCACCTCGTGGTGACGCCCTGGCGCGGGGTGGTCGTGCCTGATCTCCCGCCGGAGGCGGCCGGAGCGTGGACGGCTCGCCTGGCCGCCATCGATCTCGCCGTGGAGCCCGGCTCACCGTGGACCGGCGTGACCGCCTGCGCCGGCCGCCCCGGCTGCGCGAAATCCCTGGCCGACGTGCGTGCCGACGCCGCCGCCGCGGCCCGCTTCGTCGACGGTCTCCCGGTTCACTGGGCCGGCTGCGCCCGCGCCTGCGGCAGCCCCACCGGCCGCCACGTCCGCGCCGAGGCCACCCCCGACGGCTACCTGATCACCCGCTTCCCCGCCACCGGCAGCGATCCCGCCCGGCTCGTCCCCGCTCCCGCCCGGCCGTCCACGCGGACCGTCCAGCCGCCCGCGCAGGCCGCCCGGCCGTCCGGAGAGCCGGACCGGGATGCGCCGGCGCGGACGCCCTCGCGAGCCGGCGCGATCGAGGAACCGGGTGACGCCGCCGTCCCTCGACAGGTCGACGGCGACGACGTGGACAGCGGCGCCGGGGTGGCGGAGGCGTCGACGTGGAATCCGCGGGCGCACAGGATCGGCGGAGGCGGGTCCGGCGCGGCCGGACCGGGGACGCACGTGCTGGCGGACGTGGTGGCAGTGGCGAGGAGGCCCTGAGCATATGGAGTACGTGCGCGACGGCGCGGAGATCTACCGGCGGTCGTTCGCCACGATCCGGGCCGAGGCGGACCTGTCGGGGCTGCCGGAGGATGTGTCCCGGGTGGTGGTCCGGATGATCCACGCCTGCGGGATGGTGGATCTGGTGGAGGATGTCCGGTTCAGTCCGGGAGTGGTCACCGCGGCACGCAAGGCGCTGCTCGGCGGGGCGCCGATCCTCTGCGACGCGGAGATGGTCGCGTCCGGGGTGACGCGGACCCGGCTGCCCGCGGCCAACGACGTGATCTGCACCTTGCGGGATCCGGCGGTTCCGGCGCTGGCGGCGGAGATCGGCAACACTCGCAGCGCGGCCGCTCTGGATCTGTGGGGTGACCGGCTCGGTGGTTCGGTGGTGGCGATCGGCAACGCGCCGACGGCCCTGTTCCGACTGCTGGAGATGGTCCAGGCCGGTGCGCCGAAACCGGCCGCGGTGCTCGGGATCCCGGTCGGGTTCATCGGCGCAGCCGAATCCAAGGAGGCCCTGGCGGAGTCCGGCCTGGAATACCTGATCGTGCGCGGCCGCCGGGGCGGCAGCGCCATCACAGCGGCCGCGGTGAACGCGCTCGCCTCGGAAGCGGAATAGGCCGGAACGGAAAAAGGCATGACGAACGACGTACCCAGCACCGACACCACGGCCGTCCGGCCACCGGGCACACCCGGGAACACCGGCCCGGCCACCGCGCACGGCGGCGAACCCGGCGCGCTCCCGGACGCCGCGCCGGTCGCCGGAGCGGACGGCGAGCCGGGTGCCGGAGCAGACGGCGAGCCGGGTGCCGGAGCAGACGGCGAGCCGGGTGCCGGAGCAGACGGCGAGCCGGGTGCGGGCCGGCGGGCCGGGCGGTTGTTCGGGGTCGGGCTGGGGCCCGGCGATCCGGAGCTGGTGACGGTCAAGGCGGCCCGGCTCATCGGGGCGGCTGACGTGGTCGCGTACCACTCGGCGCGGCACGGACGCAGCAACGCGCGGGCGATCGCGGCCGGATATCTGCGCCCCGGGCAGATCGAGGAGGCGCTGGTCTACCCCGTGACGACCGAGACCACCGATCATCCGGGCGGGTATCAGGGCGCGATCGACGAGTTCTACACCGAGTCGGCGGAACGGCTCGCGGCGCATCTCGACGCCGGGCGGGACGTGGTGGTGCTCGCCGAGGGCGACCCGTTCTTCTACGGCTCCTACATGCACATGCACAAACGGCTCGCCGACCGATACGAGGCGACCGTGGTCCCCGGCGTCACCTCGGTCAGCGCGGCGTCGGCCGTCCTCGGGCGGCCGCTGATGGAGCGTGACGAGGTCCTGACCGTCCTTCCCGGAACCCTGGAGCCCGAAGACCTGGCCGCACGCCTGGCAGCCACCGACTCGGCGGCCGTCATGAAGCTGGGCCGCACCTTCGAGGGCGTGAAGGAGGCGCTCGAGGAGGCGGGCCGGCTCGACGATGCCTGGTACGTCGAACGGGCCACCACCGACCGGGAACGCTCCGGTCCGCTGCGTGACGTCGACCCGGCGACGGTGCCGTACTTCTCCCTCGCCCTGCTCCCCAGCCCGGCCGCCACGGCCTTCTCCGCCGCCCGCACGAACCGCATCGCAACCGGCACGCCCTTCGCCGGCCCCCTCGCGACAGCCGGGAACGACTCGGTCCCCGCCGACGGGAACGACTCGCTCCCGGGAGCGGGGAACGGCTCGGCCGCGGTAGCGGGAGACGGCTCGATTCCGGCGGCACGGAACGGCTCGGCCGAAACGACGGCCTCGCCCGCGGCGACGACTTCCACCGAAGCCACGGCATCAGCGGGGACGACACCATCCGCGGGGGCTGTTGGCTCCGCCGAGACGATGGCCTTGGCAGGGGCATCGGACTCCGCCGAGACGATGGGCTCGGCTGGGGCGATTGGCTCCGCTGGAGCGGTCGGCTCGGTTGGGGCTGTCGGCTCGGCTGGGACGTGGGTAACGGCTGACAGCGGGCTGATCAACCTGGAGGGCGCGGGCTCTGCGGCGCCGGCCGGGCTCGCGGGCGACGAGCGGCGGAAGACCGGTGGGGTGACCGTTGTCGGGCTCGGGCCGGGCGCGCGGCACTGGGTGACCCCCGAGGCGCAGGAGGCGCTGGCCGCCGCGGACGACCTGATCGGTTACGGGCCCTATGTCGACCGGGTGCCGCCCAACCCGCGGCAGCGCCGGCACCCGTCCGACAACCGGGTGGAGGCGGAGCGGGCCGCGTTCGCGCTGGACCTGGCCAAACGGGGCCGCCGCGTGGTGGTGGTGTCGTCCGGTGATCCGGGGGTCTTCGCGATGGCGGCGGCGGTGCTGGAGACGGCGGAGGACCCGCAGTGGCGTGACGTGCCGGTCCGGATCGTCCCGGGGCTGACGGCGGCGCAGGCGGTGGCGAGCCGGGCGGGTGCGCCGCTCGGGCACGACTTCTGCATCCTGTCGCTGTCCGACCGGCTCAAGCCGTGGTCGGTCATCGAGTCCCGGCTGGCGGCGGCGGCCTCCGCCGACCTGGTGATCGCCGTCTACAACCCGGCGTCGAAGACCCGCCGCGAACAGCTGGTCCGTGCGCTGGAGGTGTTGCGGGCCCATCGCGGCCCGAGCACCCCGGTGGTGGTCGGGCGGGATGTCGGCGGCCCGGCCGAGAGCGTGCGGATCACCACCCTGGCCGCCCTCGACCCGGCCACCGTGGACATGCGCTGCCTGCTGATCATCGGCTCGTCCCAGACCCGGGCGGTCACCCGCGGCGACGGCACCACCGCCGTCTTCACGCCACGCCACTACCCCGGCTGACACTCCGGCGCGGCGACGAGTCGCGTTCCGGGCACAAGGCGCGGCCGCACTGTGTTGCCCGGCCACAGCCCATGGCCAGGGCACAGCCCATGGCGCGAAAAGGGCCGGACGCGGCACGGCGCGAGGGACTGTCCGCACAGCGGCGGATCTTGCCCGGCTGGTTCTCACTGTCGTCTCCGGCCGGTTGAGACGGCAGTGAGAACCAGCCGGGGCTTTCGGCCGGTCGCCAGGGCTGTCTTACCGGCGGTCCGGGGCGGGCGGGGATGCGAGGCGCGGGGCGGGGGTGGCCTGGGAGTGACAGCGATCGGCTGGATGGGGCGTACTGAAAGGCATGTCCGGGGGTTGCTCCTCGGAGGCAACCACACTGCATCGATGCGGCACTGACCGTTGCCGGGAAGCAACCGATGGGAGGGGTCCGAACACCTGAACCGATGTGAAGGGCTGACCTCCGTGAGTACTGCTCGCACCTGCGCGGCGATCCTGGCCTCTTCGCTCGTGCTCGCTCTCGCCGCTCCGGCTTCGGCAGCGGCGACGACGACAACGGCGGCGGCCGGGTCCGCCGCCTCCCCCACCGCCACGATCCAGCCGATGAACGGCTTCCCGCCGATCGCCGTGCCGGCCGCGGCGACGGCGACCCTGCAGTCGCGTCTCGCGGCCGTGCAGGCTGCCAAGACCATCAACTACTACCCGTCGAACGCCGGCTGGTCGGCGATGTGGACCGGGTTCGACGCGGCCCGGCTGGACGCGGATATGGCCAAGGCGGCGGCGCTCGGCGCGGACAACGTACGGATGATCGTCTTCCCGCAGGCTTTCGGTTTTCCGACGCCGAAGCCGGAGTACGCCGAGCGTTTCCGTAAGTTCGTCAGCACCGCCGACGCGCACGGCCTGACCGTCAAGGTGACGTTGTTCGACTGGTGGGCCGGGTACGCCGACACCGCGGGCAGCGCGGCCTGGGCCCGGGCGGTGCTGGAGCCGTACGCGACCGACCCGCGGATCCTGTCGGTGGAGCTGAAGAACGAGTTCCAGTCGTCCGACCCGGCCGCGGTGGCCTGGGTGCGGGAGCTGATCCCGGCGGTCCGTGCGGCTCTGCCGGAGATGCCGTTGACCCTGTCGGTGGACGGGCAGAGCGGCGCGGCCGGTCTGGCCCGGATCAAGGAGTCGCTGGCCGACCGCCCGCTCGACTACTACGACTTCCACTTCTACGGGAACTCGGAGCGGGCGCTCGCCGAGATCCACCAGGCGCAGGCCGCGGTCGCCCCGGCTCCGCTGGTGATCGGTGAGACCGGGTTGAGCACGTCGGCCGGCAGTGAGGGCGACCAGGCGGCGTACCTGGCCCGGGTGTTCCGGGCGGCCGGTGAGGCCGGGGTACGTTCGGTGGCGCCGTGGACGCTCTACGACTTCGCGGCGGGCGCCATCCCGGCGAACTCGGCGGTGTCGAAGGCTCCGGCGCAGTACCGGTTCGGCCTGTTCAAGGCGGACGGGACGGCGAAGGCGTCGGCGTCGGTGGTACGGACCGCGTGGACCGGCGAGACCTTGGCCGAGGAGGTTCTGGACCTGGGTTTCGAGGCGAGCCGGGCCAGTTCGCCGTGGCGGGCGTACCGGCCGGAGCTCGGCGTGGCGATGCGTTCGCGCGACGCCCGGACCGGGACGTTCGCGGCGCGGTTCACCGGCACCGGGCGCGGTGAGACCGCCATGCCGTCGATCCGTACCTCGCCGGTGACGCCGGTCCGCGGCGGCCAGACCTGGCACGCCGCGGCGTGGGCCCGCGGGACCGCCGTGACCGGGGTGAACGAGGTGTCGCTGAGCTGGTTCGACATCAACGACCGCTGGCTGGGGCAGCACACGTCGGTGCGGGTGGCCGAGGGGACCAGCGGATGGACGCGGCTGACCGTGGACGCGGTCGCCCCGGCCGGGGCGACCAGCGTCCAGCTTCACCTGAAGTCGGGTGACAACACCGGGACGGTCTGGTTCGACGACGTGTCGCTGTCGGTGGAGCGGCCCTGAGGGAACCCGATCCGGTGCAGGAGGCGGGCGTAGGCGTCGACCGTCCGCTCCCAGGACGACGGGTCGGCGTGCCGCCGTCCGGCCAGGCCGGCGGCACGCACGATGCCCTCCCGCAGTTCGCCGGGTTCGCCGGCCGGCACGAAGACGGTGCCGCTGTACTGTTCGGCGGCCTCGACCAGGCCGCCGACGGCGGTGACGACGACGGGCAGGCCGTGGCTCATCGCGATGTGCAGCGGCCCGCTCGCCGAACTGCGGCGGTACGGCAGGACCACCACGTCGGCCCGCGCGAAGAACTCGTTGACCTCGGCGTCGGCGACGTACCGGTTGACGAACTCGATCCGGTCCCGCACCGGCGAGCCGGCGATCATCCCGCCCGGCAGGGTCCAGCCCTCCCAGGTCTCCCCGACGACGGTCAGGTGGTACTGCGGTCCGAGGTCGGCGAACGCGGCGATCAGATCCTCGAGACCCTTGTACGGCCGGATCGTCCCGAAGAACAGCAGCCGGCAGACGTCGTCGCCCGGCTCGCGCACCGGCCGGTCCGGCAGATGGTGGTCGAACGGCCCGTGCAGGGCCACCTCGGCCGGGACCTCGCCCAGCCCGTACGCCTCGTCGAGCGCCGCCCGGTCGAACCGGGAGTGCACCACCACCCCGTCGGTACGGTTCAGCAGCGGCCGGATGCACCTGCGCACATATCGTGCCGCCCACTGGTGCCGGGCCTCCCCGGTGTCCTGGACCTCGTGGAACTCGACGATCACCCGGATCCCGAGCCGCCGGGCGGCGAGCGCCAGCAGCAGGTACGAGTGCAGCACCGCCCCGGTCCACCACTGCAGCACCAGCACGTCCGGCCGGAACCGGCGCAGGAACCGCACGGCCCGGAACAGGCTGGGCACCGCCCACCAGTCGACGCCGTCGAAGACCCGTACCCCCTCGGTGTAGGTCAGGTCGGACAGACGGTGGCCGACCCGCTCCCGCCCGGGGTAGAGCCGGGCCGGCAGCAGCCGGCGCATCAGGATCGTGCCGACCGGGAACCGTTCGGCGAGCGCGTTGCTGAGCCGGCAGGTGTAATAGCTGATCCCGGACAGGAAGTGCCAGCCGGATCCGACGACCAGGATCCGGGGGAACTCAGCGGGCGGCGGCGATGCAGGCACGGTAGACCTCCTCGATCTGGGGGACGACGCGGGCCGCGGTGAAGTCGAGGCCACGCTGCTGACCGTTGGCGCGCAGACCCGCGGCAAGGTCACGGTCGGTGAGCACGCGCAGCATCGCGGCGTGCAGGGCGCCCGCGTCGCCGGGCGGCACGAGCAGGCCGTCGACGCCGTCCTCGCCGACCACGTCCAGCAGGCCGCCGGAGGCGGACGCGATCAACGGAGCGCCGGCCAGCATGGCTTCCACCGCGACCTGGCCCATGCCTTCGAGCAGGGACGGGACCACCCCGGCGGCGGCGTGCCGCCAGGCGGACATCACCTGCGGATGCGGCACATCGGTACGCACGGTCACGCCCTCCGGGATCGGCGGGGTGTCGTGACGCTGGGTGCCGATGCAGACCAGGTCGGGCACGGTGTCGGGGCCGGGCCAGTCGGCGCGCAGCTTCTCGTACGCGTCGAACAGCACGTCGATCCCCTTGTGCGGGCCGAGCTGCCCGACGAACAGCAGGTACGGCCGGTCCGGCAGCCAGGACGGCCGCGGGGTGGCCCGGGCCAGCTCGTCGAGGCCGTCCGGCACCAGGCTGGAGATCACCCGTACCGGCAGCTCCCCCGGCAGCCGGGCCAGATTCAACGCCGACGCCACCGAGCGGGAGATCGCGGTGAGGCAGTCGATGCCACGGTGCCGCTGCGCCCGCAGACCGGCGGTGAGCAGGGCGGACTTCGGCGTCCCGTACTGTTCGGAGGCGCACGGCACGCACCGCCCCAGACTCGGGCCGTCGTCACAGCGCCGCCCCTGGCGAGCGAACGTCTTGCGCACACAGGTCAGCCCGAAATCGTGGGCGGTGTGCACGTGCGGCAGCCCGAGCGGCCCGGAGTGCAGCGGCAGATAGCTGTACATCAGCCAGTCGTGGCTGTGCACCAGGTCGAACGTGTTCGCCCGCAGCACGGCGGCGATCGCGGCGGTGGCCAGCGGATCGGCCATCGTCGGATGGAACGGCTTGCGCGGATCCCGGTTCATCCCCGGGAGCAGGGTGTTCGCGACGCTGCGGACGCGGATCACCCGTACCCCGTTGATCACTTCGTCGTCCGGCGACGCCGGTGTCGCCAGGGTGAGAACGGTGATCTCGTGCCCCCGGCGCACCATCATCTCGCCGCTGGTGGCGATGCTGCGCTCCAGGCCGCCGATCACCGGCGCGTAGAGATTGGACAGATGCAGGACCCTCATGCGTCCCTCCCGGCAGGCCGCTCGCTCACGGTTCGCTTCCCCGATTCCTGTGGTACGTCCCTCGCGCGCGCCATTCCCCGCGCCTCACCTCTGCCTCGGCCGGTCGTGGCTGCTGTCGCGACCTCACCTCTGCCTCGGCCGGTCGTGGCTGCTGCCTCGACCTCGCCGGGACAGTCCGGAGAGCCGGCCGGAACCGGCCGCCCGTCCGCCACCACACCCACACCCCGACCGGCCGCCACGGCTGCCTCAGAACCGCCGCGACAACCCTCAGAACCAGCCGGAACCGGCCGCCCGTCCGCCACCACACCCACACCTCGACCGGCCGCCACGGCTGCCTCAGAACCGCCGAGACAGCCCTCAGGACCAGCCGGATGTCTGCGGCGGGTGGCCACGAACACGGCGACGAGCAGGGCGGCGGCGGTCTGGCCGGTCAGCCAGGCGACGCCCGCGCCGGTCACTCCGGAACCGGGCAGCAACATCCAGGCCAGCGCCAGGCAGGTACCGGCGCGGACCAGGTTGAGCCGGCGGCACCGGCGGAACCGGCCCTGCGAACGCCAGTGCGCCACAGCCAGGTTCACCACCGCGTCCGGGAGGGCGGCGAGCACCAGGATCTGGAGCAGAGGCCCGGCCGCCACGGCGTAGCCCGGGCTGAACAGGGCCAGGATCCGGTCACCGGCGAACAGCAGCACGGCCGTGGGCGCGCCGACGACGGCCAGCACCACGGCGGCGGCGCGGGCGACGCTGACGGCGGCGGCGTTGGTGCGCTCGGCATAGAGCGCCGACGCCACCGCCGGCGAGACCATGAACAGCATCGACGCGGTCATCCACGCCAGGTAGAAGTGGGCGTTCGCGTCGGCGCCGAGCCGGGCGGTGACCAGCACCGGCAGCAGCGCGGCCGGCCCGGCCTGGGTCAGATTGATCAGGTGATGCCCGGTGACCGCCGCCCCGAGGTGCGGCAGTTCCGCCCGGAGCCCGGCCACCCAGCCCCGCATCCGGGAACCGGCTCCCTCGCCGGCGTGCCGAAGGTGACCGGAGGGCGCGGGGCGCCGGTGGCCGGAGGTCATGGGCCGAAGGTCACCCGAAGGCGTGCGCCGGAGGCCGCCGGAAGGCGCGGGCCGGAGGGGGCCGGAAGGCGTGCTCCGAAGGTCGCCGGAAGGCTCGGGCCGGAGGTGGCGGACGGCGGTGGCGATGGTGATCAGGCTGATCAGGAGGGTGGGGAGGACGTAGGAGAGCAGAACGGCCCCGGCACCGTGGAGACCGGCGGCCAGGACCGTGAACAGGGTGATGATCTTGCCGAGGGCCACCGCGAGGTTGCGGATCAGCATGCCGCGACCGGCGCGGTGGGCGACGTAGAGGTTGTCCAGCAGGGTGGTCAGCGTGACCGCGACCGCCGCGGCCGTCAGCGCCGGCGGGCCGCCGGAACCGGTCAGGAAGGCGAAGTTGCCGGAGAACAGCGGTACGGCCAGGGCGGCGGCGGTCGCGGTGGCCGTGGTGGTGACCGAGGCGAGCAGCAGGCCGGAACCGACGATCCGGGACCAGGTGGCGGTGTCGCTGCCGGGCAGCCGCTGGATGAACATGTGCCCGGCGCCCAGGTTCGCGATCATGCTGACCGCGGTGGCCGCGGAGATCACGGCGGTCGCGGTTCCGATCCGTTCCGGAGGTACGGCCCTCGCCGCCAGCATCCAGTAGAGGTAACCGAGGCCGCCGTTGGTCACCGTGGTCGCCATGATCAGCAGACTGTTGCGGGCCAGCGAGTCCCGGGAGAGCCGCCGGACGGCCCCGATCAGCACGCCGCCCTCCGCACACCCGCCGCAGGAGCAGGACGGGCGATCGAGCCCGCTGCCCCGGCCGGGACGGCGCCGGCGATGCGGCCCGGCACAGCGGGCGGGACGGTCACGGCGGCGCCGCGAGGGCGAGCGATCGAACCCGCCGCCCCGGCCGGGACGGCGCCGGCGATGCGGCCCGGCACAGCGGGCGGGACGGTCAGGGCGGCGCCGCGGGCGTAGAAACCGGTGCTGGTGGCGCCGATGCTGATGTCGACGGCGTGGAGGCAGCCGTCGGCGGGCAGGGCGGGGACGTAGACGCCGACCGAGCGGACGGTCTCGGCGGTGACGGTCAGCGGCTTGGTGGTGACCACCCGGCCGCCGACACGCAACCGCAGAGCCGCGGTGACGTCGTCGAGGCCGGCGCTGGCGACCCGGACCGGGACGACCAGGCCGCTGCGCGGGACGGTGACCGGGCGGTCGATGTCGGCGGCCCAGCCGTTGAGGGCGACGCTCAGGTAACCGGGTTCGGCGGGACTCGGCATGGTCAGGTAGGCGCGTACCGCCACCGTTCCGACGGCCACCGCCAGGACGACGGGGACCGCCACGGCCACCGTCGTCCGGACGTATCCGGGCTCCGGTGCGGCGGATTCGGCGTACCGGGAAGGGGGATCGTCGGTGGTGGGCGGGTGGCCGTACCCCGAAGCGGGGTTCTCGTCGGTGGCGGACGGACCGGTGGCTGACGGGCCGGAGTCGGGCCGGTCGGTGGCGGACGGGCCGCCGTCGGGCTGGTCGGTGGGGGAACCGGAACCGTTGCGCTGGGCCGGGAGGCTCGCCGGAGTGGGCGCGCGGCGCGCGGCGAGGCGTTCCCGGACGACGGCGGCCGTGCCGAGCAGTGTCGTCAGCACCGCGCAGGCGACGACCAGCGGGACCGGCCGCACCGGCTGGCCCGCCGCGTGCAGCAGCACCGCCAGCAGGGGCAGCGTGACCAGCCCGGCGGACGCGGCGAGCCCGGCCCGGAGGGTGAGGAGCGGCGAACCGGGGGACGGTGAGCCGGTGGAGGGCGGGGACGGGGAGGTCAGGGCACGGGTCCAGAGGACGCCGATGGCCAGGAGGGCGGTCAGGCAGAGGGGGACGGCGAGCCAGGGACGCCCCGCGGCCGGGAGGAGGGCGCCGAGGCAGAGGTACGCGAGTAGCAGTAGCCGGTACGTCATCGCGCCCCCATGTGGACGGTCTGGCCGAGGCTGTCGAAGTCGAAGCGGTAGATCGCGATGTGCGGCCCGTCATAGACCTTGATCAGCCAGGGCAGGGTGTCGAACTTGGTCAACTGGGCGCTGGTGAAGCCGGGTTCGCCGGTGTGCGGGATCGGCTCGTTGTTCTCGAAATAGATCTTGATCTCGGGGACCTGTTCGGCCATCCGGCGGTCCACCACGAGGTACTGGAAACGCCAGTCGCGAAGCTGGGCCAGCAGCGCGGCGGGCATCGGCTCGCCGGGGTCGGCCAGGTAGAGGTGATAGGCGGGGAAGCTCTCCGAGCCGGTTGCCGGCTCCTGTTCCCCGTAGGACCCGAAGATCAGCCCGGAGTACCGGTCGGCGACCAGCCGGGCTCCCCGGCCGTGCGTCTCGCGCAGCCACTCCGACGCGGCCAGGACCTCGGGGGTGGCGGCCCGGGTGTCCGAGCCGAAGACCGGCGGGCCGGGGAACCGGTAGGACGGGTTCATCCCGGCGGCCGTGTTGCCGACCATGACCAGACCGCATCCGGCGAGCAGAAGCGCACCGGAACCGCTGATCGGGCGGCGCGCGCGGTCCAGTAGTGCGATGATCAACGGAGCGACGGCCACGGCGATGCCGAGGTAGCTGAACGCCCAGGACCGGCGTGCGCCCTCCGCCCCGGACGGGGTGAGGATGAGCAGCGTCGCCGGGAAGTACAGGGCGCCGATCAGCAGCATCGCGGCGGAGACCGCCTTGGCGAACGGTTCGGTGGAGCCGCGGCGCTGCCACCACAGGATCGCGGCGCCGGCCGCCGCGAGGGCGGCGCAGCACGGCGCGGCGAACGCGGCGTACTGCTCCCACCAGGGGGCGACCGACTGGCTGAACAGGGTCCGGCCGCCGGAGCCGCCGCCGGCCAGGCCGCTGAACTGGCCGAGGGCCCGCCCCAGGTACGGCTCGAGGTACTTGCCGGTCCGCGGGGAGACGGCGGCCATCCACAGGGCGACCGACAGGCCGGACACCGCGGTCAGCGCCCAGGCGGTCCGGGCCGGGACCTTGACGATCGTGCAGGTGATCGCGACCAGGCCGAGCATGCCGGTGAGCCAGATCGCGGTCAGGTGGTGGGTCGCCACGATGGCCACGGTGAGCAGCACGAACAGCCACGACCAGCCGACCCGGCCGCCCTTGATCGCGCGGAGCGCGGCGACCAGCGCCCACACCAGCAGGCCGATGGCGAGGGACTCGTAGCCGAGTTGGGTGTCGAAGTAGAGGTACGAGCTGTTCAGGCTGTAGACGACGGCGGCCGCGGCGGCGACCCGGGCGTCCGGCCAGATCTGCCCGGCCAGCGCGGCCACCCCGAGGGTGAGCAGCACGTGCGCGCAGACCAGCACGAACACGGCGGCGTGCCAGACGGTGACGCCGGTGAGGGTGGCCAGCGAGGCGACGCAGGCGTGCAGGCCGGGGTAGTCGCCGATGACCCGGACGATCGGGTTCTGCTGGAAGAGCACGCCGTCGAGGAGGATGTCGTTGGCCTGGCCCCAGTGGGCGTACTCGTCGTGGTAGAGCGGCCCGGCCGGGTTGCGCAGCAGTTTCGGCAGGTAGGTGAAGCAGGCGTAGCCGATCAGGACGGCGAGCCGCAGCCGGGCGCTCGATCCGCGCCGGACCGCCCACCAGACCGCGGGCAGGCTGAAGACGAGCATGCCCGCCCAGAACCAGGTGAAGGCGCCGTCCTGTCCCCATTCGGCGCGCCGGTAGGCGATGACCAGGGCGGCGGCGCCGGCCCCGGCGGCGATCGTGAGACTGGCCGCGGCCGCGGCCGGGGCGAACCGGGCACGGATGACCGGCCCGGATTCGCGTCCGTCCCGCCGCCCGACTGTGTGACTGGCCGTAGCAGCGATCATCGAGCGACGGCCCCCACCGGGGTCGTACGATGGGCCACCGCGGCGTAGATGTTGCGGGTCGCGCCGACGACGTCGTCCCAGGTCGGCAGGATCGCCGGCCGGGTGCGCCCGGCCGCGGCGGCGGCTTCGAGCGCGGCCGCGAGCGCCGTCTCGTCCTCCGGGTCGGCGAACCGTAGCCACGCGCTGTCCCCGGCGAGCCCGGCGACCTCCCGGTGGGCCGGGATCGGGGTGGCGACGGTGGGCAGCCCGGCGGCCAGGGCGTCGGCGACGGACATGCCGAAGGCCTCGTGCGCGGAGGCGGAGACGGCAGCCGACGCCTGCGCGACACAGGACTCGAAGGCGGCGTCGTCGAGACGGCCGTGGAAGACCACCCGCCCGGCCAGCCCGAGGCCGGCGGCGAGCTGGCGCAGCCGGTCGGCGGACGGGCCGGTGCCGACCACGTCGAGGCGGTGTTCGGGCCCGAGCCGGGTCATCGCCCGGATCACCCGGTCGACACGTTTGTACTGTTCGAGCCGCCCGACGCAGAGGATCCGGCGGGTCTTCCCGGTGGCCGGGCGGCGGGTCGCCGCCGGGCGCGGGTCGGTGCCGTTGGGGATCACCACGGCCCGGCTGCCGACCTCCGGGAAGTCACGGAGCACCAGTTCCCGCTCGGCCGAGGTGACGCAGACGACGGCGGAGGCGCGGTTCATGACGGCGCGGCCGAGCGGCCGGTAGAGCGGGTGCAGCGCGGCCCGGAACCGGGTGTGGCCGGTCCCGTGGTAGTGCGGCGTGAACACCAGCGGCGACCGGTTGCCCAGGGCGGCGCAGAGTGCGGCGAGGGCGTGGTAGCTGTGGGCGTGCAGGACGTCGTACTCGCCGGCGTGGGCACGCAGCCAGCGCCAGAGCGGCACGGACAGCCGGTAGTTGCCGGCCGGGACGGTGAGCGGGAACCGGCGTACCACCACGCCGTCGATGTTCTCCACCGACTGGACGCTGTGCTGGGTGATCACCTCGACGTCGTCGCCGGCGGCGACGAGCCCGGCGCACAGGCGTTTGACGTGGGTCTCCACCCCGCCGATGTCGGGGTGGTAGGCGTTCGAGACGACACCGATCCTCATCGCGCGGCACGCTCCGCGACACGGGCGGTTCGGGTCCGGCGCGGCCATTCGCGGGCGATGGTGCGCAGCACCCGCATCCCGTCGGTGAACGCGTTGAGGTTGCTGACCCCGTGGATCCGGTTGTGCTCGAAGCTCGGCACCTCGGTGATCTTCAGTTCGGCCCGGGCGGCGCGCAGGTTGAGCAGGGTCTCGATCTCGAACCCGTCGCCCCACAGCCGGCCGTCCGTGTTGTCCGGCGCCGGGGACGTGCTGTCCAGGTCGAACACGTCGAGGCAGTGCGCCCAGAAGGCGTTGTACCCGTAGCAGAGGTCGCTGTACCGGGTCCGGAACATCACGTTGACCAGCATGCTGAGGCACTTGTTGCCGGCCCGCCGCAGCCGGGTGATGTCGGCGCTGCCGCCGGTCGCCTGGAAGCGGGAGCCCTTGGCGAAGTCGGCGCCCTCGCGCAGCGCTTCGACGAAACGCGGGATCTCCATCGGGTCGGTCGACCCGTCGGCGTCGATCATCACGATGATGTCACCGGTCGCCTCGGCGAACCCGCAGGCCAGGGCGTTGCCTTTGCCCTTGCGGTTCTGCCGGACAACGCGGATGTCGGGCCGCAGCCGCCGGGCCACCGCGACGGTGTCGTCGGTGGACCCGCCGTCGACCAGGACGATCTCGTCGACCTGCGGGAGCCGGGCGAAGACGTGCGGAAGGTTCTTGGCCTCGTTCAGGGCCGGGACGATGACGCTGATCCGGGGCTCCGGGTCGGCGTTCCCCTCCGGGGCCTCGGTGATGTCCGGAACACCGGGGATGTTGATGTCGATGACGACGCCGGTCTCGCCGGGGAGCACACGGTCGACCGTGGGCATATGTTTCTCCGATCGGGCAGGGTGGAGTCGGCCCGGGCCGGGCCGGAGTTCGGGAAGCGGGAGGGGGTCAGGCGGCGCCGGTCAGGACTGCGCCGGGCCGAGGGTCCACTGGTAGACGTCCTGCCGTGCGGTCAGGTCGCCGGTGGCGCCGGTGAAGCCGACCCAGGCGCGGTCGATGCCGGCCCGGTCGGCCAGTTCGACCTCGTGGTCCAGCACGAGCTGCTCTTTCGCGCCCTCGGTGGTGGGGCGCACGTACACCCGCAGCCGGGTGGCGTCGGCGTCGTAGTGGACCCGGGCACGGAACGGCTCGTCCTTCAGCGGGATCCCCGTCCGCCCGACCACCGCCGGGTGATCCGGGTCGCCACCGAGCACGACCGCGAGATGGTTGTCGTCGGGGTCCTTCGGGTTCCGGTACGTGTCGAACTCGATCGCCACGCTGTCGTGGATGCCCTTGTACCCCATGCCGCCGCCCCAGCCGCCGAGCGCGCGCGGGCCCTCGCCCTGCACCACGAAGGCGATGCCGTCGGCGCCGCTCCTCCCGTCGCGGATGTGGGCGGTGAACTTCGTCTGGAAGGAGTTGTTGACGTCCACCGCCACGGTGCTCCAGGCCGATCCGACCTGCTTGTAGCCGCCGTCGGTGAGCCGGATGACCCGCTCGTCGTCGCCCGCGCGCCACATCAGTGAGGCGGTTCCGTTCAGGGCGAGCGGCGGTTTGTACGACGGTTCGGCGCTGGCCGCTCCGGCGGCTCCCGAGTTCACCGCGGCCACTATCGAGAGCAGGGCGGAGGCCCAGACACCGCCCCGCGCGGCCCGGGACGTACGAGAAAAGCGCACGACATGCTCCATTTCAACGGATTTGCCCGACTAAGACCTGGCCTAAGCTAGGACAGTCCGCGAAGCCGTGTGAGCGAGTCGCGCTATTTACCCCCGAGGGATGGTGATCCCACGCGGGTCGTCACCGATCGTAGGCACAGCAGGGCCAGTCCACGTCGGAAAATCGGTAAAATCGGGTATATCCCGGCCGAACCGGTTACCGAACGATGCGGGAATGCGCCGAGTGGTCCCGGTCGAAGAGCGGCTCCGCCGCCACCGAGGCGGCCAGCCGGCGGCCACCGAAACCGATCTCCACCTGCGTGCCGGGCGCGGCCAGAACCGCGGGCAGCCACGCGTACGCGATCGGGGCGCCGACGGTCCAGCCGTACGCCGCCTCGGCCACATGACCCACCACGAAACCGCCGGCGTACACCGGCTCCCGTCCGGCCGGCGCCTCCCCGCCCCCGGCGAGCAGCAGGCAGGCCAGCCGGCGATCCGGATCGGCCCGGTCCTCGGCCTCCGGATCGACCCGCCATCCGGACTCCAGCCGCAGGCTCTCGAAGGCGACGTGACCGGCAGCGATCAGCCCGAACTCCCGGCCCGCCGCCCACAGCGTGTCCCAGAGCCGTGTGCCGTACCCCGCCTCGGTGTAGATCTCCCAGCCCGGCTCCCCCACGGCCGGCACCCGCAGCGCCGTCACCGGAACCATGCCCAGGCAGCCCTCCCAGGCGTCCGGCTGCCCCGCGGACCGCCGGCCGGTCAGCGACGCGACCAGCTCACGGGCCACCGGCCCCCAGACACCGAGGCCACAGGTGCCCGCACTGACGTCGCGCACCGTGACCCCCGGCGGGGCGTGCCGGCGCAGCCGGTCCAGGTCGAGCGGGCCGCCGACGGCCAGGATCCGGTGCTCGGCGGGACGTGCGACGGTCATCGCACCGGACTCGATCACCGACCCCACCGGCGGGCCGTCCACCGGACCGGTCAGCTCGATCCGGGTGGCCGCGGTCAGGTCGAAGAGAGCCACCTTGCGGCGGGTCGCCCGCGCCTCGGTCTCGGCGACCGGGAAGCCGTGCCGGGCGTCGCCGGCGGGCGGATCGGTGCCGTACCAGAGCGGCCGTTCCCATCCGCCCGCCTCGCCGAAGACCGCGCCGAGTTCGACCTGACGCGCGTGGAACGGACTGACGAGAAGGTCCCGCACCGGCCGGGAGAGGCTTTCGCGGAGGTACGCCGGAGCGCGCTGCCCCGCGGTGAAACGGTGCAGATCGCACTCGCGCAGATCGATCCCGGGCCGCCCGTCGACGATCCACTCGGTGAGCGCCTTCGCCGCGCCCGCCGAGTGCGCCACCTCGACGGCGGTGGCGGTCCACAGTCCCCGTGGCTCGTACGCCTCGCCCAGCAGCGGAAATCCGTCCGCCGTGACCGCCAGCACCCCACCGGAGGCGTCGTCGAGGGCGGTGCCGCGCAGCGCCGGAATCAGCTCGGTCGCCGCCGTCCAGGACTGCTTGAACCGCTCCGGCACGAACGGCAGCATCGCCGGATGCCCGTCCCCCGGCAGCTCGTCGAGACCGGCCGGAATCGGGTCGCCGCGGTAGGAGCCCACACCGAACCGGTCGCCGTGCGCCCGGAAGTGCAGGTCCCGGTCGGGGTGGCGGAGGATCGGCAGACCGTCGGAGGCGCCGGCCGGGGTGGTCCGCACCTGCTGACGGATCACCGGCAGGACCGGAACGCCGGGCATCTCGGCAGCCCAGAAGCCCGTGCAGGCGATCACGACGTCGGCCGGCAGGGTCTCGTCGTCGGCGGTCAGCACACCGGTGACCCGGCCGTTTTCCGATAAGATATTGCTGACCCGCTTATTTCCGATAAACCGTGCGCCGCGTGATCCGGCGCGTTCCGCCTGCGTCTGCGCCGCCCGCACCGCCGGGATCAGGCCGTCTCCCGGGACGTGCAGGCCGCCGAGCACCACGGATCTGTCGAGCAATGGGAACAGGGCCGCGCAGGCGTCCGGCTCGACCACCGCCGAGCCGACGCCCCAGGACTGCCCGAGACCGAAGCGCCGGTGCAACTCGGTGAGCCGCTCCGGGGTGGTCGCCACCTCCAGGCTGCCGACCGCCTCGAAACAGCCGAGCCGGGCGTACTTCTCCACGGTGTACCGGGCCAGCCGGGTCATGGTCCGCGACGGGTCGGTCCGGAACACCAGGCCCGGGGTGTGCGAGCTGGACCCGCCCGTGACGAAGAGCGGGCCCTGGTCCAGCACGGTGACACCGGTCCAGCCGCGGCCGGTCAGCTCGTCGGCCAGAGCACATCCGACGATCCCCGCACCGATGATCACCACGGCGGGCCCGGTCACCGCCTCAGCCCGTCCGGCTCCCGGCCGGCTGGGCCGGCCACCGCAGCCGGGGCCATCTCGGCACGGACCGCAGCCGGGCCCCCCGCCGGGCGCCGAAGCGCCGGGTCACCAGCCGGGTCTTGAGCGCACGCGAGCACAACGGCCGCCGGACCGTCACGTCGCCTTCGATCGTGTCCAGTTCGAGCCACCCCTTCACTCCAGGTTCCGTCTCGCGGGGCCCGCGGGGGCGAGGCGAGATCCCGGCGGTGCCCGGCGTCAGCCGCGGAAAGGTCGCATACCGGTGTGGTACGTGGCCGCTCCGCGGATGCCGTCCGGCGCCACCCGGGCCACGCCGCAGCCCCTCGGGACCCGCGAGGCAGAACCTGAACCGCCACCGCGAACTGTGGACAAGGATCATCACGAGGACCGTCCCGGTCAATGGTCCGAGTCGTCTTTTACACCTGTGCAACAAGCCCGGCATACTGCCCCTGTGGATCATCCGTTCCTCGACGCTCCGCGACCGCTCGCCTTCGCTCACCGTGGCGGCGCCGCCACCGGGGACGAGAACACCGCCGGCGCGTTCGGGCGGGCCGCCGGAATGGGCTACCGGTACATCGAGACCGACGTGCACGCCACCGCCGACCGGGTTCCGGTGGTCATCCACGACGCGGACCTGGACCGGGTCGCCGGGCAGCGCGCCCGGGTCGCCGACCTGACCTGGGCCGACCTGTCCACCGTCCGGGTCGGCGGGGCGTCCGTGGTGCCCCGCCTCGACGAGGTGCTGGACGCCTGGCCGGAGATCCGCTTCAACGTCGACGTCAAGTCCGACGAGGTGGTCGAGCCGGCCGTCGCCTCGGTCCGGCACACCGGCGCCGAGGACCGGGTGCTGCTCGCCTCGTTCAGCGACACCCGCCTCACCCGGGCCCGCGCCCTCGGCGGCACGCGGATCGCCACCTCCCTCGGGATGGGCTCGGTCGCCCGGCTCCGGATAGCCTCCACCGCGGGCCTGCCGCTGCGACTGCCGCCATCGGCCGCCGCCGCCCAGATCCCGGTCCGGCACGGCCGCGTCACCGTGCTCACCCAGCGTTTCCTCGCCTATCTGCACCGGCTCGGATTGGCGGTGCACGTGTGGACGATCGACGATCCGATAGAAATGGAACGCCTTATCGACATGGGCGTGGACGGCATCATGACCGACCGTATCGAGGTACTGCGCGACGTCTATGCGGCGCGGGGGCTCTGGCCAGCCTAGGGTGGTGCGCGTTCACCGGGTCATCGGCTACTCTCCCAGCTCAAGGCGTTTTCGGCCGAGAACGAGTGAACTCGGGACATCATCCGTTCGGCTGATGTCGGGGGTTCGAGGTCCGTCCCATAAATTTCCTTTAAGTTGGCCGTAAGAATTCCCTAATTCACCGCGCGGAATTGCTTTCTGTGAGACCTGCTCCTAACGTTCGGGCGTCGGCGCCCGCTCCGGCGCCGAGTGACCGGAATTCAGGGGAAAAGAAGGTCTCGTCATGCGAAGCTCGGGTCAACGACGCACCCGGCTGCTAGCCGCCGGCGCAGTGCTCACCGCGATCGGTGGGGTCATCGGCTTCACCCAGTTCGCCTCCGCCGCGGACACCCCCGGCGAGCAGCAGGGACAGAGCGGCAAGGGCAAGGTGGTCGGCAACAACCTGACCATCCTCACCGACACCTGCGTGGACAGCGAACTGGAACCGCACGACGGCTTCCAGCGCGGCGAACGCTGCGTCTCCACCGAGTTCGGCGAGGTCGGCGCGGCCGCGAACAACCCCACCCTGCTCATCACCGAGGCGCCGCGCGACGTGACCGTGGGCCAGCCGTTCACCCTGCGGGTCAGCACCCGCAACCTCATCCGGGACCGTTTCCTCGCGGCCGGACAGGGCGGGTACTACGTGGAGAGCAGCGTGCTGCGCAACGGTCTGGTGCGCGGCCACTTCCACACCGCCTGCCGGATCCTCGACGGCACCCGCTCGGCGCCCGAGCCCGCGCCGGTGCCGGCGTTCTTCGTCGCCACCGAGGACAGCCGCGGCGGCGCCGATCCGGACACGGTGACCATCCAGGTGCCGGGGCTGCCGCAGGCGGGGACGGCACAGTGCTCGTCGTGGGCCGGTGACGGCTCGCACCGCATCCCGATGATGGAGCGGGCGAACCAGACGCCCGCGCTCGACTCCGTCCGCATCACGGTCCGCGCCGCCGGCAACGACGGCGAGGGCGGCAACGGGAACGAGGGCGGCGGCAACAACGGCGGCGGCAACGGCGGGAACAACGGCGGCGGCAACAACGGCGGCGGCGAGGGCGGGAACAACGGCGGCGAGGGCGACAACGGCGGGAACAACGGGGGCGAGGGCGACGACGGCGGGAACGGCAACGGTGGTGCGCAGCCCACCACGCCCGCCACGGCCGCGCCGACCGCGACCGGCAAGCCGTCGACGACCAAGCCGGCCGGGAAACCGGGCAACGCCACCGCGACCGCCACGCCGAACCGGACGACGGTGACCGCGACGCCGCGTACCAACCGCACCACCACGCCCACCGATGACGAGCAGGCCGGCGCGGCCGGCAACGACGGCGGCACGAAGGCCACCACGGCGCCCGCGCCGGCGCCCACCCGGACACCCGCGAAGGTGGAGTCGACCACCGGCACCGGCACCGGCGGATCCACGGGCGGCGACGACGCCCCGAAGACCACGACGACGAAGAAGGCGACGACCGCGCCGGAGTTCGACGAACCGGATCCGGGCGCGACCGAGACCGGCGGCCCGGCCCTGGCCGAGGACTACGGCGACGGCACGCCCGACGACCCGGCGAGCACCTCGGACAACCTGGCCGAGCCGCCCGCCGAGCAGGGCAGGCCGATCAACCTGATCAGCAACAACCTGGTCTGGGTCGGTGGCGGCGCGGTGCTGCTCCTGGTCGGCCTGGTGATCGCCGCGTTCCTGCGGGCCCGGCCCCGGAACAACTGGCGATAACCAGCGGCAATCGGCGGAAAGTGGGCAGGACTCCGCACCGGTGC
>NZ_BOMZ01000031.1 GCF_016862455.1 Actinoplanes utahensis
GTCGGCCAGGACCAGGGTGCCGGCGGCGGAGACGCCCTCCAGGTAGCCGCGGGCGCGTTCGGCTTTGGGGAAACGGTTGACGAGGTCCCAGAAGCGGGTGTTGTGGCTGGGGACGACGAGGTGGGCGAGTTCGTGCAGGAGGACGTAGTCGACGACCCAGTCGGGCATCTCCTGGATGCGGTGGGAGATGCGGATGGTGCCGTCGTCGGGGGTGCAGGATCCCCAGCGCCCGTTCTGGTTGGTGACCCAGCGCACGCTTGCCGGGGCGACCTGCTCGGCATGATCGGCCAGGTAGCGGTTGGTCAGGCGGCGGGCACGGGCCAGCAGTTCGGCGTCGGTGCACCGCAGCCGTTCCTCGCGAGCTTCCAGGCGGGCGAGCATGCGCTCCACCCACTCCGTCTCCTCCGCACGGGAGAAACGGTCCGGGATGAGCACCACGACTCGCTCGCCGTCGCGATAGGCGGACACCGTCCGTCGCCGGCGCTGGCTGCGCCGCACTTCCACGACAGGCTTGCGCACGCGGGCCATTACCGGCTCGCGTGGCCCAGATTCGGGTTCACGTTGAGACGCTAATCCGCCACACCCCGGTTACCGCAAGAGTACGGACAATGACGGTCGCGGAATATGAGAACTTCGACCGTATATACCCGAAAAAATTTTCCCCACCGGCAACATCGGCGACAGGCGTCAACCTAGACCATCGTCGACGCAGGCATTTAGCCGCCCCGCATGTCCGTTTTGTGCCTTTACGATGGGAATCGTCGGCGTGTCTCGGCAAAACTGGCCAAAAAGGGTACGTAGTACCGGCACACTCACGTCGTCGGCGACACCGCCGATGCCGCGCTGACATGGAACCGCCCTGACCTGGGTAAGTGACCGCCCCGGACAGGTGGCCACATCCGCGTGGCCGCGAAGCGGTCCAGCGCCGCACACAGGTTCGCGCCGCCGCCGCGAACAAGGCAACGGGCCGGGCGGCCGATGACACGACGAGGAGGAACCGTGGCCGACAACACGTACAACGGCTACTGCGTGAAGTGCAAGGAGAAGCGCGACTTCCAGGGTGAGGTGGCGGTCTCCAAGACCGGAATGAACATGGCCAAGGGCAAGTGCCCGGTCTGCGGGACCACGATGAACCGGATCCTGGGCAAGGCCAAGGCATGAACACGTACCGGGGAGGACTGCCGGTGGGCGTCCTCCCCGGTGGCCCGGCCGTAACCGTGTTCACTTGGACACGTTGAGTCAACTAGAGCACCACGCTACCTGTGGATAACTGCCCCGAAGCTGTGGACAACTCACGGCAGGGTGGTCGGGGGCTGTGGATAACATCATCGCTCCGCAGCTTCGCAGTGACACCCTGTCACCCATGAACCGGACACCGCTGCCTCGCCCGACCCTCATCCCGGGGTTGCCGCGCTTCTGGCGAAACCCCGGCGAGCTGCAGATCGGGCTGGATCCCGCACACGCCGTGCTGCTCCAACTGCCCGATCCACGCGCCGCCGGGGTGCTCGACCTCCTCGACGGCGGCAGCCCGGAACGGCTCATCCTGCTCCGCGCCGCCGAGCTCGGCATCCCAGCCGGCGACGCGCACACCCTGATCGAGCTCCTCCGTGCGGCCGGCCTGGTGCTGCCCGCCGGATCCCTGCTGCCCGCCGCCCTCCCGGCCGCGGCCCGGCACCGGCTCACCTGCGAGGCCGCGGCACTCGCCCTGAGTTCGGCGGGCCGGCCCGGGCAGCCCCGCGACCCCTCGCCCGCCCGCGTCCTCCGGCAGCGGCTCGCCGCCCGCGTGGTGGTCAGCGGCCGCGGCCGGCTCGGCGCCACCATCGCGGTCGCCCTGGCCCAGGCCGGCGTGGGTCACGTCCATCCCGACCTGTCCGGTGTCGTCGGGCCCGCCGAGCTCACCGGATCCCCGCTCGTCCCGGCGGACGTCGGCACCCCGCGCCGGAGCGCCGTCGAAGCGGCCATCCTGCGAGTCGCCCCGGGCACGGCGGTGCATCCGGTCCGCCGTACCCCCGCCTCCCTGGTCATTCAGCTCGCCCACGACGAACCCGCCGCACTCGTCGCCGCGGGACACGCCTCGCGGCGGCAGCCGCACCTGGCCGTCGCCGTCCGCGACGGCGTCGCCGTGATCGGTCCGCTGGTGCCCGCCACCGGCGCGCCCTGCCTGAACTGTCTCGACCTGCACCGCCGGGAACGGGACGAGGGCTGGTCGGGTGGCCCGGCCCCGACGGCGATGGACTCCCCCGAGCCGTCCACGGTGGCCGTGCTGCTGGCCGCCACCGCCTATGCGGCCGGGGAGGCCCTGACGTTCCTGGACGGCGCCGCCCCGGAGACCCTCGGCGCCGCCGTGGAGATCTCCGCGCCCGGCCGATTCCGGCGGCGGACCTGGCCGCCACACCCCCGTTGCGGCTGTCACAGGCGTCGCCGAGGGCCAACCTTCACCGGACCTTCACCGCATAACTACCAAACCACCTCCCGACAGGCCGGGTGAGGGGCGCCGGTCGGTCACAATGATCTGGTGACGGACATACCGCGCCGTGCCGCGTCCCGGACCGCCAAGCTCGCCGCCCTCCCACTCGGCTTCGCCGGCCGCGCCGCGCTCGGCCTCGGCAAACGGGCCGTCGGCATCGCCTCCGACGTCATCTCCGCCGACATCCAGCAGCGCACCGCCGAGCAGCTCTTCAGCGTGCTCGGCCAGCTCAAGGGTGGAGCGATGAAATTCGGTCAGGCTCTGTCGGTCTTCGAGGCCGCAATGCCCGACGAGATGGCCACCCCCTACCGTCAGGCGCTGACGAAACTGCAAGAGGCCGCCCCGCCGATGCCGGTGGCCAACGTGCACAAGGCGCTCGCCGAGCAGCTCGGCCCCGACTGGCGGGACCTGTTCGCCGAATTCGACGACACCCCGGCCGCCGCCGCCAGCATCGGCCAGGTGCACCGGGCCGTCTGGAAACTGCCACCCACCCGCCGCAACGCCAAGCCGAAACTGCTCACCGTCGCCGTGAAGGTGCAGTACCCGGGCGCCGGCGACGCGCTGATCGCCGACCTGAAACAACTGTCCCGGCTGGCCGGCATGTTCAAGGTCATCCAGCCCGGGATCGACATGAAACCGCTGCTCACCGAGCTGCGAGAGCGGATCACCGAGGAACTCGACTACGAGATGGAAGCGGAGGCCCAGCGCGCCTTCGCCACCGCTTTCGCCGACGACCCGGAGATCTTCGTGCCCCGGGTGGTGGCCGCGGCGCCCCGGGTCCTCATCACCGAGTGGGTCGACGGCACACCTCTGTCCCGGGTGATCGCCGACGGCACCCGGGAGGAACGCGACGAGGCCGGCCGGCTCATGGCCGTCCTGCACTTCTCCGCACCGGCCCGCGCCGGCCTGCTGCACGCCGACCCGCATCCCGGCAACTTCCGGATCCTCGCCGACGGCCGGCTCGGAGTGATCGATTTCGGCGCGGTCGCCCGGCTGCCCGACGGCCACCCGGAACCGATCGGCCGCCTGGTCCGGCTCGCCCTGGCCGGCGAGGCGCAGGCGGTCGTCGACGGGCTGCACGAGGAGGGCTTCGTCAAGAAGACCGACGACCTCGACGCGCAGGCCCTCCTGGACTTCCTGCTGCCGATGATCGAACCGGTCGCGGTGGAACGATTCCGTTTCACCCGCAGCTGGATCCGCAACGAGGCGGCCCGGCTGACCAACCCGCGTGGCCCGGCGTACCAGCTGAGCCGCCGCCTCAACCTGCCGCCGTCGTACCTGCTGATTCACCGGGTGACGCTGGGCTCGATCGGTGTCCTCAGTCAGTTGGAGGCCGAAGCCGCCTACCGCGAGATCCTGGAGAAGTGGCTGCCGGGCTTCGCCCCCATCCCCTGATCATCTTCCCGTCGCGGTGATGGCGGCCGAGATGGACGAAGAGGTCGGAAGACAGATCGCTTCGATCAACGTGACGGTCCAGGTGAGCCAGTGGCTGGAGCCGGGTGACGACACGGGCGGCAGCGGGCGCGACCGTCCTCGGGCGTCGGGGCGCCGTACAACGTACAACTGAGGTTGGAACGTGAAACGGCCCGTCCGCGAGGGCGGACGGGCCGTTCGTTGATTCATCGTTCTTTAGAGTCCGATGCCGAGTTCGCGTGAGGCCCGGTTGCGGGCGTCCATGCTGATGCGGCGAGCGGAGCGGAAAGCCTCAGGTGCACGGTCACTCTGAGGCCGACGCATTCGGGCCCTGGACAACGCTTCTTGGATAAGTCTCAACTTCGGGGCTCCATTCGGATTCATCTTCGTCTCGGCTTTCGGAAGTGGTTCTCGGATGTGGGGAGAGATGTGCTGCTCAGGCCGCGAGGCGGACCGAGTTGCGGGAGTCGAGACCGTTCGCGGCGAGCCGCTCCTCGACCTCGACGGCCAGCTCGGCGTCGCGGGCCACGTCAGCCTTGCGCGGACGTCCACGGGGCCGCTTGCGCGGAACCACGGCGCCACGCTCGAAGATCTCTCCACCCCAGACGCCCCAGGGCTCCGCACGGTCGACCGCGCCGGCCAGGCACTCGGCGCGCAGCGGGCAGTCCCCGCAGAGCGACTTGGCCAGTTCCAGCTGGGCCGGGGAGTCGGAGAACCACAGGTCGGGGTCGAACTTCCGGCAGGGCAGGTTTGCCTCGAGGTCGACGTTCATGTCGATCGGGGCCAGCGCCAGACTCATAAAGCCCGGTCACCTCTCTCTTTTCTCGATCTTCTGGATCGCAGTTCGGTCGTGCACCGGCGGGTCAGCCGGCAAAAAGTTGAGGCCGCGGATCCCTTTACGGGTTCCGCGGCCTCGAGGTGAGCCGGAGGTCTGTTTGTCAGACCGGCCTTCCTCGAGGCGGGACACCGCTGCCACCATCCGTGTAGCGCTTGCTGGAGATGGTGCTGTTGCTGCCCTTGAAGCCAGTGGTCCCGTTGAATCCGTTGACGCGCACCTGGGTCGCTTTGCCCAGCTCGGCCTGGGTCGGGACCTGGTGCTCCCGCGGAGCCGGAACGAGCGCTGCCGCGGTGGGCAGGGCACGGACGAGCTCAGACAGGGTCCGCTCAGCAGCCAGCAACGCCGACGGGGCGGCGGCGGGCATGGAGGCGGACAGAGGCCAGGCAGCAGTCGGCAGCAGCGCAGAAACCGTCATCATCGTGTAGATCTCCATCGTTGCCACCTCCTCCGTAACCTTGCACTCGTGGTCGGTTCTCAGCGAAAGTTTGCCCCTCGCTGAGGTGTGTTCTGAGGCTATGCCTGCCCTACACGGGAGGGCAAACGAATTAACGCACTAGTTTCCGAAGTTTTTTGAATCGAGGTCTTCGGGGTTCGCTCCGGCTACCAGAGCGAAGACCGCCTCACCGTACTGGCCGAGTTTGCGGGCGCCGATCCCGGCGATCGCCAGCAGTTGCGCCGGGGTGGTCGGGCGGCGTTCCGCCACGGCCACCACGGTGGCGTCGGTGAGAACCACATATGCAGGGACTTTGAGGGCGGCGGCGGTGGTCGCACGCCACACGAGCAGCCGCTCGTGGAGTTCCTCGTCGATGTCGGACGGACAGGTCGCGCAGCGACCCACTTTGCGGTCGACACCGGCCAGCAGGGTGACGCCGCAGATCCGGCAGGAGGACACCTGGGGACGGCGGCGGTCGGGTTTACGACTGTGCTCGGCGGCACGCACGTCCGAGCCACCGGCCGGCTGGCCGCCGCGGGAGAGCTGCGGCAGGAAACGGCAGGGACGACGGGTACGCCCACCGGGCGCCCGGGACTGCCCGTAGGACAGCCAGAGCACCTGACGTGCCCGGGTCACGCCCACGTAGAGCAGCCGGCGCTCCTCCTCCAACTGCTCGGCCGTCTTCGCGTACGTCGTCGGCAGTGTGCCGTCGGCGAGACCGACCAGGAAGACGGCGTCCCACTCCAGGCCCTTGGCCGAGTGCAACGAGGCCAGGGTCACCCCGGCGACCGTGGGGGCGTGCTGCTGCTCGGCACGCCGGGCCAGTTCGTCGTTGAAGGCGGCGAGGGTGATCTCCCGCTGCAGGCGCCCGGCCTCGCCGATCGGCAGGATCTCGGGTGACGCGGCGTACTCCTCGGCGAGGGTGACCAGCGCGGCCAGCGCCTCCCACTGCTCGCGGGCGGCGCCGCCGGGTGAGGGCTGATGCCGGTTCCACCCGGTCGCGGCGAGGCCTTCCACGACCGCCTCGACCAGCGGGGTCTCGCCCGGGATGGACCGGACGGCGGCCCGCAGCGCGACCATCGCCCGACGCACCTCGATACGTTCGAAGAACCGCTCGGCGCCGCGGACCACGTAGGGGACCTCGGCTTCGGCGAGCGCCTCCTCGTACGACTCGGATTGCGCGTTGGTCCGGAAGAGCACCGCGATCTCCGACGCGGGTGTGCCGGCGGCGATCAGCTCCCGGCACCGCCGCGCCACCGCGGCCGCCTCCCCCGGCTCGTCCGGGAAGATCTTGAGTTCCGGTTCGGGGCCGGGCGGCCGCTGCCCGACCAGCTCCAACCGCAGTTTCGCCTCGGTGCCGCGGGCCTGCTGGATCACCGCGTTGGCCAGCCCGACGACCTGCGGCGTCGAGCGGTAGTCGCGGACCAGGCGGACCACCACCGCGCCGCGGCGCTGGCGGGGGAAGTCGATGAGGTACGCCGAGGTGGCCCCGGTGAACGAGTAGATCGTCTGGCTGGCGTCGCCGACCACGGTGACATCGTCCCGCTCGCCGAGCCAGGCGTCGAGCAGCCGCTGCTGGAGCGGGTTGACGTCCTGGTACTCGTCGACGACGAAATGCCGGTACTGGGCGCGGATCTGATCGGCGACGTCCGGGTGCTCCTCGATGCCCCAGACCGCGGCGCGCAGCATGTCCTCGAAGTCGATCACGCCCTGCCGGCGTTTGAGCTGCTCGTAGGCGGCGAAGACCTCGGCCACCCGGGCCGGCTCGTACGGCGGCTCGCGCAGCGCCTTGGCCGCCGCCACCACGTACTCCCCCGGCTCGACCAGGGACGACTTGGCCCACTCGATCTCACCGGCCAGGTCGCGGGCGGCGGTACGGTCGGCGCGTACCCCCACTTTGGCGGCCGCCAGGCCGACGACCCGCACCTTGCTCTCCATCAGTTCGGGCATCTGCCGGCCCTCGAGCAGCCGCGGCGCGAAGTAGCGCACCTGTCGCAACGCGGCGGCGTGGAACGTGCGGGCCTGCACCCCGCCGGCGCCGAGTTCGGTGAGCCGGCTGCGCATCTCGGCGGCGGCCCGGGCGGTGAAGGTGACGGCGAGCACGTGCCGCGGGCTGATCTCGCCGGAGAGCGTCCGGTACGCGATCCGGTGGGTGATGGCCCGGGTCTTGCCGGTTCCGGCGCCGGCGAGGATGCAGACCGGCCCGGCCGGTGCTGTCACCGCCGTACGCTGGTCAGGGTCCAGCCCGTCCAGCACCGCTTCAGTCCGCACGGTAGGGAATCATGACACCCCGGCAGGGTGTTGTGCTTGTCAGCCGCACCGCCGTGTGACCTGGATCGAAGGAGCCCTGACCGATGCTGACCATGTACTCGACGTCCTGGTGTGGGTACTGCCACCGCCTCAAGTCGCAGCTCGACCGTGAGGGCATCGCCTACGAGGTGGTGGACATCGAGCAGGACGAGACGTCGGCCGCCTTCGTGCGCAGCGTGAACGGCGGAAACCAGACGGTACCGACCCTGAAGTTCTCGGACGGCTCGGCGCTGACCAACCCGTCCATCGTTCAGGTGAAGCAGCATCTGGCCGCCATCGCGGCCTGAGCGTGAGAAAAGGGGGCCGGTTCACACCGGCCCCCTTTTCTCAATTCACGGAATCAGCGCCGGGATGCTCGAGTCGAGCAGGCCCCGCTCCTTGAGCGCGCCGTAG
The DNA here is from genome assembly GCF_016862455.1 of Actinoplanes utahensis. Taxonomy (GTDB): domain Bacteria; phylum Actinomycetota; class Actinomycetes; order Mycobacteriales; family Micromonosporaceae; genus Actinoplanes; species Actinoplanes utahensis. The sequence continues at coordinate 7,855 of NZ_BOMZ01000031.1, forward strand.
AGCGGCGTGGTCTCCGGGTAGTGACCCCACTGGTGGTCACCGTCGCCGTTGCCGAAGCCGCCGAGGAGCTGCTTCTGCACCTCGGTGAGGTTCGCCCACTCGGGCCGGTTCGGCAGGTCCGCGTTCTCGTCGCGCATGGCGATCCAGCGCGGGGTGTAACCGAAGAACGCGCCGACACGGGTGATGTCGGAGTAGTTGTCGGACCGGGCGTGCCAGATGCGGCGGTCGAAGACGACCAGGTCACCCGCGTTGGCGGTGATCTGGACGGCGCCCTCCGGCTGCGGCCACGGGGTGCTGCGGTTCGGCGGGCCGGGCAGCCAGTTGGTCTTGTGGCTGCCGGGCAGGACGGTGAAGTTGCCCCGGCCGGTCTCGCTCACGTCGGAGAACCAGTACGCCAGCTTGACCGACAGCATCGGCCGCGGGTCGGTCTCGATCTCCCGGTTCTGCCGGCCACCGTCCTGGTGCCAGTGCCAGAACTCCTTCTGCTGCTCGTGCAGCTTGGGGTGCACGTCGATGTGCGAGTGGTAGATGTGCAGGTTCCACCCGAGCAGCGACCAGATGTACTTGAAAGCCTTGGGGTGGTCGATCAGGAACGCCAGCTCCGGCACGTGGGCGATCGGCGACAGCTGGTGCAGGGCACCTGTCGCGCTCAGCTTGCCTTCGGCCTTGGCCTTCTCGTAGTACCCCAGGATCGCGGACCGGCCGGCCTCGATCTCGCTTTCATTCAGCACCGACGGCACGACGATGTAACCGTCGCGCTCGAACGCCTCCCGCTCCTCCGCGGACATCGGCGTCCAGGACGGCGCCTCCACCTGAGTCATCAGGGTCCCCTCTCGTCTTTGCAAGGAAGACGCGATGACCCCTCGGATTGGTTGCTCCTAACCAGAAAAATTTTCTTGATCTTCGAGCAGCCACTTCTCGATCAGGTAGAACGCGATCGAGGACCGCATCGGCAGGGTCCTCGGCCGCCCGCCCGCGGCCATCTTGGCGATCTCCTCACGCGTGAACCAGTGCGCCTCGTCGATCTCCTCCGGATCGAGGCGCAGCGGTTGCGCGGCGTCCGCGATGCCATGGAAACCCAACATCAGGGAGCCGGGGTACGGCCACGCCTGGCTGCCTTCGTACCGGATCTCGGAGAGGCCGATCCCCACCTCCTCGTGGACCTCCCGGGCGACCGCCGCCTCGGCCGACTCGCCGGCCTCGACGAACCCCGCCAGGCAGGAGTACCGGCGCGTCCCGTCGGGGCTGGCCGGCCAGGCCGCGTTGTGCCCGAGCAGGCACCGCCCGGACGGCCCGGGCACCCCGTCGTGAACCAGGATGATCATCGCCGGATCGGTGCGCGGCCACATCATCGCGCCCTCGGAGTCGACACGGGCCCAGCCGGCCTCGGCCGTGACGGTCGGCTTCCCGGTCCGCGGCGAGAACCGATGGGTCCGGTGCCAGTTGGCGAGCGCCACCGCGGTGGTCAGCAGACCGGTGTCGCGGGCGTCGAGCAGGTGCCCGACCTCCCGCAGAGCCGCCGGCCGGACACCCTCGGTCTCAGCGAGCGGGGCGTCGACGCTCCAGATCGGGCCGGTTCCCGGGTCGATGCCGAGGAACCAGCGCTCGGCATCCTCCGGAACGTCCGACGACGGCACCAGGATCAGGGCGGTGCTGCCGTCGGGAGAGTCCTGGACCAGGGCACGGCCGCCCTTCGCCACGTCCACGACCAGGACCAGGCCCCGGTCCCAGGCGGCGGCCAGCCAGTCGGCGTCCTTGCGGTGCTCGGCGGCCCGGTCGAGAGTCGTCCGGGCGAGTGGGGGAACGAGACTGGTCACGCTGCGTCGCGCTCCACGGTGGTGAGGGCCGAGAGCTGCGACTCGATCTTCTCGGCGTCGCCGAGCACCACGGTCACCGCGCGGGACGGTGCGAGGTACTTCGCGGCCGCGGCGGCGACCTGCTCACGGGTGGCCGCGGAGAGGGCGGCCGAGTGCTCGCGGAGGTGGCTCAGGCGCAGGCCGAAGCCGGCGTACATGCTGGCCACAGCGGCGAGGCCGGCCTGGGTCGACATGCCGAGCCGCAGCGTGCCGAGGGCGTACCGGCGGGCCTGCTCGAGCTCCTCCTCGCCGGGCGGGAGGCTGGCGATCCGGCCCAGTTCGTACTGCGTCTCCAGCAGCGACGGACCGGTCACCTCGGTGGCCACCTCGGCGGCGGCGAGCAGCGCGGAACCGGCGACGAAGTGCTCGATCGACGAGTACGACCCGTAGGTGTAGCCCTTGTCCTCCCGGATGTTCTCCGTCCAGCGGGACGAGAAGTAGCCGCCGAAGACCAGGTTGGCCAGGCTGAGTGCGGCGTAGTCGGGGTCGGTGCGGGTCAGCGCGGGCAGCGCGATCCGCAGCGAGGACTGCACCGAGCCGGGACGGTCGACGAGCAGCAGCGGGCCGGGGGTGAGCGCCGGAGTGGCCGGGATGCTGCCGTCCGGGGCGCTGCCGGTCCAGCCGCCGAGGATCTTCTCCGCGGTGTCGATGGCCTGGTCCGGGTCGATGTCGCCGACCAGCACCAGGGTCGCGCCGGCCGGGCGGACCCGGGCGGCGTGCAGCTCGCGCAGCGGCTCCGGGTCGACGGCACGGACCTGGCCGGGGTCGGGGGTCTGCACCGCGTACGGGTGGGCGCCGTACATCCGTTTCAGCAGTGCCACCCGGGCCAGGTGGGACGGCTGGCTCAGGGCGACCTGGATGTGGTCGGTCAGCCGCTCCCGCTCGGTGGACACCTCCTCGACGGGATAGGTCGCGTCGGTGAGCACCGCGGCGAGCAGCTCCAGGGTCCGGTCCAGGCCGTCGGCGAGCGCGTTGCCGGAGATCAGCAGCCGGTCCGGGTCGAGACCGGCGGAGAGGCTGCCGCCGACGGCCTGCAGCTCGGCGGCGATCCCGATGCTCGACAGGTCGCTGGTGCCGGTGAACAGCGCCTGCGAGAGCAGGGTCGCCGGGGCGAGCGGGGCCCGCCCGAACGGGATGCGCAGCCGCACCTCGACCAGCGGCACCGCGGACCGGCGGATCGCGATCACGGTGAGGCCGTTGGACAGCGTCCGCTCGCTCTCCCGGGGCAGGTGCAGCTCGGCGTCCGGCACCAGGTCGGGCAGGGTCTTGTCGGTCATGCTCATGCCGCGGCTCCTGGAATCACTTCGACACTGGCACGGCTCTCCGGCCGCAGGGTGGCCGCGGCGGCGACGATCTGCTCCGCCCGCACCTCGCTGATCAGCTTGGGCAGGTCGTTGAGCAGATCGGGGCGGCCGCGTTGCAACTCGAGGACGGCCATCGGCTGGGCCCGGCCGAGGACGTCGTCGGTGCCGTTCAGCAGGCGGGTGGCCATCCGGGCCTGGGTCCGGTCCAGCTCACCGGGCTTGAGGCCGTCGGAGGCCAGCCGGTCGAGCTCCTCGTCGATGGTGCGCAGCACCTTGTCGGCGTCGCCGCCCGGCGGCAGGTGGGCCTGGAGCAGAAGAGCGGTCGGATTCCGTACGAGATATTCGTCGCCCATGAAACCGAGGTAGCCGCCCATCGTGGTGGCGATCCGGTCCCGCTGGACCAGCCGCTCGACCAGCCGAGAGGCGTCGCCGTCGGTGAGCACCTCGGCCAGCACCACGAACGGCAGATAGGCGTCGAACGCGCCGATCGGGTCGGGCACCCGCCAGGCGCCGGCCACGGCCGGGAGAGGGGCGATGCGATCGGTGTACGACTCCCGCCGCTCCGTGGTCAGGCCGGGCTCGTCGAAGTCCGGCAGCACCGGGGCCGGCCGCGCCGGGACGTCGCCGAAGTGCCGCTCGATCATCGCCGTCGCCTCGGCCACGTCGAAGTCGCCGGCGACCGACAGCACCGCGTTGCCGCAGGCGTAGTACCTGTCGAAGAAGCCCTGGGCGTCCTCGACCGTGGCGCTCTCCAGGTCCTCGAAGGATCCGTAGCCGTCGTGCGCGTTGGCGAACGTCCCGAACATCACCGGGGGCAGTTTCAGCCAGGGGAACCCGCCGTACGGCCGGTTCAGCACGTTGACCCGGATCTCCTCCTTGACCACGTCGACCTGGTTGCGCAGGTTCTCCTCGGTGAGCCGGGGGCCGCGCATCCGGTCCGCCTCGAGGAAGAGCGCACGCTCCAGACCGCCGGACGGCAGCACCTCGTAGTAATCGGTGTAGTCCAGGTGGGTGGAGCCGTTGAAGCTGCCGCCGGCGCCCTGCACATGGCGGAAGTGCGCCAGTTTCTCCAGGTTCGCCGAGCCCTGGAACATCAGGTGCTCGAAGAGGTGGGCGAAGCCGGTCCGGCCTTCCGGTTCGCTGCGGATGCCGACGTCGTAGACGACTGCCACACCGACCACGGGGGCGCTGCGATCCGGGGACAGGACCACGCGCAGACCGTTGCCGAGAGTGAACCGCTCGACCGGGTATTTCGTCGCGGGGATCTTGATTTTGGGCGCCACGCTACGAATCTAGCGGACTCATCTCGGTAGTCGAGCGACGACGCCGAGTAAATGCATCAATATCCGCACCCGATCTTCCGCCGCGAATCGGACGGGTGTCGTCCCGGTCACTCCACCGACGGACGAAGCAGCCGAAACCGCCCGGAAGCCGATTCCCCCGATCCGGGACACGGGTTGACGCACCAAACCCATATGGTCCAGTATTCCCATCCAACAGATAGGGAAACCGAAGTATTCACGGGAGGGGGGCGCGTCATGTACGTCTCGGCTCGCACGGACTACGCCGTACGCGCGATGCTCGCGGTCACCGCCGAGCACCCTCGCCTGGTCAAAGCCGCTGGTCTGGCGGCTGCCCAGGACATCCCGCTCAGCTTCCTGCAGGGGATCCTGCTCGATCTGCGCCGCGCCGGGCTGCTGCACAGCCATCGCGGCGTGGACGGCGGGTACGCCTTGGCTCGCCCGGCCGAGGAGATCACCGTCGGCGACGTCGTACGTGCCGTCGGGGGCGCCCTCACCACCGTGCGCGGGCTGCCCACGTCCACGGCGACCTACCACGGTGCGGCGACGGCGCTGCACGACGTGTGGATCGCCGTCGAGGCGGCCATCGAGGGTGTGGTCGACCACAAGACCCTGGCCGAACTCTCCAACACCTCAAGTGAGCGGATATCCAGCTCCGTCATGAAAAGAAACTAGGAGTGAGCATGAGCTCCCGAACCATACGCGCGCTCGCCCTCGCCACGGCCGCCCTGGTCGCCTCCACCGCAATGGCCGCCTGCGGTTCCCAGGAGGAGGACACCAAGACCGCTGCCGAGGCCGCCGCCGGCAACGCTCCCGAGGCAAGCACCCTCAAGCTGGGCTACTTCCCGAACATCACGCACGCCCCGGCCCTGGTCGGCGTGAACAAGAAGCTCTACGAAGAGAAGCTGGGCAGCGGCACCAAGCTGGAGACCAAGACCTTCAACGCCGGCCCGAACGCGATCGAGGCGCTGCTCTCGGGCGCGATCGACGCCACCTACATCGGCCCGAACCCGGCGATCAACGGATGGTCCAAGTCCAAGGGCGAGGCGCTGAAGATCATCGCCGGTAGCACCTCGGGCGGCGCCGGCCTGGTGGTCAAGGAGGGCATCAACAGCCCGGCCGACCTCAAGGGCAAGAAGATCGCCACCCCGCAGCTGGGCAACACCCAGGACGTCGCGCTGCGCGCCTGGCTGAAGCAGAACGGCCTCAACGCCGACACCAGCGGTGGCGGCGACGTCTCGGTCCTGCCGCAGGACAACGCGACCGCGATCCAGGCGTTCACGCAGGGCACCATCGACGGCGCGTGGGTGCCGGAGCCGAACTACAGCAAGCTGATCATCGAGCAGAAGGCCAAGGTCCTGGTCGACGAGAAGACGCTGTGGCCGAACCAGGAGTTCGTCACCACCCACCTGATCGTCAGCCAGAAGTTCCTCAAGGAGTACCCCGGAACGGTCAAGAAGCTGGTCGAGGGCCACATCGCCTCGGTCGAGTACATCAAGGCCAACGACGCCGAGGCGCAGAAGGCCGCGAACGCCCAGCTGGAGGACCTCACCAGCAAGCCGCTGAAGGACGAGATCCTCAAGGCCGCGTTCGCGAACCTCAAGTTCACCTACGACCCGATCGCGTCCTCGCTCTACACCAGCGCGAAGCACGCCGAGGACGTCGGCCTGCTCGACCCGGTGGACCTCAAGGGCATCTACGACCTGACCCTGCTGAACGAGCTGCTGAAGGCCAAGGGTCTGCCCGCGGTCAGCGACGCCGCGGCCTGATCCGACCGGTTCGATGGGAGGGCGAGTATGAGCACGGTTGTCCGGATCGACGATGTCAGTAAGCAGTACGGTTCAGGGAGCAATGCGCTGCTCGCCCTCGACCACGTCTCGCTCGCGGTCGACAAGGGGGAGTTCGTCTGCCTCCTGGGCGCCTCCGGCTGCGGCAAGAGCACGCTGCTCTCGCTGGTCGCCGGCCTCGACGAGATCACCGGCGGCACCCTGGACATCGGCGGGCGGCACGTCGCGCTGATGTTCCAGGAGGCGGCCCTCTTCCCGTGGCTCTCGGTGGCGGGAAACGTCGAGCTCCCGCTGAAGCTCCAGGGTGTCGGCCGCGCCGAGCGCAAGCAGCGCGCCCTGGAGCTGCTGGAGATCGTCCGGCTGGGCGGCTTCGGCGACAAGCGCCCGCACGAGCTGTCCGGCGGCATGCGGCAGCGGGTGGCGCTGGCCCGGGCACTCGCCCAGAACGCCGACGTCCTGCTGATGGACGAGCCGTTCGGCGCGCTCGACGCGATGACCCGGGACATCCTGCACGACGAGCTGGAGCGGATCTGGCGCGAGCAGGAGCTCACCGTCCTCTTCGTCACCCACAACGTGCGCGAGGCGGTCCGCCTCGGCGACCGGGTGATCCTGCTGAGCAGCCGGCCAGGACGGGTGATCGAGGACTTCAAGATCGATCATCCCCGGCCCCGGCGCATCGACTCCCCCGAGGTCTCCGGCCAAGCCGCCGAGATCACCGACCGGCTCCGTGCGGAGGTGGCCCGTCATGCCAACTGAATTCCCCAGCGCGCGGGCCGGGCTGGAGGGCGCCTTCCAGCCGGATGCGTTCCCGATCGTGGAGAAGCCGAAGGATCCGGATCTGGCGGCCGCCGACCGGGTAAGCGGCCTGGACTCGCTCGAGCTCGGCCCCGAGAAGGAGAAGGGCAGGCTCGGCAAGCGGATCTGGGCGAGCACCTGGCCGAAACTGCTGGCCATCGCGATCGTCATCGGTGTCTGGCAGCTGGTCTACCTGTCCGAATGGCGGCCGGCCTACGTCCTTCCGGCGCCGGTCGACGTCTTCGCCGAACTCGGCAGCCTGCTCACCGAGGCCAAGTTCTGGGACGGTGTACGCCTGACCATGACCCGGGCCGTCACCGGCTTCGCGCTGGCCGTGGCGATCGGCACCGTGATCGGCGCGGCGGTCTCCCGCTTCACCCCGCTGCGGGCCGCGATCGGCTCACTGATCACCGGCCTGCAGACCATGCCGTCGATCATGTGGTTCCCGCTCGCCATCCTGCTCTTCCAGCTCGGTGAGGAGGCGATCCTGTTCGTGGTCGTCATCGGCGCCGCGCCGTCGGTGGCGAACGGCCTGATCAGTGGCATCGACTACGTGCCGCGGACCTGGCTGCGGGTGGGCCAGGTGATGGGCATGAAGGGCCTCGCGAAGTACCGGCATCTGATCCTGCCCGCGTCGCTGCCGTCCTTCGTCTCCGGCCTCAAGCAGGGCTGGGCGTTCTCCTGGCGCAGCCTGATGGCCGGCGAGCTGCTGGTCATCGTGCCGGGCACGATCTCCATCGGGGTACGGATGCAGACCGCCCGCGACCTGAACGACGCGGTGGCGGTGCTCGCCTACATCATCGTCGTGCTGGTCATCGGCATCCTGGTCGACCAGTTCTTCAACGCCGCCGACGGCCGCCTGCGCAAGCGCTGGGGCCTGACCGGCAGCTGACCTCGTGTGGGTGAGGTTCGGCCGTCGTGCGCGCCCGAACCTCGCCCACTCTCGGGGTCAGAGTGGCCGGACCGACTCCAGGACCTGCTTGACGACGTAGTCGTACTGCTTGTGGGTGCCGGGGACGGACACGTACAGAACGGCTGCCGTCGGTTTGCCGACGTCGATGACCGCGACCGCGGAATACTCCTCGGTGGCGGTCAGTCCCGTCTGGCGGAAGAACAGCCGGAACTCGCTCACCCAGGCCGGCCGCCCGCCCAGCGTGGTCAGCTCGTCGCGGATCGGCTCCAGCCGGTTGGGCTGCGGGTAATACTCGGCGCGCACGTCCGACGCCACCTGCCGGCCGACACACTCCAGGTCGAGGGTGAGGGCGTCGTTGTCGGTCGCCGGGACGGCCGCGGACAGGATCGAGGCGTGGTACTCCCCGCCGCTGTAGACCTCGCTCACGAAGTGCTGACCCACCCGGTACGGCACCTCGAGGGTCCCCGCGTTCCACACCGTGTCCCAGGTCACCCAGGGTGCGCCGTACTTCCGGTAGGAGATGCCGGCGGCCTCGTCCACCGTGCGCTCGCCGGTGGCCGGCGGCGCGGTCGCCGCGGGACTCGGCAGCACGCTGGGCGGCGGGCAGGCCCGGGCCAGCGGCGGGCGCAGGTCGGCGGCGGGAGCGGCTTTCGATCCGAACGGGTCGCCGTCCCCGCCGACGATCAGGAACAGCAGGACGGCGAGCCCGGCCGCGACGATCGTGCCGGCCACCCCACCGAAGATCATCAACTGCCGCCGGCGACGCTGTGGTCCGTCCGGCGCGGGCGGCTCGGGCGGCCCGAGCGGTTGCGGAGCCTGCTGAGGTACGCCGTACGCCGTCACCGTGCCCGAGGACCACGGCCCGCCCGGCCGGTCCCAAGCGGAGGTGTGCGGGTTCGGTTCGGACATGCCACCAGTGAACACCACGCCCCCGGTCACCGCTGTCACGGCCGCCTCGTCTCAGGACCCGATAATCCTGCCTGAAATGTCCTTCCGGCTCGAGCCGTTCCCCGGAACTTCGGTTACCGTGCTGCCATGGAACTGGTGTATCCCCCGGTCGTCGCCTTGGCCAAGACGATGTTCCGCGTGCTCGACAACAAGATCACGATCGAAGGTGCCGAGCACATTCCCACGAGCGGCGGGGCGGTCCTGGCCAGCAACCACTCGAGTTACCTGGACTTCATCTACTGCGGCCTGGGCGCCCAGCCCGCCAAGCGGCTGGTCCGGTTCATGGCCAAGAAGCAGGTCTTCGACCACCGGATCAGTGGTCCGCTGATGCGCGGCATGCGGCACATCCCAGTCGACCGGAAAGCCGGCACCGCCGCCTTCAAGCACGCCATCGACGCGCTGAAGAGCGGTGAGATCGTCGGCGTGTTCCCGGAGGCCACGATCAGCGAGTCCTTCACCGTCAAGGCGCTGAAATCGGGCGCGGCGCGGATGGCGCAGGAGGCCCGCGTCCCGCTGATCCCGATGGCCGTCTGGGGTCCGCACCGGCTCTGGACCAAGGGCCGCAAGAAGGAGCTCACCAAGCGGCACGTGCCGGTCATCATCAAGATCGGGGAGCCGATCGAGATGGCCGCGGACGCCACCCCGGAGTCGATCACCGCGACGCTGAAGGTGCGGCTGAGCGCGCTGCTGGACGCCGCCCAGCGGGCGTACCCCGACAAGCCGGCCGGGCCGGACGACGCCTGGTGGCTGCCGGCCCACCTGGGCGGCACCGCGCCGCTGCCGCCGAGCACGGCCACGGCGATCTGACTCTTCAGACAGCCTGGCTCCCACGGCGGTCCGACTCTTCAAAGAGCCTGGCTCCCACGGCGGTCCGACTCTTCAGACAGCCTGGCTCCCACGGCGGTCCGACTCTTCAAAGAGCCTGGCTCCCACGGCGATCTGACTCTTCAGACAACCTGGCTCCCACGGCGGTCCGGCTCTCCAGAGGGCCTCACGCATCACAGCGGTGGGGCTCACCATGGTGGCTTGACCGAAACAGATCAGCGAGAGGCTCCCGGCGCGCCGGGAGCCTCTCGTGTTTCCGCCACCACCGTCCCGCAACGACCCGCGGTGATCGCCCCTCCGCGCACACCCGGCAGTGAGGTCGGTTCCGCGTGTGGAGTCGGGCGCGCATAGCGGTCGAACCTCGCACGCGAAACCGACCTCACAGTGGCCTTCCGGGCCGGGACGACAGGCCCGGGAACAGCATCGGCGCCGCACCCCTGAGGGGTACGGCGCCGATATCGTCACGCGGCGCTGGCCGCAACCGACCGCGAGCGGTCAGTGTGGCCCAACGTCAGCCGCGAATCAGATGACCTGGATGTTCGCGGCCTGCGGGCCCTTCTGGCCCTGCGTCACCTCGAACTCGACCCGCTGGTTCTCCTCCAGAGCCCGGTAACCGGACATCTGGATCGCAGAAAAGTGGGCGAAGACGTCGGCGCCGCCGTCGTCCGGGGTGATGAACCCGAAGCCCTTGTCAGCGTTGAACCACTTCACAACACCGGTAACCATGCTCGTCTCCTCGACGATCGTTCGCTTCCGACCATTATGGACGGGGGCGAGGTAATAAGACCCGCATTCTGCGAGTCTCGTGCTGTCGTACTGATCGCCCGCACCGGAGAAACCCGGGTTACGACAAAGAGCGCCTGGGGCAGACTTCCCCACAGGCGCTCCTGAGTACTTGGGAACCAAACTGACAACGTGGCGAAGCCTAGCACGATGAAGGAGGCCGGGAAGTGCTCGGCGTACAAGTGGCGCGGCAGCTCAAAGCCGCCGGATTGACCTGGAAACCACAGCTCGGCGACCGTTTCGCCGTGCCCGACCGCGACCTTGACGACGAGCTTTTCGTCCTCAGCAACATGACTATCCAGGTGCACGACCGGCCGGAAGGGCAGATCATCGGCTTCAACGGCACCACGGAGTGGGCCCTCGACGACGTCGATCTCGACGAGGCCCTGTGGCTGCCCCGCGAAGACCAGCTCCGGGAACTGCTGGGCGGCACGTTCCGGTCACTTCACCACCACGACGGGACCTTCTCGGTACGCACGGAACTGCTCGGCCTCGACCACACCTCCACCGGCGCCACCGCCGAGGACGCCTACGCCGCCGCCCTCCTCCACCTGCTCGCCGCGGCCCGCTGACCCACCCGGCCGGCCGTCGGCACCGTCTCGACCCTCGGGACGGCACCGACGACCGGGATTCCCGGTCACCCGGCCTCGGCGGGGATCTCCTCGATCAGGGCGGCCAGCCCGGCGACGTCCATCAGGTCGGCGGGCCGGACCGTGACCTGCTCGCGGACGTAGTGGAAACCGGCCCGCACCTTGCGGACCGGCACACCCGCCAGCGAGGCCCAGGCGATCCGGTACGCGGACAGCTGCACCGCGGCCGCCTCCGCCTCCGCACCGGCCGGTCGCCTGCCGGTCTTCCAGTCGATCACGTCGAAGCGGCCGTCCGATTCGGCGTAGACCGCGTCCATCCGCCCGCGGATCACCACCCCGGCCACCGTCGTCGCGAACGGAACCTCGACCTCGATCGGGGTCCGGTCCGCCCACTCACCGGTCAGGAACGCCTCCTGCAGGGCCGCCAGCTCGTCGTCCTCCGCTGCGCCGTCGTCGGCCGCACCGGGCAGCTCGTCGATGTCGATCAGCCGGACGGCACCGAACCGCTGCTCCAGCCAGGCGTGGAACGCGGTCCCCCGACGGGCCTGCGGCGCCGGGCGCTGCGGCAACGGACGGCGCAGCGAACGGGCCAGCGCCTGCGGATCCTTCCGCAGCACCACCAGCTGCGACACGGACAGATGCGGCGGCACCACCACCTCGATCGGCCCGTCCCGCCGACTCCGCTCCGCCCGCTCCGCGAGCAGCAGCGTCGCCTCCCGCCGCCAGCGGGCGATGTCCGGGTCGCCGGCCTCCGCCAGCCGATCCGCCGCCTCAGCCGCGGCCACCAACTCGGTCCGCACCGCCTCCACCCGCCCGGTCACCTCCACCCGCCCGGTCACTGCGGCACCGGCGGCGTCCCGCTCGCCCGCGGAAGCCTCGTCGGCACCCTCGGGGTAGGAAGTGGGTCCGCTCTCTGCCCCCGAGAGGGGCGGGACCGGGCGGGACGT
>NZ_BOMZ01000032.1 GCF_016862455.1 Actinoplanes utahensis
GGTTGGGGAAACGGACCAACCGGGAGGGACGGGATCGGCGCCGGGTGGGGCGAGGCCGACCAGATCGGCCGCGAGGCCGGCGCGGGCGGCGACCTCGGGATCGGCGGCCGCGAGGTCGGCGAAGGCCTCGGCCGCGGAGGCGTCCGGGTTCTCGATCATGCGGCGGATCAGGTCGGCGGCGGCGGCCATCGCGGGACGGCGCAGGCCGAGCGGGTCGGCGGGCCACTCGGCGGTCGCCACCACCTGATCACTCGGATTGGCGTCGCCAGGAGCCGGCTCCGGGGTCCAGGCGGTGATCACCCCGGCGCCGTCGGCGCACGCCGCGCGGACCTCCTCGAGGAAGACCGACGGGCCACGCGGGCGCTTCACCCCGTCGCCCCACCAGTAACCGGAGCAGAGCAGCAGCCGGCGCGGACGGGTCATCGCCACGTAGGCCAGCCGGCGCTCCTCCCGTTCGTCGTGCTCCCGCCAGGACTTGGTGAAAACGGACAGCGCGCCGGCGACGTCCTTCTGCTCGACGGCGTCGGAGAGATCCAGATCGGGCAGGCCGGACGAGTCGCCGCGCAACGGGAACGGCAGCACCCCGATCCCGCCGAGATAGTGATCCGAGGAACGGGCCATCCCCGGCCAGACACCCCGGCACAGGCCGGCGACCGAGACGACGTCCCACTCCAGGCCCTTCGCGGCGTGCGCCGTCAGGATCTGGACGGCGCCCTCGACGACGTCGACCTGACCCGGTTCGAGCCCGCGCTCCTCCTCCTCGGCGGCGGCCAGGAAAGCCAGGAACCCGGCGACGGTGCCGGTCTCGTTCTCGGTGACGTAACGGGTCGCGGCCTCACCGAGCGCGTCCAGATGGCCCCGGGCCAGCCCGGCGTCACCCGCCGCCCAGCCGCGCACCGCCACCTCGACGTCCAGGCCGATGGTGCGCTCGATGTCGGCGAGCAGATCGGGCAACGGCTGGTCCAGGCGGCGGCGCAGGGCCGCGAGCTCCCGCCCGTACGTCAGGAGGCGACGATGGCCGTCCGGCGAGTACTGCCGCGGAGAACCCAGGTCGGCCATCGCCTCGACCAGGGTCGCGTCGTCGAGCCGGTCCACGTTCACCTGCCCCGGGTCGTCGCCGCCCCGGCCCGCCGCCGCCGCACGGGCCGCCGCGATCGCCCGCGCCCGCCGGTGCAGCGCCACCAGATCCCGCGGGCCGATCCGCCAGCGGGCACCGGTGAGCAGCCGCAACAGCGAGGCGCCGTCGGTCGGGTCGGCAAGCACCCGCAGTGTGCAGACCACGTCCCGTACCTCCGGGGTGTCCAGCAGCCCACCCAGGCCCACCACCTCGACCGGCAGGCCCCGGGACCGCAGCGCCTCCTCGATCACCGGGATCTGGCTGCGCACCCGGACCAGGACGGCACTGGTCGGACGGCCCTCGAGCGGGATCTCGCCCGGGTCGGCGGACGGCATGCCGGCGACCAGACGCCACGCCGTCAACATCGAATCGGCGATCCAGGCGGCCTCGTCGGCATAGGTCGGCAGCAGCGCACACGCCACCGTCCGGCCGCCGACCGCGTCGGCGGTCCGCGACGACGCCTCCAGCTTCGTCACCTGAGCCCGGGCCCGCAACGGCGCGGAGATCGTGTTCGCCACCCGGAGGATCTCCGGCCGGTTGCGCCAGCTCCGGCTCAGCGTGCGTACCCAGGCGGGGTGGCCCTCCCGGTCGCGGAACTCCTCGGGGAACCGCTCCAGGGTGCCCGCCGAGGCGCCCCGCCAGCCGTAGATCGACTGGGACGGGTCACCCACCGCGGTCACCGGATGGCCGCCGCCGAACAGGTTGTTCAACATGATCACCTGGGCGTGGCTGGTGTCCTGGTACTCGTCGAGCAGCACGATCCGGAACCGGCCCCGCTCGATCTCACCGACCTTCGGATGATCCCGGGCCACCAGCGCCGCACGGGCCATCTGATCACCGAAGTCCATCGCCTCCAGATCCAGTTTGCGCTGCTCGTAGAGGCGGACCAGCGGCAGCAGGGTGAGCCGGTTCTGCTGGCGGCGCAGCATCTCCGAGACGTCCTTGTAGACCCGGCCCGGAAACTCCTGGATGTCGGCGAAGAACCGGCCGGTCCAGGCCGCCAGGTCGTCCGGGCCGACCAGATGCTCCGACATCTCGGCCGACAGCGCCAGAACGTCGTCGGTCACCGTGCCGGGAGCACGGTTCAGGCCGGTCATCTCGCCGGTGTAGACACGGACCAGCGAATCGACGATCTGCCAGCGGGCGGCCTCCGTCAGCAGGCGGGCCGACGGCTCGAACCCGGCGCGCAGCCCGTGCTCGGTGACGACCCGGGCGGCGTACGCGTGATACGTCGAGACCGTCGGCTCACCGGCGAGCGCGTCGTCCCGGCCCAGACGGCGGCTGAGCTGGCCCAGACGGGTCCGGACCCGGTGGGACAACTCCCCGGCCGCCTTCCGGGTGAACGTCAGGCCGAGGATCTCGCCGGGGTGGGCGTACCCGTTGGCGACCAGCCACACCACCCGGGACGCCATCGTCTCGGTCTTCCCCGAACCGGCGCCCGCCACCACCAGCAACGGCTGCACCGGGGCCGCGATGATCGCCTCCTGCTCCGGAGTCGGTTCCGGCAGGCGCAGAAGGCGGGCCAGCTCACGCGGGGTGAAACGGGGGCCGGACTGAGGGCGGCGACGTGGCCGCGGGCCCTCGGCGAACAGGGTCGGCTGAGTCATCGGCTTCGATCCGGTCGGTGCGGGAAGGGCGTCAGGATGCCTGGGCCGGGCTTCGCCACGGGCGTCACCGGGCAGCTCATGCCGGGCCGTCCGGTAACGGGGTCGGCTCGACGACCTGGCGGCCCTTGCCGGAGATCGGGCAGCTGGTCCGGACCGGGCAGATCCGGCAGCGGCTGTTCGCCACCGCGGAGAAAGTGGAGGCGGCCATCGCGGCGGCGGTCCGGCGCACCATAGAATCCGCCCACTGCGGGTCGGTGGCCTCGGTCAACGGCACCTGCATCTGCTCCCGGGCATCCTTGCCGGGACCCAACTGCACCAGGGCCGCCCCGCCGCTCTCCCGGCCGTAATCGTCGAACGCGCCCGCGTCGATCGCCGCCTGATAGCCGCCGAGCTGCGCGTTCTCCGCCACATCAGCGGACGAGACGGCAGTGGTCTTCCCGGTCTTCAGATCGATCACGACCAGACGGCCGTCCTCGTCGACCTCCAAGCGGTCCACCCGGCCGGTCAGCTGAATCGGGTTCCGCTCGTCCTCCAGCATGACGGTGAACTCGTGCTCGATCGCCAGCAGCCGCCGCGGATTCACCGCCAGCCAGCGAAGCAGCTTGTCGACCATCGACTGGGCGCGGTCGTGCTCCGGACCGGCCAGCCACTGCGCGGCCAGCTCGATCGAGTCGAACCGGGCAGCCACGTACTCGACCAGTTTCTCCCGATCGGCGTTCGCGTCCTCGGCCAGCATCGCCGCGGCATGCACCAGGTTGCCGATCCCCTGCGCGGGACCGGCCGGCGCCGCACCGCCGTGCCGTTCCAGCAGCCAGCGCAGACTGCATCGCAACGCGCTCTCCATCGACGACGGGGTCACCTTGACCGGCTCCCCCTCATCGATCAGCGGCCGGTCGTCGGAAAGCGGCAGCAGCCCCCACCACTCGTCCGGATGCGCCCCCGGCACACCGGCCGCGGCGAGACGCGCCAACTCGGCCGCCGCGGCCCGCCTGCGGCTGGGCGTCTCCGCACTGCCCACCACGACGGTACGCAACTCGGCCACCAACGACGCCAGGGTCAACGCCCGAGGCGGCCGCCCCACCGGAATCTCCACCTCCGGATCCCCGGCCTCGTCGGCCACCTCCGACGGGGCACCGGCTCCATCCGGGCGAGCCGAAGCATCCTCGAACCCCATGGGAGCAGCGCCACCCGGTGACTCCGGGTGAACAACCGGGACAGTGGCGGATGGCGCCCCCTTCACCGGATCTGCCGAGTCAGCGTCCGCACGATCGGCGGACGTTGCGGCCATGTCGGCCCGG
The DNA here is from genome assembly GCF_016862455.1 of Actinoplanes utahensis. Lineage (GTDB taxonomy): Bacteria > Actinomycetota > Actinomycetes > Mycobacteriales > Micromonosporaceae > Actinoplanes > Actinoplanes utahensis. The sequence goes on from NZ_BOMZ01000032.1 coordinate 4,023, forward strand.
TCCGGCCTCACCAGATCTGCCGAGTCAGCGCCCGCACGATCGGCGAGCGTTGCGGCGATGTCGGCCCGGTCCGGGTGATCAGCCGAAGAGGCCGCGCCCGTCCCGGCCGGCGAGGCTCCGATCTCCATGGGACCGCTCGGGACGGCCGCGCCGCCGGACTTGGCCGGGTGCGTGGACAGAGCCTCGCCGACGGGGCCGGAACCGGGGCCTGGGCCGCCGGGATGGTCCGGCGGGG